>NZ_CP121106.1:2112351-2712351 GCF_029623755.1 Altererythrobacter sp. CAU 1644
TAGATCGTCCACCCGCCCGCCTCGGTATAGGCGCTCTGGTCATCCGTCGTCTCAAGATCGCCGTCGCCATCGACGAACTTGGTGCCCGAGATCGAGCCGTACTCGACATTACCGAAGTTGAGCTGCTCGGTTACCTGGAACTCACCCTCGGGCAACCCTTCGAGATCCTTGTCGATGATAACTTGGGTCACCCCGTCGAGCGTACCATCTCCGTCAAAGGTGAACGCCCAACCTTCGAGGGTATAATTGGCTGGATCGAGAGGGTTGTCATTGACTGGAATTTCGAGCGCAAATCCAAGCTCGGTAATCGTTACCGTGTAATCCTGATTGTTCCCGTCAACCAATGGGATGAAATACTGGCCAATGGAATTCGTATTGACGACCCCTTCGTGGAGGATCGCATTGTTGCCATTCCCGGTAGTGTAGGAATACTTGAGCCAGAAATCCCCGATACCTTCTTCGCCGGAGTCCTCTCCCATGGCGACGTCCCACATGCCGTCGCCGTCGAGGTCGTCCCATTTGAAACCGGTCAAGACGCCATCGGCGACCTTTGACACCGACCACTCCTCAAACCCGGATTCCGAGGTGTAGTCGCCCCATAATCCTACGCCCGATCCACCGCCGGCGAAGTCACCGCCGTCAGTATCGTCGAGGGTGCCGGTGGTGCCGAACTCCGAATAAAGCAGGACGTTGGTGGTTTCCGGATCGGCACCGCCAAAATCATCAACCGGTATGTAGAAGAACATGTCCGACTTGCCGCTGCCGGCCTGAAGCGAATAGTCGAGCAATAGGGTGTTGTCAGTATCGTCGGTGCCGTCGAGATTCTGGTCGTCGAGATCCCAGATCGGGGTCGTGGCTGCATCGAAGGCAGCAGAGCCGAGTTCGGCCGTCAAATTCGGATTGGTCGTGGTATAGAGCTTGAGTTCATTAAGCGACAGAAGCGGTGTGCTGTTCGCCTCGTTGATATCGAGCCTGAACTCGTAATAGGAAGTGCCGTCGATTTCGACGATCGGTACGTCGCTCAGCAGCAGCGATGTCGTGAACTGTGGTGAGCTATTTTCGTCGTAGGGTACACCGCGGCCGTCTGTGTTGTAGCCTTGCTCCGTACCCGTGGCCTGGACTCGAACGAAAGCCTGGATCAGGCCGGTACCAGAAGAACCCTCAGCCGAGAGAGTGCGAAATATCGCGCTATCGATGGTTGCATCGTTACCGGTTTCGGTAAGGTCGTAATAGACTTCGCCGTCGCCATCGACATACTGGAATTCAGCCATTTTCTCTCTCCACTCTCGCGGGCTGCGTCCCGCGCGCGAACAACAACTCGACCCCGACGGCTTGGCGTGCCGCCTGTTATGTCAGCTACGTTCGATCGAACATTTGGGAGAAAGTCGGCAGGAGCGGCGCAAATGCTGCCGCTGCATGTCGGCTGAAGACGACCCTTTTCTGTACCCCATACATTCGAAAAGCGGCCCGAGGGCGATTTGGCGTTGCGAGGTTTCGGTACAGACCGAACACGCCCGCCATTTCTTTGGTTAATCGGATGTTAGGTGGGGAGGGAGGCGAGTCAATAGAGTGGAGACTGCGCTAAGTTACTGGACTGTCATGTAAAATTACCCATCTGGGTAGGTCGGGAGATTTCCCGCAATAGATTGATTCTTGGAGATAATTGATATCGACTCACGGAAATTTCAGGATTTTCCCTTGATCGAGAGACTTAATCGGAGATTCAATGGCTTGGCAGACTTGCGATCGGTGTTGCCTCGCGGCGTCATGCCCATTTTGCGCCACGTCGTCTTGGAAGAAAATTTGCCTCTCGGGCGGTTCATTGTCGCCAATCGCTCGATCCCGGCTGCCAAACCTGACCAGGAGCGCGCGAGTCGCGCCCGAGTCGTTTTCGGAGCACTTGCAGCTACCGGAAAGCCGGTGGCCAGCCCTTGGGGGCGGAAAGTCCGACCAAAAAGTGCCCATAGAAGCCGCTGAATTTGCGTTACGACTTCTGACTCGACAGGTTTTTCCACAAGATTAGAGTGCCCTCCACTTTACGGGAGCGATTCGGGGGAATTCCACAAATGGAGCGTCCGACATATCGGTCGAGCGGGCCTGACCTATTCGGCAGGACCGTGGCGATAGAAGATCTGTCTTTACGGCGTGCGACTTTTGGCCGGATCAGGCCGATGCGTGCCGGACACCGGTTGCTGCGCGTGTTTGAACGCGTGCTCGCGTTGGGCGACTAACTAACGGGACTTCGCCACCGTCACGAACTTGGTGTCGGTGTAGCCAAGGTAACCCTCGACACCGCCTTCAGAGCCGAAACCGCTGTCGCCGATGCCGCCAAACGGCGTTTCAGGTGAAGCGACAATCAGGTGATTGATCGCAACCATCCCGGCATGCAGCGCTTTGCCGAGGTAATAGCTTTCGTCCTGCGAGGTGGTGAAGGCGTATGCGGCAAGGCCGTAGCGCAGAGAGTTGGCGGTCGCCACGGCATCTTCGAGATCGTCGAACGGGACGATGCCGGCGATCGGACCGAACGGCTCCTCATTCATCAGCCGGCTGTCGGCCGCCGGAGCTGCGACAACGGTCGGTTCGTAGAAGAATCCGCGCCCTTCGATCGCCTTGCCACCGGTGAGGATCTCGCCGCGATTGCCGCCGAGATCACCCAGGATGTGATCCATCGCCGGGATACGGCGGGCATGGGCGAGGGGGCCCATGTCCACGGTGTCATCCGCACCGGCGTCGCCGACCTTGATCGTCTTCACCCGCTCGGTGAACTCCGCCACGAACTTGTCGTAGATGCTGCGCGCGACGAGGAAACGGGTCGGCGAAACGCAGACCTGCCCGGCGTTGCGGAACTTGACCGTCGCACAATTGGCAACGGCGGTGGCGAAGTCGGCATTCTCCGACACGATCACGGGCGCATGTCCGCCGAGTTCGGGGGTGAAGCGTTTCATGCCCTGAGCGGCAAGGGCGCCAAGGTGCTTCCCGACCGCCGTCGAACCGGTGAAGGACACCTTGCGGGTCACGGGAGAGGCGATGAGATGTTCGGAAACCTTGCCCGGATCGCCGTAGACAAGGTTGACGACACCCTTGGGAACGCCGGCATCGACCAAGGTCTCGACCAGTAATTGAGCGGTGGCGGGCGTATCTTCGGCCGGCTTGAGAATGACCGAACAGCCTGCGGCGAGCGCGCCGCCGAGCTTGCGCGCGGGAAGGTTGACCGGGAAGTTCCACGGCGTGAGCAGCACGGACGGGCCGACCGGGATGTGGTGAACCTGCTGCGACAGGATATGCGCGCTGCGCGGCGGCACCATGCGGCCACCCGCGCGCTTGGCCTCTTCAGCCTGGAAATCGATCACGTCCGCGGCACTGGCGACTTCGCCGAGCGATTGAGCCATCGGCTTGCCCATTTCGGCGGTGATGATCCGCGCAATTGCGTCCTTGCGCTCGCGGATCAAGTCGCTTGCCCGGCGGAGCACGTTAAAGCGTTCAATCGCGGGCTTGGCGCTCCATACGCGGAAGCCTTCATCGGCGGCAGCAAGCGCTGCATCGAGCTGTTCGCTCGAAGCCTTCGGCATCAGGCCCAAGACTTCTTCGGTCGCCGGGTTGATGACCTCCATTGTCCCGTCGCCGCCCTCTGCAACCCATTCGCCATTGATGAGCATCTTGAGCTGGGGGTAGTTCGACATGGGGGATCCTTTTGAGCTTTGGGCCGGGGAATGCGCGGCGCATGGCGGCGCTTGATTTCGATTGCAACCAGATAGCGAGCTTTTCTCGGCTTTCAATCGGCCCAGCCAGGCGGCAGGCGCGGTTCGACGACTTTCCTCAGCACGAAGCCCGACTCCATACGAACCACGCCGGGCAAGCGTGACAGTTCGTCGCGGTGGATCTGCGCAAAGTGATCGAGCGAGCGAACCATCACCGTGACGTAATAATCGTCGCTGCCGGACATCAGGTCGCACTGTATGACCGATGGGCTCGCGGCGATCGCCCGTTCGAAGGCATCGAGCATCTCGTTGCTCTGACTGGCGAGCGTGATCTTGAGGTGAATGGTGACGCCATACCCCAGACCCGCCAGGTCCATGTCGGCGGAGTATCCGCGAATGATCCCGCTGTCCTCCAGCTGGCGCTGTCGCCGCGCGATCGCGGTCGGTGAACGGCCAATCGACTCGCTCAGTTGCTGGTGCGAAGCGCGGCCGTTTTCCGCCAATGCTTCGAGCAGCTTGCGGTCAATAGCGTCGAGTTGGTTGATGGAAAGCTGCAAGATAATCGCCCTCTACGCAGATATTGCCCATTATTGTTCCAATTATCACCACTCTTTGATGAGAAACAAGGCTCGATTGCCTGTATTCTGCGTGGGTTAGGGAATTAGGAGAGATCCCATGCTTGTTGGCGTACCCAAGGAAATCAAGAACCACGAATACCGTGTCGGCCTGACCCCCGAAGCGGCGCGCGAATATTGCGCAGCCGGGCACAAGGTTATTGTCGAGGCCGGCGCCGGCAAGGGCATCGCCAAGACCGATTATGATTACCGCAAATGCGGTGCCGAGATCGTCGATACCGCCGAAGAGGTGTTCGCGAGGGCCGACATGATCGTGAAGGTCAAGGAACCGCAGCCCAACGAATGGGTGCAGTTGCGCGAAGGCCAGATCCTCTACACCTATCTGCATCTCGCCCCCGATCCCGACCAGGCCCGCGGGCTGATGGAATCGGGCGCGTCTGCGGTCGCTTATGAAACCGTGACCGCTCCCGGCGGAGGCTTGCCGCTGCTCGCCCCGATGAGCGAAGTCGCCGGGCGCCTTTCGATCGAAGCGGGCGGCATGGCCCTGCGTGCCAACAATGGCGGGCGCGGGACCTTGATGGGCGGCGTGCCCGGGGTGCTGCCGGCCAAAGTCGTGGTACTCGGCGGCGGCGTGGTCGGCACCCATGCCGCGCGCATGGCAGTTGGCCTCGGCGCAAATGTCGAAATTTTCGACAAGTCGTTGCCGCGCCTGCGCCAGCTCGACGAGATGTTCCAGGGGCGCGCCTCGACCCGCTATTCGACCATGTCGACGATCGAAGACGCGGTCGCCGAAGCCGATGTCGTCGTCGGCGCGGTGCTGATCCCTGGCGCAGCGGCGCCGCACCTTGTCACTCGAGAAATGCTCGGGACGATGAAAGATCGCGCGGTCCTCGTCGATGTCGCGATCGACCAGGGCGGCTGCTTCGAGACTTCGAAGCCGACCACGCATGAAAATCCGACTTATGAAGTCGATGGCATCATCCATTACTGCGTCGCCAACATGCCGGGCGCAGTGCCGCTGACGTCCAGCTATGCGCTCAACAACGCCACGCTGCCATTCGGCCTGGCGCTTGCGAACCACGGCATTGCGGCTTGCGAACAGGATCCGCACCTGATGGAAGGGCTGAACGTCCACAAGGGCGAAATCGTCAACGCTACTGTCAAGGAAAGCCTTGGCTTCTGATGCCGCTTTCTCGGCAGGTTTGACTTGACGGAGGTGCGGGGCTGATGTCTCCCTGAATGGCAGTTTGCCATCAGGGAGCCAGCTATGAAGACCCGCGCCGCCGTCGCCTTTGAAGCCAAGAAACCGCTCGAAATCGTCGAGGTCGACCTTGAGGGCCCGAAGGAAGGCGAGGTGTTGGTCGAGATCATGGCGACCGGCATTTGCCACACCGACGCCTACACTCTCGACGGCTTCGACAGCGAGGGTATCTTCCCTTCCATCCTCGGACATGAGGGGGCCGGCGTGGTGCGCGAGGTCGGCCCCGGTGTCACCAGCGTGGCGCAGGACGATCACGTAATCCCGCTTTACACTCCTGAATGCCGCCAGTGTAAGTCGTGCCTCAGCGGCAAGACCAATTTGTGCACCGCGATCCGCGCGACGCAGGGCAAGGGGCTGATGCCCGATGGCACCAGCCGCTTCAGCTACAAGGGCGAGACGATCTTCCACTACATGGGGTGTTCGACCTTCTCGAACTTCACCGTGTTGCCCGAGATCGCGGTCGCCAAGATCCGCGCGGACGCACCCTTCAAAACCAGCTGCTACATCGGCTGCGGTGTTACCACCGGTGTTGGTGCCGTAACGAACACCGCCAAGGTGCAGGTCGGCGACAATGTCGTCGTCTTCGGCCTCGGCGGGATCGGTCTCAACGTAATCCAGGGCGCACGGCTCGCGGGCGCGAACAAGATCATCGGCATCGATATCAATGGCGACCGCGAGGAATGGGGCCGCAAATTCGGCATGACCGACTTCCTCAACACCAAGGGCATGAGCCGCGACGATATCGTCGCCAAGGTTGTCGAGATGACCGATGGCGGAGCCGACTACACCTTCGACGCCACCGGCAATACCGAGGTGATGCGGACCGCGCTCGAATGTTGCCATCGTGGTTGGGGCACCAGCGTCATCATCGGCGTTGCCGAGGCGGGCAAGGAAATCGCCACTCGCCCGTTCCAACTCGTCACGGGTCGCAACTGGCGCGGCACGGCCTTCGGCGGGGCAAAGGGCCGCACCGACGTGCCCAAGATCGTCGACTGGTACATGGACGGCAAGATCCAGATCGACCCGATGATCACCCACGTGCTCAGCCTCGAGGAGATCAACAAGGGCTTCGACCTGATGCATGCGGGCGAGAGCATCCGCGGCGTGGTCGTCTTTTGATGGCGACGAAGATCAATCTTGCGGAGAAGCTGTCCCGCTTCGAGGATCATTGGGCGCCGCGCATCGTCGCGCGCTATAACGACAATGAAGTGCGATTGGTGAAGGTCGAGGGCGAGTTCCTCTGGCACAGCCACGAGGATACGGACGAACTGTTCCTGGTGCTCGCAGGCGAACTCGAGATGGAGTTTCGCGACCGGACCGAAGTTCTGGGGGAGGGCGAGTTGATCGTCGTTCCGCGCGCGACCGAGCATCGCCCTTGCGCGCGCAAGGGTGAGGTCAAACTGTTGCTGATCGACCCGAAGGAGATGCCGAATACCGGCGATCCGGCGACAGCGACTGTCGCTGTCGAGATTTGACGCATGGAAGGTGAAGAAAAGCTTTGGTCCGATCTGGACGCGTTGCGGATCGCCTACGAAAACCACGAACATGAGGCCGTGTTCACGGTCGAGGAAAGTCGTGGGATCAAGGCGGGCATACCTGGCGAGCACACCAAGAACCTGTTCCTGAAGGACGCTGCTGGTGATTTTTTGCTGGTAACGGTTCCTTCCGACGATCCGGTCGACCTCAAGGCCTTGCCGCATGCGATCGGTTGCAAGCGGGTGAGCTTTGGCAAGGCGGAAGATATGATACGCCTGATCAGGATCGAGCCGGGGTCGGTCACGCCGCTGGCGATGATCAATGCGGCGCCCGGTGCCATCACGCTGGTTCTGGACCAGGCCCTGTCTGAAGCGGATCGCGTCAATGTCCATCCGCTGCGCAACACTGCCACGGTGGGGTTGCCGGGCGAACACATCCTGCGGTTGACCCGCCACTGGGGGCACGAGCCGGTCGTGGCCGCAATACCCAAGAAGGAGGCATGATGGCGCTCGAGACTGTCAGCGAAAACAAGGCCTTCGGCGGGGTGCAGGGCGTCTATTCGCATGCGTCCGAAGAGACCGGGACGGACATGACTTTCTCGGTCTTCGTCCCCGACCGCGCGAGCGGCGCTAAGCTGCCGGTGTTGTGGTATCTCTCGGGCCTCACCTGTACTCATGCGAACGTGACCGAGAAGGGCGAGTTTCGCGCCGCCTGCGCCGAACATAGCGTGATATTCGTTGCGCCCGATACTTCGCCGCGCGGCGATGACGTGCCCGACGCGGCGGATGAATACGATTTTGGCAAAGGCGCGGGCTTTTATGTCGATGCGACCCGCGAGCCGTGGCGCAAGCATTACCGGATGCGCAGCTACATCGAGCGCGAACTGCCGGAAGTAATTGCCGCCAATTTCCCGGTCGATATGGAGCGGCAAGGGATCACCGGCCATTCGATGGGCGGACATGGTGCGCTGACGGTCGGCCTCCGCAACCCCGAACGCTTCCGCTCCATCAGCGCCTTCAGCCCGATCGTCGCGCCCAGCCAGGTGCCGTGGGGCAAAAAGGCTTTGGGCCGATATCTCGGAGAGGACCGCACGGCCTGGCGCGAATATGACGCCTGCGCATTGATCGAGGATGGTGCCAGGCACGATCACATCCTCGTCGACCAAGGCACGGCTGACAATTTCCTCGACGACCAGCTACAAACGCATCGCTTTGCCGAGGCTTGCGAGAACGCCGGGATCGACGCCGAAATCCGCATGCAGGAAGGCTACGACCACTCCTATTATTTCATCTCGACCTTCATGGCCGAGCATGTCGCCTGGCATGCGGCGAGGCTCAAGGCTTGAAGCTCGAAGTATTGACCGGAGCGGCAATCGAACACGCCATCCCGGCGCTTGCCCGCTTGCGGATCGCGGTCTTTGCTGAGTGGCCATACCTCTATTCCGGCGATCTCGCTTATGAGGAAGACTATCTCCGCGCCTTCGCCGCCGCCCCGGATGCCGTGCTGGTCACGGCCTGTGAGCGCGATCAGATCGTCGGCGCATCGACCGCATCACCGCTCGTCGCGCAGGAATCCGAAATCCGCGAGCCGGTCGCGGCCTATGGCCTGGATCCTGAAGAGATCTTCTACTTCGGCGAGAGCGTCCTCCTGCCCGAGTATCGCGGTCGCGGACTGGGGCATGCCTTCTTCGACCATCGCGAGGCGCATGCGCGGGCAAGCGAGGCGAAGTTCTCGATGTTTGCCGGAGTTATCCGGCCCCAAGACCACCCGGCGAAACCTCAAGGCTACCGTCCGCTCGATGCCTTCTGGCGCGGGCGGAGTTACGAGAAAGTCGAAGGCCTCACCTGCCAGATCGCCTGGCAGGACCATGGCGAGGATGCCGAAACGCCCAAGCCCCTGCAGTTCTGGATGCGCGAACTCTAGCCGGTCAGGCTTCGACCACCTTCTGCTCGATCGCGCCGAAGATCGAATGGTTCGCCTTGTCGCGCATCTCGACGCGCACCGTATCGCCTGGGCGCATGAAGCGGGTCTTGGGCGAGCCCTCGTAGATCGTCTCGATCATGCGGATCTCCGCGATGCAGGAATAGCCAAGGCCACCTTCGCTGACCGGCTTGCCCGGTCCGCCATCTTCGCCCTTGTTGCTGATCGTGCCCGAGCCGATGATCGTGCCCGCGGCGAGCTTGCGGGTCTTGGCCGCATGGGCGACGAGCTGCGCCATGTTGAAGGTCGCATCGACGCCGACCTCTGCGCGGCCGAACGCTGCGCCATTGTAATCGACCATCAGCGGCAGGTGGATCAGGCTGTCCTTCCACGCATCGCCCAGCTCGTCAGGCGTCACCGCGACGGGCGAGAAGGCGCTCGCCGGCTTTGACTGGAAGAAGCCGAACCCCTTGGCGAGTTCGCCCGGGATCAGGCCGCGCAGCGATACGTCATTGACCAGCATGACCAGCTTGATGTGACCGGCGGCATCTTCCGCCGAAACACCCATTGGCACGTCGTCGGTGATGACCGCAATTTCGCCTTCCATGTCGCAGCCCCAGGCGACGTCACCCAGCGGGATGTCCTCGCGCGGAGCGAGGAAGCTGTCGCTGCCGCCCTGATACATCAGCGGATCGTGATAGAAGCTCTCGGGCACCTCGGCGTCGCGCGCTTTGCGCACCAGTTCGACGTGATTGATGTAGGCGCTGCCATCGGCCCATTGATAGGCGCGGGGCAGGGGCGAATGCGCCTCCCGCTCGTGAAAGCGCTCGCACGGCACCGCTTCATGCTCCACATCCATGGCAAGCACTTCAAGCTTGGGCGCAACCTCTTCCCAATTGTCGAGCGCCGCCTGCAGCGTCGGCGCGATGTTGTCGGCGGCGCAGTAGCGGGTGAGGTCCTTCGAGACGACGACCAGCTTTCCGTCGCGAGTGCCGTCCTTGAGCGTGGCGAGTTTCATTGAGACCTCTCTGGATTATCCGGTTGATTGTCAGGGTGCGCGCGCTGGAATTCCGGCAGCGCGAGGCAAGCGGCTTCGATCCGCTCGATATGCGGCTTGTCGCCGAAGTCGAAACTGAAGCGGCGCGCGTTGTAGACCTGCGGCAGCAGCACGACCTCGAAAAAGCCGGGGCGGTCGAACAGGAAATCGCCGGTGCCCAGCTGTGCCAGGCGCTGTTCGACAGGTCCGAGCGTGCGGGCGAGCCAGTGGCGATACCAGGTGTCGATCTCATCCTGCGAATGACCGAGCGGGTTCTTCAGATATTTGAGCACCGGCAGGTTAAGTGGCGCATGCAGCTCGGTCGCAATGGCATAGGCCAGTTCGCGCGCGGTGTAGCGATCTTCCAGATCTGCGGGCAGGAGCGGGCGCTCAGGATGGGCCTCGTCGAGCCATTCGATCAGCGCCATCGATTGCGCGCGGTCGCGCCCGTCGGCTTCCAGCATCGGCACCGAGCCGAAGGGGTTGCGGCTCGTATAGGCCGCACCCTTCTGTTCGGATTGGAGCAGGTTAACCGGGATATTCTCGAACGCGATCCCCTTTAGTTCCAGCGCGATGCGCAGGCGGTAGGAGGTCGAACTGCGATAATATCCGTAGAGCTTCATTGTGCCGAAATCCTACTGGATGGAACACTTGGAACACGGTTCATGGCGCCAAAAAAGGGCGCCCTCACGCGGGTCGCACGGCGCCATTGGAAACGGCCTGCATCGCGGGAAACCGGAGAGCGCATCGCCGCTTCCTGCCACAAGGTGGCAGCGTAGGACAGCATGCGCGCTCCGCCCTGCATCAAAACGCCGGGATGCCCGTGATACCGCGGCCGAGGATCAGGGCATGGACGTCATGCGTACCCTCGTAGGTGTTGACCGTCTCGAGGTTCACCATGTGCCGGATGACCTGGTATTCCTCGCTGATGCCGTTGCCGCCGTGCATGTCGCGGGCGTGGCGCGCGATTTCGAGCGCCTTGCCGACATTGTTGCGCTTGACCACGCTGATCATGTCGGGCGCAAAGCGACCCTCGTCCATCAATCGGCCGACCCGCAGCGAGCCCTGCAGGCCGAGCGCGATGTCGGTCAGCATGTTGGCGAGCTTGAGTTGGTAGATCTGCTTGCTGGCAAGCGGCACGCCGAACTGCTTGCGGTCGAGCCCATATTGGCGCGCGGCGTGCATGCAGAATTCCGCTGCACCCAATGCGCCCCAGCTGATGCCGTAGCGCGCACGGTTGAGACAGCCGAACGGACCCTTCAGGCCCTGCACTTCGGGCAACAGCGCATCGGCGCCGACCTTGACCTCGTCCATCACGATCATGCCGGTGGTCGAAGCGCGCAGCGAAATCTTGCCCTCGATCTTCGGGGCGGAAAGTCCGGCCATGCCCTTCTCGAGGACGAAGCCGCGGATCGCGCCGCCGTGTGCCTCGCTCTTCGCCCAGACGACAAACACGTCTGCGAATGGCGCATTCGAAATCCAGGTCTTGGAACCCGAGATCGAATAACCGTCGCCATCCTGCTTGGCGTAGGTCTTCATCGCGCCCGGATCGGAACCGGCATCGGGTTCGGTCAGGCCGAAGCAGCCGATCAGTTCGCCCGAGGCGAGACCGGGGAGGTACTTGCGGCGCTGCTCCTCCGAGCCATAGGCATGGATCGGATACATCACGAGCGATGACTGGACCGAAGCCATCGAGCGATAGCCCGAATCGACCCGCTCGATCTCGCGCGCAATCAGGCCATAGGCGACGTAGGAGGCGCCGGCACCGCCATATTCCTCGGGCACGGTCGCACCGAGCAAGCCGGCCTGGCCCATCAACGGGAACAGCTCAGGCGCGTCGATCTCGTCGGCGAAGGCCTTGATAATTCGGGGTTGCAGCTCGTCCTGGGCAAAGCCATGCGCCGCATCGCGGATCATCCGCTCTTCTTCGGTCAGCTGGCTTTCGAGATCGAAGGGATCTTCCCAGTTGAAGGGGACCATTCCGGCCACTGGTTTCTCCTGTAACTAAATTCGCGGCCCCTTTCGCAGCTTGGGCCGCGCGGAGCAAGAGCAGTGTGCGGCCTGCAAATCAATAGCCGCTTGCCTGCCCGTCCTTCCGCATTTCGGTGGCGCCGGTGTAGACGCCGCTTTGCGCATCGCGGGCGATCGCCTGGTAGCCGCCGAACATGATGCCATCCTCCACCACCTCGACCTTGTGGCCCATTGCCCGAAGCCGGGCGATGGTTGCCTCGGAAATGCCTGGCTCGACATGAAGGGTCCCGAGGGGATCGGCCGACGGCCCGGTCAGGGGTTCGGTCGGCTGGCGACCGCCATCGTGGTTGAGCCGCGCAGCATCGCCTGCCTCCTGCAGGTCCATGCCATAATCGACGATATTGATCAGGATCTGGACATGGCCCTGCGGCTGCATGCCGCCGCCCATCAGGCCGAAACTCATCCACGGCTTGCCATCCTTTTTCACGAAGGCGGGGATGATGGTCTGGAATGGTCGTTTTCCCGGCTCGTAGGCGTTGGGATGGTCGGGATCGAGGCTGAAGAGTTCGCCGCGGTTCTGGAACATGAAGCCGAGGCCGTCTGGCGTAAGGCCGCTGCCCATGCCGCGATAGTTCGACTGGATCAGGCTCACCATCATCCCGTCCTTGTCGGCGACGGTCATGTAGGTGGTGTCGCCTTCACCCTCCAGCCTGGGTTCGACTTCGATCTCGCCGGGCTGGAATTCGGGGGTGGCGCGCGCGGGATCGATCAGGGCAAAGCGGGCGGCACCATAGGATTCGCTCAGCAACTCGACCGGGAAGGGTGAGAACTCCGGATCGGCGTAGTAACGCGCGACGTCGGCATAGGCGAGCCGCTTGGCCTCGGTGATGTAGTGCAGCACTTCGGGCGAGCCGCGCTCCCACTGGCGCAGGTCCACGTGTTTGAGGATGTTGACCATCTGCAGCGCCGCAAAGCCCTGGCCGTTGGGCGGCAGTTCGCACAATTCGTAGCCGTCGCGATAGGTCACACAGGTCGGCTCGATCCAGTCGCTCTTGTGGCTGGCGAAATCTTCCAGCGTGTAGGCACTGCCCTGCCGCCGGAGGTAATCGACCATCACCTGCGCCAAGGGGCCGCGGTAGAAGGCGTCGCGGCCGTCGCGCCCGATCGTCTCGAGCGTTTCGGCAAGGTCGGGGTTCTTGAAGATCGCGCCCGCCTGGGGCGGTCCCGCCGCGAACCACGTCTCTTTGGCATTGGACCAGTCGAGACCGTGGTCTCGCGCCCACTGTTCGAAACGCGGAACCGACCGCGCGAAATAGCTTGCGATGATCGGCGCGACCGGATGCCCTTCGCGGGCATATGTGACCGTGGGCGCGAGAATCTCGCTCATCGGCTTCGATCCGAACCGTTCGTGCATGGCAAACCACGCGTCGACGGTTCCGGGCATCGTGACCGGAAGCGCACCGGAAGGGGGCAGGGCATCGGCCCCGTTCAGCTTTGCCATGAGCTGATCGAGCGTCTGGCCTTTCGGGCTGCGGCCGGAACCGTTGATGCCGTGCAGCCTGCCAGTCCTAGGGTCGAGAATTATTGCGAACAGATCGCCGCCGATCCCGTTGCCGGTCGGCTCCATCAACCCGAGCGCGGCATTCGCGGCGATGGCGGCGTCGACGGCGTTGCCGCCACTCTTGAGTACGTCGAGCGCGACCTGAGTTGCGAGCGGATGCGCGGTCGCTGCCATGCCGTGCTCGGCATGGACCGGGCTGCGCGACCACGCGGCGCCAATCGGCCTGCCACCCTGGCCAATGCTTTCGCTGAAGTGCGGGCGCTCGGCAGCGGCAGGGGGCGCATCCTCCTGGGCGAGTGTACCAGCGGGAGCAAAAGCCAGCGCCAGGCCAGCGAGCCAGGGGGTGGGCGAGGTTTTGGGCATGCGGCGATCCTCTCACGCGCGCTGCGTGCGCGCTGCGTCTCACGCGATAGAGAATGGTGCCGGAAGTTGAAAGACCGAAGGGCTCGGGGCCCGCCACGTTCAGTGCGCGGCGAGTGCCTTGTTGACTGTTTTTAACATCACAGAAGGGGGGCAGGGTTTGCTCAGCGTGTGCGCATGCGGGAAACGCTTCTTGACCTCGTCGCTCGAGAACTGGCCCGAGTGGAAGATCACCGGGATGTCTTCCTCGATTAGCTTCTGCGCGAGGGGGAACACATTGCCATCGTCAAGCTCGACGTCGAGGATGGCGAGATCGGGTTTCTCTTTCTGATAGGCCAGCATGGCCGAGGAAATTCCGGTATGGGGACCTTCCACATCGAAGCCTGCTTCTTCGACCGTGTCGCACAGATCGAACGCGATGATGAACTCGTCTTCAGCTACCAGGATCTTCGGCTGGGTCATGGCCGGTCCCCTCCATTATGTTCCACCAATCAGGTGGAAACCGGCAAGGGGTGAGAAGGTTCCCAACTTTTATCCGTTTTGGCCGAATTTCGCAGTGAAGCCGCTCTCGTCACCTGCTGCCAGCAGCTTGGCCTGTTCGACCCAGCTGTCTCGCCGGATGCGCCCTTCGAAGCGACCGAGCTGCGCGTCGATCCGGTCGATCTCGGCATCGTCCCAGGCCGCGATCTGCGCGTAGGTCGAAACGCCCAGCGTGTTGAGCAGCGCGGCGAGCTTGGGGCCGAGCCCCTTGATCCGGGTCAGGTCGTCGCCCGTTGCGGCGGTCGGGACGACCTGCGCCCCCGCTTCGGCGTCGGCAGTGGCACTGGCATGCGCGACTTCCTGCGTATTGGCGGCGCTGGAAAGGTTCGCGGACGCCGCTGGCGCGTTGATGAGCGCTTCATTGCGGGCCGCGCGCTCCGCACCTTCGTCGAGCACGTCCTTGCGCTCGAGCGCCACCGATGCGCGGCGGGTCGAAACGAACACGAACCACGCCACCGCGATCCCGATGGCCAGCGCGACAAGCAGAAAGGGCCAGTAGGCTTCGATCAACTCGGGCATGAGCGAATTACTCCTCGTTCGGGGCTCCGCGGCCCCATAACAGCCAGCCGATGCCGATGCCCAGCGCATAGGCAGCCAGCGTCAGAACAAGAACTTCGGCCCAGATCGGCATCGGTTTCCTTCCGCTTCTTCTTCAGCGCGGGCCGGGCGTATCGACCGGCGTGGGTTGCAGGGGGGTGGTTGCTACCACAGCGAATTCGATCCGGCGGTTGGCGGGGTCATCTGGCTGCAAGCCTTCCACCGGTTCTTTCGATCCGATCCCGCTGGCGCGCAAGCCGTCAGCAGGGATACCGCGCGCGATCAAGGCCGATTGCACTGCGCGGGCTCGTTCACGCGACAATTCGATGTTCCCCGGCTCGGGCCCCGAAGCATCGGTGTGGCCGGTGATCGAAATAATGCTGCCGAGACACGGACGCAGCGCCGCCGCGACTTCATCGAGCAATTCGCGGCTGGCTGGATCGATCCCGCTCGAACCTTCTTCGAACCGGATTGTGCGTGCGCGGAGCAGCGCGTTGACGTCATCCTGGCAATGGAGCGGGGACAGCGGGACCACGCCCGCTTCTGCCATCACCGTGCCATCGGACCAGCTGATTCCGCCGACACCGGGTATCGCGGCAACCGCCTTCGCGATGCGGTCACGCGTCCCTTCGTCGAGCGGCTCGCCGCCCGAGAGCAATGGATGCCGGGTCGGCCAGCCGAGTTCATTGGTGAAACTGGCCGAAACTCTCGATCCACCCACCTCCGCGATTGCGGCCGCGGCCTCATCGGTCAATCGCTCGGCCATCGCCGCATCGGTGTTGCGCGCTCCAGTAAGCGCGATCGCGCCGCTGATTACTGCACCCGCGATTATGGCAAGGGTTGGACGAACAGGCATGGCCGTGCCCTAGCCAGAGCACGGCCATACGGGAAGGGTATTGTTACCGCTTACCCGCCGCTGCGTTCGCCCTTCATGCTGCGCGCGACATCGTTGAGGCGCAGGAACTCCTGGCGCCAGTAATTGCGCTGGCTGCCTGCCAGCCGGTCGATGTCGTCGAATCCGAAGTTCATCATCAACTCGTCTCCGCGCAGGAGCTGGCCGAAAGCCGCGACCGAAGTGGCGAAGGCAAAGTCGCCGCTCGGTTGCCGTGCGTTGAGCAATGCGCTGCGCGGCACGACATAGTCGATCAGCTTGGAGGTCGATCCGCCCGGCAGCTTGTAGCGGAGCTTCACATGCGCGGCCTCCGCCATGCGGCTGGTGGCTGCGCCCGAGGGCTTGTCCTCATAGCGGCGCGGCGAGATCCAGCCCTTGGTCCCGGCTGGCACGATTTCGTAGATCGCAGTCACCTGGTGCCCGGCGCCGATCTCGCCCGCATCAACCTTGTCGTTGTCGAAATCCTCTTCGCGCAGCGCGCGGTTCTCGTAGCCGACCAGGCGATACTGGGAAACGACGGCCGGGTTGAATTCGACCTGGATCTTCACATCCTGGGCGATCGTGAACAGCGTCGAGTTCATCTCGTCGCCCAGCACCTTCTGGGCTTCGAGCGCACTGTCGATGTAGGCGTAATTGCCATTACCGTGATCAGCGATCTGTTCCATCATCGCTTCGTTGTAATTGCCGGTTCCGAAGCCCAGCGTGGTCAGCGTGATCCCGCTGTCGCGCTTCTTCTCGATCAATTCGACCAGCGCGTCGCGATCGGAAATGCCGACGTTGAAATCGCCATCGGTGGCGAGCAGCACGCGATTGACGCCGCCCTTGATGAAATTGTCTTCGGCAATGTTGTAGGCGAGTTGCAGGCCCGCCCCACCCGCGGTTGAGCCGCCTGCCTGGAGGCTGTCGAGTGCGGCCTTGATCTTGCGCGCGTCGCTGGTCGGCTCGAGCACGAGCCCGGCCGCACCGGCGTAAACGACGATCGAAACCTTGTCCTTGGGCGAGAGCTCGTTGGCTAGTCCTGCCAGCGCAGTCTTGACCAGCGGCAGCTTGTCGGGGCTGTTCATCGAGCCCGAGACGTCCATCAGGAACACGAGGTTCGCTGGGAGACGCTCGCTGTGGGCGATGTCATAGCCGCGCAGGCCGATCCGCATCAGATAGGTATTCGCATTCCACGGCGTCTTGGCGACGTCGGTCGTTACCGTGAAGGGCTGCGAGCGATCCTCCGGCGCGGGATAGTCGTAGCGGAAGTAGTTGATCATCTCCTCGGTGCGCACGGCATGGCGCGGCGGGAGCTGACCCTGGGTCAGGAAGCGACGCGTATTGGCATAGGCGCCCGTGTCGACGTCGACCGAGAAGGTCGAGACCGGCTCGACCTGGGCGAGCTTTACCGGGGATACTTCTTCGCCGTCGTAGCGTTCGCGATTGGGTTCACCAGGAACGATGACTGGCGGAACATAGCTGTGGCGACCCATCGCGGCATCGGCGACGGCTTCGTTCGCGACGGAGGCATAGGAGGGCGATGACGGAGGCGGAGGTGGCGGGGGAGGGGGCGGCGGAGGAGCGTTCTGTCCGGCGGCCTTCTCATCGACCCTGCTGCCTGTCACGACGATCTGCTCGCCCTGTTGGCTGGCACAGGAAGCGAGCAGCAATGCGGCGAGCGAGATTGCGATGGTGCCGGATTTCAAGCTGCGGCTGTGCTCTGTGGCGGGTATTCCGAAGTTCAGTCCCACAATGTACCTCCTCATCCCGTGATTTGTCATGATATTACGTATTATCATTTGTCGCGGAACCAGCACGGTTATGGGGGAATCTGAGCCAGTCCCGCGACAAGGCCAAGCTCCGCCTCGGGCGCTGAACGGCGACTGAACGTTCCCTGCTTGCGACGAATCGTCAGGTCTGCGGCGCAGCACTTTCATCGCTGCCGCCGCTGATGTTGCGACGGAACAGGACACGGTCTTCCGGGCCGAAACCGCGATGCCAGATCACGAAGCCATAGGTCGCGAGTATCGCCGGGATGCCGAAGATCAGTTCCATCCATTCCGGCAGCAGCGTGGCAAGGAATCCGACCACCACGGCAGGCCCGGTGGCCCAGACCAGCGCCCAGCGCCAATTGTTTACCGGTGCCTTGAGAATGCGACTGAGCAGCCATGCCTTAACCAGGCTCGCCGTGCCCAGCGCCAGCATCAGCGCGATTGCTGCGCCCGCGGCCTTGAACGGTTCGCCATAGCCGAGATGCTCGACCAGATACATCGCACCGATCGTCAACCCGGCCTGCAGGGCAATCGTGCCCAGCGATATGGCGAGGTTGCGCTTGCGCGCGACATAGACCAGCGCCGCCTCCGATACGACCGCGGTCGCCGCCACGACTTCCGCCATCAGCAGGAAGGCGAGCGCTCCGGTACCGCCGACGAAGTTCGGACCGACGAGCCCCATCACCGCTTCGCCCGGTACGCCCAGCGCAAGGGCGATCCCGGCCTGCGCGGCGATAATCCAGAACCCGACCTGGCGGACCTGCGCGGCAATCGCGGAGTAGTTCTTTTCCTTGAGGTTGCGGGTGATGACAGGGCCAAGGATCGGCTCGAAGCTGGTCTTGAGCTTCTGCGGCAGGCTCGCGACCTGCTGCGCGACGTAATAGACACCGACAGCGGCAGGCACTGCAAAGAAGCCGAGGATGAAGATGTCGAGCCGCCGCGTCCCCCACTCCACCGTATCGGCTATCGCGAGCGGCATGGCGCGCGCGGTCATCTTGCTCATGGCGATCGGGTGTGGACGCCAGCCCTTGGGCAGTCCGTAGCTGCGCAAGAAAGGCCAGGCCGCCGCCGCAAATCCGGCGAAAATCGAACAGATATAGGCCAGCGCCAGCCCTGAATCGCGGTAGGCGGTATAGTAGAACACGCCCGCCATGATCGAAATCGTCCACGGCTCGACGACCGCGCGAGCGCGGACGGTGGTGGCGATGTCGTAGCGATAAGCCTGTGCCGCGAGCAGGATCTCGGTCAGGGCATAACCGGGGATCGCGATTACCAGCCATTTGTCCAGCGGTCCGTTCATCCCGTTGGGGAACATCGGGGCCGGGAACAACCACAGGATTGCGGCAACCGCAGTAGAGAACAGCAGGGCGAGCAGCAGCCCGTCGAAAACCAGATTCGACTGCTCACCTTCGCCCTCGGTCAGCCGCTGGGCGAGGCCGCGCTTTTCTCCCATCGAGCAGATTAGCGCGGTCAGTTCGATGACCACCAGCGCCGAGGCGAAACGACCCAGCGCATCGGCGCCGTAGAGACGGCCGGCAATGAACAGGAAGGGCAACCTTGCCGCGAGCCGCAGCAGGAATCCGAAGAAATTCGTCCGTCCACCCTTGGCCAGCGCCTGGATATCGTCCTTCCCGTCAGCGGGCCCGGACTGGGCGGATCGGTCGGAGTTCACGCAGGCGCGCCTTGCTCGGCAGTGAGCGGGCGGGACAGCAGGCTGACGACGACATGGGCCGGATCGGAGCCATCGAGGATGGCGTTGACCGCATCGACAATCGGCATAGCAATCCGCTTCTCCTCGGCCAGACGCTTGAGTACGGGGGCGGTGTGCGCCCCTTCGGCCACCGTACGGCGATCGGCCATCAGTGCCTTGGCATCGCTGCCTTCGCCCAGCGCCTTACCGAGCGAGAAATTGCGGCTCGAGGTCGAAGAGCAGGTCAGCACAAGGTCGCCCAGGCCGCACAGCCCCGCGAGCGTTTCCGCCCGTGCGCCCATCGCATCGCCGAACCGCAGCATCTCGGCATAGCCGCGCGCGATCAGGGCGGCGCGGGCGTTCTGGCCCAGGCGCAATCCCTCGACCACGCCGCAGGCGATGGCGAGTACGTTCTTGATCGAACCGCCAATCTCGGCCCCCGCCACGTCGTCAGAATAGTAGGGCCGGAAAGTCGGCCGGGCGATGGCGGGCGACAGCCGAGCCCATTGCGCTTCGCCGCCACTGCACGCGAGGGTCACCGCGGTCGGCAGGCCTGCTGCGACTTCATGTGCGAAGGTCGGGCCGGAGAGCACGGCAACATCGCTGTTCGGCTGGGCGTCGCGCGCGACTTCATTCATCAGACGCCCGCTGGTGGCCTCGATCCCCTTGCTGCACAGCACGAGGTCCTTCGGCGCACGACCGAGCCCCGCCAGGACCGAGCCTAGGTGCTGGGCCGGAGTGACGGCCAGCACGGTGTCGATGTTGGCGAATTCGCCGAGATCGTTGGTCGCACGGATATTCTCGGACAGGCTTGCCGAGGGAAGGTAGAGCGAATTCGAATGCTGCCGGTTGATCTCGTCGACCAGTTCGGCTTCGAGCGCCCAGAGCAGCACTTCGCGGCCGTCGCTGGCAAGCATCTGGGCGAGTGCCGTCCCCCATGCGCCCGCGCCGATCACTCCAACCCGATCCTGCCTACCTTCACTCATGCTTTCACTCCTGCGCCGCGTACCGGCTCCGCCTCGGGATCGAGCGGCCAACGCGGCCTTGCCGCGATATCGAGCGGGGCGAACTCGCCGAGCGGCAATCGCTCGCAGCCCGCCCAGGCGATCATCGCTGCATTGTCGGTGCACAGCGCCATGGGCGGCGCCGAAAACCCCATGCCTCGCTCGCCCGCGAAGGCCTCAAGCGCGCCGCGCACGGCCTGGTTCGCCGCCACGCCCCCCGCAACCACGAGGTTGGGGGGCGCATCGATCTGTTCGAGCGCATGGTCAAGCCGGTCGATGAGGCAGGCGATCGCCGCCTGCTGGAAGCTCGCCGCGATGTCTGCCGCCGCATGCTCGCCGCTTTCATGCGCCCGCAGAACCGCGCTCTTGAGCCCGGCAAAGGAGAAATGCGGCTCTTTCGATCCCAGCATAGGGCGGGGGAGCGAGACGGCATCGGCTTGGCCTTCGAGCGCCAGCTTTTCGACCGCCGGGCCGCCTGGGTAGCCGAGACCGAGGATCTTCGCGGTCTTGTCAAAGGCTTCGCCCAGCGCATCGTCGATCGTCGTCGCCAGTCGCCGGTATCGACCGACACCCTCAACGCTCAGAATCTGGCAGTGCCCGCCTGAGACCAGTAGCAACAGATAGGGGAAATCGAGGCCGGGATCGGCGAGCCGCGGGCTCAGCGCGTGACCTTCGAGGTGATTGATGGCCAGCAACGGCGTGCCCGAGGCCATCGCCAGCGCCTTGGCGCTCACCAGCCCGACCATCACGCCGCCGATCAGGCCCGGCCCTGCCGTCGCGGCGATCGCGGCGCAATCCGCCAGCCCGACTCCGGCATCGTCCAGCACCGCCTCGATCATCGGCGCGAGCCGTTCGGCATGCGCGCGGGCGGCGATTTCAGGCACAACCCCGCCATAGGGCGCATGCTCGGCCTCTTGCGAGGCGATCCGCTGCGCCACGATCCGCCGGTCGGTATCGACCAGCGCCACGGCGGTTTCGTCGCAACTGGATTCGATGCCCAGGACGATCCGGGGGTTAGTGCTCATGGCGCTTTCCCTTAAGGAATTGCGGAGCTAGGGCAAGCGCATCCATGCCCGATCCTGTTTCTCCCGAACCGTATCTGCGCCTCGGCACACGGCGCTCCCCCCTTGCCATGGCGCAAGCTTACGAGGCGCGTGCCCGCCTGTGCGCAGCGCATGGCTGGGATGAAGACCGCGTCGAACTCGTGCCGGTCCTCGCCAGCGGTGATAAAATCCGCGACCGGCCCCTGGCCGAAATCGGTGGTAAGGCGCTGTGGACCAAGGAGCTCGACGAATGGCTTGCGGAAGGCCGGATCGACGGCGCGGTCCACTCGATGAAGGACGTCGAGACGCTCCGACCCGATGAGCTGTCGATTGCCGCGATCTTGCCGCGCGCGGACGTCGCCGATGTGCTGGTGGGGGCCGCGAGCATCCGCGAGATACCTCCTGGCAGCCGGATCGGCACCAGCGCACCCCGGCGTGCGGCTCAGTTGCTCAATGCCCGCCCCGATTGCGAGGTCGTCAACTTCCGCGGGAATGTAGCAACCCGGATTTCCAAGCTGGCGGCGGGCGAAGCCGATGTCACGCTGCTGGCGGCGGCCGGCCTGTTGCGACTGGGTGAAAGCGGGGTCGGCACGCGGCTTGATCCCGGCGATTGGCTCCCTGCGCCGCAACAGGGGGCAATCGGGATCGAGTGTCGCACCGATGACGAGCGTGCCCGCGGACTGATCGGTGCGATCGACGACAGGCCAAGTCACTGCGCAGTCTTGGCTGAGCGAAGGCTGCTGGCGAGCCTTGGCGGCGATTGCCGCAGCCCGGTGGCAATGCTGAGTACACTCGAAGATGAGACGCTGACACTCCGCTGCGCGCTCTACAGCCCTGACGGGAGCCAGAGAATCGAACGGGCGGGAGCGGGCGCTGCCGATGCCATCGACTGGGTCATGAAGCTCGGAGAGGATTTGCTCGGCGAGCTGACCGAGGGGATGAAACCGGTGTTCGGACTGACCAAGGCATGACCCGCGTCTTCGCGATCCGGCCGGAACCAGGGCTCAGCGCAACGATCGAGACTGGAGAAGCGCTGGGTCTTCAAATCTCAGGCTATTCGCTTTCGCACGTGGAGCCTGTCGAATGGCATTGTCCCGCTGAAACCTCGTTCGACGGACTGCTGGTGGGTAGCGCGAATGCCTTTCGCTTCGCCGGCCCACAACTCCGAAAACTGGTCGATTTGCCGGTTCTAGCCGTTGGCAAGATCACCGCGGACATGGCGCAGGTTCACGGTTTTGCCGTGGAAAAGATCGGCGAGGGCGGGCTGCAGTCCCTTCTCGATGCATTGCCGGACTCGCCGCGACACCTGTTGCGACTAACGGGTGAACGCAATGTCGCGCTGAATCCGCCTCCCGGAGTGAGCATTTCCGAGCAAGTCGTCTATCGTACGCTCGAACTCCCCATGCCGCGAGAATTCGCGAGAGAATTGGCGGATAAGTCTCTCGTTCTATTGCACTCTGCCGGTTCGGCAGCGCATTTTGCGGCGGAATGCGACCGTCTTGGGTTGGCGCGCGAGATGATCGCCCTGGCAGCCATGGGTCCGCGAATACTGGCGGCTACGGGTCATGGTTGGGCGGAGGCGCGTAGCGCGGTTAATCCGCGCGAGACAGCACTCTTGGCTTTGGCTCGCGAGATGTGCCATTAATCCTGTTACATGGCGTGTCGGGAGAGGGCGCGCTGATGGGGTCGTAGAACGGATTGTAATGGAATCGAGATTCGGCAGTCGCCGCAAAAGTCCTTCGATGCAGCCGATTATCGGTGCGGCCGTGGCGTCGTTCCTGCTCGGCGGGGCAATCGTCGGGTATTTCGCTTGGCGTTCGGGCGATACGGAAGAACCGGTCGCGATCGCTGCACCGACTTCGGGTGTCGCGAGCGATGCACCGGGAGATGAATCCTCGCCGACGCCGACACCTTCGGCCAGCGAAGCGGCCCAGGTAGCGGAAGCTGCCGAGGCGGTAGAGCGAGTGGCCGAACAGCAGGGCGGGCTGGATCAGCGCCTGGCCGCGGCCGAGCAACGCCTCGCCCGGCTCGACCTCCAGGCCCAGGCGGCTGCGGGCAATGCCGCGCGCGCCGAAGGCTTACTGATCGCCTTTGCCACGCGGCGCGCGGTCGAACGCGGCGCGGAACTCGGATACCTCGCGGATCAATTGCGGCTGCGGTTCGGTGACGCGCTGCCCAATGCGGTGCGAACCATCATCAACTTCTCGCGCCAGCCGGTCACGCTCGACCAGTTGCTGGCGCGGCTCGAAGGGCTGGGCCCGGAGATCAGCCAGAACGACACCGTCGATTCCTGGGCTGATATCCAGCGAGAGATCGGCCAATTGTTTGTGATCCGTCGCGAGAGCACTCCTTCGCCGCAGCCCGAGAGGCGGCTGGATCGGGCGCGCCAGTTCCTTGAATCGGGCCGGGTTGACGCTGCTATCGCGGAAGTCCGCAATCTCCCGGGCGCCGACAAGGCAGAAGCGTGGATTGCCGATGCTGAGCGTTACGGCGATGCGATGCGCGCGATTGATCTGGTCGAGACGGCAGCGGTGCTGGAACCGCGACGGCTGCGCGACGGGGCTGGCAATACGATCGACCAGCTTGGCCCGGCCGATACGGAGTAGGCAGTAGCGGAGCCTCAGGCCCGCAGCATGTCCGGCAAGTCGCCCGACATGCCGCGCGCTTCATCCATGAAGAACTGCTTGAGCAGGCCGCTGCGCTGGACGCCGGCCATGCCGAGGCGGCGGATCGCGGAGGCGATCTTGCCGGGCACGCCGAACAGCCGGGTCAGCCCGTCGGTAGCGCCCATCACCATCAGTGAATCGAGCGCGCGCCAGTCTTCATAGCGCTTGAGCATCTGCGCATCGCCGAGATCGAGCCCCAGCCGCCGCGCTTCGTCGAGCACCTCGACCAGCGCACCGACGTCACGCAGGCCCAGGTTGAGACCTTGGCCCGCGATGGGATGCATGCCGTGCGCGCTGTCGCCAACCAGCACCAATCGCTCGCCCGTCATCCTGGCCGTGTGCTGAAAACTGAGCGGATAGGACGAACGCCTGGAATTGAGGCTGACCTCGCCGAGCAGGTCGCCCATTCGCTTGTCCACTTCCGCCAGGAATGCGCGATCGGACATGGCGAGCACGCCTGCTGCATCCTTCTCGTCGACCGTCCACACCAGCGCGCTGCGGTGCTGGCCGTCCGGCCCGTCGAGCATCGGCAGCAGGGCGAAAGGACCGGCCGGATAGAAGATCTCCCAGGCGACATTGTCATGCGGCTTGGTGTGATCGAGCCCGACAATGATCGCGCGATGGCTGTAGTCCCAGGTCGCCATCATCAATCCAGCGTCTTCGCGGGTGGGCGAGCGGCGCCCCTCTGCGCCGACCATCAGCGCTGCTCGCAGCCTGGTGCCGTCACCGAGCGTGACCGAAACCTCGAACTCGCCCCGCTCGCGCGCAATGACATCGACCGGCGCGTGCCAAACGATCAGTGGTTCCTTCCTTGCGGCTTCGAACAGCGACAGGCGCAGCTGTCGGTTGGCGAACATCCGCCCCAGCGACCCCTCGTGCGGGCCGGGCGTGAAGTCGATCCAGCCGGGTTTCATCTGGTCGGTGACCGCGATCGAGGCGATCGGGCAGGCGTGCGGCTCGAGATCGTCCGCAATGCCGATATTGCGAAACAGGTTCCAGCTGGCAGTCGAAATCGCGCTCGCCCGGCCGTCGAAGTCCTCGGCCAAAAGATCGGCCGGGTCGGCCCGGTCGACGACGTGGCTGGAAAATCCCTTGCGCGCTGCGGCCAGGGCCAGGGCCATCCCCACGAGTCCGCCGCCGACGATCAGGAGGTCTTTCTTGTCGCTCATCGCCAATCGCCCTAGAGCGTCGGCCACCATGCGCGCAAGCACGATACGCCTCTTCGCTCGATTGTGGTTGATGATCCTGCTGGCCTGCGCCGGCCCACTCCACGCGCAAGGGCCCCGCGCCGAGAACATGGATCGCGGCAGCGCCGAACTGGTCGCCGAAAGTGCGGCTGCTCCCGGTGGCGAGGCCAATGTAGCGATCCGGTTCGAACCCTTGCCCGGCTGGCACGGCTATTGGACGAACCCGGGCGATGCCGGGCGGGGGCTGACACTGGAATGGCAATTGCCCGCGGGGTGGTCGGCCGGAGAGCCGCAATTTCCGGTACCGCAGCGTCTGACCATCGCGGGGCTCATGAACCACGTGTTCGAAGGCGAGCATGCGGTGCTGGTCCCGATCGACGTCCCGGCCTCCGCGGAGCCCGGCCGCGGCTATCCGATCGCGGTTTATGGCGAGTGGCTGACTTGTTCGGATACGTTGTGCGTGCCGCAATGGGCAACGCTGCGCGGCGAGATCAGGGTTGCGGCGGATACGGGCGAGGCCGACCCGCGATTCGCGCAATGGCGCGCTTCGATCCCGCCGCAGCTCGACAGCGATGGACGCTTCGAACTCACGGCCAGCACGCTGCGCCTCGCGATCCCGGTACCGGCCTCGATGGCGCTTCAAGATCCGCATGTCTTCGTCGAGACACTCAAGCTGGTGGATTACGCCGCGCCGCAAGTCTTCCGCCGGACGGGCGATTGGCTGGTCGCCGAAATCCCGCTCAAGGGCGGGGCCGAACCGGAGGCTATCGGCGGCATATTGGCGCTCGGCGACGGGAACGGTGTGCGTTTCGTTGCCCGGCCCGGCGAAGTGCCTGGCGGCGGTGAACTGATCGCCGGTGTTGCAAGTGACGCGCCCCCGCTTTGGACCTTGCTCCTGGGAGCGCTGGCGGGCGGGCTGCTGCTCAACATCATGCCCTGCGTCTTTCCGATCTTGAGCATCAAGGCGCTCAGCCTGGCCCGGGCGGGCGAGAGCCAGGCCCAGGCGCGGCGCGAGGGGCTGGCCTATACTGCGGGCGTCGTGCTCGCTTGCGTGGCGCTGGGCGCGGCGATGCTGGCACTGCGGGCAGCGGGTGAGCAGGTCGGCTGGGCGTTCCAGCTTCAGAGCCCGGGCGTCGTCGTGTTCCTGCTGCTGCTGGCGGTGGGAATTACCGCCAATTTTGCAGGGGTATTCGAGCTTCCATCGCTGTCAATGACGCGCAGTGGCGAGCCGGCCAGCGCGTTTTCGACCGGCTTGCTGGCGGCCTTCGTCGCGACGCCTTGCACCGGCCCGTTCATGGCGGCTGCGCTCGGAGCGGCCCTGCTCCTGCCGCCCATTCCGGCGCTGGTGCTGTTTGCGGCGCTAGGCCTCGGCCTCGCGCTTCCTTTCCTGTTGATCGGCCTCGTCCCGGCGCTGCGATCGATGCTGCCGAAGCCGGGTGCGTGGATGGCAAAATTCCGCAAGGCGATGGCGATCCCGATGGGGCTGACCGCGCTGGCGCTGGTCTGGCTCACCGCTCGTCTTGGCGGACAGGGCTTCGCCCTATTCGCACTGGTGGTGGTCGCCGGTATCGTGATCGCGCTGCTGGTCGTCGGTCGGCTTCAGCGCGCCGGCAAGCTGGCTTGGCCCGCCTTCGGCCTGATCGCTGCGCCCTTCCTGCTGTTCGGCGCCTTTGCCCTGCCATCGAGTTACCAAGTACCGGAGGAATCCTCGGCAGAATCGATCCACCAACCGCAGACCTTCAGCGAGGCTTCGCTGGCCGAAGCGCGCGCGAGCGGCAGGCCAGTGTTCCTGTGGTTCACCGCCGACTGGTGCGTCACCTGCAAAGTCAACGAGAGCGTGGCGATCGAACGCGAGGCGACGAAGGATGCTTTCGAGGAGGCAGGAGTGATCTCGATGGTCGGCGACTGGACTCGGCCCGATCCCGCTATCACGGCTTTCCTCAACCAACAGGGCGCAGCGGGCGTGCCGCTCTACCTCTGGTACGAGCCGGGGCAGGAGGGCGAGCAACTGCCGCAGGTGCTCACCGCCGAGATGCTTATTGAAAAGGCTCGTCGCTAAGATCGGGTTCGGGCAAGAAATCTTCGGCGACGGCTTCCGGTTGGTCATCGCCGCGGCAGGCCTCGATCAGTTCGCTCGGCTTGTCGCTGGGGTTGAGGGTCAGGATTCCCGCCCCCGGAATGGTAGCGGTGACCCCGCGCCGACCGGTCAGGACTTCGAGCTGCGGGTCATCGGGCGCGAAGCTTCCTTCCCACAGGAACCCGTCGCCGAGCGGCACTGCATCGACCTTGAGCCGTGAACGGTGGCCATTGCCGATGAGAGCCAGCATCGCGCCGGCGCCCTCGTCAGCGGCGGCAAAGCGCGTGATCCGCACGGCGGGCGTCGCTTCGTCCTCATCGCAGGTGATCGCCAGCAGCGGCGCCTCGCCTGCATTGCCATAGATGATCCGGCCTGGCCGCGCTGTGCTGTAGGCCCACAGCGCATTTTCCGTGTCGGGCGAGTCGATCGGTTTCGAGGGGCCGGACCCGATATCCGCCAGCTCGAACCGGGTGATGTCCTCATCGGTGGGCGGCGGTTTGCAAGCAGCCAGCAGGAGGAGCGCTGCCATGGAAGCCAGTTGCAGATTTTTCGGCAAGTTTCCTGTCACTTCTCGGTGTTTTCGTCGGATTGTTCGAGTGCCGCGAGTCCGCGCAGGCGGTCGCTTGGCAAGAGCGGATTGAACATCTGCGCGATATCCTTGAGCTGGTCGATCCGCTCGGGACCCAGATCGGCGGCGAGCCCATCCTGTGCGCGCTGCCACGCGCCTTGGGCGCTCGACAGCTTCTCCGTCCCTGCGCGGGTCAGCGAGACCAACCGGGTCCGTTGGTCGTCCTCTGACGGATCGAGCGTAAGCCACCCCTTCGCAGCCATTCGCTCGAGATTCCGGCTCAGCGTCGATTGCTCCATCTTGAGAAAAGGCAGCATGTCGCGCGGGCGAACCGGCTGGAGCACGCAGACCATGCTTAGCAAGGTCAGTTGCTGGGCGGTCAAACCATGTTCGGCCAATTCGTGATCGAACCGGGCCGAGACGACGCGCGCGATCTGGAGCGTCCGGCCGCCGACGCAATGCAGAAGCATTTCTGATGCGAATTCGGCGGCTTTCATCGGTATCCGATCATGGTGGGTAGGCAGCGGGCGGTAATGCAATCTCGCGTTCGTGTAAATTCTCCGCCGTGCCGCCTACCCCCGGATCATCAGTGCCCCATGGCGGGCGATCCGTCCGACCATTTCGACGACACGATGACGGTCGTCGCAAAGACCGATCCACCCTCGGTCACCAGCGGCACCGTCAAGCTGGAGTCGCGCGGGCCGAATGCGTCCTGGGTGACATAGGGCGTGTACAGCATGACGTGGGGCATGAAGCGCCCGCCGCCGGGCGTCAGCACCTGCTTGGGCGAATACATATAGGACATCGCACCCATTCCCGGCGGCTGGATCTTGCCGCCCGCGAGTGCCTGACCGACTTCACTATCGACTTCCTCGGTCGACGCGCCCTGCATGAATTTCCATGTCGTCAGCCGGTGGAGCATCAGCAGCGAAGGCGTCGCCGCGGCGTTGAAACACTGCGGCGCGCGCAGTTCCGGGTCGAAATGCGCTTCATTCCACACGCGCCTGCCGTCCTTCATCGGGGCGGGGCCGGTCCAGCTGCGGCCGGTGAAGCA
Organism: Altererythrobacter sp. CAU 1644; assembly: GCF_029623755.1. Classification (NCBI taxonomy): domain Bacteria; kingdom Pseudomonadati; phylum Pseudomonadota; class Alphaproteobacteria; order Sphingomonadales; family Erythrobacteraceae; genus Altererythrobacter; species Altererythrobacter arenosus. The sequence continues at coordinate 2,141,219 of NZ_CP121106.1, forward strand.
AGTCCACCCATTGGTCCCCTCGCTGGCGGTGCGGTACGAACCATCCGCCGACAACACCAGGACGGTGGCATCGGCCGAGATCGAGGCCGGCGCCGCCGAGCGGCTGAGCTCTATTTCCTCGGCTTCGTCGAGCAGGTAGGCGGCGGGGTCGGTCACGCCCAGCTTGCCTTGCGCCACGGCAGGCGTGGCCAGGACGAAAGCGGCAGCAGCGGCGGCGGTGACAGTGCGATATATCGATAACATGTTCATGGAAACTCCCTCTCCTTGAGATGAACATGTATATACATGTATCTCGGTGAAGCGAGGTCGATCGTCGGGCGGTAGACGTCATTCGTCGATTGAAACGGTGCGGTCCCGCGTCGCGCTCGGTGCGGCTCAGCGCCCCCGGATGAAGGCGCGGACATCCTCGGACAGCTTGCGGCGATCCTCGTTGCGCACATACATCATGTGGCCTGAATCGTAATATTCGAACTGGACCCGGTCTTGAGGAATGCCGGTGCGGGTGAGGGCATATTCTGCCGCGAAGAACGGCGTCGCGAAATCGTACCAGCCCTGCGCGACAAACAGCCGCAAACCGGAATTTTCGCGCATTGCCCGACCGAGATAGGGTGCAACCGTGAGATAGGCGTTGAAGTCGCGTCCACCAGCGAGACGCCAGTCCCAATCGCTGACACCGCCGATCGTGACATAGTTTCGTTCGGTATCGTAGCCGACCGTATCGCGCAGATAGCTGTTGGCGGCTGCTGTGTAGCCGGCGTCGATGCCGTAGAAGCTCGGATCGTTGTCGGGACCTTCGCCCGCATTGTCGTAGTCCCTGCCGGTGTAGCGACCGTCGAGGCGGCCGACCGTCAACCCGCGATCGCGCAGGAGTTCCTTGTAGAAGCGAGCGGAACTGACGCGCATGTCCGCCAACTCGAGAAAACGCTCGGACAGGCCCGTGAACCGTGCGAGCTGGGGCCGGATCGCGTCCCGCTCGGCCTGGCTCGCCATCTGGCCCTTGAGCAGGAATGCGGCATAGGGCCCAAGTGCGAATTCGCGCGCTTCCTGCGCGAAGGCGGCTGGCGAAGAGCCTTGCGCCTTGCCGTGGTAGAGCGCCGTCACCGCCATGCTCGGCAGGGTCGTGATGTAGCCCAGCTCATTGCCTTCGGTTTCCGCACCGGCGCCGAAATCGAGCACGGTCGAAATCAGGATGACGCCGTTCAATGCTACGTCGTTGTAGCTGCCTTCGAGCTCTTTCACGACCGCCGCGGAGCGGGTCGTGCCGTAGCTCTCGCCGCCAAGGTATTTGGGGCTGTTCCAGCGGCCGTTCTCACTCAGCCATTTGCGGATTACCTGGGCGACCGACTTCGCATCCTTTGTCACCCCCCAATAATCCTTCGGGTCGGTGTCACCGATGGCGTGGCTGAAGCCTGTGCCGACCGGATCGATGAACACTAGGTCGGTCACGTCGAGCAGCGAATCCGGATTGTCGAGGATCGGGTAGGGTGGGCTGCCATCGTCGCGCGCATCGGAAGGGATCGCGACGCGCATCGGACCAAACGCCCCCATCTGGAGCCACAGCGAAGCCGATCCGGGGCCGCCATTGAACAGGAAGGTCACGGGGCGGTTGGTGTCGCGCGGTTCGGCGACATAGGCGGTGGTGACGATCGCGGCCTTGGGCGTGCCCTTGTCGTCCTTGAGCACCTGCTCCTCGACCGTCGCCGAATAGCGGACCCTGCGCCCGCCAAAGGTGCCGGTGAAGCTGCGCGAGGCGGAATTGGCCTCGTAGTCGGCGGAGGCGCTGTGACCCTTGCTCTCCGCCTCGTTCTTGGCGTGGACGGTTGCTGGAAGCATGGCGAGGGCGAGTGCGGCGAAGGCGGCGCCGATGTGTCGTGGGATCATGGCTGCGCTATGCCACCAACGCTCGACTCCAGCAATCCGCCGCCAGGGCAGGTTCATCCCGGACGCCCGCGATACTCCTGCCACAAGGCCATGAAGTCGCGGCGGGTCTTGGGGCCGTAGGTGGCGAAGCTCGGGTTCTGTCGCTCGCGCCGCTCGAGACGGCGGTCGGTCAATCCGTTGCGGGCAGACAGCCGGGCAACGTCGAGTCCGTAGACCCGGGCGCCGTTCAGACCGAAGATCTTGCGCTTGGCCTCTGCCGTCAGCGCGGGGTAGCCGAAACGCTCCTGGTATTCCGCGCTGATCTCGAACGCGCGGAAGGCCTGGATCTGGTCCTGCGGGCTGCCGAACCAAATGCTGTCGCTGCCCCACATGATTCGCTCTTCGCCGAAGTACTTGAGCAGCTTGCCCAAGACGTGCGCCGCTTCGTCGGGGCGGCCCATGAAGTGCCGCCAGGTCGAACCGAGCTCGGCATAGAGATTGCCCTCATTTGGCTTGAACCCAGCATCCTGGTGGCTCTTGATCAGGCGATCGATTCCAACCGGCGCTTCGGGATTGTACGGCCCCTCGACCTTCCCGTGCTCCATCCCCGAATGGTAGACGAGGAAAGTCAGGTCGGGGTTCTGCTTCGCGGCCGGGCCCATGTCCTTGGGCGAGGAATATTCGTATTCGAGCCCGAACAGCGGGATGCCCTTGTGGACCGCGATGGTCGTCACGCCGAGCCGGCGGGCCTCTTCGAATGCGCGTGCGGCATAATCGCTCTCGTCGAGGAAGAAGCCGCGTCCCTCCGGGCCCCATTGTGGATACATCTTCCAGGCATCGACCCGATGGACGCGGGCTTTCTCCTCCATCGCCTCGAAGTCGCCCGGATCGTTAGGCAGCAGCCCGCCGTGGATCAGGCAGCGCGCACCGTCGCCGCCGATCGCCTCGATGATCTCGCGTGCCTCGGCCGCATAATGGGTGGGGGTGGGGTTGCTTTTCTGGCTGCCCCACAGCGCGCTTACCACTGCGACATCGGTATCGCTGTCGAGATAGACCTCTTTGGCTAGCGTCTGGGCCGAATAGCAGTCGAACCCGCTCTCGCCGCATTTGGCGTATTGCCCGAAGGCCTGCCGCAGCACCGCATCCCAGATCTCGCCATCGCGCCCGACCCGCCACGCGCCCGATGGATCGACGCAATGGGTCTGGACGTCGAAGATGAACTCGTCGCCGGTCAGTACGCTTGCAGCGGCGGCTTCGTCGAGCACCGCTTCGGCGGGCAGGGCATAGCGTCCCCCAGCGCCGGGATTGGCCGCGTTGCATGCGGCCAGCGTTGTGGCGGCACCGGCGCTCGTGACAAGGAAGGCACGCCGGCCGAGGCCCAAGCGCTGCGCGTTCTCGCTTGCCGCGTCATGGGCAAACCGGTTGGTCAGTTCTTGCGCTGCGGTCAGTGCGGTCGGCAGGAATTCGCCATTGCTGGTGGAATCAATCCGGATCGGTAGCCGAGAACCATCCGGGTCGAGATCGTGCTTTGCCATGATGTCCCTCCCTTCCTCTTCACTAATTCCACTAGAATTGACCAGGTAGAGTGTATCGACCAATCGCTGCAATCGACCGACAAGTGGCACCCCGATCATGCGGCTTGGTGCTAGGAAAGTGAAGGACTGGGAGGGCTTGCCATGAGATCATTCGCTTTCGCCGCTGCTGCCTTCGCGCTCGGCGGCTCGCTTTCGTCGCTAAACGCACAGGACCAGACAGCCTCGGTCGAGGCGCCCAATCCGGCCCTGGAGCAATTGCGCCATGTCATCGGCGAATGGGACGTCGAAACGACATTCCTGCGCCCGGATGGGAGCGAGGCCGGGTCCTTCGCTGGCACCTACACCTTCGACTGGGTGATGGAGGACAAGGTAGTGCAGGGGGTCAGCGTGATCCCCGAATTCGAGATGGCCTCGGGCATCCTGTTCTACCTGCGCCCCGCCACGAGCGAGATCGAGATGGTCTCGGTCGGGCCCGACGGCCAGTTGTGGACGATGGCTGGGCCGCAGGACAGCGAGACGCGCGAGACTCCGGTCGTCGACATGCCCGATGGCACGACGCTTAAGCTGCGTTTCACCCGCTTCAACGTTACGCCGGATCGGTTCGAATCGCGGATGGAGCGCTCGACCGACGGAGGCGTGACCTGGGTAAAGGGGAACCACCAGGTATTTCTCCGCCGCTCGGCTCCGGAAGGCTAGGAACTAGCTCGCCGGCTTGCGAAAACGGTATACGAACCGATCGGTCTTCCCGCGGATGGCAGGATCGAAGACCGAGATATCGCGGGGATCGTCTGCGTTGGCGAGCATGTCGCTTTCAGCCTCGAATACGAAGCCAGCCTCCTCGAAATCCTTGCGTGCATCGGCGGGATCGATCCGGTGGAGCTTCTCGAACCGATAGGATTCGAGTTTGATATCGGGATGGCGCTCCTTGAGCGCATTCCAAACCTCTTCGTCATAGAACTGCTCGGGTTCGAGTGCGGTAACGGTGCCGCCTTGGCCCACCGCGCCAGCAAGAATTTCAGCCCAATATCCACCACCGCTGACGAGATCGACAGCGTCATCGCCCGGCTTGAGACCAATGAAGGCCAGTACTTCGGCCGGCTCGTGACTTTCGTCGAGCGCGCGCGCAGCCTTGGGCCGGTTGGATTTTGCGACCGATGCGGCAATCAGGGCGCTATGGTCGGTAGAGGCGGCACTGCCGGTCGAAAGTTGGCCGAATTACCGCATCTTCCGTTGGGTCTTGCCGTAGCGCAGCTTGCGCGTGCCCGGCTTGCCTTCGTTCGAACGACCGACGCGCGGGGCCTTGTGCTCCATGTCAGGCAGGCCGAGCTCGTCGTTTTCGAGCCGGCGGATTTCGTCGCGCAAGCGGCCGGCCTCCTCGAATTCGAGATCGGCAGCGGCGGCGCGCATGCGCTTTTCAAGGTCCTCGATATAGGCGCGGAGATTGTGCCCGACGAGGTTGTTGCGCTCGTCGTCGCCGGTGCCGACGACCACGCTATCCTTCGACGCGGTATGCGCGACGATATCGGCGATATCGCGCTTGATCGTCTCGGGCGTGATGCCGTGTTCCTCGTTGTACTGGCGCTGCTTCTCGCGGCGGCGATCGGTCTCGGCGATCGCGCGCTCCATGCTGCCGGTCACGCGGTCGGCGTAGAGGATCACGCGGCCATCCACGTTGCGCGCGGCGCGCCCAATGGTCTGGATCAGTGAAGTCTCCGAACGCAGGAACCCTTCCTTGTCGGCATCGAGAATGCACACCAGCCCGCATTCGGGAATGTCGAGGCCTTCGCGCAGGAGGTTGATGCCGACAAGCACATCGTAAACGCCGAGCCTGAGGTCGCGGATCAGCTCGATGCGTTCGAGCGTCTCAACGTCGCTATGCATGTAGCGCACGCGCACGCCCGCCTCGTGCATGAATTCAGTCAGGTCTTCGGCCATGCGCTTGGTCAGCGTGGTGACGAGCGTACGGTAGCCCTTGGCCGCAGTCTTCTTGCACTCCTCGATGCAGTCCTGCACCTGGTCCTCGACCGGCCGGATCTCGACCGGCGGGTCGATCAGCCCGGTGGGACGGATGACCTGTTCGGCAAAGACGCCGCCGGTCTGCTCCATCTCCCAGCCGCCCGGCGTCGCCGAAACGCAGAAGGTCTGCGGGCGCATCGCGTCCCATTCGTTGAAGCGCAAGGGCCGGTTGTCGATACAGGACGGCAGGCGGAAGCCGTATTCGGCGAGCGTCAGCTTGCGGCGATGGTCCCCGCGCGCCATCGCGCCGATTTGCGGCACCGTCTGGTGGCTTTCGTCGACGAACAGCAATGCATTTTCGGGGAGGTATTCGAACAGCGTGGGCGGCGGCTCGCCCGGCAGGCGCCCGGTGAGGAAGCGGCTGTAGTTCTCGATTCCCGCGCAAGAGCCGGTCGCGGCGATCATCTCTAGGTCGAAATTTGTGCGTTGCTCGAGCCGCTGGGCCTCGAGCAAGCGGCCTTCCTCGTGCAGTTCCTTGAGCCGCTCCTGCAGCTCGAATTTGATGGCCTCGGCGGCCTGCTTCATCGTCGGGCCGGGGGTCACGTAGTGCGAGTTGGCGTAGACCCGCACCTTGTCGAGGCTCGCGCCCTTCTTGCCTGTGAGCGGGTCGAACTCGCTGATTTCCTCGATTTCGTCCCCGAAGAAGCTGATCCGCCAGGCCATGTCCTCGTAGTGCGAGGGGAACAGCTCGAGGCTGTCGCCGCGCACGCGGAATGATCCGCGCGCGAAGGCGGTGTCGTTGCGCTTGTACTGGAGCGCGACGAGCTTGCGGATCAGCTCGCGCTGGTCGACCGTCTCGCCCTTCTTGATGTCGAACACCATCGCCGAATAGGTCTCGACCGAGCCGATGCCGTAGAGGCATGAGACCGAGGCGACGATGATCACGTCGTCGCGTTCGAGCAGCGCGCGGGTGGCCGAGTGGCGCATCCGGTCGATCGCCTCGTTCACCGAGCTTTCCTTCTCGATGTAGGTGTCGCTGCGCGGTACATAGGCTTCGGGCTGGTAGTAGTCGTAATAGCTGACGAAATACTCGACCGCGTTCTCGGGGAAGAAACTCTTGAATTCGCCATAGAGCTGTGCGGCGAGAATCTTGTTGGGCGCGAGCACCAGCGCGGGGCGTTGGAGCTCCTCGATCACCTTGGCCATGGTGAAGGTCTTGCCCGAGCCGGTCACGCCAAGCAGCGTCTGGGTCTGCTCACCTTCGCGCGCCGCCGCGACCAGTTCTGCGATGGCGGTGGGCTGGTCGCCCGAAGGTTCGTATTCGGAGACAAGCTTGAAGGCCTTGCCGCCATCGGCCTTCTCCGGACGCGCGGGCTTGTGGGGGACGAACTCTCCGCTGGTGTCGGGTTCTTCGAGTCCGCGCCGGATTACCAATTCTGCCATGCGCGCACATATGGGGAACAAATGCCGGGATCGCAACGCCGCGTTGGCACTGGCCACCAGGCTTGATAGTCTGAAGCCAGTTTATTCGGAGAACTCCACCATGCGTAAGATTGCCCTGCTCCTTTCGTTCGCGCCTCTAGCGCTTGCTGCCTGCAGTTCGGAGCCGGAGGCAAGCGATCCCGGCGAAGACCTGAGCATGGAGGAAGTCGCCGAACGGGCGAAGGCCAACGCGATGAAGCCCGAACCGGGCCAGTATCGCGTGACGATGGAGGTGCTCGAAGTCGATGTCCCAGGCGCGCCGCCACAGGCCGCAGACATGATGCGCAACATGATGGGCCAGCAATCGCACAGCTACTGCCTGACCCAGGCCGACGTCGACAAGGGCTATGAAGAGATGGTGCGCAACTCACAGGACAACAGCGATTGCACTTTCCAGCGCTTCGACATCGATGGCGGAAATTTCGACGCGCAGATGACCTGCCAGGCCGAGGGGCAGGGGACCATGACCATGACCATGAGCGGCCGGGGTACGCCGACCAGTTCCGAAGTCGACATGACCATGAAAGGCAACATGACCGGAATGGGAGATTCGACTTTCCGCATGAAGGCCAAGCACGAGCGAGTGGGCGACTGCAGCCAAACGGTCGCGCCGTAGGGAGATCGGCCGAAACCTTTCGCTTAAGCATGCATTCACCGGGTGGATGGATGATTCAGGCCAATGACTGTGCAAGCGCAACTTCAACCGGGTAACGCGCCTTTTGGCGTCCGCGCCGAGCTTGCGCGACGCTTTGCCCTTGCACGCGAGGCGGTCGAAACCGAGGCGCCCCGCCCAAGCGTACGTCGCATGCTGGGCGAATTCGATGTCATCGCCGAACCGATGCGGCGCCCGTTCCGCCGGCTCGAGATAGTCGAGGCCGCGAACAAGCAGACGGTGATGCTGCTGCCCGGTTTCGCCACCCATCCCGTTCGGATGCGCTACCTCGCGCGGCAGCTCGAGACAGCGGGGCACACCGCCAAGCGCTGGGGCATGGGATTCAACCTGGGTGTCCGCCCGGACACGATGGACCGGCTCGAACGTCGGTTGCTCGACCTGCGCCGCCGCAGCGGCCGCCCGGTGGTACTGCTCGGCTGGAGTCTCGGCGGGATTTTCGCGCGCGAACTGGCCAAGCGTCATCCGGCCGCGGTCGGCAAGGTGATCACCATGGGCTCGCCCTTCTCGGGCGATCCGCGCGCCAACAACGTCTGGCGGATCTACCAGTTTATCGCCGGGCACAGCGTCGATGCCCCTCCAATCGAGGCGGAACTATCGCTCAAGCCTCCGGTCGAAACGGTGGCACTTTGGAGCCCGCGCGATGGCGTGGTCTCCCCCCGCTCGGCCTGCGGGCAGGCGCACGAGCGCGACCGGGCCATCGCCCTGCGCTGTACCCATATCGGATTTTCCTACTCGCCAGAGGCCGTTCACGCGGTATTACGGGAACTCGATCGCTCCTGATTGCTTTCAATTGGGTGGGGCGCGCCAATTCCGGCGCTTGAACCTAATCCGCGATCGATGGGGATGAATGAACCGGGGCTCGGTCAAATTTGACGAAATGCACGATGCCGAAGGTGGCGTGCGCGAGGCCTATTCCGGTTATTGCGAGTGGTTCCACGAGCAGGACACCAAGTCGCTCAAGCGAAAGGATGCCGAAGCCGACGAGAACTTTCGTCGAACCGGCATTACCTTCAATGTCTATGGCGAGGATGAGGCCGAGGAACGCCTGATCCCCTTCGACATGGTGCCGCGGATCATCACCGCGAACGAATGGCGCAAGCTGACCCGCGGGATCGAGCAGCGCGTGTCGGCGCTCAATTCCTTCCTTTACGATCTGTATCACCGCCAGGAAATCATTCGTGCTGGCCGGATCCCCGAACGGCTGCTGCGCAACAATGAAGCCTTCCTCCAGAACATGGTCGGCTTCACCCCGCCGGGCGGAATCTACACCCACATCGTCGGCATCGATCTGGTCCGCACCGGCCCGGACGAATTCTTCGTGCTCGAGGATAATGCGCGCACGCCCTCCGGCGTCAGCTACATGTTGCAGAATCGCGAGACGATGATGTCGATGTTCCCCGAGCTGTTCACGCGGGTCGGGGTCGAGACCGTTTCGAATTATCCGCGCCGGCTGGCGCGCAGCCTCGCGGCCTGTGCGCCGCAGTCCACCGAGGGCAAGCCCAACGTCGCCGTTCTGACTCCGGGCATCTACAATTCAGCCTATTTCGAACACGCCTTCCTGGCTGATCAGATGGGGGCAGAGCTGGTCGAGGCGAGCGACCTGCGCGTCGTCGATGGCAAGGTCCAGATGCGCTGCACCGCCGGATATCAGCCGATCGACGTACTCTATCGCCGGGTCGATGACGACTACCTCGATCCGCTGACCTTCAACCCGGATAGCGTGCTCGGCATTCCCGGGATCATGGACGTCTACCGCGCGGGCAACATCACCATCGCCAATGCGCCCGGGACCGGCGTGTCCGACGACAAGGCGGTCTACAGTTTCATGCCCGAGATCGTGGAATTCTACACCGGCGAGAAGCCGTTGCTCCCCAATGTCGAAACCTGGCGCTGCGCGGACAGGGAGAGCCTGAAATACGTGCTCGACAATCTCGCCGAGCTGGTGGTGAAGGAAGTGCACGGTTCGGGCGGCTACGGCATGCTGATCGGGCCGACCGCGTCTCGGCGGGAGATCGCCGACTTCCGCAAGAAGCTTGAGGCGCATCCCGAAAACTACATCGCGCAACCGACCCTGTCGCTCTCGACCTGCCCGATCTTCACCAAGAAGGGGCTGGCGCCGCGCCATGTCGACCTGCGGCCCTTCGTCCTCGTGTCGCCCAACGGCATCGACATCACGCCGGGCGGGCTGACCCGCGTGGCGCTGGAGAAGGGCTCGCTGGTGGTCAATTCGAGCCAGGGCGGCGGGACCAAGGACACCTGGGTGTTGAAAGACTGATGCTGGGCAAGACCGCCAACGGACTGTTCTGGATGTTCCGCTATCTCGAGCGGGCGCAAAACACCGCGCGCCTGATCGATGCCGGGCTGCGGATGGCATTGACCCGCGACATCGACACGGCCGAGGATGAATGGCGGTCGGTCATCGCAACCTCGGGCCAGAAGTCGGGGTATGAGGCCCATCACGGCACCTATACGGGCATCCAGGTGTGGAATTTCATCCTGCGCGACAAGGACAATCCGGCCAATGTCCGCGAGATGTTCAAGACCGTGCGCACCAATGCCCGGCTGGTTCGCACCGCGATCAGCGACGAAGTCTGGGAAGCTATCAACACGAGCTGGATGAGCCTCGACAAGATGCTCTCGCGCTCGGTCTCGCAAGGTCATGTCGGCGAAGTCATTCGCACCATCCGCCGCGCAGGTACGCTGGCGCATGGCGCCATGACCGGATCGATGCTGCGCGACGAGGGCTATCACTTCGCCCGCGCAGGCACTTTCCTCGAACGCGCGGACAGCACCGCGCGCATCCTCGACATGAAGTACTATTTGCTGCTGCCGTCGCTATCCTACGTCGGCACCAGCCTCGACAGCGGCCAGTGGGACCAGATTCTGCGCTCGGTCGCGGGTGACCGGGTCTATACCTGGCTCAACTCGGGCGACCTCGATGCGCGAGGGATCGTCGAGTTCCTGGTGCTCGACCAGCGGTTTCCGCGCAGCCTGGCGTTCTGCCACGGAGAATTGCGCGACCAGTTGGCGGCGCTGGCCCGCATTCACGGCAAGGAGGGCAATTGCAACGCCATAATCCGCGAGGCCGACATGCAGATATCCGAACTCACCGTCGATGAGATTTTCGAGAACGGGCTGCACGAATTCCTCAACCAGTTCACCCGGCGTAACGCGGCGATTGGCCAGGCCATCGCCGATGACTACAGGTTCTACGCGTGATGCGCCTCTCGATCCGCCATACGACCCGCTATTCCTTCACGCAGCCCGTCGTGCACGCGCTGCAGCGGTTGCGGCTGACGCCCAAGGAGACACAGGGTCAGAAGATCCTCGACTGGCAGATGGAGTATGAGAACGCGTCACCGGAACTCCAGTACGAAGACCAGCATTGCAACACCGTCACGCTGGTATCGGTGGAGAGCGGGGCCAGCGAGGTCGTGATTACCTGCCACGGCACCGTCGACACCCAGGACAGCGCCGGGATCATCGGCCGGCATTCGGGCCACTTGCCGCTGTGGTGTTTTCTCAGCCAGACGAAGCTGACCAAGCCCGGCCAGGCGATCCGCAATATCGTGCGCGAACTGCCCGATCCGGACGAGGACAAGCTGGCATTCCTTCACGCGCTCTCTTCCCGAATACGTGACTGGGTGAGCTACGAGATCGGGCGAACGGGGGTCGATACGACTGGTGAGGAAGCAGCCGTGGCCGGGCATGGGGTGTGCCAGGATCACGCGCATATCTTCATCGGCGCCGCGCGCTCGATGGAAATCCCGGCGCGCTATGTCAGTGGTTACCTGATGATGGACGATCGGATCGAACAGGAGGCGTCGCATGCTTGGGCCGAAGCCCACATCGATGGCCTCGGCTGGGTCGGGTTCGACATTTCGAATGGGATCAGCCCCGATCCACGCTATGTGCGGGTTGCCACAGGACGCGATTATCGCGATGCAGCCCCGATCACGGGCATCAGCTATGGCGGTACCGAAGGCGCCCTCCGCGTGGACATCGCGGTCGAACAGCAACAGGTAGAGCAATAACCAAATGACATATTGTGTGGGAATGATCGTCGATCGCGGGATCGTGTTGATGAGCGACACGCGCACCAATTCGGGCGTCGACAACATCTCTGTCTTCAAGAAGATGTTTCATTGGAGCGTGCCGGGCGAACGGATGATCGCGGTCATGACAGCCGGCAATCTCGCCACCACACAGGCGGTCGTGAGCCAGCTCGAGGAACGGGCCAAGGTTCCCGACGAACGCGACAACTCGCTGCTTACCGCGCCAAGCATGTTTCAGGTCGCTACCGACATCGGGCGGCTGCTGCGCAAGACCATTGCCGAACGCCAGAACGCCAATGGAGAGAAGGGCAAGGGACGCTTTACCGCTTCGATCATCGTCGCGGGGCAGATTGCCGGCATGGAGCCCCGCCTGTTCATGGTCTATCCCGAGGGCAATTTTATCGAGGCCAGCCACGACACGCCCTTCTTCCAGATCGGCGAGACCAAGTACGGGCGCCCGATCCTGATCCGCGGTTACGACCGCGAGATGAGTTTCGAAGATACGGTGAAGCTGCTGATGGTATCGTTCGATTCCACGCTCAAGGCCAACCTCTCGGTCGGGCTGCCGCTCGACGTCATGGTGATCGGGCGGGACGAGTTTGCGCCGATCCACCAGCATCGCGTCATGCATGACGATCCCTATTTCCAGGCGATATCGTCTGGTTGGGGCGATGCGCTGAAGAACGCTTTTCACTCGCTTCCCGACTACACTTTCTATTCGGAATAGCCGCAGAGCGGGTCAATAAGCGGTTTCCCGCAGGGGGGATTGCGTAATACTGGTTCGTTTCGGAGGTAAAATTTGGCGCTATTTCACTAGTAACTGCGCCAATAATTACTCAAATATTGCTCCAATACGGCTCCAGTACAGCGTGAAAGCCGGAACCAAAGTGGGCAGGCTTTGCCCATGACACGCAAGGCCACTCTTCACTTCATCGACAGTTCCAGCCGCACACGGGCGGAACTGGCAAGGGCAGGGTTTGATCTCGGGCACCATGCCGAGGTCTATGGGGACATCGGCGAGTTGTCGGTCCATCCGCCCCGCGTTGGTATCATCGTCGCCCGCGACGCGGTGGAGGAAGGCGGGGTCGCGATGACGCTTGAGCGGCTCGGAAGACTGGGGATCTGGCTGCCGCTGATCGCCTTCGATGCGCAGCCGCGGCCGGGCAGGATCGTGGAAGCGATCAAGTCTGGCGCGCTCGATTACCTGTCACTGCCGCTCGATCCGGAAAAGTTCGCCCGTTGCCTCGCTCGTATCGAGGGAGAAGCCGAGGTGTTCGGCGAGGCGCGCAAGCGCATGATCGAGGCGCGCAATCGCATCTCCAACCTGTCACGGCGCGAGCGCGAAGTGCTCGATTGGCTCGCAGAGGGCAGCAGCAACAAGGTTATCGCGCGCGAGCTCGAAATCAGCCCGCGGACGGTGGAGATCCATCGCGCCAACATGATGTCCAAGCTCGGCGCGCGGCACGCGGCAGAGGCGGTAAGGTTGAAACTGGAGGCGCAGATGGAACCGCGCATGGAGATAAGGGCGGTCTGACCGCGGCTCGGCAGCAGCCGGGTTTGTCGCAGTTCGTCAGGGCCCTTCGGTCAGCGGCAGAACCGCCCGTCACCATGTTCCAGATGAAAATGGTCGCGATGCGCCGCGTTGTAATCGGGGCCGAGCACGGTGCCGAAGCGCTTGCAGGCGCTCTGGTGGACCACACGCAGGAACTCGCGCTCTTTCGCGCTGCCCTCGCTCCAATCCGACTTCACCTCGATCCGCTGCCCATCTTCGAGCACAAAGGCGGCGACGTCGATTGCGGCGGCTTGCGAATGCGCCGAGCGACGCGAGGTTCCGGCGACGTTGCGACACGAATAGCTGCCCATGGTCTCTATTCTTGCAAGCGGGCTGCCGAGTATCTGGCGCGCTGCGCGATCGACCCCGAAGCGAGCCCAGCCCGACAGGGTTTGCGCAGTCGGGCAGGTGACCGGGCCGATATTGCTCAATCCGAATTGCCCGCGGTCTCCTTGGAGCGCGGACAACTGGACCGAATTCACCGCTTGGCATCCCGCTCCGTAGTAGCGGTCGGGGAGGGGAGAGAAACGGCTGCCCGTTTCACCCAATCCCGCGAGGCACATCTGCGCTTCCTTGGTGACTGCAACCGGCGCAGGCGCCGATACGGGAGCGCTCGAGCGACGTGTCGGCTGCGAGTCCCCGGCAGGGACCATCCCGCAGCCGGTCAGGCCGAGAAGGGCACAAATCAGGATCGCGCGCGTGTTCATGGCGGCGAGCCTGCAATATTATGGTTAACGAAATCCTAACATCGCCGCAGGTGCGCCTGGCATGAGACGCGTCGTGGGCCCCGGGCGACCGGCCGACTGTAGCGCCTAGCTGGGCAGTTCTTCGGCAACCTGCTCCCACAGTTCGATCTTCACACCATCCGGGTCGAGCACCCAGGCAAACTTGCCATAGCCTTCGTCGGCGGTGTCGAGCACTTCGACGTCCTTTGCGCGCAAGCCCTCAACGAAGCCGTCGAGATCGTCGACGCGCAGGTTGATCATGAAATGCGGATTGCCGGGCTTGAGATATTGCGCATCAGTAAAGTGGCTGATCAGCGAATAGGGGTTGGGTTTGGTTTCTTCCGACCACGGCAACTGGGGTCCATATGCGCCATCGATGCCTAGCTTGTCGCGATACCAGGCGCGCGTCGCCTCGGGATCCTTGACCACGTAGAACACTCCGCCGAGCCCGGTTATCTTGGCCATTCGAACCTCCACCAATCTGCGAATGCGCGACCACGCTACTGCGCGATAGAGGTCTTGGCAAAGGCAATGTCCGCGCCGCGAAAGAGAATCGAGTTCGCCCCGATTCGACGCGCCGGGGCCCTCCACCAAGCGAAAAACGGCGCCCGAGGATGTAAAATTTTATCACCCCGGAAAGCGGGCTCAATCCGTTAACCAACAGTCGGTCGGAAGTGCGGGTCACGCAGCAATCCCGCCTGTTTCGCGCCTGACGATGGTTAACCAGGCGCTACGAAAATACGCGGCCGAAAAAATCGGCTCCGCGCGACCCGAATCGCGCGTTTCCGCGGGCTGCAGTCCTTTACAGGCTGGTAAGACTAAATCGCTAACTCGCGGGCAGTTCCGGAGTTCTAGATATGAGCCAGTTCCTACGCAATCTCGCCCGCGATACTGCAGGCAACGCGTTGATGATGTTCGCCGCAGCCCTCGTGCCGATCCTGTTGATGATCGGCAGCGGGCTCGATGCGTCCATCACCTACATGGCGCGCAACAAGATGCAGAACGCTTGCGACGCTGGCGCATTGGCCGGGCGACTGGCCATGATCGGCACCAGCTGGACGACGGATACCGAGGCCGAGGCCCGCAAGTTCTTCAACTTCAACTTCCCGGCTGGCACCAACGGGGTCGATAACGTCCAGTTTTCGATCGACCAGGACCCCAATGACCCGACCATGTTGATTGGGAGCGCAACCGGAACCGTGCCCACCACTATTATGTATATGGTCGGATACGATTCCATCGACATCTCGGTCGCCTGCGATGCCACGCGCGATCTCGGTCACAATGACGTGATGCTGGTGCTCGACGTGACCAGTTCGATGCTCAACGAACCGTCGACCGGGGGCGGCGTGCCCAAGATCGACCTGCTGCGCGAGGGCGTGATGGGCCTTTATCGTGCGCTCGATACCGGGACTGGCGGCTCGATTACGCGGTACGGCTTCGTCCCGTTTTCGCAAACGGTCAATGTCGCTCGCAACCTGTCCAACCAGGATATCGTTCGCCCGCAATATTTTGTCGACTTGAACATGCAGACCTGCACCAAGTCGAAGGGTGTCACCACCTGCACCACGACGCCGGTCGGCCGTAGGTTGGTGGGACCGAAAGACTCCTACTACAACAACGGCCAGAACGGCGCTGCCAACGAGAACGCGATCATCCAGGGCTTCCGCACCAGCGGCAATGGCTGCATCGAGGAACGCCCGACCGTCGGCACCTCCTATAATGACGGCCAGTTCACCATCACCACCATGATGACGCTGGACGACATCAACGAAACGCCCGGCAACGCGGTGGACGTCGACAAGCAGTTCGGCCGGTACGAGCCGGTGACGATGGAAGGCGAGTGGTGGGACGCTTGCGTATCGGAAGCCAAGTCCTTTGCGACCTACGACTCTGAAAGCGCCTTTGAGACTGCGGTCGACGAGGCAACCGCCCGGGTCGTCGGCGGTACCTACTCGGATATCGGCATGCTGTGGGGTCTGCGCTTCTCGTCGCGCGACGGCTTCCTGGCCGCGACCAATCCCAAAGAGGTCGATGATATCCCGATCAACGTGCACATCATCTACTTCACCGATGGCTACACCTACGGCACCAACATGCACTACTCGTCGTTCGGGCTCGAGCGCTACCAGAACCGGCTGTTGGGTAGCGGCGTCTATGCCGACAATGCCGGGGCGTCCGTCGAGACCACCGCAAACCATCGCGAGCGGTTCCGCAACCTCTGCACGCTGGCGAAATCGATGGGCATCACCGTATGGGTCGTGACGCTGGACGTTCCGACCAACGCCGACCACCTGAATTGCGCCACCAGCTCCTCGCACTTCTTCGAGAGCGACGGGACCGATCTTGAGGATAAATTCACCTCGATCGGCCAGGGTATCGGCAATCTGAGGCTCACGAAATGACCGGTAAAGACCACCTGCTAGCCCGGTTCGCGAAGGACGAGAGCGGCGCCACGATCGTCGAGTTTGCGCTGCTTTCGATCCCGCTGATGGCAATCATCCTGGGCGGCGTCGACCTGGGATACCAGCAGTACACGCGCAGCCTGATGCAGGGCGCGCTCAATGACGCGGCTCGTCTCGCGGCGGTGGAGGATCCCCAGCTTGCCTACAAGGGCGACACGGTCGAGGAGCAGGTCGCAAACCTTGTGCGCGAAATCGCTGGTACGATCGCGCGCGACGCCGACATCCAGGTTTCCCAGAAAAGCTACTTCGATTTCTCGGATATCGGCAATCCGGAAACTTTGATGTCCGATTTCAACGGCAATGGCCAGTTCGATGAGGAAGATGGCGACTGCTGGGAAGATCTCAACGACAATGGCGAGTTCGATACGGACTCGGGCACGTCGGGGATCGGCGGGGCCAATGACGTCGTGTTCTATACTGCCGACATCAGCATGCCGCGCCTCGTTCCGCTGCACAAATTCGTCAGCGTGTCGGAGAAGATCGAGATGGAGCTCGAGACGGCAATCCGCAACCAGCCTTATTCCAATCAGGGTACGCCGGCAGTCCTGTGCGCGGTGCCGACGCCATGATCGCGCGGGCAAGACACCTCCTGCGTCGTATCTGGCGCGAAGACAGCGGCGTTGCCTTTATCGAATTCGCCTATGCTGCCCCGGTATTCCTCGTCCTGATCCTCGTCGGGATCGAGACAGCCAATCTCGCGCTGGCGCACCTTCGTGTAAGCCATCTTGCCATGACAGTGGCCGACAATGCCGGCCGAACCACCTCCGGGGTCGACGAGGCGCACGTCTATGAAGTTTTCGCCGGGGCCGGGGTCATTGGATCCGGCATCGAATTCGAGGAAAACGGACGGCTTGTCCTGTCGTCGCTGGAACATAATGGTCGCAACGGCGGCAACGAAGGACAGACGATCGTTTGGCAGCGTTGCTGGGGCGACCTCGATATCGATCCGGCTTATGGCGTGCAGGGGGACGGGGCGGACGATGACTCATTGCCCGACGGTCTGGGTGAACCCGGAAATCAGATCATGGCGCTGCCGGACACTGCGGTGATGTTCGTCGAGGCGACCTATGACTACCAGCCGATTGTCGGGACGGGCTGGTTCACGCCTCCCCAGATCCGCTACGAAAGCGCGTTCAACGTCCGCGGCCGGATGAACAACAATATCACCAACACGCAGAGCCTGACGCAGCTGACCTGCGATTGAGCGGACTACCGGTCGAGAGTCGTCAGAGCTTCAGCAAATAGCTGTGCTCGCCATCGAGCACGCGCTCGCCGTGCTGATTCTCGACGGTCGCTCGCATCTTCACCACCCCGGTCGTGCGTTGCGGCGTCAGTTCGGTGATCTCGAGGCACGGATAGAGCGTGTCGCCCGGATAGGCGTGCTTGAGAATCTTCGCGCTGACCTCGATCATGCCGATCAGCGCTTCGCCGACCAAATGCGGGAACGTTCCGGCGCCAGCCGCCGTAAAGCAAAGCACTTGCAGCCCGTGGGCAAGCGGGCCCGGATGGCCCAGTGACCGGCAGTATTCGGCGTCGTAATGGATCGGGTGGTTGTCGAGACTGACCGCCTGGAACGCGGCGAAGTTGCCATCCCCCAGCGTGCGTGAGGGCAGCGGAAATCGCTCCCCCACTTGCAGCTCGGCGAAACCACGCTGTGGTACGAGCCGGTGTGTGCCGTAAATCGGGGGAAGCTCGCCTGTCATCGCGCGAAGCTATCGCGGCGATGACAGGCTTACAAGCGCGCTGCGTCTATGCCGTTTCCATCTTCCGCCGGGCCTTCTTGCGCTCGTGCGGGCACAGGATTGCCTTACGTAGCCGGATCGATTCCGGCGTCACTTCGACCATCTCGTCGTCGTCGATATAGGCAATGGCCTGCTCGAGGCTCATCCGGCGCGGCGGAGTGAGGCGGATGGCGTCATCCTTGCCGGTCGAGCGGAAGTTGGTGAGCTGCTTCGACTTCATCGGGTTGACTTCGAGATCTTCCGGCTTGGCGTTCTCGCCGATTACCATGCCTTCGTAGATCTTCGCGCCACCGCCGATGAACAGCTCGCCGCGCTCCTCCAGTGCGCCCAGCGCATAGGGCACCGCTTCGCCGCCGCAGTTGGAGATCAGCACGCCGTTGATGCGGCCTTCGATCGGACCCTTGTAGGGGCCATACCTTTCGAACAACCGGTTCATGATCCCGGTTCCGCGCGTGTCCGACAGGAACTCGCCGTGATAGCCGATCAGGCCGCGGCTGGGCGCGGAGAAGGTGATGCGCGTCTTGCCCATGCCCGACGGACGCATTTCGACCAGCTCGGCCTTGCGGCGCTGCATCTTCTCGACGACCGTGCCCGAGTGCTCGTCATCGACGTCGATGACGACGGTTTCGTAGGGTTCCATGCGCTGGCCGCCTTCTTCGCGGAACAGCACCCGCGGGCGGCTGATGCCAAGCTCGAAGCCTTCGCGGCGCATGGTTTCGATCAGCACGCCGAGCTGGAGCTCGCCGCGACCGGCGACTTCAAAGCTGTCCTTGTCTTCGCTTTCGGTGATGCGAATGGCGACATTGGTTTCCGCCTCGCGGTACAGGCGATCGCGGATCATGCGGCTCGTGACCTTGCTGCCCTCGCGTCCGGCGAGAGGAGAATCGTTGACCGCGAAACGCATCGCCAGCGTGGGCGGATCGATCGGCTGCGCTGCGATCGGTTCCTTCACCGCGGGATCGGCGATGGTGTTGGCAACGGTAGCCTTCTCGAGACCGGCCAGCGCGATGATATCGCCGGCCTGTGCGCTTTCCACCGGAACGCGTTCGAGCCCGTCAAAGCTCATCAGCTTGGTGGCGCGGCCGACTTCGACGACCTTGCCGTCCATATCGAGCGCGTGGATCGGATCGTTGATCTTGATCGTGCCCGACTGGACGCGGCCGGTTAGTACGCGGCCCATGAAGTTGTCGCGGTCGAGCAGCGTCGCAAGGAAGGAGAAGGGGCCGCTGGTGTCGAGGCCCGGCTCCGGTACGTGCGCAACGATCCGCTCGAATAGCGGATCGAGTGTGCCGCTGCGCGCTTCCTGGTCCTCGCTTGCATAGCCGTCCCGGCCCGAGGCATAAAGCACGGGAAAATCGAGCTGCTCGTCGTTGGCATCGAGGCTGACGAACAGGTCGAATACCTCGTCGAGCACTTCCTGCGGGCGACCATCGGGGCGGTCGATCTTGTTGACGACGACGATCGGACGCAGGCCCAGGGCCAGCGCCTTGCCAGTCACGAACTTGGTCTGCGGCATCGCGCCCTCGGCGCTGTCGACCAGCAGGATGACGCCGTCGACCATGCTGAGGATGCGCTCGACCTCGGCACCGAAGTCGGCGTGGCCAGGAGTGTCGACGATGTTGATCCGCGTGCCGTTCCATTCGACCGAGGTGCACTTGGCGAGAATGGTAATCCCGCGCTCCTTCTCGAGGTCGTTGGAATCCATGGCACGCTCTTCCACGCGCTGGTTGTCGCGGAAAGTGCCGGATTGGCGGAACAGCTGGTCGACGAGCGTGGTCTTGCCGTGGTCGACGTGGGCGATGATCGCCACGTTGCGAAGGGAGCGGGACATAAGGGGCCTTGTAGATATGGGAGGGCGCCGCACATTGTTGCGTCGCACAATCGCGGGCGCGGTTAGCAGGGGTGGGCCGGATCGGCAAGCTTCGCGGCCCGAATTGAGGTGTGACGGTGTTGCAACAGGTGGGATTCGCCCACCCCTATGATTCCATTGCACCTTGTGATGATTTCCCCCGCAGCCTATCCCAGCAGAGCTTTGTCGCGGACTTAAGGCACGTGGGGATGCTTCGGCGGCAAGTCACTATTTTGAGAGGAGTTTCCATGCGTTCGATAAAGACCGGGGTCGCCGGTTCCACCCGCTTTGCACTGCTGGCCGGTACAGCCGCAGTCGCCATGTCCCTGCCCGCAGTCGCCCAGGCTCAGGACGAAGCTGAAGATGCAGCCGAAGAAGCCGCAGCCGAGGATTCCGACGACGGCTTTGGCAATGTCATCATCGTTACTGCAACCAAGCGCGAACAGACGCTGCAGGAAACCCCAGTCGCTGTCAGCGTCACGACCGCCGAGACGATCGAACGCGCCCAGATTCGCGACGTGGCCGATCTCTCGTCCGTCGTTCCCTCGCTCACTGTGAGCCAGAGCCAGAGCCAGTTCGCTACGACCTTCTCGGTGCGTGGTTTCGGCACGAGCGGCAACAACATCGGGCTTGAACCGTCGGTCGCCATGTTCGTCGATGGTGTCTATCGCAGCCGCTCGATCGCACAGATCAGCGACTTGCCCGACATCCAGCGCGTGGAAGTGCTGCGCGGTCCCCAATCGACCCTCTTCGGCAAGAACGCCAGCGCCGGTGTGATCTCGCTTGTGACGAAGGAGCCTTCGTTCGACTTTGGCGGCAGTGTCGAAGCGAGTTACGGCAATTACGACGCGATTGTGGTGAAGGGCTACCTCACCGGTCCGCTCAGCGACAACATCGCGGCCAGTCTTGCCGGCGGTTACAACCGCCGCGACGGTTACGTCACCAATCTCTTCAACGGCCAGGACGTCAACGATCGCAACCGCTGGTTCGGCCGCGGGCAGGTGATGTTCGACAATGGCGAGGCGCTCAAGGTCCGCTTCATTGCCGACTATGACGAGATCGACGAAGTCTGCTGCGCCGCTTTCAACTTGCGTCCCTCGGCTGCGACCGGAGCTATCCAGTTGCTCGGCGGCCAGGTCAATGACTTCAACGGCGTGCCAGATGCCGACGAGGTTTATTCCGACGTAGTCCCGTTCAACAAGATCAAGAACTGGGGCCTGTCGGGCCAGATCGATTATGATCTGAGCGATACTCTGACGCTGACTTCGATCACCGCCTATCGCGAAACCAAGATGAACGCCGATCAGGATGTCGACTTCACCAGCGCGGCACTGGCGACCGGCGCGAACATTGGCCAGGCCAAGCTCGACACCTTCACTCAGGAACTCCGGCTGGCCTCGAACTTCGACGGCCCGGTCAATTTCCTGTTGGGTGGTTACTACTTCGACGAAACCGTCGATACCGCCGACCAGATCATCTACGGTTCGGACTTCCGCGGCTATGTCGACCTGCTGATCCGCGACCTGACGGGCAATACGCAGACGGCCAATTCGATCGAAGCGACTTTCGGGGCTCCGCCAAACACCTTCTGGCAAGCGGGGCAGGGTTTCTTCAATGCGATCGAGCAGAAGAACGAAGCCTATTCGATCTTCGGGAACGTCGATTTCGAATTCATCGACGGTCTCGTCCTGACGTTGGGCGCCAACTACACCCACGACAAGAAGAGCATCGTGACCGACTCGGTCAGCACCGACCTGTTCTCGTCGGTGGACATCCCTGGTGCGATCACCGGGCTCAACAATTTCTTCATCGCGCAGACAGTCGGCGGCCTGCTCGGGCTTAACCCCCCGGGAACGCTGGCGACCCCGGCGCAGATCGCCTTCTTCCAGACCAATTTCCCGGCCGGATACCAGCAGGTTGTCGCGGGCGTGAATGCACAGACTGCACCGTTGCTCGGTTTCCAGTCACTGCAGTTCCTGCGGCCATTCCAGAATTGCCCCAATTCGGTCGAGGATTGCTCCTTCAGTGATGACGATATGTCGTGGACGGTGCGTCTTGCGTACGACATCACGCCGACGCTCAATGGCTATGCGAGCTGGTCGACCGGCTACAAGGGTGCCTCGTTCAACCTCTCTCGCGACAGCAGCCCGACTGCGGCAGATGTGACGGCACTTCGGAATGCGGGGCTCGCGGTTCCGAATCTGCGGGCCGGTTCGCGTTTCGCATTCCCAGAGGAATCGGAAGTTTGGGAACTGGGCCTCAAGGGCAACTGGGAATACGCTTCGGCCAATCTCACGCTGTTCTTGCAGAAGCTCAAGAACTTCCAGGACAACACCTTTACCGGAACCGGCTTCATCCTCGGCAACGCGGGTTCGCGCGAGACCAAGGGCATCGAGTTCGACGGTCGGGTAAACCCGATTCCCCAGCTCACGCTGAGCCTGGCAGTGACCTATCTCGATTCCATCTTCGAGAATTATGTAGGATCGCCGCTGGGCGACGTGTCGGGTCAGGAAATCCCCGACATCCCGCAACTGCGGGCCGTGTTCGGTTTCCAATGGGATCAGGAACTGGCCAATTTCGACCGCCTCATCCTGCGAGCCGACTATGGCTATGAGTCCACGCAGGTGCCCGACGATGGCCTGCTCGACTACATCGTGCGCGATGCAGCCGGCAATCCGATCGACTTCGGACCGGCCTTCGCGGCAGCACGCGCGTTCCAGTACGAGGTCAATAACCTCAACGCGTCGCTTACCTACGCGATGGACATGGGGCTCGAATTCACGATCTGGGGTCGCAACATCCTCGACGACCGGAACGTTACCGGCGTGTTCGATTCGGTCGCGCAGACCCAGTCGATCTCGGGCTACACCGATGCGCCGCGCACCTACGGTGGGACGATCCGCTACAAGTTCTGATCAGCCTGAGATCAGATGCATTCGGAAAGGGGTCGGTGAAAACCGGCCCCTTTCTCGTTGCAGTGCTGGTGTTTTTGTGGTCGCTTCCAGCGCAGATCGAACCGGAGGGGAATTCTCGATGGAATACATGTTCCTGCCGTTTAAGCGGTATTTCGATTTTCAGGGTCGCTCGCGGCGCAAGGAATACTGGTTGTTCACGCTGCTCAACGTGGTCGTGATCATGGGTTTGCTGCTGGTCTCCCTCGGAGGAGCGGGGCTCGCTGCGGTGGCTGATCCGGATGCGAGCGAGATGGAAACGATGGGCGCAATCTTCGGCGGAGGATTGGGTATTCTCGTGCTGCTGTGGGTGCTCGCCGTGTTTATCCCCTCGATCGCGGTGACCGTGCGCCGGTTCCATGACCGCGATATGTCGGGCTGGTGGTATCTCGGCTTCCTCGTCGGCGGGATGATCCCCTACATCGGGTTCATCGTCTCGATCGCGTTGCTCGTCATCATGGCGCTGCCCGGTACGCCGGGACCGAACCGTTTCGGCCCGGATCCGAAGAACCCGACCAGCGCGGATGTCTTCGAATAACGCCTAGAGTTCGCGTAGCGCCTGTGCTGGTTTCGCTCTCAGCAAGGGGAGCGAGCCGGCCAGGGCAAAGCCGAGCACCAGCGCCAACCCCAGCGCGAGCACCGCCAGTACGGCGCCCCAATCGGGTAACCAGTCGAACTCGAACAACTGCGTGACGATCACCCAGGCAAGCGTGCTGCCGAGCGCCAGAGCGACCCCTGCCAGGAGCAGCGCCAACAGCCCATATTCGGCCAGCTGCATCAACAGGATTTGCCGTCTGCTGGCCCCGAGAACCCTTAGCACCACGGTGTCATAGGTGCGTGCGGCCCGCGCCGCCGCAATCGCGCCGAGCAGCACTGCAAGACCGGCCAGGACCGCTACCGATGCCGCAGCAAGAGTCGCAAGCCCCACCTGTTCGAGGATCGTGCGCGCTTCGGTCAGCACCTGGCCTACCTCGATGACCGAGCTCGAAGGAAACTCCCGAACGAGATCGCGCAACAGAGTGCCGCTCATCGCATCATCAGGCAGTTCGATCGTCGCCGCCAGATTGTGCGGGGCATCGTCAAGCGCATTGGAAGAAAAGACGAAGACGTAGTTGAAGCCCATCGTCTCCCAGTCGATCCGGCGGAAATTGTGGACGCGCGCGGTCTTCTCGACGCCGAGGACGCCAACGGTGATGTAGTCGCCGATCGCAATGCCAGCCGCCTCGGCAAACTCCTCGTCGATCGATAGCAATGGCTCGCCGGAGTGGTTTGTTGACCACCATTCACCCTCGGTCACGACATTGCCGTCGGGCAACTCATCGGCATAGGTGAGGCCGCGCTCGCCTCGCAGCGGCCAGGCGCCCTCGGGAATTTCCTCCATCTCGGCGACGCGGGTCATCCGGTCGCGCGGGCCAAAGGCCAGCACGGCTCCGCGCAGCGCAGGCACTGTCCGGATATCGGCATGGGGCGATCGCTCGCGGACCAGGCCTTCGAAGGCTTCGACGCGATCGCGCGGTACGTCGAGAACGAAGTAGTCTGGCGCCTGTTGCGGCACCCGCTTCTGGATATTGCCGTCGATCGCGCTCTGGACGCCCGCCAGCAGGACGAAGCTCGCCAGTCCGAAGCCGAGCGCCGTGACCAATGCCGCAGTCGAGGCACCAGGGCGGTGCAGATTGGCGAGCGCATTGCGCATGATTGGATTGCTGCTTCGCGGCAGCCGCCGGGCGAGGGTCCGGATACCGAGAGCGATTAGCGCCAGCAGCAGCAGTGCTCCAGCAGCCCCCGCGAGGAAGCCCGCCGCCAATTGGGGCTGGGCGGTCGTGAACAAGGCCAGGGCGCAGATCGCCACCACGCCGCCAGCGGTCCAGGCGATCGCACGGCGATCTCGGGCGAGGGGGGAAATCCTTGCGCGCATCAACGCCATGGCTGGAAACTGCCGTGCGCGCAGCAGCGGAGTTGCCGCAAAGGTGAAGGCGACGAGGACGCCATAGGCACCGGCGAGCAGGAGCGCTTTTGGATCGAGGATCAGACCGGCCTCGACCGGCAGCAGGCCTTCCAGCGCCGCGCCGAGTACCGGCGTCACTAGGATCCCGGTTGCGATCCCGGCGACGCTCCCGACCAGCGCTGCCGCCGCGATCTGGAGCGCGTAGATGCGCAGGATATCGGTGCTGCTGGCACCCAGCACCTTGAGCGTGGCGATGCTGGTGCGGCGCGCCTCGAGATAGGAAGTCACGCCTCCGCCGATCCCGATGCCGGCGATGACCAGCGCCGCGAGTCCGACAAGGGTCAGGAAATCGCTCATCTGCTGGACGAACCGGTCGGCTCCGGGCGAGGCGCGGTCGCGTGTGCGGAAATCGAACCCGGCGTTGGGAAACTGTTCCGCCAGCGCCTCCTGCACATTCTCGGGATTGCGCTGCGGATCGAAAGCGATGCGGTATTTGCTCTGGTACATCGAGCCGGGGGCCAGCAGTCCCGCTCGCGCTGGGACATCTTCGGCGACGATTACAGTCGGGCCGAGCTGAAATCCTTCCGAAAGCCTGTCGGGCTCATTGCCGATGATCCCTGCCGCGACGAGTTCGATCGTGCCGACCGTAAAACGGTCGCCGAGCTTGATATCGAGCCGGTCGATGGCACCCTGGCCCAGCCACGCATCATTGCCGGTGGGCGCTGCCATTGTGCGACCGTCGGCCAGGGTCAGAGTTCCGTAGAGCGGCCAGCGTTCGTCGACGGCCTTGAGCTCGACCGGTGCTGCCGCTTCGTCGGTGGTGGCCATTGCCTGCAAGCGCGTACCGCCCGAGATCGCACCATACTCGGTCAACGCCGCCTTTTCCTCGTCGGAGAGGTCGCGCTGCCAGACTTCGATTTCGAGATCGCCGCCGAGCAATTCCTGCCCGCGTGTCGCCAATTCGCGCTCGATCGCCGCGCTCAGCGTACCGATCGCTGCGAGAGCGGCGGTGCCCAGGAAGATGCACACCAGCAGCAGGCGCAGGCCGCGGAAACGGGCATTGAGATCGCGCCGCGCGATCCGCCAGGCCGCGCTCCAGGGAAGGTTTTCCGTCATGCGGAGCGATTGTCCGATACGATCTTGCCGTCGGCCATGCTGATCACTCGCTTGCACCGTTCGGCAAGTTCCGGATCATGCGTGATGATGAGCAGCGTTGCACCGGTCTCCTCGCGCCGGTTGAACAGCAGGTCGATGATCTCGTGGCCGGTGGCAGCGTCGAGATTGCCGGTCGGCTCGTCAGCAAAAATCAGCGTGGGACGGGGAGCCGTGGCGCGGGCGATGGCGACGCGTTGCTGTTCGCCGCCCGATAGCTGGGTCGGATAATGATCGAGCCGGTGGCCGAGACCGACCGCCTTAAGCTCCTCCTCGGCGCGGGCGCGAACGCCCTCCGCGCCCGAAAGCTCCATCGGCGTCGCGACGTTTTCGGCTGCGGTCATCGTCGGCAGGAGGTGGAATGCCTGCAGAACGATGCCGATCCGGCCACGCCGGGCGAAGGCCAGCGCGTCTTCGTCGAGCGTAGAGAAATCCTGGCCTGCGACCTGGAGCGATCCCGAACTCGCTCGTTCCAGTCCGGATAGGACGGCCATGAGCGAACTCTTGCCCGAGCCGGAGGGGCCGAGCAGGGCAACCACCTCTCCTTCATGGACATCGAGGTCGATCCCACGCAGAATTTCGACCGGAGCGGCCTTGGTTCCGAGGGTCAGGGTCAGGTTTCGGGCGGAAATCGCGAGAGAGGGACTTGTCACGCTCGCTGGTTGGCATAGGCATGGCCTCCGCACAAGGAGGCTTGCAGATGGTGATCGGCGATTGGTCGAAGGTTTTGGTAGCGGCGGCGACGCTCGCACTGGCGGCATGTGGCAGCGAAGCCCCTGCCGAAGCAGTGGAAGACGGTGCCCTCGCTGGTGTCGAGCAGGAAGTCCCGGTGATGGGGCCGCAGAAGCGGATCCTCGCGTTCGGCGACAGTCTCTTCGCTGGCTACGGCGTCGGGCTTGAGAACAGCTATCCGGCAAAACTCCAGAATGCCCTGCGCGCACGCGGTACCAACGCCATCGTGGTCAATGCGGGGGTCTCGGGGGATACAACCGCCGCCGGTCGTCAGCGAATTGCCTACACGCTCGACTCCCAGGCAGTGAAGCCCGACCTCGTCATCGTGGAATTGGGCGGTAACGATATCTTGCGGAGCCTGCCGCCTACCGAAACCCGCGCCAATCTCGACGCAATCCTGACCGAAATCCGCAAGCGCGACATTGACGTCCTCGTGATGGGCATGCGCTCGCCGCCCAATTTGGGTTCCGTCTTTTCCTCGGAATTCGACGACATCTATCCCGAACTGGCAAACGAGCATGACGCCGAACTGGTGCCCTTCTTCCTCGAATCGATCTATACCAAGAGGAACCTGTTCCAGAGCGACCGTATTCATCCGACGGTCGAGGGTATCGAGGAACTGGTGACTGATACCGTGGACGAGGTCGAAGACGCGCTGGACTGATGCGTTACAGCCGCTCCACCGTTCCCGCTGCCACACGCCAGACTGCCGCCTCGTCGACGATCTCTGCGAACGGCCCTTCCTCCGTGCCCGTCAACCAGACCTGCGCGCGGCCCTGACGAAGACGGTCGAACAGTGCGCTGCGGCGCACAGGATCGAGATGCGCGGCGACTTCGTCGAGCAGCAGGACGCCAGGGCGACCTTCGGCCGCGAGAACCGCGTGGGCCAATGTCATGGCGATCAGCATGGCCTTCTGTTCGCCGGTCGAACAGGCTGCGGCGGATTGCCCGCTCCCGGCCATGATCACCTCGAGTTCGTCGCGCTGCGGACCGGTGAGCGCGCGCCCGGCGGCGCGATCGCGGCCACGCTGTAATCGGAATTCGGCGCGGAGGGCCTCGAACTCGGTTGGGCCTCCTGGCCGATAGGTCAGGATGGGCTTCGCAAAGGGGCCGTCGGGCAGGGCCGATAATTCGTCCGAGAGCGCGGCAACCAGTTGTGACCGCCCGAAGGCGACGCGTTCGCCGTGCTCGGTGACCTGCGCCTCGATCGCGTCGAGCCAGGTGCTGTCGCCACCGCGTTCGAGCAACCTGTTTCTCTCGCGCAAGGCGGCTTCGAACCGGGAAACGCGGCTGGCATGTTGGGGGTCGAGTGCCAGCGCCATGCGGTCGACATGCCGTCTCCGGGCGCCCGCGCTATCGGCGAACAGCCGGTCCTGTGCCGGTGTCAGCCACCCGATGGCGAACCATTCTCCGAGGCTGGCGGCGCTCGCCTCCGCACCGTTGATCCTTACCAGCCTGCGGCCGGCCCGCTCGCTTTCGACATAGGTACCGAGCCGCGCGCTCTCATGACCCTGTTCCTTGAGGCTGGCGCCGATGGCGAAGCCCCCACCGCCGGCCTGACCCGCCATTTCATCGAGCGCGGCGCGGCGCAGGCCGCGGCCCGGTGCAAGCAGCGATAGCGCCTCCAGCACATTGGTCTTGCCCGCTCCGTTCTCGCCGACCAGCAGGTTGAACTGGCAGGTTCCCGCCAGTTCCGTGGCGCGGTGGTTGCGAAAATTCTGCAGCGTTATTCGGTCGAGCGCCATCGCCCTTGCCCTAGCAAAAGCCACCGAATTCACCATGCAAATGCGCGGCGAATTCCACGATCCCGAATGTTAGGGAATTTTACCAACCTTTCGGATCGATGAACGGGGCATTCATGAACGAAAACTCAGAAAACCGCAGATTTCAGCCATTTTTCGTTTTTGGCACACCCCATGCAGAGTAGTTGGCATCCGGTGGGACTGGCTCACCGGAAACAAAATGAAAGAGGTTCCAAGTGATGTTTACGAATTCCGACACCGGCAGCCGTCTCTTCGCCGCTGCTTTCGCCCTTGCCATTTCGGCGGTTTTCATGGCCACCGCGATCGTCCCCGCCAGCCCCACGCTGTTCGCCTGATCGCCAACACGACAAACTGAAAGGATAGATAGAATGTTTGCTCTCTCGGACACTGGCAACCGTTTCGCCGCTGCCATTGCCGCGCTCGCCATCTCGGCGGTCTTCATGGCCACTGCGATCGTCCCCGCAACTCCTGGCCTGGGAATGCTGGCATGAACGACGTCATTCGCAGCACCGACAGCCGCCCGGCCAAGCGCGGCTTCCACCTCGACAAGCGCGATGCCAAGATCTTCGGCGTGTGCGCAGGGATCGCCGATTACTTCGGGATCAATGCCATGTGGGTTCGCATCGGCTTTGCTGCCGGCACTATCATCGGCTTTGGATCGCTGATCCTGGTCTACCTCGCGATCGCCCTGATCGCGGATTGAGACGCGGCACCTCTCAGCTGTTCCCGGTTTCAGGGGCAGCCGCGCCTCAACATTCTGAACAAACCGGGAGGGGCCACATCTGGCCCCTTCTTCGTTTTCGCGGCAGTGGCCGCTGTCACATCGCCGAGATGCCGCCGTCGAGCTTCAGTTCCGCTCCGGTCATGAAACGGCTCTCGTCACTCGCCAGATAAAGCACTGCATTGGCAATGTCGTTCGGCTCTCCGACGAATTTCAGCGGAATCTGACGCGCCAGTTTTTCCAGCAGGACCTGCTTGTCGAGATTGTGGTGCTTCGCCGTGCCATCGAGGATCGGCGTATCGACGAAGGTCGGGTGAACCGAGTTGCAGCGGATCTGCATGTTGTTCTTGGCGCAATGCAGTGCGATCGACTTCGACAGCATCCAGACCGCCGCCTTTGACGAATTGTAGGCTGGCATGGTGTCGCTCGCGATCAGCCCGGCAATCGACGAGATGTTGACGATTGAGCCAGGCGCATGCTCGCGCATCAGCGGCAGAGCAGCCTGGCAGCCATGGAAGATGCCATCGACGTTAATCGCGTAGCATCGCTTCCAATCTTCGAACTTGCAGGTCTCGATGTTCCCGGCAACGCCGATTCCGGCATTATTGACGAGCACATTCAAGCCACCCATCGCGTCGCGTGCCAGGGCTACTGCCGCGTCCCAGTGGGAGCGATCGGTGACATCGTGCTGGATGGAGAAGGCAGTTCCAGCTCCAAGCGCATCATTGATGGCGGCCGCCGTTTCGGCAGCGCCATCCCCGTTGATGTCAGTGCACAGCACGCGGGCACCTTCTTGCGCGAGGAGGGCGGAATGCGCTGCTCCAAGCCCTTGGGCAGCACCAGTTATCAGCGCCATCTTGCCGGCGACACGTCCAGCCATGCTCATACTCCCGTGAGAATTTCGTTGCCCAGCAACAAGAGCAGCCGCACGTCGATGCCGCAACCTTCGTTTCGCTTTGCAACCAGAAAGCTGGAAAGGTTCGCGAGTGCGACGCGGTGGACGGTGATGTTCTCGCCTTCGACACCGCCGCCATCGCCGACCTTCTCAAGCTTCGTCGCGCGCACAAGCGTGAAGCTTTCGCTGAGCATGCCCGGCGAGGAGTAAAAATTGCCGAGATCCTCGAGCTTGCCGGCGCGATAGCCGGTTTCCTCTTCGAGCTCGCGCCCGGCCGCGCCGAGATCGTCCTCGCCATCTTCGCCTTCGTGATCGCCGATCAGTCCGGCAGGAAGTTCGATGCAATCGCGGCCCAACGGCACGCGGTATTGCTGCACCAGCAGGACATACCCATCCTCGATCGCCAGGATTACTGCTGCGCGGATGTCGCGCGCCCGGCTGACGTATTCCCACCGCCCGCGGCGCTTGGAGACGACGAAATTGCCCTGCCAGATGATCTCTTCCGGCTGGTCTGCATCGGGATAGCTCATGCGGTCAGGCGTTAGACTTCGATCAGCCGGTCGGGAAGCTCGTTCTGGTCGTCTTCGTGCCGCGGGAAATGTTCGGAGAGAACCCGGCCGACATCGCGCACGCCTGCTGCCATGCCTTCGGCGATTCGACCCTGTTTGATTTCGACAAGCATGTCGGCCATCGCCTCGCCCCAGACTTCCGCCGGCACTTTCTCGGCGATCGGTTCATCGGCGACGATCTCGGCCCGGTGCTCGCGCATCGAGAGATAGATGAGCACCCCGGTCCGCCCGTGGGTGCGCCGTTCGGCCCCGACCTTGAAATGCTTGATCGCCTGCTCGTGGACGCGCGCGGTCTTGACGGGACCGGGTATGAGCAGGATTTTCAGCGGATTCCACAGCTGCACGGCCCAACTCGCGATAAAGGCGATGAGACCAAGGCCGATGGTCATGCTGGCAAGCTCGCCATTCGTCCATTCGTGCGTCCAGCCGCCGACGAGGCGGTCCCACAGGTCCATGAACGGCAAGGGAAAGACGGCAAACAGGCTCATCACCGAAAAAGCCAGCCCGATCGCCCACAGCAGCACGACGTCGGTATAGCCGTCGGACCGGTCAGCAAGGACGGTGACGATCTCTCCGGAAGTGGAGAGCTCGGCCTCGGCCACCGCCGCGGTTACAATCTGATGTTGCTCGGAATTGAGATAGCTTGCCATCTACCACCCCCCGGAGGCGCCACCGCCCCCGAAACTGCCGCCGCCGCCGGAGAACCCTCCTCCGCCGAAGCCGCCGCCACTGCCGCCCCAGCCGCCGCCTCCGCCATCGCTGATCCCGCGGGCAATGCCTTTTCCGACTTCCCACAAGATGATGTCGCCGATTGCGCCGCCGACACCGTAACGCCGCCTGCGCCGCCGTCCGCGCATCATCGGCAGGATGAAGAAGAAGAAAATGAAGCCGAGCCAGATGAGGAAGCCGAAGCCATCGCCGCTGTCGCTTTCGCGCCGTTGACCGGCCTCCTGCGCGACCCGGCGGGCCTCGTCTTCGGGCAGTTGCAGCTGGGTTATGATCGAATCGACACCCGCATCGATCCCACCCGCGAAATCTCCGTTGCGGAAGCGGGGCAGGAGCTGCTGCTGGATGATCAGCGAGGAAAGGGCATCGGTCATGATCCCTTCAAGGCCGTATCCCACCTCGATCCGGGTCTTGCGGTCATTGGGGGCAACGATCAGCAGTGCGCCGTCATTGCGCTCGGCATCGCCGATGCCCCACTCGCGTCCGAGGCGATAACCGTAATCCGCAATGTCGTAGCCCTGAAGGTCCGGGATTGTGGCCACGACCAGCTGGCGCTGCGACTGCGCTTCGAGAGTCTCGAGCTTTTGCGTAAGCGCTGCCTCTTCGGCCGGCGAAAGCAGGTCTGCCTGATCGACGACGCGCCCTGTCAGCGCCGGGAATTCCTGCGCGGAAAGAGGCGCGGCAAGGAGCGCCGCGAGGGCGGCGCTCCAGATGAAGAAAAGGCGAGCCACGAAGCTCAGTTTGAGGTCATGTCGATTGTGGGTGCTACCTCGGCACCTTCGGTAGCGGCCTCATAGGGAGCGAGCGGTTCTGCGCCGTGGATGATGTTCGCGCCGATGGTGTCGGGGAAAGTGCGGATCGTGGTGTTATACTGGCGCACCGCTTCGTTATAGTCGCGGATTGCAACGGCGATGCGGTTCTCGGTGCCTTCAAGCTGGCTCTGCAGTGCCAGATAGTTCTGGTTCGACTGGATCTGCGGATATGCTTCGAAGCTGGCCAGCAGGCGGCCGAGGCCTTGGCCCAACTGCCCCTGGGCTGCTGCAAATTCCTGCATCTTCTGCGCATCGCCAAGGTCATCGGCGCTGACGTTGATGCTGGTCGCGCGTGCGCGTGCTTCGGTCACTTCGGTAAGGATGGCTCGCTCGTTCTCGGCTGCGCCTTGCGCAACTTCGACGAGGTTGGGAATGAGGTTGGCGCGGCGCTGGAACTGCGCCTCCACATCGGCCCACTTGGCCTTGGCGTTTTCTTCGGCAGCCGGGACGGAGTTGATACCGCAGGCAGCCAGGCCCAGCGAAGCGGCCGCCACGAGAGCGAAGCGGCGAACAGCAGCAAAATTCATCGAAATCTCCCAAAGGGGCGGGCAGGGGGTGCCCGCGCGATCTGTGTTAGCAATATGGCACACCTCTGTGGATATTCAAGCGCATACGGTACTTGGCAAGGCGAATGGAGGGTGCAAGATTGCCCGCCTCAACCGGGTCGCAGCGGGGAGGGACGCGATGCTTTCGGAATTCAAGGAATTCATTGCCAAGGGCAATGTCATGGAACTGGCAGTCGCCGTCATAATTGGCGGCGCCTTCGCAACGATTGTTGGTTCGATGACCGACGACCTGATCATGCCTGTCGTCGGGATGATCTTCGGCGATGTAGATTTCAGCGATAAGTACATGGTGTTGAGTGGTGACGTGGCTGCGGGCGCGAGCCTCGAAGCGGCGCGTGAAGCGGGCGCCAACGTACTCGCCTGGGGCAGCTTCATTTCAACAGTGATCAACTTCCTGATCCTGGCCATCATCATCTTCATGCTGGTTCGCTATGCCAACAAGGTAACGGCACAGTTCGAAAAGAAGGAAGACGAGGCTCCTGCCGGTCCGACCGAGATCGACCTGCTGACCGAAATCAGGGATGCCCTGAAGAAGTAGCTGAATCCACTGCGCTTTTGCGCGGTCACTTCACATTAAGCGGGCGCGGCCTATATAGGGCGTGCCCGTTTTTGCGGGCTATGGCGATAAATTGCGCTGTGTAATAGGCACAACGGACCCGGGGGCAGTACCCGGCGGCTCCACCATAAAGCCCTGATATCAGGGGATTTTGACGGGGCCGAACCAGGATCGACGTGTGTTGAAAGGCAGTGTTTTCGTCCGGGCTGAGTAACCCGTTAAAGGCTCAAAACACACAAGTGCCAATGACAATGAAGCACTCGCTCTCGCTGCGTAACCTGACGGCCTAACGGCCTGAAATTACAAAGCTATGAGCGCCGTTGGACCCACGGGGCAACAGAAGCGGATACCGGGGGCCCGGGGGAGCCTAGCAACAGAATCCCCCACCGTTCCCCGCACCCTCATGCAATTCGTCGGCTCGGACCGCTGCGGTCGATCCGTTGGTAGAACGACGAAGGTCTTTGAACCTGATCGGTATGGTAGGCTGCGCCTGCGCCGAACATCTGCGATCAGCGATTCTCGAAGCATAGGGGCCAGTTTTGGACAATTTTTCCGTGAGCGAAGACCGGGGCGGTGGACGACAGGCGGCGCTGGTCGACCTGCTCGTGGTGGTGGGCGTGTTGGTGAGCGTGAAGCAAGCCGTGCTGCCGTTCTCGGTGGTCTACGCGGGGCCCGCGTCGACTTTCTCCGCCATGATCGTTGCAACATTCCTGCTCTATCGGAGAGGTATGCGCTGGGCTGACCTCGGGCTCGTCTGGCCCGAGAGTTGGCTGAAGACGTTGGGCTGGACTGCGGCAATCTTTGCGGTGTTCCTGGCGACGGCGGGGCTTTCCAGCGTCCTGGCCGATCAGTTCGCAGAAGACATCGGTACCAGCGGTCGGTTCGATTTCGTCGAAGGTAGCTGGTTGGGTTACCTGACCGTCATGGCTCTGGTCTGGACCCATGGTTCGTTCTTCGAAGAGCTCTTGTTCAGGGCCTTTGTGATTACCAAGACGGAAGGGGCCTTGGGCGGCGCCCGCTGGGCGACCATCGGCGCGGTGGTGATCGGCGCGATCTTCTTTGGCTATCGCCATTATTACTACCAGGGGCTGCACGGTGCATTTGTGACCGGCATGATCGGGCTGGTGTTTGGTTTGATCTATGTCTGGATTGGGCGCCGCAAC
The DNA here is from genome assembly GCF_029623755.1 of Altererythrobacter sp. CAU 1644. Taxonomy (NCBI): domain Bacteria; kingdom Pseudomonadati; phylum Pseudomonadota; class Alphaproteobacteria; order Sphingomonadales; family Erythrobacteraceae; genus Altererythrobacter; species Altererythrobacter arenosus. Next base: position 2,175,664 of record NZ_CP121106.1, read on the forward strand.
ATCCTGCCGCTCATCCTGACACACGGCCTAGCGAACTCGATCGCACAGACTTCGCGCTTTCTTGGCTAGCCCGGCGAAGTTGTTTCTCCGCTACCCGAACAGCCGCCGGAACCATCCGCGCTCCTTGCCGCGAGCGCTCGATTCCCCGGAAATCTCCATCAGGTAGTTGCCGAGAACCGCAGCTTGCTGCTTGGTCATCAGGAACCGGAATTGGTCCGGCTTCACCCGGTCGACGTCCTCTGCCGAATGGTAGCTCTCCATCTTCAGCATCACGCGATTGCCCAAATCGTGGTGGGTCCAGCCGACTAATGCGCCGTGACTCTCCATGGCTGCTCCTCCAAGCCCTAGGTGTTACATCTTAGGGAAGCAGCTAACCCGTGCAACGGCAACAACCCAAATGGGGCAGACGTGCGTCAAAAAGGCACAGTCAGGTGACGGGATCGTCCTGCGCGTCCCGGCGCGCTTTCGCATCCTGTTCGTAACGGATGGCATCGAGGATCTTCGCGCCGCCGAGGAACACCGCGCCCGCTGTCGCTGCCCACAAGAGGTAGCCGCCGACGCCGGGATACTCGAGCGTGTAATGCACGCCGCGCGTCATCGCGCCGAGGGCCAGGGCGTAGATAATCAGATACGCTTCGAAACGCGTCTTGATCACAAACAGCCGGCCAATCTTGCGCAGCATCTTCGCCATTGCCTTTACGACTCGGCCCGCAGAAATCAGGAAACCCAAGGATTTCCGACACTTTGGGGGTTAACGAGATGTAAAGTTTACGAAAAACCGGCCTGCTGTCCAGCGCATTAACCCAGTTCGGAGAGCCCGAGCCGGTCGAGAAGTGCCCCGCGTGCCGATTTGACACTGTTTGCCAGCGTTTCGCTGCCGAGATCGGCCGGGTCGATCTGTTCGGGCCAATGGGACGCGATGGTCTGTTCCAGCGTGTCGGCCTTTTCATCGTCGAGCATGAAGCGCGGATCGACCGTCGCAGGATCTGCAACGACACGCAGGCGCAGACAGGCAGGTCCTCCGCCATTGGCCATCGACTGGCGCACATCCACCGGGACCACTTCGCGGATCGGGCCGTTGGTTGCAAGCATGCCTTCTAGCCAGCCCCATACCGCACCGCTTTCACGGCATTCATCGGGAACGACCAGCGCCATGCCGCCTTGCGGGCGCGTGACGAGCTGGGCGTTGAAGAGATAAGTCTTGATAGCTTCGGATAGGCTCACCGCGCTGTCGGGTACTTCGACGACCTGCAGCGCGGAGAAAGCTTTGCGCATCGCGTCATAGGCACCCTGGCGGTCGGCAAATGCCAACTCGTGCGCGAAAATGACGGTCTCGTTGGCGACTGCAACGACATCGTTGTGGAATGCCCCCGCTTCGATCGCGACCGGGTTCTGTTCGATGAATACGGCGCGCTCGGGGGCGAGGCCGTGGAGCCGCGCAACGGCGCGACTGGCCTGTTCGTGCTGGCGCGCCGGGAACTTGCCGCCCGGGCGACCATAGACGAACACCTCGACGCCCTGCGCTCCATGCCCATCGCACAGCCGCATGTGATTGGCCGCACCTTCATCGCCAAAGGTCGGCGGCACGGCATCGTGCACGACGAAATGGTCACCATTGCCGAATGCGACATCGAGCATTCGCTTCGTATCCGGCCACTCCTGGGCACGGTGGATCATGGTGACCAGATTGGCGGGTGTCAGGTGGCATTTGCCGTCGGCAGTGTCGGGCGCCGGGCTGACGGTCGCGGCATTGGCGGTCCACATGCTCGAGGCGGACCAGGCGGCTGCCAGCAGCGCACGGTCGACCGCCGGATCGACGGCAAGGCTATCGAGCAGCGAGTTGTTCGGGCGGGGCAGCGGCAGCAGGAACCCTTGTGCGCCGAAGCGAGCCAAATTGCCGCGCATCTTCTCCACGCCCTGCAGCGCTGCGGCGCGCGGATAGGAGACATCGCCCTTGTGGCTGGCACTGGCGATATTCCCGAGGCTTAGACCGGCGTAATTGTGGCTCGGCCCGACGATGCCGTCGAAATTGATCTCCGTCAGGCTCATCGTGCGACGCTCCACACGGTATCGCCGATCTTCACGTCCAGAACGTCGGCCGCCTGCGCATCGATTGCGATCTCTCCCTCGTCACCGAGTGCCCGCGCCCCGTAGCAGCTGCGGAAGCTGCTGAGCCTGCCGGTGGCGAGGAGGGCCCGCTCCCCTTCCTCGAGCGTGGTCGAGGTGATCTTGAGCGGCTTGGCTTCCTTGACGCTTTTCACATCATCGGTGCGCGCCACCATCGTCGGGCCGCCGTCGAAGATGTCGACATAGCCGTCATAGCGGAACCCTTCATTCTCGAGCATGCGCATGGCCGCCCGGCCGGTGGGGTGGGGCATGCCGATCACCTTCTTGGCCTCTTCGTCGAGCATGGCGACATAGACCGGGTGCTTGGGCATTAAATCCGCGATAAACTGGTTGCCATTGATGGCGTTGAAATAATCGGCTTCCTGGAACCCCATGCCGAAGAAGCGGCCAGCGACACCGTCCCAGAAGGGCGACCCGCCGCGTTCGTCGATGATGCCACGCAGCTCCGCCAGCACGCGGTCGCCGAACCGTTCGCGGTGCATCGCAATGAAGAGGTAGCGACTGCGAGCAAGGAGCAGTCCAAGCCCACCCGCGCGTTCGTTGGGGTGGAGAAAGAGCCCGCCGACTTCGCTCGAACCTTCAAGGTCCGTGACGAGACTGAGCATCTCGGCACGCACCGTGCGGTCGAGCTCTTGGCTGTACTGGGTCAGCGTGTTCAGACGATAGGAATAGAATGGCCATTGCTGACCGACCTGGGTCATCAATTGGCAGGTGCCGCGGATCGCTCCGGTGGCGGTGTCTTCAAGGATCAGGACGAACTGCTCGTCGGCCAGTTCGTCTTCGTCACGCGCAAATGCCTCGCTCGCGCGCGCCAGCTTCGCGCCCAGGGCATTGCGATCGGGCGGCAAATTGGTGAAGCCGCCGCCGGTGAGCTTGGCCATCTCGTAAAGATGTTCGAGGTCGTCGGCGCGGGCCGCGCGCAGGCGAAAAGTCAAAGCAAATCCTCCGAAGCAAGTTTGTGAAGCACCAAGGCCGACAGTGCGGCGCGCTCCCAAAGCGATGGTACGATCATGAATTCCTGGGGGCTGTGAATTGCACCGCCGCGCACGCCCATGGTGTCGACAACCGGGACGCCGGTTGCCGCGATATTGTTGCCGTCGCACACCCCGCCGGTCGACTGCCAGCCGATGTCGTGGCCAAGCGAGGCGCCGCAGTCGCGCACCAGATCGAACAGCTTTTGCGCCTTGCGGTCCACCGGCTTGGGGGGACGGGTGATTCCACCATGGCGATGGATCGACACCTCATGCGCTTGCTGCACATCGCCGACGAGGCGCGCGAGGGCACTCTCGAATCTTTCAGCCGCATCGGGGCTCTTGGGCCGGATGTTGAAGCGCAGGACCGCATGATCCGGGACGACGTTGTTGGCGGAACCGCCATCGATCTTGGCCGGATTGATCGGGCACTCATCGCTCTGCACCTCCTTGAGGCCCAGCACGAGAGCTGCTGCCGCGACGATGGCATTGCGGCCATCCTGCGGGTTGCGCCCGGCATGGGCGCTCTTGCCGGAGATGGTCAGCGAGTAATTGCCGCTGCCGCCGCGCGCGTGCGCAAGCGTACCGTCGGGGAGGGCGGAGGGTTCGTAGGTAAGCGCCGCATACTTCCCGCGGGCCAGTTCCTCGATCAGCGGGGCCGAAGCGAGTGACCCCGTCTCCTCGTCAGAATTGATCATCACGTCGTAGCCGATGCGACTGGCAACCTCGCTCTGCTCGAAAGCTTTCAACGCATGCAGGATTACGGCGATCCCGCCCTTCATATCGGCCAGGCCGGGACCGTTGAGCGTTTCTTCATCGAGCCATTGCTGTTCCTGGAAAGGGTGATCGACCGGGAACACTGTATCCATGTGCCCGGTGAACAGGAGGCGGCGTTCCGCCCCCGGTCTAACCCGCAGGACCATATGTTGCCCAAACTGGCGCTCGACTTCGCGCCCTGAGGCGTCGATCGCGGTCACAGGCGCAGGGTCTACCAATTCGATCTGGCCGGGAAGCTCGGCAAATGCGTCTGCCAGCAGGCCCGCCATCTGGGCGAGGCCGGGCAGGTTTGCCGTTCCGGTATTGATCGCGCTCCAGCCCTGCGCATGCACGAGCATCGCATCCTGATCGATCGGTTCGACCAGCTTGGTTTGGGTTGCATCCAGTTTCATTCGCAACCGCCTTAGCCGGGGCCGAGCATTAGGCCAACCCGGCATCTGGCTGGACGATTGCGGGCGGTTGCAAAAGCAATCTGGTTTGGCCATAGGCAGGCCATTCCTCCCCGGGAAACCAGTCGTTTCATTCGCCTGCCGAGCTCCGTGCGGGCGCAAAATGCGAGGAATGCGTGACCGATTCAGTTACCCGCGCCGGTATCGCCGTCGATGCCGAGTTGGCCAGATTCATCGAAAACGAAGTGCTCTCTGTCCTGGGCCGCGACGTCGCGTCCTTCTGGGAGGGTCTTGCCGCCCTCCTGGCCGAGTTTGCCCCGCGCAACCGCGCCCTTCTGGCAACCCGCGAGGATCTGCAGGCGAAGATCGACAACTGGCACAAGGATCGTCGGGGCCAGCGGATCGATCAGGGCGAATACCAGACGTTCCTGCGGGAGATCGGCTACCTCGTCCCCGAGCCGGGCGAATTCACCATCGGGACGCAGAACGTCGATCCGGAGATCGCGACAATGGCCGGACCGCAGCTGGTGGTCCCGATCCTCAATGCCCGGTTCCTGCTCAACGCTGCCAACGCGCGTTGGGGGAGCCTGTATGACGCGTTCTACGGCACCGATGCGCTCGACGCGCCGCCGGCAAAGCCGGGTGGCTATGACAAGGATCGCGGCGATGCGGTGATTGCGCGCGGTCGGGAATTCCTCGACCAGGCGGTACCGCTCAAGAACGGCAGCTGGGCCGATCTCGAACTGGCCGACGTCGTGGCAAATGGCATCGCGATTTCCGACGAACGCCAGTACCTAGGGGCGACCGAGAAGGGTCGCCTGTTCAAGAACAACGGCTTGCACATCGAAGTTGTGTTCGATCCTGAGAGTTCCATCGGCAGCGAGGACAAGGCCGGGATCAGCGACATCAATGTCGAAGCGGCGCTCACGACCATCTGCGACTGCGAGGATTCGGTTGCGGCGGTCGACGCCGAGGACAAGCTGCTCGCCTATACCAACTGGCTCGGCCTGATCCGCGGCGACCTGGAAGAAAGCTTCGACAAAGGCACCACTCGGGTCACGCGGAAGCTCGAGGGTGACAAGGTGTACACGGCGCCTGACGGATCGAGTGCCAGCCTGTCCGGTCGCAGCCTTCTATTTGTCCGCAACGTCGGACATCTGATGACCAATCCTGCGATCTGGCTGGCCGATGGGCATGAGATCCCAGAAGGTATCATGGACGCCGTCTTCACCAGTGCGATCGGTGCGCTCGATGTCGAGGGCCATGCACAATACGGCAACAGCCGGTGTGGCAGCATCTACATCGTGAAGCCCAAGATGCATGGGCCTGAAGAATGCGCCTTCACCAATGATTTGTTCGACGCGGTGGAGGACCTGCTCGGCCTCCGGCGGCACACCATCAAGGTCGGCGTGATGGACGAGGAGCGGCGCACCAGCGCCAACCTCGGTGCCTGCATTCACGCCGTGCGCGACCGGATCGTGTTCATCAACACCGGCTTCCTCGACCGCACCGGCGACGAGATTCACACTTCGATGCAAGCCGGGCCGATGGTTCGCAAGGCGCAGATGAAGTCGAGCGAGTGGCTGGCGGCCTACGAGAAGCGCAATGTGGCGATCGGCCTCAGGCATGGACTCTCGGGCCGTGCCCAGATCGGCAAGGGCATGTGGCCGGCACCCGATCTGATGGGCCAGATGATGGCGGAGAAGATCGGCCATCTCAAGGCAGGGGCCAACACCGCCTGGGTGCCTTCGCCCACTGCAGCCACGCTGCACGCACTCCATTATCACCAGTGCAATGTATTTGCCGAGCAATCAGGGCTGACCGAGGTACCCCCGCTCGAGGACTTGCTGACCATCCCGCTCGCAAAGGGGACCAATTGGTCGGACGATGAACTGCGCGAGGAACTCGACAACAACGCCCAGGGCCTGCTCGGCTACGTCGTGCGCTGGATCGACCAGGGTGTCGGTTGCTCGAAGGTGCCCGACATCAACGACGTCGGATTGATGGAAGACCGCGCCACGCTGCGTATTTCATCGCAGCATATGGCGAACTGGCTGCTGCACGGTGTTGTCACCGAAGAGCAGGTGATGGATTCGCTGCGCCGAATGGCGGCCAAGGTCGACCAGCAGAATGCGGGCGATCCGTTCTACGAGCCGCTGCTCGAGAACGAGGACGGACCGGCCTTTCGTGCGGCATGCGATCTGGTGTTCAAGGGTGTCGACCAGCCGTCCGGATATACCGAACCGCTGTTGCATCGCTGGAGGCAGGTGAAGAAGGCGAGCTGAACGCGCGCCGATCGGCGTCAGTCGTCGCCTGAAACCAGGCGACCCGAGCGCTTGCGCCCCATCGGGATGTTCCCGGCGCTTGCCACCGGACCCTGCACGCGCATCTCCTTGCCGGCGAGCGCCGCCACGTCTTCGAGCGAGATCGGGTGATCGAAAACCACACCGCAGGCTTCGGTGCTGGTCCAGGCGACCTTGCAGAAGACTTCGTTCCCGCCGAAGATCAGCAAGCCGGTGACGCCCTTCGCGGGCAGCGAGGGGGCAGTAAAGCGTGCGCCCAGTTCGGAGACATTCTCGACCACACCGCGGCGTTCGCCGCTGACGCTGCGAAAGCAGGCTGAGCATTTGATAGCAAAGCGCGCCGCCTGGCGGCGGTCTTGCTGCAATGCCTCCGACTTCGATTCGAGATCGCTCATCCGCACGGTTTCCTTTTCGTGACGGAGCATGGTCGCAAAATCCGAATGATGAATGGTTGGGAAGCGTGTTTAACCCAAATTAACCAATTGCACGCGCGAGCGCGACGAAATCGCCGACCGCAAGGGTTTCGGCGCGTCGCTGCGGATCGATGCCGAGCGCCTCCAGCGCCTCGACCGCGCCTGGTACCGCTTTGAGGCTTTGGCGCAGCATCTTGCGCCGCTGGCCGAAGGCGGCTTCGGTGAGCCGTTCGAGAATTCGCGCAGATACGCCATCCGGCATCTCGGCCGGGGTCACATGGACGATCGCACTCATCACCTTGGGCGGCGGTGTAAAGGCGCTGCGATGGACCTTCATCGCCAGCTTTGCGTCGCTGCGCCACTGGGCCAGCACGGCGAGGCGGCCATAAGCGCCCGAACCGGTCGCTGCGACGATCCGCTGGGCGACCTCAAGCTGAAACATCAAGGTCAGCGAAGTCCATTGCGGCGGCCAACCCTCGCCACCCAGCCAGCGCGTGAACAGCGCTGTCCCGACATTGTACGGGAGGTTGGCGACGATGGCGAAGGGCTCGCCCATAAGTTCATTGTGATCGATCTTCAGCGCGTCTCCCTCAATCACGCGAAGCTGGCCCGGGTAGGCTTGAGCCAAATCATCGAGTGCCGGAAGGCAGCGCCGGTCCATCTCGATCGCGGTCACGCGCGCCCCGGCCTTGAGCAACGCACGCGTCAATCCGCCCGGACCGGGCCCGATTTCCAGCACCGGCCTGTCCTGCAAGTCTCCTGGTAGCGCGGCGATCCGGTCAAGCAGTTGCGCATCGAACAGGAAGTTCTGTCCCAGCGCCTTCGACGCGCTCAATCCATGTTTCGCGATGACCTCGCGCAGTGGCGGAAGGTCAGCCATGTGCCGCCCGCCGCGCGGCGCATTCGCCAGCCATTCGAATCGCGGCGATCATCGCGCCCGGATCGGCCAAGCCGGTACCAGCGATGTCGAAGGCGGTGCCATGGTCCGGCGAGGTGCGGATGATCGGCAGGCCGAGCGTGACATTCACCCCTTCGTCGAATTCCAGCGCCTTGAGCGGGATCAGGGCCTGATCGTGGTACATGCATATGGCAGCATGGTAGTTGGCCCGCGCGCGGGGAGTGAAGAGCGCGTCGGCCGGGTGGGGACCGGTGGCATCGATCCCCTCTTCGCGCAGCGCGGCAATGGCGGGGAGGATGATCCTGTGTTCCTCGTCGCCGAACTTGCCGTCTTCACCGGCATGCGGGTTCAGTCCGCAGATCGCGAGGCGCGGTCGCTCGATGCCGAAATCGCGTTCGAGCGAAGCGTGTACGATCCGCGCCTTGTGGCAAATCAGGTCTACGCTCAGCAGCCGAGGTACGTCGGCCAAGGCACAATGGACCGTCAGCGGTACAGTCCTGAGAGAGGGACTGGCCAGCATCATCACCGCGTCGCGGGCCGCGAGATCGCAGACATGTGCCAGATACTCGGTCTGGCCCGGGTAATTGAAGCCGACCTTGGCTAGTTCCGACTTGGCAATCGGCGCTGTCACCAGGCCGCTGGCCTCGCCGCTCTTGGCATGTGCGCTGGCACGCTCAAGCGAGTTCAGGGCAAGTGCCGCACCCTCTTCGCTCGGTCGACCGGGGTGGTATTCGCAATCGAGGTCGGTCAGGACCGGGAGGCCGCGAGCAAAAGCGGTCGCTGCCTCTGCTGCCGCAGCGATCTCGATCAGCGGCACGGCCAGGCTCCGCTGAGCGCAAGCCTGTTGCAGCACCTGCGCTCCGCCGACGACGAAAAAGGGAGAAAGCGAAGCTGCTTCTCGTTGCAGCCAGGCGTCGCCGATCAACTCTGGCCCGATCCCCGCCGGATCACCGATGGAAACGGCGAGGGGAGCCACGGGCTGCGTCAATTGTACTCGATATAGGCGTCGTTGCGCAGGTCGCGCAGGTAACGCTGGGCGCGCTTGCCGACACGCTCGTCAGTAAGCTGGTCCATCAGCTGGTCGAATGTCGGGCCACCTTCGACCCTGGGATCGTCGCGACCACACAGCATCAGCACGCGCACGCCTTCCTCGATCGAGCCGAAGGGCGGGGTCGTCTGGCCAACCTGAAGGTTGAGAACCAGCGCCTGAAGCTGTTCGGGCAGGGCGCGGGCACGAATCTGGTCATTGGTCACCACATTGGCCCCGATGCCTGCCGCGACGTTCTCCGCGTCGCCACAGCCGCGCATGGTCTGAACGCCCTGCGTGAAAGTCTCGACCCGGGCGGTAGCCTGTTCCTCGGTCGTGCCGGGGGCGAAATCGATCGAGATCTGCTTGAGGCTGAGGACGGCATCGCGTGGATCGGCGGTGAGGACCTGGCGCTTGTCGATCAGGTACATGATCGTAAAGCCGCCGGGGATCTCGATCGGCCCAACCAACTGGCCGGGCTGCATCTCGCGTGCCACGGTCGCCATCTCGCTCGGCAACTGGGCCAAACGGACGAAGCCGAGGTCGCCGCCGACAGCCGCAGTCGAAGCTTCGGAGAACTGGCGGGCATAACCAACGAAGTTACCGCCCTGGCGCAGCTGTTCCATGATCCGCTGCGCGTTCTGGAAGACGGCCTGCTTGTTCTCCGCATTCGCGGAAAGATAGATCTCGCCGAGGCGGTACTCCTCCGTCCCGCGCGCCTGTTCGAGCCGCTGGAGCAGTTCGTTGACCTCCTCTTCGGAGACGTTGACGAACGGCGTCACGTTTCGGCCAAGGATGCGCTGCCAAGCCATCTCGCCCTGGATCTGGCGCTTGAGCGAGGCCGGGGACGAGCCGACGCTGCGCAAATACTCGTCCATCGCGGCAGTTTCCTGACCGAAATTCTGCGCTGCCACGCGGGCATAGGTCTGATCGATATCGGCCTGGGATACTTCGATCTCCTGTGCCTCAGCCGCCTGGATCTGCAGCGTTTCGTCGATCAGATTGCGCAGCACCTGCATGCGGAGCTGCTGCAATTCTTCGGCCGAAGGCTCGTTGCGATTGGCCGCGAGCAGCAAGGCCAGCCGCTGGTCCACATCGGTACCGGTGACGACGTGCCCGTTCACGATGGCCGTGGCGGTGCGAACGTTGGGATTGTCGTTCTTGAGGATGGTGATGTTGCTGGGCAGGCCGAGCGGATCGGCCTCCTCGGCCGCATCCTGCGCCGCGATGGGCGTTGCAGCAACAGCCATGACGGCAAGCGAAGCGAGGCAGTTCGAGAAAATCTTACGTGTCACGCGATCAATCCATTTGCAGCGCAAAATCAGGCGCCGGGTTCGGTCCAGCCGGTGACAAGCCCCGGCTTAACGATTGCTGAGTTCGGTGGGCCGGATAGCGCGTTTATCCGGCCAAGCCAACGCCGCATTCGCCAATTTCAGGGGGTTGCGTTGCAGACGTCGAACTTAGCGTAGGCCGAGGTTGCGGAGCGAGAAGAACAGCTGGAACGTGTCCCCCTTCCTCGCGTCACCCTGTTCGGAATAATCGCGCCGCCAGGTCAGGCCGAATTCCAGGCAGTCATCCTGGTAGGCGATGCCGAGGCGCGTCCTGATCGGTTCGAATCCATCCGAACTGAACGACGGATCCTCGTCGCGGTCGGTAAGGTTGAACACCCCGGCGCCGAACAGCGACCAGTAGCGGGCGAAGGCCACGCGGACCGCGGCGCGCAATTCCTCGCGATCCTGCAAGTCCTCAAGCCCGGTGATGTCGCGATTGAGGCGGAGATAACCGACCTCGGCATAAGTCCGGCGATTGCCAACAGTCGCATCGAATTCGTTGCGGCGTACTGCCAGATTGTCCTTGTCGAGCCGGAAGCGGTGCGTGAGCTTGACGAAATCGCGGAAGCGCACCTCGGTGCGGCCGACGAAGTCGGAGACCCGTTCGGAAAGCCCGGTCCCGTCGGGCAGGATCGCGCGGTTGGCGTCGAAGCTATAGGATTGCCCGATGGTGGACTTGATGCGCCAACCCGGGCGGTAGAGTTCCCAATCGAAACCGTAGGTTAGCCGCGCACCGTCTTCGACCCGGTCGTAACCGGGGAAGCGGTTGAGCGCGAACAGGTTCGAATCCTCCAGGTCGATCGCCCGGGCATCTTCATTAGGGACGGACAGATTGCGAATATCGGGCGATGCCACGAGTTGGAGCCGCGGCTTGAAAATCTGTGTTCCGCCAAAGGCTTCGCCCACGAACGGCCATTCGACATCGATCGCGCCCAGCGCGATTCCACGCGTTTCCCAGCCCGGATTGCCGCGATAGATCTCGGTAGCCGTGAGGCCGGTCTCATCAGTGTGGTATACATCTCCGCGTACCAGGCCGGTAAGCGTCACGACCTGCCCCAGACCGGTCAGTCGACGCAGATCCCAGCGTGCCCCGGCGAATGCTCGTTGGGTGTCCTGCCCATTGGTGCGGGCGATGGCGAGCGTGTTTGCCTGCAGCTCGACAGTCCCGCCCACCACCGGATCTTCGAGGCGCCTACGATAATCGATCACCGGTAGGGCCACGGGAACCTGCCCCTGCGGTGCGCCTAGTCGCAGCGTCTGCGTCGCCCAGCCTGCCACAGAAAGATAGGACTGCTCGTCGATCCGCTCGAGATTGAAGGTCGAGCGCAACCGGTCGTCGCGGCTGATGTCATAGCGGCGCAGGAAGGTCCGGTCGCTCGCCACCCTGATCGAGCTGGTCAGGCTCCACTCGGGCGAGAACTGGAAGCGACCATTGGCAAACAGGTAGCCGCGCGGGTCGGCTTCGGACGAGGGCACCCCGGTAAAGTCCGAGATGCGGCTGCTGTGGGTGGCATAGCCGGTGATCTGATAGGCCCCGATCGAGGTCAGGTGGCGCCATTGCGCCGACACCATCGGCTTGGTCTGGGAATAGAGGTAGGCGCCGAGCGTCAGGTCGCGATTGTCGTCGAGCCGCGTGTAGTAGCTGCCGCTGACTTCGAGACCATTGGATTCCGAGACGCGGAGATCGGGCACCAGGAACCCCGAGATCGCGCGGCCGTCGGTCCGCACGGCCAGACCCGGCAAGGGGATCAGCCGCGCGCCGAACAGCTCGAGCATGGCGCCCTTGAAGCGGATGCGGTTCGACTCGGGATCGTAGATCACGCGATCCGCGGTGATTCGCCAACTCGGGTTCTTGTCGCAGCCCGATGCATCGTGAACTGCGCAGGCGCTGTAGGCCGCGTCGGTTAGCACCACCGTGCCATCGTCCCCGCGCTCGCCCGAACGTGCCGCAAGGCGCCCACCCGCCCGCAACGCGAGCAGCAGGTCGTCCATCGCGCCTGCCTCGAACGTATCGGAGAGCTCGACGCTTTCGGTATAGAGCTGGTTGCCCCGCTCATCGACGAAGCGGACATTGCCGGTCGCCCAGATCGTCTTGGCCTGACGGTCCCATCTGACCTGGTCGGCGCGGACCGAGCGATCCTCGCTGCGAAGCACGACATTGCCGCTGGCAGTGACGACATCGCTCTCGTTGTCGTAGGCCAACTCGTCGGCTTCGAAGTCGATCGTGCGCTGCGTTTCGCCGGCAACTGGTGCGGGCAATTCCGGGGTTAGGGCTTCCGCGGCGACCGCCGAATCCACCGCGTCCTGCGCCGATACTGGCGCGGCCAGCGCCAGGCCCCCCGCGATCGCAAGCGGGAGTGCAGCTGAGCGGCACAAGCGGCCATGACATGCTTGCAGGCAAGGCTGCGACTTCGGGGACATGGCTTGCCTATCGCACCGCTCGCGCCTAATCGCAATCGCCATTGGACAAGGTGAGCGTGGCAAACACGCTGGCCGTTGCAGCGCCACGAAATTCCAGATTGTGCGGAGAATTCATGCAAATCCACTTCAGCGACAAAGCTTCCGGTGACACCCGCTTCCATGCCGTCGTGGTCAATGAGGGCGCCATGCCCGCAGATCTCGAGGCGACCTTGACCGAAGGAGCCTCGGCCGCGCGCTTCAAGGCGAAGCCCGGGCAATTGTTCGAAGGATTTGTCGAACGCAATGGCAAGATCGTTCGCGTCGCATTGTCGGGCGCGGGCGAGGGCGGTGCGAAGAAGCGGACGCTAAATCTCGAGAAAGCCGGCGCGGCCCTCGCGGCAAAATATCTGACCTCGGGCGAGGAATCGATGACGCTCGATCTCGGCGCAGCCAAGCTGTCGGCGGAACAGGCGGCGTCGGTGTTGCTGGGTCTGCGCCTTCGCGCATGGCGCCACGATGCCTACCGGACCAAGCTCAAGGACGAGCAGAAGAAATCGCTGGCCAAGATCACTGTCGTCAACGCGCCCAATGGCATCAAGGATGCCTGGGCGGATGCCGCAGCGGTCGCCGAAGGCGTGGAGTTGACCCGCGATCTCGTCGCGGAACCGGCCAACAAGATCTATCCGGTCAGCTTCGTCGAGCGCTGCAAGAAGGCTTTCAAGGGTACGGGTGCCGAACTCGTCGTGCTCGATGACGCCCAGATGGAAAAGCTCGGGATGGGTGCCCTGCTCGGCGTCGGCCAGGGCAGCGAGCAGCCCTCGCGCATTCTCTGCATCAAGTGGATGGGCGGCAAGAAAAGCGACGCCCCGATCGCCTTTGTCGGCAAGGGCGTTACCTTCGACACGGGCGGAATTTCGCTCAAGCCCGGACCGGGCATGGGCGACATGAAATGGGACATGGGCGGCTCGGGCGCGGTGGTCGGCGCCATGCTGACGCTGGCCAGGCGCAAGGCCAAGGCCAATGTGATCGGCGCGGTCGGGCTGGTCGAGAACATGCCCGATGGCAAGGCCCAGCGCCCCGGCGATATCGTGACCAGCATGTCGGGCCAGACGATCGAAGTGCTCAATACCGACGCCGAAGGGCGGCTGGTGCTGTGCGACGTGCTGACCTGGGTACAGCGCGAGTTCAAACCCACCAGGATTATCGACCTGGCCACACTGACCGGCGCGATGATCATCTCGCTCGGTAACGAACATGGCGGATTGTTCTCGAACGATGACGTGCTTGCCGAAGACCTGCTCGCTGCCGGCCGGCGGGTCGATGACAAGCTGTGGCGCTTCCCGCTGTCGCCAGCCTACGACAAGCTGATCAACAGCCCGATCGCCGACATGCAGAACATCGGACCGCGCGGAGCCGGTTCGATCACGGCGGCGCAGTTCCTCAAGCGATTCATCGAGAACGACACTCCGTGGGCGCATCTCGATATCGCGGGCATGGTGTGGGCCGACAAGGCCGGACACACCTGGGACAAGGGCGCGACCGGCTTCGGCACCCGCCTGCTGGACGACTTCATTCGCTCCACCGTGCAGGGCTGATAGCGGGGAGCCATTCCCGTGCGTGTCGACTTCTACCAATTGAGCCGCGACCCGGTCGAACGGGTCACGGCCATGCTGGCGCGCAAGGTACTGCAGGCGGGCAAGCGTTTGCTGGTGCTCAGTGCCGATGCGGAGCAGCGCGAGGCATTGTCGAAAGAACTTTGGCGCGCCGGCCCTGAGGAATTCCTCGCCAATGGCGATGCCGCGCAGCCCAATGTCGAGCGGCAACCGATCCTGCTGTCCGAAACTCCGGACGCAGCGAATGGGGCCAGCATGGTGCTGATCGCTGATGGCAAGTGGCGACCCGAAGCGCTGGGCTTCGAACGCGCTCTGCTGTTGTTCGGACCCGAAGATACCGAGGCGGCGCGAGCGCTCTGGCGGGAACTCGATGGGCAGGACGAGGTCACCCGCGAAATTCACAAGCAGGATGACAGTGGAAAATGGCGAGCCGGCGGCTAGCCCTATGCCCAATCGCCTGATAGTTTTTCTCGTGAAAGCAAGGCTGTAAAGGCCCTTCGGTTGCGCAGATAAGGTGAACGAGCAGGGGTGCCGACGGCGCCGAACCTGCCATGATATCGCGTCGCTCCAGTGCCCGGCGTGCCTCGCCGGACTGGATGTCGCCCTGCCGTGCGGACCAGTCGCGCGCGTAGGCTATCGCGAACGGGCTTGAAGAAGCGGCGTCGCGGCGCTAGTTGCGCGCCGGAATTACCTCTCCCCCAATTCACTCAAGGAAACAATCATGGCGGTTACCCGCACCTTTTCGATCATCAAGCCCGACGCCACGCGCCGCAACCTGACCGGTGCCGTCACCAAGATGCTGGAAGAAGCCGGCCTGCGCGTCGTCGCTTCGAAGCGCATCCACATGACCCGCGAACAGGCCGAAGGCTTTTATGCGGTCCACAAGGAACGCCCCTTCTTCGGTGAACTGGTCGAGTTCATGATGAGCGAGCCGGTGGTGGTGCAGGTGCTCGAAGGCGAAGACGCCGTCGCTCGCAACCGCGACATCATGGGTGCGACCAACCCGGCAGAAGCGGCCGAAGGCACGATCCGCAAGACCCATGCGCTGTCGATCGGCGAAAACACGGTCCACGGTTCGGACAGCGAGGAAAACGCCAAGATCGAGATCGACTTCTTCTTCAACGAAGACGAGATCGTCGGCTAAACTCGACATCCTGAGAATTCGAAGGCCCTACCGCAGCGATGCGGCGGGGCCTTTTTTTGATCTGGGCGCAAATTCCCAGATTTGGAGACTCGCTCCATTCGGGTTACATTCCACCAAGATGGGGTCGCTCTTGGGGAGGAGAGGACTTATGGGGCGAGCACCCTTGATGCTCATTGCGATCGCGAGCTATTTCGCGTTTTTCGGATCATTTCTTTACCTGGTTGGCTGGGTCGGCGGCTTCGAATTCATGCCGACGAGCGTCGACAAGGGCCTCGGCGCCGGCACCGCGACCGCAGTCATCATCAATCTCGGCTTGATAGCGCTGTTCGGCATTCAGCATTCGGTCATGGCGCGGCAGGGCTTCAAGCAAGCCTGGACCAGGATCATTCCTGCACCGATCGAACGCAGCGTCTATCTGCTCGCGACGGTCGCCGTTCTGGTGTTGTTGTTCCTTTTTTGGCACCCGGTCGAAGGCAACCTCTGGTCGGTGGAGAACGAGGCCGCTCGCATGGTGATCTGGGGCCTGTTCTGGATCGGTTGGGGAGTCCTGTTCATTTCGACATGGCTTCTCAACCACTTCGAACTCTTCGGATTGCAGCAGGCCTGGTATCACATGCGCGGGCAGGAAATCCCGCCAATGAAGATGCGCACGCCGCTGTTTTACAAGGCAGTGCGCCACCCGCTCTATACGGGATTCTTCATCGCCTTCTGGGCGACTCCCGACATGACCTACAGCCACTTGCTCGCAGCGGTGGGCTTCACAATCTACATCGTGATCGGGATTCACTACGAGGAGAAGGACCTGCTCTCGGCGTTCGGTGACGAATATGCCGAATACCGGCGGCGCGTGGGCAGCTTCATTCCGGGGCTGGGCAAGAAAGCCTAGAACTCGTCTGCAGCGTCTAAGAGCTTGGTCGCGCTCTTGGGCGCGACCGCTCGCCAGCTGCGTTCGAGCCAATGCTCGACCTGGCTCCAGTCGGTGTCGCGCCGGTTGAGCACGATGCCGACCCAGCCGCTCGCGCCGTAATAGGCGGGACGGTAGAAGGTCTCGGGATCGCGCTCGATCAACGCGGTCATCTCGTCGGTACCGCTGGTCTTCGCCAGCAGAGCTACGTGCGGTTCGCCATGGTGGCAATCGCTGAAATAGGCGAAATACTTCCCGCTTTTCTCGCTGCCCGCGCGCCAGCCCGGCGCGCCATGGCTTTCGCGTTCATGAGTCTGCGGCAGTGCCAGCGCGAGCCTGCGCACGCGTTCGAGCAGGTGGTCGGGATCGCTCCCGCGCGAGACATAGGCGCCCAGCGCTCGGGGATAGAGCTGGTGCTCGGCGAGCAGCACCCGTGCCGCCAGGCTATCGGCCGTGTCGTCCGGCAGGATCGCGACCTTCGCCTGGCCCAGAACCTCGCCATCGTCGAGTTCGGGCGTGACGATATGGACGCTCGCGCCGCCATGGCTGTCGCCGGCGGCAATCGCCCGCGCGTGCGTGTCGAGCCCCTTGTACCTGGGCAGCAGCGACGGATGGATGTTGAGCATCCGTCCGGCCCAGCGCCGGACGAACTCCTCCCCGAGGATGCGCATGTAGCCGGCGAGCGCGATATATTCGGCGCCGGCCTTCCTTGCCGCTTGCTCCATCGCTGCATCGTGGTCGGCGCGCGCCATGCCCTTGTGCGGCTGGACGAATGTCGGGACACCCTCGGCCTCGGCCAGCTTCAGGCCACCAGCGTCGGGATTGTTGCTGGCGACCAGCACGACCTCATAGGCGGAACCGGGTTGGCGGCTGGCATAGAGCAGCGCCCCCATGTTGGTCCCGCTGCCCGAGATGAAGATGGCGACTTTGGCCCGGTCCGAACCGGCATCAGGCAAAGTGCTCGGCCTCCCAATCCGTGCGCGCGCTCCAGGTTCCTTGCGATCCGCGGACCGTGCACCCGCACTCGCCGGCCTCGATCACGCCCACGCGAAACGCCACCTCCCCGGCTTCGGCCAGCTGGGTCATCACGCCGTCGACCTTGTCTTCGGTGACCGCCAGCACCATGCCGACACCGCAGTTGAAGGTTCGCGCCATTTCGGCTGGTTCGATGTTCCCTTGCGCCTGCAGGAACGCCATAAGCCGCGGCTGCTCCCACAAGTCCGCATCGACCACGGCATGCGCGCCATCGGGCAGGATGCGCGGGATATTCTCGAGCAGCCCGCCACCGGTAATATGTGCGAGGGCGTCGATCTGGCCTGCGCGGATCAGCGGCAGCAGGCTCTTCACGTAAATCTTTGTCGGTTCGATCAGCGCTTCGATAAGCAGCCGCTCTTGGTCGAAGATCGCCGGACGATCGAGCTTCCATCGCTTGTCGGCGGCCAGCCGTCGGACCAGGGAATAGCCGTTGGAGTGCACGCCCGAAGACGCAAGGCCAACCAGCACATGGCCTTCTGCGACCCTGTCGCCGGTCAGTTGCTCACCACGCTCGACCGCGCCAACGCAGAACCCGGCGAGGTCGTAGTCGCCCGCGGCATACATGCCGGGCATCTCGGCGGTCTCGCCGCCAATCAGAGCGCAGCCAGCCTGCTGGCAACCCTGCGCGATCCCCGCGATCACGCGCTCGGCCACCCCATTCTCAAGTTTGCCGGTGGCAAAATAGTCGAGGAAGAACAGCGGCTCTGCACCCTGGACGATCAGGTCGTTGACGCACATGGCGACGAGGTCGATCCCGACGGTGTCGTGCCGGTCGTGATCGATCGCCAGTTTGAGCTTCGTGCCGACGCCGTCATTGCCGGCGACCAGCAGCGGATCCTTGTAGCCAGCCGCCTTGGGATCGAAAAACCCGCCGAAACCGCCGATCTCGCCATCTGCGCCGGGGCGCCGGGTGGCCTTCACCAGCGGCCCGATTGCCTTGACCAGGGCATTGCCTGCATCGATCGAAACGCCTGCATCGGCGTAGGTGTAGGAAGGATTCTCTCCACTCATGGCGCTCCCTTAGGCAATAGCGCTTGGAATCGCATCAGCATTTCGGCAAAAGGCACCAGATTTTCCCCGATGGCCCTCACTTTTTCCCCTTCGAGCCCGTTGCCCACGACCCGGCGAATCGCCGCAGCCCGGTTGCTGTGGGCGCTCGGCGTACTGGCGTTGCTGGCAGCGGCAATTGCCGTTTGGGCACAGGTCGAGGGCGAGCGCGGCATCGCACCGGTCGCGTCGAGCAGCGACATCGATGTCGGCGGGATCGAGGTCGATGTCCGCGGCGATACTGCCGAGGAGGCACGCGAGAAGGGTTGGCGCGAGGCGCAGCGCCTGGCGTGGGAGAAGATCGGCGGGCCGAAGATATCCGACAGCCAGCTTGAAGGATTGGTCTCCGCCGTCGTGATCGAACGCGAACGGATCGGGCCCAGGCGTTATATAGCGACGCTGGGCGTGATCTTCGATCGCGCGCGCGCGGGCGGATATCTCGGCGGCGCTGCACAGGGCCAACGCTCGGCCCCGATGCTGCTGCTGCCGGTCACGGTGAGCGCGGGCACCACGACCATGTACGAGGTCCGCAATCCGTGGCAGCGGGCGTGGGCCGAATTCAATCCCGGCACCAGCCTGATCGATTACGTCCGTCCGTCGGGCGCCGGCGGGGATTCGCTGCTGTTGACCTATGGCCAGACCGGGCGGCGCAGCCGCACCTGGTGGCGTGCCGTACTCGACCAATTCGGGGCCGCCGACGTCCTCATCCCGCTGGCTGAACTGCGCTATCGCTGGCCGGGTGGTCCGGTCGAGGGGACCTTTACCGCACGCTATGGCCCCGACAGCCGCTATCTCGACGGCTTCACGCTCACGGCTGACAATCCGGCCGAACTGCCCGCCATGCTCGGTCAGGCCGTGCGTCGCTTCGACGATATCTTCGAACAGGCCCTGGCTGACGGCAAGCTGCGGCCCGACCCGACACTGCGCGAAGGAGGTGGCGGCGACATCGACCCGGCGTTGCAGCGCTTGATCGAGATCGGCCGCGCGATCCAGCGGCGTGAAGCTGCGGAACTGGCGGGCGAGGGCGATGTTCCGGTCGCGACGCCCACTGCAGCGCCGACCCAGGCGGCGGTCGTCTCATCCTATGTCGTGCAATTCGCCAGCCCCGATGCGGCTAGCATCGACGCAACGCTCGGCGCGGTTCGTTCGACCCCGGGCGTGCGCGGTGCAGCCACCACAAGCCTCGCGATCGGTGGTACATCGGTCATGACCGTCAGCTTTGGCGGTTCGCTCGATCAACTGGCGGCGGCCCTGCGGCAGCGCGGCTTCAACGTCACGCAGGGGAGCAACGCGCTCGCCATCAGCCGCTAAGGGGTCGCGCGTGTCGCAGATCGCCCTTCCGCTCGAATTGAGAGGCCAGTCGGATCCCGACCGGATCGTCATCGGCAACGCAAATTTGGCTGTTTACGAAGCCTTGGCAGACCCCAAGTCGTGGCCGTTCCGGACCGCTGTCCTCACTGGGCCGCCGCGTTCAGGCAAGAGCCTGATCGGTCGCTGGGCTAGCGGGCAGGGCGTCAAGGTGATCGACGGGGCGGATACTGTCGATGAGACCGAACTTTTCCACCGCTGGAACGCAGCCCAGGAAAGCGGGGAGCCGCTGCTGTTGATTTCTGACCGGCAACCCTGGGAAATTTCCTTGCCGGACCTGCGGTCTCGCCTCGGCGGGTCACTACAACTCGAAATCCTCACACCCGATGACAAGATGGTCGCTCAACTGATTGAGATAGTGGCGGAACAACGTGGGTTGTCACTTTCCGATGGGGCGACCCAATATCTCGTGCCCCGGATAGAACGCAGTTTCGCCGGGATAGAAAATCTGGTCGCGGCGATCGACCGATTGAGTCTTGAACGTAAAGCGCCAGCCACCATGTCGATATGGCGCGATGCGCTGGATCAGGTGCAGGGGCCAGAGCAGCAACGCTTGCTTTGACCGCCGATTGGTGGGAGAAAAACACCATGTTTGAAGGTCTGAAGGCCTATCTGGACTCCGTCAGGGCCCGCGATCCCGCCCCCCGGTCGCGGTGGGAGATATTGCTCTACCCAGGCGTACTCGCTCTTGGCATGCATCGCGTGGCGCATTGGCTGTTCGAGGCAAAGCTGTTCTTCCTCGCGCGCTTCGTGAACCATTTTGCGCGATTCCTGACCGCGATCGACATCCATCCGGGTGCGACGATCGGCAAGAACCTGTTCATAGATCACGGCTTCACCGTGATTGGGGAGACGGCCGAGATCGGCGACGACGTCACGATCTACCAATGCGTGACGCTCGGTGGAACCAATCCGACCAATGGCCAGGGGGGCAAGCGCCACCCCACCATCCGCAGCAATGTTATCATCGGTTCCGGGGCGCAGATCATCGGGCCGATCACGATCGGCGACCGAGCCCGGATCGGTGCCAATGCGGTCGTCACCGATGACGTTCCCGAAGGCGCGACCATGATCGGGCTCAAGGCCCGTTCGACGCTCGTCCCGGCAGAGGAGTGGATCAAGGAATTCATCCCCTACGGCACGCCCTGCGACGATCCCTGCGAGGAAATGCGCAATTCGGGCCGCGACTGCGTCGAGAAGCTCGAGAACGAGCTCAAGTCGCTGCGCGCCGAGTTCGAGGCGCTGAAGGCGGCGCAAGAGGGACAGAGCGTCCCGCAGCGTAGCGGGACCGACGACTGATGTCGTCCGGCTTCGGGTCCGGCACGAGCGGCTCGATCATTGCTTTTCCGGGACGTGTTCAAGGCCAGGTCGGCTTTGCGCGCGACGAGCTGCAGCGCATCCTCGACCTCTATGGCCGCATGGTCGCCGCGGGCGAGTGGCGCGATTACGCGATGGACTTCACCCGCGACTTCGCCGTTTTCGCGGCGTTTCGTCGTACTGCCGAACGCCCGCAAACCCGGATCGAGAAGCGCCCGAGCCTGCGCAACCGGCAGGGCATGTGGACCCTGTTCGGCGAGCATGGGCAGATCCTCAAGCGCGGGCATGAGCTTGGCGGGGTGCTGGCACCGGTCGAACGTCGCCTGGTCAAATCTGTCGGCGACTAGCTCTTCAGCCTTGCGCGCAGGAGTTCCGCTGCGGTGATGATCGATGGAAAAATAAAGCCCTTAAGATAGGAAAGCGGATGCCTGCCGGCGGTGAAGTCCGCCTGCACCCAACCGAGATGTGCGAAGTACTGGGTGGCAATAAGTCCTGCGATGCTCGCCCACATGGCCAATAGCGCTACCCGTTTGCCGACAACAACTGCAACAAGGCTGACGACAATCGACAGGCGGAGAGCCAACTGGACAAAGTTGTATGTGGCGTTGCTGGAAAGACCGCGCCCCATCAAGACGTCGTAGATCATGGTCAGGTGGTAGAAGACCAGCAGGCCTGCAGGGATTAGTACGACCAGGCGCAGAACAACCGATTGCCATGCGTGCGTTTCCGCCAGGAATTCTTTCATCGACATGCATTCCTCCAATAAAATGGGCCCGCACTTGCGTGCGAGCCCATCCTCCCGTCGGTGATATTCCGGCCCTAGTTCGCAGCGATCGCGGTGGCGGGGACGCGTGCACTGAGATCGCCGGGTAGCGCGCTCACAACCTGCCGCCGGATCGGCGTCCAGAAAGCCGAGAGCGTCAGCAGCGCCGAGCCGATCACCAGCGCCGTCAGCGCGACGTTGAGTTCGACAGCGCCGAACCGCTCGAACAGCGATCCCAGGGCAAACAGCACATATGCCAGCGCCGAAACGAGCAATGCGCGGCGGTCGATTGCCAGGGCTACGAAACCCATCGCGACATAGACCACGAGCACGCCGATGGCGGCGCCCATGCCGATATTCTGGCCCTCGGTCACGCCGAGCCAATGGAACAGCGGATGCGCGATCATCGGTGCGGCAAGGAGGTGCAGCCAGAAGGCGACATCGCTGCGCCGGGTCTGGCGGCCGAGGTCGCTGATGTCCCAGCGCATGGCGAAGGCGAAGATCGCGAGACCTGCGATGAACACCAGTGGCATGAACACCGTCTGAGGGTCATCAATGGTTTTCGGGCCCAGCGCGGTCACGATCAATGCGATCACGGTGACGGTCAGCGCGGCAGCACCGGCGGCCACAGTGATCGGGACCATGAAGCGGCGCCAATGCATGTAGGCGGCACCGGCCGTAGCCAGACCTGCGCCTGCGATGAACAGCCCGGCGAGGACCTGGTTCTGCTCGAAGTTGTCGCCGCTGAAACCCAGTACGATGAAGCCGAGCAGCATCTCGAACACGCCGCCGACAAACGCCAGCAACAGCACGATGCTGGGCAGCGCCATGCGTCGCCGGCGGGTAAAGAACTCGGCCATTCCCCAGGCCGCCGCGGCGATCAGTAGCCCGGAAGAGGGCGGAGGTCCGTCGATGTTGGGTGTGAAAGACTGGCCGATCCCGGCCATGGCAACCAGCAGCAGCACTGCCGCGATGGTGACGAAAATGTCGTTGAAGCTGTTGATGAGCCGGAAATGCTCTTCATCGGTCGCTGGAGCCTCGCGGCTCGCGCGGACCGAGTTCCTCAGCGCGTCGGCCGCCTCGGCGCTGATCGCGCCGGAAGCGACCGCAGTGCGCAGGTCGTCTTCTGTATACATGGACGTAGCTCTCCCTGTTGATGAGGGAGAACTACGCCTAGTGTATTAGTGTGTCAATACAGTGTGCGATTTACCCGCGTGCCGAAGAGGGGCCGGTGCCCGTAACTTTCTGCATTGCCGTGAGAATCGCGCCCGACTGTTCCGAACCCGACTGTGGCGCCTTGAGGTTGGAGAACTCGCTGATCTTGTCCCAGTTGGCGGCAAAGCCTTCGACCGTGCGTTCGCCATCGGGCAGCCACACGGCGTCGTTCATCACGGTCCAGGCCGAGTGATAGCCGCCTGCACCCGCGCCAACGATGGCATTGGTCGGGGCGTCCTCGCTGACGAGGAAAAGCGCTGCGGGGACCACGTTTACCGGGTCGAACAGCTTGAAGGCTTCCTCGGGGAAGAGATCTTCGGTCATGCGCGTGCCCGCTACCGGCGACAGCGTGTTGCAGCGAATGTTGTACTTGGCGCCTTCGAGCTGGAGCGTCTTGGTCAGGCCGGCGAGGCCGAGCTTGGCTGCGCCATAGTTCGCCTGGCCGAAGTTGCCGAACAGGCCGGTCGAGGACGCGGTCATCAGGATGCGGCCGTAGGCCTGCTCGCGGAAGGTTTCCCAGCACGCCTTGGTCACGAAGGCCGAACCGGTTAGATGCACCTTGAGCACGAATTCGAAGTCCGCCGGTTCCATCTTGGCGAAGGTCTTGTCGCGCAACACGCCCGCGTTGTTGATCAATACGTGGACGCCGCCCCAATTCTGCTTGGCGTCGGCGACCATCTTTTCCATCTGCTCGTACTCGGTGACCGAGCCGCCATTCGACATGGCCTCGCCGCCCATCTTCTCGATTTCCTCGACGACCTGCAGCGCCATGTCGGAATGGCCGGTGCCGTCGCGTGCACCGCCGAGATCGTTGACCACGACCTTCGCGCCACGCCGTGCCAGTTCGAGCGCGTATTCCCTGCCCAGGCCACCGCCTGCGCCGGTTACGATTGCTACCTTGTCCTTGAAATCGATGCTCATGGGGGAACTCTCCGAGGCCTTCCGTTTACGTAATCTGCCGCGTGGGTGGCATTTTCTCTGCTGCGTTGCAACAGCACTTGCTCAATCGAGCGATGCCGTAGGGTCAAGCGCGGCGCTTATAGTCTTTCCAAGGCGGAAATCAGGCCATCGAGCGAATCGATGACTGCGTCTCCGCCAAGCTCGTGCGGCGGCTGGTCGCAATAGCCGTATGCTGCCACGACCACCGGAACTCCGGCACCGCGAGCCGCCTTCACATCATAGCTCGAATCGCCGACGAACACGAACCGGCCATCGCCGCAGATTCGGGCGGCTTCAATGACTGGATCGGGGGAAGGTTTCGCGCGGAACACGCCGTTCTCATCCTTGCCGAGTGAATCCCCGCCGATCACGCCGATGAAGTGATCGATCAGGCCGAGCTCGGTCAGGATCCCCCGTGCGAACTCCTCGAACTTGTTGGTGACCACCGCCATCTGCACGCCTCTCCGCGCAAGCTCCTCAAGCGTGCCTTTCGCACCGGGAAAGGGCCGGGTATGCACCGCGTTGTTCTCTGCATAGTAGCGCAGCATCTGCTTGTAGAGCGTACGGAATTCGTCCTCCGGCATGCCGCCCTGCTGGTCGACGGCGCGCGCCAGCATGATCTTCGCGCCGCCGCCGATCAGATCTTTCGAACTGTCGATCGGCACCGGATCGAACCCGCCCAGTTCGAGCGCATGGTTTACCGCCTCACCCAGGTCGCGGAAGGTGTCGAGCAGCGTGCCGTCGAGGTCGAATCCGACGGCGTCAAAGCGGAGTTCAGCCATGCGGGGATGCGTGGCGGATGGTGCTTCAATCCGCAAGCGTTTGGTGGCATTGGCCCCAGTAGCAGGAGTTGTCATGAGAGAATTTGCCGCCATCATCCTTGCCGCGGGCAAGGGTACTCGAATGAAAAGCGACCTCCACAAGGTGCTCCACCCGATCGCCGGACGGGCGATGATCGACCACCTGATGGCATCGGTCGACGAGCTGGCGCCTGCGCGCAAGGTCGTGGTCGTCGGCGCCGGGCGCGAGCAGCTCGAGACAGCCTTGGGCGACCGCGCGGCGACATGCCTCCAGGAACCCCAGCTAGGCACGGGCCATGCCGTGCAGCAGGCGCAGGCGCAGCTCGAAGGGTTCGAGGGCGACGTCCTCGTCATGTATGGCGACGTTCCATTCGTTCGCCCCGCGACCATGCAGGCGATGCTCGATCGATTGCGCGGCGATGATGCACCCGCC
Organism: Altererythrobacter sp. CAU 1644; assembly: GCF_029623755.1. Classification (NCBI taxonomy): domain Bacteria; kingdom Pseudomonadati; phylum Pseudomonadota; class Alphaproteobacteria; order Sphingomonadales; family Erythrobacteraceae; genus Altererythrobacter; species Altererythrobacter arenosus. The sequence continues at coordinate 2,200,878 of NZ_CP121106.1, forward strand.
GCAGTGGTGCTTGGCTTCGAACCGGACGAAGCGCTGCAATATGGCCGGGTGATCGCCGATGGCGAGGGGCGCATCTCCAAGATGGTCGAGTTCAAGGACGCGAGCGAGGAAGAGCGCGCCTGTCGGTTGTGCAATTCGGGCCTGATGGCCGCGCGGGCTTCGGACCTGTGGGCGCTGCTCGACCGCGTTGGCAACGACAATGCGCAGGGCGAGTATTACCTTCCCGATATCGTCAACATCGCTATCGGCGACGGTCGAACGTGCGCGGCGGTCACCACCGACACGCCGGATGAGGTCGCCGGCATCAACAGTCGCGCCGAACTCGCTGCTGCCGAGCGTCAATGGCAGGAATACCGCCGTGAGGAGGCGATGGCCGAAGGCGTGAGCCTGAAGGCACCCGAAACGGTCTTCTTCAGCTGGGATACCGAGATCGGTCGCGACGTGACGATCGAGCCGAATGTTGTGTTCGGCCCTGGCGTGAAGATCGACGATGGCGCGCACATCAAGGCCTTTAGCCACATTGAGGGCGCGACGATCGGGCGGGAAGCGCAGGTCGGTCCATTCGCTCGCCTCAGGCCGGGCGCGGTGATGGAAGAGGGGGCTTTCGTCGGGAACTTCGTCGAGATGAAGAAGGCAGTGCTCGGTCCGGGAGCCAAGGCGAGCCATTTAAGCTATCTTGGCGATACGACCGTGGGCGCCAATGCCAACATCGGCGCTGGCACGATTACCTGCAACTACGATGGATATTTCAAATACAAGACCGAAATCGGCGAGCGCGCGTTCATCGGTTCGAACAGCGCCCTCATTGCCCCCGTCAAGATCGGAGCGGACGCTATCGTCGCTGCGGGCAGCGCGGTCAGCCGCGATGTTGCTCCGGGTGAGCTGCGGATGGTGCGCGGTGAGCAATTGGTCAAACCTGGCTGGGCCGACCGTTTCCACGACACGATGAAGAAGAAAAAAGCTGCCGAGAAAAAAGGCTGACGCAGCGGTGCCCGATGAGGAGCAGACCTGCTGGTTGTGCGAGCGGCCGTTCGAAACGCTGATCCAGTGGCATCATCCGGTGCCAAAGGCCAAGAAAGGACGCGGGACTGTCCCGGTGCATCCGATCTGCCACAAGGCGATCCACGCCAATTTCACCAACTCGCAACTCGCGCGTATCGGCGATGACCGGGATTCTGTCGTCGAAAACGATACGGTGGCGAAGTTTATCGACTGGGTGAAGGACAAGTCGCCCGACTTTCACGCTCCGACGCGCTGAAGACCCCCAGAACGGGCAGGGGCGACCCCTCGCGGGATCGCCCCTCAGGGTACCGATACTGAAACTTACAGCGTTTCGAGCTGACGACGCGGTGCGCCGGCCTTGCGGTCGACCTTGCGTTCCCAACTTTCGAATTCGTTGCGGCTGAGCAAGTAGCGCCAGCGCGCCTCGTCGAAGCTGATCAGCTTGTCGCGAACCGCCCGCACGACCTTCTCCTTGCGGGCATCGGACCAGTGAACATCGTGCGATTCCGGCAGTCCGGCACGCTTGATCGCGTCGGCGACGGTTTCATGTGGGGCATATGGCATTTCGTCTGTTCTCCAACTTTTGGCCCCCCGATGGCTCAATTGCTGGGTTTTGACGGTTAATTTCGAGTATCCGGATTTCCCTTAGCGTCGATTCATCATCTGACCCGTGCGATCTTCACGACGAACCGCGCTTATCTCCGAAAATCAATGCCATGAACACGCTGCGACAGGTGGGTGGTGGGCGAGGTTCAATCCTCGCCCGAAGTCGATTCGCCCATCAATCGCTGCATCAAGTAAACGTATTGCAACGCCAGCAACTGTGCGCGCTGCTCGTTGTCGACGCCGCCCGAGTGCCCTCCGGTCATCTCCTCGTAGTAATAATACGGCTGACCCAGTGCCTTGAGCTTGGCCGCTCCCTTGCGCGCATGCGCGGGGTGGGTGCGATCGTCTGCGGTCGAAGCCCACAGGAAGGGCGCGGGGTATTCCACCCCTTCCACGATCTTCTGATACGGCGAATAACCTTCGATCCAGGCCCGCTGCTCGGGAATGCGGGGGTCGCCATACTCGCCGATCCACGAAGCGCCGCGCCCGATCAGGTGATAGCGCAGCATGTCGAACAACGGGATCTGCACGATCGCGGCATTGAACAGGTCGGGCCGCTGCGTGAACGCGGTCCCAACCAGCAGCCCGCCTTGTGATCCGCCCTGGATGCCCAGGTGCTCAGGCGAGGTAAAGCCGCGCGCCACCATGTCTTCTGCAATCGCGATGAAATCGTCCCAGGTGCGCTGCTTGTTCTCGCGGATCGCCGTCTGGTGCCAGTTCGGGCCGAATTCGCCGCCGCCGCGCATGTTGCCGAGAACGTAGGCGCCACCGTTCTCCAACCACAGCTTGCCGGTCGTTCCGAGATAGGTGGGAAGCCGTGAAACCTGGAAACCGCCGTAGCCGGTCAGCAAAGTGGCGGTCGTGCCGTCCAAGACCATGCCCTTGGGCTTGACGATGAAATAGGGAATCCTCGCGCCGTCCTTGCTGATCGCCTCATGCTGCTCGACCTCCATGCCTTCGGGGACGAAGTAGGCGGGCGATGTCTTGATCACCTCGGGCGCATCGCTCCCATCGCTGTAGTAGAGCGTACTCGGCGTGAGGAAGTCGGCCACCGAATACATGATCTGATCGGTTTCATCCGATGAGGCGGCGATGCTGACGCTGGCATTGTCGGGCAGGTCGACCGTAGTGCTGGTCCATCTGCCGTCCTCGAAGTCGAACCGCAGCACGCGGCCACGAACATTGTCGAGCAATCCGACGAACAAGGAATTGCCGGTGATCGCGCTGCTCTCCCTGGTCTGGCGATCGCCGGGAGCCCAAACCAGCACCTTCCTTGCCCCGTTGGGATCGGCTTTCCATTCCTCCAGGTCGACCGCGACCAGCGAATCCGCCGGGAAGGTGCCGTCCGTGGTTTCCCAGTCGACGTCGGTGCTGAAGAGCAAGTGCCCGTCGACGATGCCATAGGGGCCCGCTTTCCTGGGCAGGTCCAACTCCACCCACTCGTCGTTTTTCCAGACGTAGTAGGCGCGTTCGTGAAACGAGAGTCCACGCGAAGCTACGCGGGCGTGAATGGTCGCTTCGTTGTCGCGCAGCAGGTACGCCCCGGCCGAAACATCGGTCTTCTCGCCGCGGAAGATCTCTTGCGCGTCGTCGATTGACTGGCCGCGCTTCCAGATGCGCGTGGTGTAGGGATATTCGCTCTCGGTCATCAGCTCTTCGCTGAAATTGCGCGAGACGAGCAAGGTATCGTGGTCGAGCCACTGGATGCCGCCTTGGCTCTCCTCGAGCTCGAACCCGCCCTCAACAAAACTCTTGGTGTGCATGTCGAATTCGCGCAGCACGGTCGCATCCTTGCCCCCGTCGCTCAGCGCGATCATGCAATGACGCAGCGCTGGGGGCAGGCAGGTCGAACCCTTGTAGACCCACTCGCGCTCTTCCTGCGCTGCGAGCTTGTCGACATCGAGAACGATCTCCCACTCCGGTTCTTCGGTGCGATAGCTTTCGAGCGAAGTGCGGCGCACGAGGCCGCGCGGGTTCTGCTTGTCCTGCCAGAAATTGTAGAGCCCGTCGGGGCGGAAGGAGACGAAGGGAATGCGGTCATTGCTATCGAGGATCGTCAGCGCTTCGGCCTTGAGCTGCTCGAACCGCGCATCGCCCGCAAGCGCTGCGATCGTGCGCTGATTTTCCTTGGTCACCCACTCGAGCGCCTCGGGAGCGCGCGCTTCCTCGAGCCAGATATGCGGGTCCTGCTCGGGGCCTGGGACGCCATCGTCGGCAAGGCTTGGGGAATTTGCGGCGGTGCTCATGAGAAAAGCCAGAGCGAGTTTGCGACCAAGTTTCAATGTCCTCTCCTTGAAAATTCCAAGCCCTCGCGTGAGCCCCTTCTACGAGTACCGATTCTGGAAATGTAGCGAAACGGTATTTGGCGCCTCAGACCGAGGCTCGCGTTTGTCCTCTCTCGCGGATCAAATCCCAAAAAGGTACTCCGAGCCAACTCAGCCCTCGCTTTTGCGGTGCGCGAGCGAAAGTTCCCGACAGATACCAAATCGGCAATACAAGGATTATCGCGACAAGCCCGTCCACGGCGTAATGATATGCGAGGTGGATCGACCCAATGAAAATTATGATCAGAAAAGCAAGAGAAAGCCTCGACCAGAGTTTCGAAACTTCGCGCATCGCGAGATAAAAAAGAAAAGCCAGCGCGACGTGCATGGAAGGCATGGCTGTAATTCCACGCCCAAGCCCATGATCACCAGACCGATGCCACGCAAGTAATGATTCCTGAACGCTTAACACCATTACCGGCCACTGCTTGTCCGCCTCCCGGAGATATGCAGTTTGTGCATCGAAGGTATCCAATCCAAGAAGAGGCCCAGCGAAAACCGGTCCAACCGACGATAGCGCATTTGCGAAACCTATGCCGATAATTGACCAACTGAGGAAGTAGGCGATGAAATATCTTTGTCGCAAGACCGGATTCTGCTGGTAGATTCCCATAAAGATTGAGCCCGCGAAAATCAGCAAGATCCACAAATGATATCCAAGTGAAAGTGCGGATGTGACAACAGGGAAACCGAAAAACGGGTGAATAGCCTGCCAAGCATCGGAACCCATAAATATTACACGGTCCCAAGCGATAAAAGTTGGATCCCAGGAGTATGGATTGAATAGTGGAATCGCGCTCTTGAATGCTGAGAATAGAGGCATGAATAAAGTCAAACAGCCAAGAAGCCCGAGAAATTCGAACGTGCGCTTGAAGAGTGTCGCGTTCAGCACTGACAGGCGTATATGACTGATTGGAAAGTTTGGGCGATCTATTGCCAAGCGAAACAAGACACTTCCTAGGACCATGAAGATCCACATGGCAAAATAGAGTGTGAAGTTGGTTGACGCTGAACGAACGACATCGCGAACGATGCCGTGTTGAAGAAGGAAAAAATAGCTTAGCGCGCAAAAAGACAACACGACGATGACGATTGGCCAATCCGCAATCGCATGCTCGTCAACTTGAGGGCTGTTTCGTTTCAAAGCCAAGATTCCCGAATTTGAGAACGAAACCCTACCCAAGACTATCCAATAAGAACAGGCACTCGCCTTAAGCTATACAAGGCGTCAACAAGAATGGGCGACACCACCTGTTCGTGGGGCCGCCCTTGATGTGTCTGCTTAGGTCGAGCCGATCAGGCGTCGACGTGTTCCGCGAGGACCGTCAGGCCGTTATCGCCGACTTCCGCGAAGCCGCCGCGGACCTGGATCTCTTCCGGAGCGGCGCCGTCGGTCTTGTAGACCTGAACTGCGCCGTCGCGGATCGTCGACATGAAGGGCGCATGGCCCTCCAGCACGCCGAACTCGCCTTCCGCGCCGGGCACGACCACCATGTGGACGTCCTCGCTGCGGACAAGCCGTTCCGGCGTAACGAGTTCGAAGTGCAGAGCCATCGCGATTACGCGTCCTCGGCGAGGCGCTTGGCCTTCTCGACCGCCTCGTCGATCCCGCCAACCATGTAGAAGGCAGCTTCGGGCAGGTGGTCGTATTCGCCGTCGACGACAGCTTTGAACGACTTGATCGTGTCTTCGAGCTGCACGAACTTGCCCGGGATGTTGGTAAACACCTCGGCCACGTGGAACGGCTGCGACAGGAAGCGCTGGATCTTGCGCGCGCGGGCGACGGTCAGCTTATCTTCTTCCGACAGTTCATCCATGCCGAGAATGGCGATGATGTCCTGCAGGCTCTTGTACTTCTGCAGGATTTCCTGGACGCGGCGAGCGGTTTCATAGTGCTCCTGGCCGACGACGCGCGGTTCGAGAACGCGCGAGGTCGAGTCGAGCGGGTCGACCGCTGGGTAGATGCCGAGTTCCGAAATTGCGCGGCTCAGCGTGGTCGTTGCGTCCAAGTGGGCGAACGAAGTTGCCGGGGCCGGGTCGGTAAGGTCGTCGGCCGGAACGTAGATCGCCTGCACCGAGGTAATCGAACCCTTGGTGGTCGAGGTGATGCGTTCCTGCAGATTGCCCATGTCGGTCGACAGGGTCGGCTGATAGCCCACGGCCGAAGGAATACGGCCGAGCAGTGCCGACACTTCCGAACCCGCCTGGGTGAAGCGGAAGATGTTGTCGACGAAGAACAGCACGTCCTGGCCTTCCTGGTCACGGAAGTACTCGGCCATGGTCAGGCCTGAGAGAGCGACGCGGGCACGCGCGCCCGGAGGCTCGTTCATCTGGCCGAACACGAGCGCCACCTTCGAACCTTCGCTGGTTGCGTTGCCGTCGGCGTCCTTGGCGATGACGCCGGCGTCGAGGAATTCGTGGTAGAGGTCGTTACCTTCGCGGGTACGCTCACCCACACCGGCGAACACAGACACACCACCGTGGCCCTTCGCGATGTTGTTGATCAGTTCCTGGATCAGCACGGTCTTGCCCACGCCGGCACCGCCGAACAGGCCGATCTTGCCGCCACGTGCGTAGGGTGCGAGCAGGTCGATGACCTTGATCCCGGTGACGAGGATGGCCGCTTCGGTCGACTGGTCGACGAACAGCGGAGCCTCGGCATGGATCGGTGCGGACATGTCGGCGCCGATCGGGCCGCGTTCGTCGATCGGCTGGCCGATGACGTTCATGATGCGGCCGAGCGTCTTCGGGCCCACCGGCACCGAGATCTGCGCGCCGGTGTTCACAACTTCCTGGCCGCGGGTGAGGCCGTCGGTCCCGTCCATCGCGATGGTGCGGACGGTGTTCTCGCCGAGGTGCTGCGCAACTTCGAGAACCAGCGTGTTGTCGCCGTTCTTGGTTTCGAGCGCGGTGAGAATCGCGGGCAGTTCGCCTTCGAAGGTCACGTCGACGACGGCGCCGATGACCTGGCTGATGCTGCCATTGGTGGTCTGGTTGAGGACGGGTGCGGTGGCCATGTTGGTTTCCTTAGCCTTCTGGTCTCTTAGAGCGCTTCAGCGCCAGCAATGATTTCGATGAGTTCGGTGGTGATCGCGGCCTGGCGGCTGCGGTTGTACTGGATCGTCAGCTTGTTGATCAGGTCGCCGGCGTTGCGCGTGGCATTGTCCATCGCGGTCATCGAGGCACCCTGTTCGGAAGCTTCGCGTTCGAGCAACGCGCCGAAGATCTGCGTCTTGACGTAGCGCGGCAGCAATTCCTCGAGGATTTCCTCTTCGCCCGGCTCGTATTCGACAACGGCATCGCTGCTGTCTGCAACTTCGGGCGAGGGGACGGGGATCAGCTGAACCGTGGTCGGGTCCTGCGCCAGCGCGCTCTTGAATGTCGGGTAGACGAGGTGGGCGACATCGAAATCGCCTGCCTCGAACATCGCGATCAGTTCGTTGGCCGCTGCGTCGGCCTCTTCGAAGCCGGGGTTCTTCACATGGGCCGTATCGAACAGCTTCGCGATGCGGTTTTCGTAATCGCGCTTGATCGGCGCACGACCCTTCTTGCCGATGAGGTAGAACTTCACGTCCTTGCCGTCGGCAATCAGCTTCTTCGCCTGAAGCTTGGCTTCCTTGACGATGTTCGAGTTGAGGCCGCCGCACAGGCCCTTGTCGGTGTTTACCACCACCATCAGGTGGCGCTGGTCGCTACCGGTACCTGCGAGCAGCTTGGGCGCGCTGTCGCCGCTCACCTTGGAGGCGAGCGAAGCCATCACGCCCGACAGCCGTTCGGCATAGGGGCGCGCCGCTTCGGCAGCCGCCTGCGCACGACGCAGCTTGGCCGCAGCGACCATCTGCTTGGCCTTGGTGATCTTCTGGGTCGATTTGACCGAGTTGATCCGACCCTTGAGTTCTTTCAGCGAGGCCATGTCGGCTCCCTAATCGTGTCTCTCAGGCTCAGGCGAACTGCTTGGCGAAGGCGTCGAGTGCAGCCTTCGTCTTGTCAGCGACTTCACCTTCGAACTTGCCGGTCTCGCGGATTTCCTTGAGCACGTCGGCATGTTCCGAGCGCATGAAGCTCAGCATGGCGGCTTCGTATTCGGTGACGCGGTCGACGGCGACGGCATCAAGATAGCCGTTGGTACCGGCATAGATCGACACGGTCTGCTCCTCGAACGGCATCGGCTGGAACTGCGGCTGCTTGAGCAGCTCGGTCAGGCGGGCACCACGGTTGAGCAGCTTCTGCGTCGCGGCGTCGAGGTCCGAGCCGAACTGCGCGAAGGCGGCCATTTCACGGTACTGCGCGAGCTCGAGCTTGATCGAGCCGGACACCTTCTTCATCGCCTTGGTCTGGGCGGCACCGCCCACACGGCTAACCGAGAGGCCGACGTTAATCGCCGGACGCACGCCCTGGTAGAACAGGTCGGTTTCGAGGAAGATCTGGCCGTCGGTGATCGAGATCACGTTGGTCGGAATGTAGGCCGACACGTCGCCTGCCTGCGTTTCGATGACGGGGAGGGCGGTCAGCGAACCGGCGCCATTCTCTTCGTTCATCTTCGCCGCACGCTCGAGCAGGCGGCTGTGGAGGTAGAACACGTCGCCCGGATAGGCTTCGCGGCCCGGAGGACGACGCAGCAGCAGCGACATCTGGCGGTAGGCGACGGCCTGCTTGGAAAGGTCGTCGTACACGATCACGGCGTGCATGCCGTTGTCGCGGAAGAACTCGCCCATCGCAGCGCCGGTGTAGGGCGCGAGATACTGCAGCGGAGCTGGCTCCGAAGCGGTCGCGGCGATGACGATCGAATATTCCATCGCGCCGTTTTCTTCGAGCTGGCGCACGATCTGCGCGACGGTCGAACGCTTCTGGCCGACAGCGACGTAGATGCAATAGAGCTTCTTCGATTCGTCGTCCGACTTGTTGACTTCCTTCTGGTTGATGAAGGTGTCGATCGCGACGGCCGTCTTGCCGGTCTGGCGGTCGCCGATGATCAATTCGCGCTGGCCACGGCCGACGGGAACCAGTGCGTCGAGCGCCTTGAGGCCGGTCTGCACGGGCTCGTGCACCGACTTGCGCGGGATGATGCCGGGCGCCTTGGTTTCGACCAGGCGACGCTCGGTGGACTCGATCGGGCCCTTGCCGTCGATCGGATTGCCGAGCGCGTCGACCACGCGGCCGAGCAGGCCCTTGCCGACAGGGACGTCCACGATGGTGCCGGTCCGCTTGACGCTGTCGCCTTCCTTGATTTCGGCGTCGGAGCCGAAGATCACGACGCCAACGTTGTCGGCTTCGAGGTTGAGGGCCATGCCCTGAACGCCATTGGCGAATTCGACCATTTCACCGGCCTGGACCTTGTCGAGGCCGTGGATGCGGGCGATGCCGTCACCCACCGAGAGAACGGAGCCGACTTCGCTGACTTCGGCCTCGGTGCCGAAATTGGCGATCTGGTCCTTGATGACCTTGGAGATTTCTGCGGCGCGGATTTCCATCATTTAGCCTTTCATCGCGTTCGCGAGGGAATTCAAACGGGTGCGGATCGAGCCGTCGATGCGCTGCGATCCAATGGTTACGACGAGGCCGCCCAGAAGATCTGGGTCGACGCTCGGCTTGAGCTTTACGGTGCGGCCTTCGCGCGCGGTCAGCTTGTCCTTGAGCGTGGCAAGCTGATCGTCTGTGAGCGCGTGGGCGCTGGTCACTTCGGCAGTCACTTCGCCGCGCTGGGCAGCGGCGATGGTCTGGAAGGCGCGGATCATTTCGGGCAGCGCGCCAAGGCGGCGGTTCTGCGCCAGCACGGCGAGGAACTTCTGCGTCAGCTGCGTCAGGCCGAGCACGCCGGCGACGCCATCGATCGCGGCGCCTTGCGCCTTGCGGCTGAGTTCGGGGTTGGTGGTGACGTTGCGCAGCTCGACCGATTCGGCGAGCGCGGCCTCGAGCTTCTCGAGGTCCGATTCGACCGCTGTCACGGTGCCATCTTCGGCTGCGAGCTCGAACAAGGCAACTGCGTAACGCCCTGCCAGGCTAGCCTGAATACCGGCGGAAATATCCACGCGTCTGAGGTCCTCTTGGATCCGGAAAATAACGATGCATCGCTTTGGCCGATCCGGGTGCGCAGAAGGCACCCCGGCAAAGCTGGCGCGCGCCTAGCACCGAGCATGCTGCGATGCAACCCGATTGGCGGCGATTCTATGGACTCATTGTACCTATGTCGTAGGATGCAGCGGAAATGCGCGATCAAGCGCGGGAGAGGCATGATGGAAATTACCCCGATGGCCCCCAAATGCGGGGTCGAAATCTCCGGAGTTTCGCTCAGCGATTGCAGCGATGCCGAGATGGGCCGGATCAAGCACGCCATCTACGAGCATGGGGTCGCAGTCTTCCGCGATCAGGACTTCTCGCCAGAGGAACACATCGCTTTCGCAAAGCGCTGGGGCGGGATCGACATCAACAACTATTTCCCGCTGACGGATCAGCATCCCGAGATCGCGATCGTGCGGAAGGCCCCCGACCAGCAGACCAATATCGGCGGGGCGTGGCACACCGACCATTCCTATGACCAGATCCCGGCGATGGGATCGATCCTGGTGGCGCGCGTGCTCCCGCCCAAGGGGGGCGACACGCTCTATGCCCATATGGGTGCGGCCTATGATTCGCTGCCGGACGATCTGAAGAAGGAGATCGAAGGGCTGGAGGCGTTTCACACCGCCGACCATGTATATAAGGCCGACGGGCTCTATGCGCAGACCGACATGGGCGGCGAGCTACGCGGGCAGGATCTCAAGACCGGGGCTGTCCATCCGGTGGTGATCCGCCATCCGCACACCGGGCGCAGGCTGCTTTACGTCAACATTGCCTTCACCGTGAACATCGTTGGGCGCACGCGCGAGGAAAGCCTGCCGCTGCTCCATCGGCTCTACGATGCGGCGGTGAGTGCCGACAACCAGTGCCGCGTTGTGTGGCAGCCGGGCACGGTCGCGATCTGGGACAACCGGACGACCTGGCACAATGCTCTGAACGACTACCAGGGGCACGCGCGCGAGATGCACCGCATTACGTTGAGCGGGGACGCGCTGGCCGCCTAGCTTGCCCCGAGGTACTCGTTCGCTGAGCTACTCTTCGCTGTCCCCGGTTGAGGACGTGGCTCGCCGCGTCGGCGAAGGCTCGCAGCTATAGACCAGCCGCTCGTTCGGGCGATTGGGGAGCAACGAGAGCACGCCCGATTGCTGCTCGCCCAGGGTCCGCGCGGCGTCGGTCACCCCGCAGCTTGGCGGAGAATACTCGCCGCGGGCTTCGCGCGCCTGCGACATCGCCGCGCGCCCCAGCAAATAGCGATCGGTACGGAATGTCCGCGTCTTCGGGTCGTAGTGGTTGACCGAAACCGCGTCTTCATCATCGGGCACGAGCACGCGCGTCCAGTCGCCGTTGAGGTAACCGTACTGGGTGCGGGTGTTAACGCAGCCATCGGCCGCCCAGTCGAATTCGACATCGTCGGTCCGCGCGCTGGTGACGCGGCTGCGATCAGGAAGGAGCGAACACAGCAAGGTCCCCTCGCTGGCAAGTGAATCGGGGTTCTGGCCGCCGTCCTGGTTCTCGCTGCCGGTGGCCGCCTGCACGCGGCGATCGATTTCCTCGAGGCCCGGGCGAGTGATCCACAACACGATCGCGCCGACGAGCGACAGGCCCGCCACCGCGAAGCCGATCATTGCGCGGCGTTCGGATTCCTCCTGCTGGCGGGCATTCCAGCCGATGTAGCCCGCCGCCGATGCGACCATCAGCAGGATCAGCGCCAGCGCCAGGGCGTTCTCGCGCTCGTCCATGACCGAGAGTTGCGCCTCGAACCGGGCGCGATCGCGCTTCTCGCGCAGTTCGTTCTCCCGCGCCTCGAGCCGCTCACGGGCGTCGGAGCGTTGCTGTTCGAGCCGCGCCCGCTCGGCCGCGTCGAGATCGTCGATGCTCTTGCAGGGAAGTGAATTGGTGCGCGGTTCGACTTCATTGGCGCGCAGGAACGGCAGCAGCTCGCGGTTCGAGACGGCGAAGTAGAATTCCGCATCCGAACCGTCCGAATCCGCGCCGAAGCTGTTGACGCCGAGCACTCTGCCGCATGCGTCGAGCAGCGGCCCGCCGGAATTCCCGCGTGCGATCGGCGCGGTATGGAGGATAGTGTCGAACTGGCGGCTGGGCCGTGCGCCCGACAGGAAGCCGCGGCTCTTGACCGGGGGCTGGGCGCGAAAGATGTCGCCGATGTCGAGTCCCTGCGCGCGATCGACATTCATCGGGTAGCCGACCGAGGAAACCTCGCCCATGTCGCCCGCCGCGCCGCCGGCGATCGTCAGCGGCGGCAGGCGCAGGCTGCCTTCGGTGATCTCGATCAGGGCGAGGTCGTTGCGCGGGCTGACCGATACCGCCTTGCCATAGGCGGCTTCCTCGCCCTCGCTCGGCACGATGCCGATCCGCAACGTGTCGTCGAGCAGCGCCTCGCGCACGACGTGGGCATTGGTCACCACCTTGGTCGCGCTGACGGCAAAGCCGCTGCCGTGGCTGACCGGATAGACCTCTTCGCCGCTGCTGCCGATGATGACCACGCGCACTACGCCGCGCGCCGCTGCATCGATGTCAGCAGGATCGGCATTGGTGGTCTGGGGGAAGGCTAGCGCCAGCAACAGCGCCAGGAGGCAGAGAATACGGGTCATGGGCTGCGTGTTTGACGGGCAATCACTTTGATCGCAAGCTTCGGGATGTGGCCGGCCACGAATAGCGGCATCACTTGGGTCCAACCAAGGAGACAGAGATGGCCTACATGATCGAAGGGCTCGACCCGCAAAAGTTCCGGCCGCTGTTTGCGATGGATGCGGGCCAATTACGAGATGCTCGCGCGACTCGCATGGCGGCGGGTGCAGAGGGAAAGTATCCCTGCCGCGTCAGCCTGGAAGACGCTGCGCCCGGCGATGAACTTGCGCTCGTCCATTTCACCAATCACGATGTCGAGACGCCATATCGCAACAGCTTTGCGATCTATGTGCGCGAGGCGGCGTGCGCGCCTGCGAGATACATCGACAGGGTTCCGCCAATCCTTCGCGGGAGGCCGATCTCGCTGCGCTGCTATAGCGAGGCGGGCAATCTTGTCGCCGCAGGGATCGCGCTCGCTGACGATGTCGATGCGCAACTGCGGACGCTCCTGACAATACCTGAAGTCGCCTATATCGACGCGCACAATGCCATGCATGGCTGTTTCGCTGCGCGCATCAACCGCTATGATGGTGGTCACGATGAGTAAGCTCCCCGAAGCCAGCACCGCCTGGGCCGCCGTCCTCCGCCGCGACCGCAGCTTTGACGGGCGCTTTGTCACTGGCGTGCTCACCACGGGCATCTATTGCCGACCGAGCTGCGCTGCCCGCCATCCTTCGCGCCAGAACGTGCGCTTCTTTGCTACCGGGGCCGAGGCGCGCGCGGCAGGCCTCAGGGCGTGCAAGCGCTGCCTGCCCGATGATGTCGGCCGCGACGAGGCCGCGGTGATGGCGGCGATCGAGGAGATCAAGCAGTCGGAAGGAAGCCCTACGCTCGACGAGCTTGCCGCTATCACCGGTTATTCGCCGACGCATTTCCAGCGCGTGTTCAAGCGCGCAACCGGGCTTTCGCCCAATGCCTATGCCAGGGCGCTGCGCGAGGAGCGGGTCCGCGATGCGCTGGGCAATGCAGGGCGGGTGACCGACGCGATCTACGATGCGGGATATGAGGCGCCGAGCCGCTTCTACGAAGACACGAAAGGAAGGCTCGGCATGAGCCCAAGCGACTGGAAGAACGGCGGCAAGGGGCGGGTGATCCGTTGGAAGCAGATCGCAACCTCTCTCGGGCAGATGCTCGTCGCGGCGACCGATCGGGGCGTGTGCTGCCTCAGCTTCAACGAAGGCGAGGCGGAACTGCGCGCCCGTTTTCCCCAGGCCGAACTGGTCGAGGGCTCCGGCGAATTCGCCGCGCTATTCGACCAGGTCGTGGCCGCAGTCGAGGAGCCTGCGCTCGACAACTCGCATATTCCGCTCGACGTTAAGGGCACCGCATTCCAGCAGCGTTGCTGGCAAGCGCTGCGCGAGATCCCAGCGGGGGAGACGCGCAGCTATGGCGAACAGGCCGCTATGCTCGGCAACCCCAAGGCGAGCCGCGCGGTCGGCGGGGCCAACGGCGCCAACAATATCGCTGTGCTGATCCCGTGCCACCGGGTAATCGCCGCAGACGGAACCCTGGGCGGCTATGCCTATGGGCTCGCGATCAAGCAGGAACTCCTCAAGAGGGAGGCGAAATGAGTAACAAGGTCGAGACATTCCGGGCGCTGCATGTCCCCGGCGATCCGCTGGTGCTGTTCAACATCTGGGATGCAGGGAGCGCCCGCGCGGTGGCAGAAGCGGGGGCGAGGGCGATCGCCACCGGCAGCTATGGCGTGGCCGAGGCGCAGGGCTTCAAGGATGGCGAGACCTTTCCGCTCGACCGCGCGCTGGAGGTGCTGGCGGGCGTACTGCGGGTTACGGACCTGCCTGTCTCGATCGACATGGAATCGGGTTACGGCGGAACGGCGGAGGAAGTCGGGCGCTCGGTTGCGCGGGCCTTAGAGGCGGGTGCGGTCGGCATCAATATGGAAGACCGCATGCCGGGCGAGGCCGAACTGATCCCGGTGGAAGAGCAGGCGCGCCGAGTCAGGGCCGCCGCCGATACGGGCATGTTCGTCAATGCGCGCTGCGACGTGTTTCGCGGCCAGCCGGCCGAGGCGCACGGGCCGGAACTGGTCGAGGCGACGCTCGAACGCGGGCGGGCCTATGCCGATGCGGGCGCGGGCAGCCTGTTCGTACCTTTCACGACCAATCGCCAATGCATCGCGGCGATCTGCGAAGGCTCGCCGCTGCCGGTCAACATCATCTGGACCCCGGCCTCGGCGGGGGGCTACGCCAGCCGGCAGGAACTGGCCGAGCTTGGCGCCGCGCGGATCAGCCACGGCCACCGGCCCTGGGCGGCGGCGATGGACTGGCTGGCGGAGGCGGCGAAGCTTGTGCTGGACGGAGATGCGCCGCCCTACGACGCGGGCTGAATCTGGACGCGAAATCCTACTCGATGGAACACATGGAACACGGTCTAAAGGCGAAAAGCCCCTTTCCGTGACTGTAGCGGGGCAAAGTGTCACCCTGCGCGCCGAAGTGTGACTCTACGCGGGGTAGAGTGTCACCTTACATCGCGCGAAGTGTCACCCGCGCATTGCGAAAGTGAGACCCGCGATTGGCGGGTGGTCGGCACCGCGAGATGGCAAAGACAATGGCAAAGAGCGGCATGCACGGTATCGCCTCGCGCCCGTGTAGGAAATGCGCGCACCGCTACACTTCGTCGTTCCCGCGTCGGCGGGAATCCATGGCAAGCCTGCACCGTGGCTAGTCTGGCTCCCCGCTTTCGCGGGGATGACGGCAAATTTGGAGATGTCCGCTAACGACGCGATTGCGGACATTCTGCTTTAGCTAGAACATCACCGATGCAAAGCGATCCAGACCACGACAAGTAAGCCAAGGACCACCAATTCGTACGGGCAAAAATTGCCGACCCGGTAGTATGGCAAGTACTTGTCCAAACCATGCCTATCGATGATGATCTCTGCGAATGCGACCCATGCGAGGAACAGCGTTAGAAGGGAAGAGAACTTCACCAAAAACGGCAGCTGACCGAACTCCATTGTGTCCATTTGTAGAAACCTTTCAGTTGATGGACACCCCAGTTGCCACTTAAAGCACACTTCATGTCAAGCGGGATAGGGATAGGGCAACTTGCCACGAAGTTAGGGGTAAAACCCTCTGCGATTAGGTATTACGAATCCGAGGGCCTGTTGCCGAGGCCGGCCAGGCGGTCCGGCAGGCGTATCTACGATATGGAAGACTTGCTTAGGCTCGAAACGATAATAGCTGGCCGAAAGCTGGGCTTCTCGATTTCGAAATTGCGCGAACTGGCCGATCTCGATCAGGATGGCAGGAAGGAACTTGCGCACGAGCAGGCATTGTTTTTGCGAACTTCCATCGCCGAGCTATCGGTTCTAGCCGACAAGTTGGAAGCGCTTTCCGGTTGCGATTGCTCGACGCAGGCGAAATGCCTGGTCGCCGATATCTAGCGAAGTCCGCTTGCCACCCAAAAGCAGACCTGCACCTCAATCCAGTTTCGGCGGCATTCCCGGTTCGGCCTTGGCCATCGCGCGCTGGTAGGCCTCGCGCTCGCCGATCCGGTTCAGGTACGCCTGCAAATTGGGCATCCCCTCGATGTTCATCCCGCTCATCGCGCGGCTGGTGGTGAGCTGGAAGCCCATCATGATGTCGGCCGTGGTGAGCTGCGACCCGCCGAAATAGTCGGCCTCGCCCAGCCGCTTCTCGACGATCGCCCAGCCTTTCTGCACCCGGTCGGCGACGAAGGGCGGCAGTTCCTTGGCGCCCATGAAGTTCGCCACCAGCGCCATCATGCCGTTGGTCATGAAGGTCGCATTGGCCCAGTGGTAATAGAACAGGTGGTCGGCGAAATCGGGGTGGTTCTTGTCGGGGATCAGCCCGCGGTCGCCATATTGCGCCACGATCCAGTCGATGATCGCGCCGCTCTCGCCAAGCACGAATTCGCCATCGGTGATCACCGGGGCGATGCCCATCGGGTGCAGCGCCTTGTACTCGTCGGGTGCCAACCGGTTGTCCTCGCGGCGGTTGTAGAGCTTGACCTCGTAGTCGATGCCCATTTCCTCGCACAGCCAGACGATGCGTTCGGATTGCGACAGGCGCAGGTGGTGGACGGTCAGCATGGCATGGCTCTCCCTAGGAATATCTCGCCCAACCCTTGCTGGCGGGCGTCAATGAGTCGAGGAATTTCTCCGCGCTCGCCAGATATTCGCGCTGTTTCGCTTCGCCCATCCGGTCCCAATTGGCGTAAATCCGCCCGATCCGGTGGTTGCTTTCGAGCTTGTCGCGGTGGCGATGAATGAAATGCCAGTAGAGCGGGTTGAAGGGGCAGGCGCCGTCGCCGGTCTTCTTTGAGACCGAGTAGCGGCAACCTTTGCAGTAATCGCTCATCTTGTTGATGTAATTGCCCGAGGCGGCATAGGGCTTGGTCGCGAGTATCCCGCCATCGGCATAGAGGATCATGCCGACCACGTTGGGCATTTCGACCCATTCATAGGCATCGGCATAGACCGCGAGATACCAGTCCTGCACCTGGCGCGGGTCGATCCCGGCGAGCAGGGCGAAATTGCCGAGCACCATCAGCCGCTGGATGTGATGGGCATGGGCATTGTCGCGCGTCGAGCGCACGCAATCGGCCATGCAGCGCATGTCGGTTTCGCCGGTCCAGTAGAACTCGGGCAGGCTACGCTGGGCATTGAGCGCATTGCGGCGCTCAAGATCGGGCATGAAGTACCAGTAGAAGCCGCGGACATATTCGCGCCAGCCGATGATCTGGCGGATGAAGCCCTCGACCGAATTGAGCGGCGCCTTGCTATCCCGGTAGGCTTGCTCGGCGCGCTGGCACAGTTCGAGCGGGTCGAGCAGCCCGAGATTGATGCTGGTCGAGAGCATCGAGTGGTAGAGGTCGTCCTGCCCGTGGACCATCGCGTCCTGATAGGGACCGAACTGTTCGATCCGCTCTGCGAAGAAGGCATCGGCGGCTTGCTCGGCCTCGGCGCGGGTGACCGGCCAAGCGAATTTCTCCAGCGAGCCGAAGTGGTCGGGGAATTTCTCCTCGACCAGTTTGATGCAGTCGCGCGTGATTTCGTCGGGTTCGAACAGCGGGCGCGGCGGCGGGGCCAGATCGCCGTCGGGGCTCTCGCGGTTCCGCTTGTCGTAATTCCACTCTCCGCCAGTCGGCTTGCCATCGTCCATCAGCAGGCCGGTTTTCTTGCGCATTTCGCGATAGAAATATTCCATCGTCAGGTGGTCGCGCCCATCGGCCCAGTCGCGAAACTCATCGTGGCTGCACAGGAAGCGGTCGTCGGGGAAGATCTCGACGTCGCAGGCGAACTTGTCGGGCCATTCCTCGAGCGCCTGCAGGACCCGCCATTCGCCCGCCCCGACCACATGGATCGCGCGGGGATCGTGGCGCTCGACCGCGCGCGCGACCTCACCGGTGAAGCTGCCCGAGTTGTCCGCATCGGTCAGCCTGACATAGTCGACGTTCCAACCGGCAGCTGCCAGCTCGGCGGCGAAGTGGCGCATGGCGGAGAAGATCAGCGCGATCTTCTGCTTGTGGTGCTTGACGTAAGTTGCCTCGTCCCAGACCTCCATCAGCAGGATGACGGTGTCGTCCTTCGCGCGCCCGCGCAGGCTCGCGAGCGTGCGGGTCAACTGGTCGCCAAGGATGGGGACGAGGATGGGCTTGTCGGGGGAACCGGGCATTGCTCAACCAATGCCCGGCTGCCCGTTCGGTGCCTCAAAGCCTGGCGATTTCGCCCTTGGCCGCGGCGAATTCCGCCTCGATGGCCTCCGGCCCGAAGCCCGCCTTCTCGACGCGGATGAAGGTCAGATCGTCGACGCCGATGAATTCGAGGAAGGTCTTGAGCAGGCTTTCCTGGTTCTCGGCCATGGTGCCGTTTTCGTAGGCGCCGCCGCGGGCGGAGGCGATCACGACCTTGCGGCCGCCGGCGAGGCCTTCGGGGCCTTTCTCGGAATATTTGAAGGTGACGCCGGGGACGCCGAGGCGGTCGAGCCATGCCTTGAGCTGGCTCGGGATCGAGAAATTGTACATCGGCGCACCGATCACCACCACGTCGGAGGCGAGGAACTCGTCAAGCACGGCGCGCTGGGCGGGATAGGCGGCCCGGACTGCCTCTTCGTGGGTCTCGGTCGGTGTACGGATCGCCTTGGTGGTGATCGGATCGATGTGGGGCAGGGGTTCGGAAACGAGGTCGCGAGTGACGATTTGCGCCTCTGGGTTTTTGGCGGCGTAGTGATCGGTGATCATCTGCGTCAGGCGGCGCGAGATCGACTGTTCGCCGGTCGTGGCGCTATCAATGCGAAGGATTTGCATATTCGGTACTCCATAGTTACTTTCGATAACCTGGAGGCCATATGGATACTGCTACACGGAACGCGCAAGAAGGCACTTTCTTGTCCGATAGGAACACCGGTGTGACCATGCATGTCCCGGACCAGCCCAGTTGCCGCGCGGTGAACGACGTCCTTTCGCGCATTGGCGACAAGTGGTCGGTGCGCGTGGTGATGAGCCTTGCCAGGGGCTCGAAGCGCTTCAACGAATTGCGGCGCGAGATCGACAGCATCTCGCAGCGGATGCTGACCCGCACGCTGCGCGCGCTCGAACGCGACGGGTTGGTCGACCGGACCGTGACGCCCACGGTCCCGCCGCGCGTGGACTACGCGCTTACCTCGCTCGGCGCATCGCTGACCGGGCCGGTTGCGATGCTCGGCGAATGGGCGATGGACAATATCGGGGCGATCGAAACCGCGCGCAGCCAGTTCGACGCGGCCGAGGCAGACGCCTGCTGATCAGACGAAGCTGTAGGGGTCGATATCCACGCCGACGCGGACCCCGGGCGCGAAGTTCTGGGTGCCGATCCAGCGCATGATGATCTTCTGCAATTCGACGCTGCGGCGGGCGTTGACGAGGAATCGATAGCGATAGCGCCCCCGCAGCAGGGCGAGCGGGGCAGGAGCGGGGCCGAGGATCATCAGGTCGTCCTCGTTCGGGCGGCTATCGCCAAGCCGATTGGCGGCCTCGCGCGCCTCCTTGTCATCCTCGGCGGAGATGATGATGGCTGCCCAGCGGCCGAAGGGCGGGGCACCGACCATCCGCCGTGCCTCGGTCTCGGCTTCGTAGAAGGCGTCGCGGTCGCCCTCCGCCAGCGCAGCGATCACCGCGGCGGTCGGGTGTCGGGTCTGGATCAGCACTTCGCCGGGTTTCGAACCGCGCCCTGCGCGTCCGGCGACCTGCGCCACCTGCTGATAGGTGCGCTCGCCCGCGCGCAGGTCTCCGCCCTCGAGGCCGAGGTCGGCATCGACCACGCCCACCAGCGTCAGTTCGGGAAAATGGAAGCCCTTGGTCACGAGCTGGGTGCCGACGATAATGTCGATCGCGCCCGCTTCGGCCTCGGCGATGAACTGCGCGGCGCGTTCGGGCGAATTGAGCGTGTCGGAAGTGGCGATGGCGACGCGCGCTTCGGGAAACAGCTCGGCTACCTCGTCGGCGATGCGCTCGACCCCGGGACCGCAGGCGACGAGGCAATCGGGTTCACCGCATTCGGGGCAGGTCGCAGGCGGCGTCGTCTCGTGCCCGCAGTGATGGCAGGCGAGACGCTGCGAGAGGCGGTGCTCGACCAGCCAGGCGCTGCAATTGGGGCATTTGAAGCGGAACCCGCAATTGCGGCACAGCGTCAGCGGTGCAAAGCCGCGCCGGTTGAGGAACAGCAATGACTGCTCGCCCTTGGCCAGCCGGTCCTCAAGCGCTTCAACCAGTCGCGGGGCGAGCCAGCGACCCGATCCGGGCTTTTCCTCGGTCAGGTCGACAGTGTCGATGCTGGGCAATTCGGCCCCGCCGAACCGGCTCGGCAAATCGAGCTTCTCGTAGATGCCGCTCTCGGCCATCTGCAGGCTCTCGAGTGCAGGCGTGGCGCTGGCGAGCACCACGGGGAAACCTTCGAAGCGCGCACGCATCACCGAAACGTCGCGGGCGTTGTAGCGCACGCCGTCGTCCTGCTTGAAGCTCACCTCGTGCGCCTCGTCGACCACGATCAGGCCGAGGTAGCGATAGGGCAGGAACAGCGCCGAACGCGCACCCACGACGACTTGCGCCGTGCCTTCGCTGATCGCGCGCCAGGCGCGGCGGCGCTCGGTCGATTTCAGCGAGCTGTGCCACAGCACCGGAGGCGCGCCGAAGCGATGCTCGAACCGCTTGAGGAAATTCTCGGTCAGCGCGATTTCGGGCAGCAGCACCAGCACCTGCCGCCCCTGGCGGATCGATTCGGCGACTGGTTCGAAATAGGTTTCGGTCTTGCCCGATCCGGTCACACCGTCGAGCAGGAAGGGCGCGAATTTCCGCGCCCGGACCGCTTCGACCAGCCGGTCGGCGACCTCGCGCTGGTCGGGCGAGAGTTCGGGCAGGTCGTGGTCTGGATCGGCAGGCTCGAACGGGCGGTCGATAGCCACCGTCACCGGCTCGATCGCGCCCTGGCCCACGAGCCCGCGCAAGACGCCCTCCGACACCCCGGCTATCCCCGCCAGCTCGCGAATCGTCGCCTGCTCGCCTTCGAGCGCTGCCATTGCGAGCTCGCGCTGCGGCGTCATCCGCTCCGGCATTCCGCCCGACAGCCGGTATTCGGTCATTGTGGCGGGGCCATTGAGCGCGCCGCCCGAAGAAATCACCATGCGTGCGACTGCGCTCATCGGCGCGCAATAATAGTCGGCAGTCCATTCGACGAGGCGGCGCAGCGGCGCCGACAGCGGCGGCACCGGCATCAGTTCGAGCAGCGGGCGCAGCTTGCTGTCAGGAACGTCGTTTGCAGGAAGCCGTTCTTCCTCCCAAACGATACCCGTGATCTGGCGCGGACCGAGCGGGGCGAGCACGACCGAACCCGGCTCGACCCGCATGCCCTCGGGCACACGGTAGTCGAGCGCGCCGAGCGCGGCGTTGAAAACAAGGAGTCGGACGCGGTTCATCTGCCGCGCCACATATGAGTGCCGCATGGTGGAAACGGCAAGTGAAGGAGAACAGGAAATGTCCCGATTTTTGACCCAGTCCGCCGCCAGACCGATTGGGCGCCGCAGCGTTATTGCCGGTGCGCTGGCGGGTGGCGCCATGCTGGCGCTGCCAGCCTGCAGCAGTCTCCCCGGCTTCAGCTTCACCGATGCGATCCGCCGGATGCTGCTGCTGTCGAGCGAGCGCGCCTTCGCCCGCCTGACCGCGCCGGACGGCTATTGGGACCAGCAGGTCGGACGCGTCGGGCTTGGCAATCTGCTCGGCACGCGCGGCGATGTGCTGACCCGCATCCTCACCTCGGCGCTGTTCAAGGACCGCCTTGAGGACGCCTTTGCCGATATCGCGATCGAGGGATCGGAGCGTGCCGCTCCGGTGGTCGCCGACGCGGTGCGCGTGATCGGCTTCGAGAACGCGGTCGACCTGGTGCGCGGCGGTCCGCGCGCGGCCACCAGCTTCCTGCGCGGCGAAATGGGCGGGCGCTTGATCGAGGCGATGGTGCCCGAGCTTGGTCGCGCGATCGAGATCGCCTCCGACCCGCTCGTCGGCCAGCTGATCGACGCAGCCGCCGGGACGAACATCAGCGGCATCGCCAACCGCCTCGCAGGCAATATCAACGATTCGATCTGGGACGAGATGGGCTTCGAGGAAGAACAGATCCGCGCCAATCCGCGCGAAACGCGCGATCCGGTGATTATCGGCGTGTTCGGCGCGGGAAGCGTGATCTAGTCGGCGCGTAGGAAGTCGATCAGCGGGCGCAGCAATTTTCCGACCGCTTGTTGGCCGTTCTTGTTGAAGAAGCCGAATGTCACGTCGTCGCGATCCTGGCTCGAGAAACTGAACAGCTCGAAGCCGCGTTCCGACCCGTCGACATTGGCTGCGGGCTGGCGAAAGTGGTCGGCATACTGCTTTTCCAGCACTCCGCCATCGGTCACGAAGGCATAGAATTTCAGCAGGTCGCCGAGCGAGGAATACATGCCGCCGCTGCCCTTCACCAGCCAGCTGGTCGGGCCCCAATTGGGGGGAATATTCGGCAATCCGCGCTGTACCCCGCCGCCGACCGCGAAGTCCTCGATCTTGTGATCGCCGCGTTGGCCGTAGCTTCCCGTTTGCCTCATGCCGGCCGGATCGAAGAACTCGGACTGCAGGAATTGCTCGTAGGTCTTGCCGCTCACCCGCTCGACGATCGCGGCCAGCACGCCAAAGGCCCAATGCGAATGCTCCTCTCCAGCACCGGGTGCGAAAAGCAGGGGAATCTCCATCGTGCGGCGCTCGAACTCGCTGCGTTCTATCCATGCCAGGTCGGCGTCCCAGTCGACACCCGGCCGCGCAGGAAAGTCGGGCAGTCCCGATTTGCCGGTCATCATGTGGCGGAGCGTCATCCCGGCGCGGTCGGCAGGCGCTTGGGGGTAGTACTTTGCTAGTGTGTCATCGAGCGAGAGCTGGCCGCGCTGTGCGAGAAGGTAGATCGAGGCAATGGTGAAATCGATCGGTCGCGATCCGATGCCGAAGATCGTATCGACCTGATTGAATCTACCGCTGGCGGGATCTGCCTCGCCAAACGCCTTCTGCAGCAGGACCTCGCCGTCCTTCTTAATGTAGAGAACGCCTGCAAAATCATGTTCCGCATAGATCGCGTCCAGCTGGCTCTCTAGGCCGTCGCTCCGCAGGACAACTTCCTCCGCCTCGGCGCCTTCCGGGGTGCCAGAGGTTTCCACCTCTACCTGCGCAAGCACTGGCTGGGAGAGTACGGCAAGACTGGAAAGACCGATCAGGAAAGCTGTGCGAAATGACATCGAATTCTCCGTCTACAGCTGTAGTTGGGCGTCTTTGCATAAAGGCTGAGGCCCAACGATCAAGGGGTCTGGCGGTCGTTCGTCGGGCTTGGCTACACGCTCGTCGAAGTGCAATTCCCACAAGACTTGGCGCGCAGGCGGGGTGGCCTCGCGCGGCGAGCGCGCTATAGCGTCAGGGAATCGCAAACCCTGACGCTGGAGCGTACCCGCAATGAAATTCTTCGCCGACACCGCCGAAATCGCCGACATCAAGGAGCTGGCGGCGACCGGCCTGCTCGACGGCGTGACCACCAACCCGTCGCTGATCCACAAGTCGGGCCGCGACTTCATGGAAGTGACGAAGGAAATCTGCGCCATCGTCGATGGTCCGGTCTCGGCGGAAGTCGTCGCGCTCGATCACGACACGATGATGAAAGAGGCCGAAGTCCTGCGCAAGATTGCGGACAACGTCTGCATCAAGGTGCCGCTGACGATCGACGGGCTCAAGACCTGCAAGGCGCTGACCGGCGATGGCACCATGGTCAATGTCACGCTGTGTTTCAGCGCCAACCAGGCGCTGCTCGCGGCCAAGGCGGGCGCGACCTTCGTCTCGCCCTTCGTCGGCCGCCATGACGACAATGGCTTCGACGGCATGGAGCTGATCGAGGATATCCGCCTGATCTACGACAACTATTCGTTCGAAACCGAAATCCTCGTCGCGTCGGTCCGCCACGTCACCCACGTCCTGCAGAGCGCCAAGATCGGTGCCGACGTGATGACCGCGCCGCCCAAGGTGATCAAGCAGCTGTTCAACCACGTTCTGACCGACAAGGGGATCGAAGGGTTCCTCAAGGACTGGCAGGCGACGGGGCAGTCGATCGTCTGATTTGCAGGTAGTCGCTTGGCCGAAGAAACTCCTCTCGACAAATTCAAGCAGGCGCTGACCGGCGCCAGCCGCGCGATCGCGCGTGAGGCCGAGGTCGAGATCGCGTGGTGCGCCGATGCTCCTTCACAGAGCGGCAAGAACTTCCGCGTGCCGCTGCCCTCGCGCAACCTGCCGCCCGAGCAGGTGAGCGAGGCGCGGGGTTTCGCCGATAGCTTCGCGCTGCGGCTGCGCCACCACAACGAAGCGCTGCACGGAAGGAACGCCCCGCCCGAACCCACCGCGCGGGCCTGCTACGATGCGATCGAGCGGGCGCGCTACGAGGCGCTCGGCTCCAACAATTTCAGCGGCATTCGCGCCAATCTCGAATCCGCGGTCGAGATGCGCACTGCGTCCGATCCGATCACGCGCGCCGAGAACCAGGGCGAGGTGCCGCTGCAAACCGCCCTGGCCCTGATCGTGCGCGAAAAGCTGACCGGGGCCGCGATCCCCGAACGCGCCCGGGCCGGGGTCGAACTGGTCCGTTCCTATATCGAGGAGCGTGTCGGCGACGATTTCCAGCTGCTGGCCAATTCGCTCGACGACCAGGCGCTGTTCCAGTCGCTCAGCCTCGACATGCTGCAGCAGCTCGACCTGACCCATCCAACCGATGCGCCCGACGAAGCCGACAATGACGACGGCGAGGAGGACGAGGGGCAGGACCAGCAGGACGGCGAGGACGAGGAAAACCAGGGCGAGGGCGAACCCCAGTCCGCCGAAGCCGCAGGCGAAATGTCCGATGGCGAGGCCGACGGCGACGGCGAAGCCGAAGCCTCCGACGAGATGGCCGATGGCGAGCCCGGCGACGAGGGCGATGAAGGCATGATGCCGGTGCGGCCCAACCGGCCGCAGGGCGAGATCCCCGACGGGCTCGACTACCGCGCCTATACCGAGCGTTTCGACGAGGAAATCCCGGCGGATGAGCTGTGCGACAGCGAGGAACTCGACCGGCTGCGCGCCTATCTCGACAGCCAGCTGACCGGCCTGCAGGGCGTGGTGACGCGCCTCGCCAACCGGCTGCAGCGCCGGTTGATGGCGCAGCAGAACCGCAGCTGGGACTTCGACCAGGAAGACGGCATCGTCGATGCCTCGCGCCTGCCGCGCATCATCATCTCGCCCGGCACGGCCATGGCCTACAAGGTCGAGAAGGACGTCGCGTTCAAGGACACGATCGTGACCCTGCTGATCGACAATTCGGGCAGCATGCGCGGGCGACCGATCAGCATCGCCGCGATCAGCGCCGACATTCTTGCGCGCACGCTCGAACGCAGCGGGGTCAAGACCGAGATCCTCGGCTTCACCACCCGCGCGTGGAAGGGCGGTCAGAGCCGCGAACAATGGCTCGCCGACGGCAAGCCGCCCGAGCCGGGTCGGCTCAACGATCTGCGCCACATCATTTACAAGAAGGCCGACGAGCCGTGGCGCCGCGCGCGCCGCAACCTCGGGCTGATGATGCGCGAGGGGCTGCTCAAGGAGAATATCGACGGCGAGGCGCTGATGTGGGCGCACAACCGCCTGATCGGCCGCAAGGAAGACCGTCGCATCCTGATGGTGATCTCCGATGGCGCGCCGGTCGACGACAGCACGCTCAGCGTCAACAGCGCCGGTTATCTGGAGGCGCATTTGCGCAAGGTGATCGACTGGATCGAGAATCGCTCGCCCGTGCAACTGGTCGCCATCGGCATCGGCCACGATGTGACCCGCTATTACCGCCGTGCGGTAACGATCATGGATGTCGAGCAACTCGGCGGGACGATCATCGAGCAGCTCGCCGAACTGTTCGAGGAAGAAAAGGGCCGGCGGAGGTGATGGCTCAAACGGTAACTCTTTGGAGACCCACAGGACCGGAGGAACTTAGGCTTGTCGAGCAATCTGGTTGGAAGGTTTGGCCGCCACGTCTCCCTGAGCAACCGATCTTTTATCCGGTTACAACGGAAGAGTATGCGGTGAAGATCGCGCGTGACTGGAACGTTCCAGCAAGTGGCTCAGGCTACGTAACCCGCTTCGAAGTTAAGAAAGAATTCCTCGACAATTACGAAATTCAGGAAGCCGGCGGCCGCGCGCACTTGGAATACTGGATTCCAGCCGAAGATCTTGAGGATTTCAACGCCGCTATCGTCGGCAAAATTGAAGTGGTTAGGGCTTTTCCGGAATGAACGTCACAGAAGCCGTCGAAACCCGCCGCTCGGTTCGCAAGTTCACCGACCAGCCGGTCGATCGCGAAGTGCTCACGCGCATCCTAGAGAAGGCGCAGCGCGCGCCCTCGGGTGGCAATACGCAGCCGTGGCATGCGGTAGTCTTGACTGGCGAGCCGATGCAGGCGCTGTTCGCCAAGGTCGCCGAACAATTCCCCAAGGGGCGCGCGGCGCACGCGCCCGAGTACCACATCTATCCGCCCGAACTCGATGGCGCCTATGAGGAGCGCCGCTTCGGTGTGGGCGAGGCGCTTTACGCGGCGCTGGAAATCCCGCGCGAGGACAAGGCCAAGCGGCTGATGTGGTTCGCCGAGAATTTCCGCGGTTTCGGCGCGCCGGTGCTGATGCTGATCCACACCCCCAAATACATGGGCCCGCCGCAGTGGTCGGATATCGGCATGTGGTTGCAGACCATCGGCCTGCTGCTGCGCGAGGAAGGGCTCGATTGCTGCTTCCAGGAGGCATGGGCCGTCTATTCGCCGCAGATCCGCGAGGTGGTCGATATCCCCGAGGACCATATTTTCTTCTGCGGGATCGCCATCGGATATCGCGATCCGGATGCGCCGGTGAACACATTCGACGTGCCCCGCGCACCGCTCGAGGAATCGATCCGCTGGGAAGGCTGGGAGTAGGCCATGGCGCACATTGCTCCCGTCGCAGAGGATGACCTGCCCGACGAGATCCGGCCCATTCTCGAAATGGCCCGCGCGCGCATGGGCTTCCTGCCCAATTCCCTGCCGACGATGGCGCATTGGCCGGACCTGCTGAAAGTCTTCTCTCCGATGGCGGTGACAATCCTGCGGTCGGGTGAGCTGGATGTTGGCCTCAAGCAGATGATCGCGGCTGTCACCAGCGCCGCTGCGGGATGCCGTTATTGCCAGGCGCACACATCGCATGGCGCCGCTCATGCCGGGGGCGTCGATTCCGAGAAGGTCGTGCGCGTGTGGGAATACCAGCAGAGCGACCTGTTCAGCGACGCGGAGCGGGCAGCGCTCGATCTTGCACTGGCAGCAGGACAGGTGCCCAATGCTGCCAGCGATGCGCATTTCTCCGCATTGAGACGGCACTTCAGCGAACGCGAGATTGTCGAGATTGTAGCCGTGATCTCGCTGTTCGGTTTTCTCAACCGATGGAACGACACCATGGCGACTGCGCTGGAGGATGAGCCGGCCGCTTTTGCTGCTGCTACCTATGCGCCCGATCAATGGGACCTGGGCAAGCACGGCGCTTGACCCGAAAGCCGCACCGCCGCAAAGCGCGCGCACCATGACCGACGCCGTTCCGCTCAAGCTGTTCAATTCGCTGACCCGCAAACTGGAAGAGTTCCAGCCCGTCCACGAGGGTGAGGCGCGCGTCTATTCCTGCGGGCCGACGGTCTACAATTACCAGCACATCGGCAACATGCGCGCCTATGTCTTCGCCGACACGCTGGGGCGCACGCTCCAGTGGAAGGGCTACAAGCTCACCCATGTCATCAACATCACCGATGTCGGTCATCTGACGTCCGACGCCGATGAGGGCGAGGACAAGATGGAAAAGATGGCGGCGAAGGAGAACAAGTCCGCCTGGGACATCGCGAAATTCTACCAGGAGGATTTCGAGCGCGACCTGGCGCGGCTCAACGTCCAGCCCAAGCAGCATCCGCGCGCGACCGAGTATGTCGCGGCGATGATCGCCTGGGGCGAGCGGATCGCGGACAAGCATTGCTACGAGCTCGACAGCGGGCTCTATTTCGATGTTTCGACCGTCGCGGATTACGGGCGGTTGGCGCGCGCCGTGACCGAGGACGGAGAAGGCAGGATCGACACGGTCGAGGGCAAGCGCAACGCCGCCGACTTCGCGATCTGGCGCAAAACCCCGGACGGCGAAACGCGCCAGATGGAATGGGATTCGCCCTGGGGCCGGGGCGCGCCCGGCTGGCATCTCGAATGCTCGGTCATGGGCGAGGCGCTGCTCGGCTTCCCGTTCGACATCCACACCGGCGGGATCGACCACCGCGAGATCCACCATCCGAACGAGATCGCGCAGAACCAGGCCTATTGCTGCACCAATGGTCTAGACGACGCGCGCAACTCCGGCGCGCGCATCTGGATGCACAACAATTTCCTGATCGAACGCAGCGGCAAGATGTCGAAGAGCGCGGGCGAGTTCCTGCGCCTGCAACTGCTGGTCGACAAGGGCTACCACCCGCTCGCCTATCGTCTGATGTGCCTGCAGGCGCATTATCGCAGCGAGCTCGAATTCAGCTGGGAAGGGCTGGACGCTGCGCTGACCCGGCTGAAGCGGATGGTGATGGCGTTGCGCAAATGGGAAGAGCGCCTTCCCGATACGGACATTCCGGGCGATTGCTGGGAATATGAACGGGTGACGCGCGAACTGGTCGAACGCTTCGATTCCGCGATTTCTTCGGACCTCAACACTGCGGATGCGCTTACCATCTTGGAAGAAGCGTTGGCATTGAAGAAGACTGCACCCGAATGCGTTGTGACCGCGGTTGAGCAACTGGATCGCGTATTTGGCCTCGATCTCGCCCGCCTTTCCCGTGCCGACCTTCGCATCCGTCCCAAGGATGCGCAGATCACCGAGGACGAGATCGAGGACGCGCTGGGCCGTCGCAAGGCCGCGCGCGCCGAGAAGGACTTCGCCACCAGCGACGCCATCCGCGACGAGCTTACCGCCAAGGGCGTCGAAGTGATGGACGGCGATCCGCTCGGCTGGGAGTGGAAACTCGGATGAAGCTCTGGCGCCTGACCCGCGCGCCCTTCGTGGCGCTCGACGGGAAAGGGGCCGAACTGCATGGCGCACGCTACGCGCCGCCGGGGCATCCGGTTGTCAGTCTCGCCAGCGAAGCGGGGCTCGCGGTGCTGGTGGCGCTGCGATACCAGCCCGACGATCTTGCCCTGGCGCCCGACGATTTCGTGCTTGGCTGGACCGAGGTTGACGCGGCTCCGGAACGCGCGCCCGAGCCCGTTGAGGACGCCATTCGCGCCTATGTCGGCGAATGGCTCGACACGCGCCGATCGCTGCTGTGCGCGATCCGGTCGAAAGTGCTGCCCGAGGCTGATGTGATCTATCTCAACCCTCGCCATCCTGAAGCACAACAAGTCCCGCCCTTGACGACGCGCCACTTCAGCTTCGCCGAATGCCTCCACCGGCCTCCCATGCTCGATCGGTTTTCCGGCATCTCCTAGCCTTGCCAAAACCCGCGACGGAGTTAGGATAGTTGCATGTTGCAACCTATTCTTTGGCTCATCCTCGCGGCGATCCATGCCCTGCCGGCGCTTGCATTTTTCCGTCCAGCGGGGCTCTCCCAGCTATACGGTATCGCGGCGGATAACCCGCTCTTCCTGCTCATGCATCATCGTGCCGCGCTTCTTCTCGCGGTGTTCGCGGCCTGCGTCTATGCGGCATTCGTACCAGAGGGCCGGCGTCTGGCCGTGATCGTTGTCGGGATCAGCATGGTCAGCTTCCTTGCGCTCTACTGGATGGCGGGATCGCCTGCAGCGTTGCGGCGGATCGCCTTGGTCGACCTCGCCGGTCTGCCAGTGCTTCTGGCAGTGGCGTGGATGGCATATCGCGGCTAGGACCCAGCCATGACCATTCTCGCGATTTCGGGCCTCATCCGGCCGCTGCTCGAGCCGCGCTTGCCCGCAGGGCTGGACGTGCGCTGGTTCATGACCAAGGAAGAAGCGCTGGAGGCAGTGCCCGAAGCCGAGATCGGCTGGTTCGATATGTACGAGCAGGATGCGATGGCAGCCACGCTGCGCGCCGCTACAAATCTGAAATGGCTCAACTCGATCTACGCGGGCCTCGATTTCCTGCCGATGGACGTGCTGATCGAACGCGGCATCACTGTCACCAACGGTGCGGGCATCAACGCAATTACCATCGCCGAATACGTCGTGATGGGCATGCTCAATATCGCCAAGGGTTATCGCGATGTCGTTCGTGCGCAGGACCGCAAGGAATGGTTGCAGGACTCACCCGGCAAGCGCGAACTCTCGGGTACCAAGGCGCTGCTGCTTGGCTACGGCGCCATCGGCAAGCTGATCAAGCCGCGGCTCGAGGCCTTCGATGTCGAAGTGACGGTTGTGCGGCGCAGCGGCGGGGAGGGTGCGCTCAGGCCCGATGAGTGGCGCGGCAAGCTGGGCGAGTTCGACTGGGTCATCCTCGCCGTTCCGGCCACGCCAGAGACCGAAGCGATGATCGGCGCGAGCGAACTTGCTGCGATGAAGTCGGACGCGGTGGTCGTGAATATCGCGCGCGGCGCGGTGATCGACCAGCCCGCTCTGGTCGAGGCGCTCAAGATCAAGTCGATCGGCGGTGCCTTCCTCGACGTCACCACCCCCGAGCCACTGCCCGCGGATCACGAGCTATGGACGCTCGACAACGCACACATCACCATGCACCTTTCGGGCCGCGCGCAGGACAAGATGTTCATGCGCAGTGCCGAGCGCTTCCTTGAGAACCTCGACCGCTATCTGAAGGGAGAGCCGGTCGGGCCGGTGTTCGATCCGAAATTGGGGTACTAACCCTCAGCTCTCCTCAAGCAGTAACAGCACCACGGTTACCAGCATGCGCGGCTGCGGGTGCAGCAGGTGATCGACTTCGCTGACGCTGGCGTCGGCGACCAGCTGGCCGGAGATCGCAAACTCGTGATCGGGCAGGGCAGCGATGAAGCGCTCGCCCGCCGCGACCGCTGCTGCCCCGTCGAAGTCGAGCGTGAGTGTGTGCCGCGTGCCCGAGAAGGTGATCGAGGCCCAGGCTTTCTCCTCGTGCGAGAGGATGCACGCCTTGGCCTCGGCCAGCGCCAGCAAGGCCTCGCGCAAGCGGTCGGCAGGGGTGCGGCGCGGTCGGAAACGTCGCGCCTTGGTCTCGAATTCGGGGCTGGTGAAGATGTCAGCGCGCATGGGCGAGGTCCTTGTTTTCGAATGCGGCGGGAATGGCGCTGGGGGAGTAGCGGTCCATCCAGCGCCGGATGCGAGCCTCGGTATCGGGGCGGGGTATACGGCCCATCCTCAGGTCGAGCACGAAGCGCGGATCGTGCGCGGCAAGGCGGCCGAACTTGGTGGCAGGCATGTCGTGGGAACGCAGGAAAGCCTCGATGGAACGGATCAGCATAGAACCCCTCTTGGTGACTGAATCGGCACGCGAATCGCTCGCTGTGTTCCCTATTCGTTCCAGCCGAAATCCTACTTGTCTAGGAAAAATCCTATGCTATAGGAAATTTAATCGATGTTGAGGGAATGACATATGGACGATGGCGCGAAGGAGCGGGGAAGGCTCCTCGAACTGGCCGAGAAGAACCGGGCGAGCCTGGCGTCGCTTTCCGCGATGATTGGGCGTAACCCCAGCTATTTGCAGCAGTTTGTGCGCAAGGGCTCGCCGCGCAAGCTTGAGGAACAGGACCGCCGCAAGCTGGCGCAGTTCTTCGGGGTAGATGAAGGGGAACTGGGCGCTCCGCAGGCGGGAACACGGGAAAAATCCTACGGTGCGGCCCTGATTCCTCGCAAGAGTGCCCAATGGATCGACGTCCCGCGGCTCGACATCGGCGCATCCGCCGGCCCTGGCGCGCTCGCGCATTCGGAGGAGGCGTTCGACACCTTCCGTTTCTCGAGCCGCTGGCTACGCGAACAGGGGCTCGAAGGCTCGCAACTTTCATCGATCACGGTTGAGGGCGACAGCATGGAGCCGCTCCTGCGCGATGGCGACGAGATCCTGGTCGATCGTACGCCGCGGCCGTTGCGCGATGGCGTGCATGTTGTGAGGCTGGGCGACACGCTGATGGTGAAACGGGTCGCCTCGCAAGGGGCAGGGCGGCTGGCGTTGCTCTCTCAGAACCTCGCCTATCCGCCGGTCGAAGTGGCAGCCGAGGAGGTCGAGATTATCGGCCGGGTGGTGTGGAAGGCGGGGCGGATATAACCCGATGGCGCTACTCGCGTCCATCAAGCGCAGATCCAGTTGCAGACATCATTCTGCCAAACTTGTGGAGCTTACTGGTGGCACAACAGGCGGGTCGTCGGGTCGTATGTCCTAATCACTGGGGAGATGATCATGACACGACGCAACCTTAAGTTCCTGGGTGCCGCGGCAATTCTGGTGCTCGGCGTTCCGGCCCTCGCCGGGGAAATCACCGGCAACGGCAAATGGACCCCGGTCCATTATGGCAAGGCCAGCTCCGCTTGTGCATTCAGCGGCCTCAACGACACGCCTGAGGACGCGATGGGCTTTACCCAAACCTACGCCAGCTTCGTGCGGGCATTCGGTCGGCCTGCCCCCGGCACGGGCTTTCATCCGGGCATCGCCTGCCGCGGATGACATCGAACGGGGCGCTCCGCTGCCCCTTCTCGGCGGAGCGCTCCTCACCGGCGAAGCTTGACGAACACAGCGTGCTGAAGCATCCCGAAACGATGGAAATGCGCTTGGTCCGCAGCATCACACAACAAACCCGCCCGATATTCGCGGCGGCCAAAGGCGTGTGCGTGCTCTGAAGGCAAGGCTTCCAGACATTGCAACTCTCGCAAACCCCGCCCGGCTGGCGGGGTTTTTCATGTCGGTCGGGCACTATCGACAGGACAAGAGACAATGACCGAATTCCCATCCGACACATCCATCGAAAGCCTCGCCTTGCGCGCGCTCGACCGCTCGCTGCCCAAGCGCGAATGGACCCACGCGGCGCATTTCGCGCTGGCGCTATACCTGCTGCGGCACCGGCCCGACTTGGCCGAGCCTGCCGCCATGCGCGAGGTGATCACCCACCTCAACGAGGCGCATGGCACGCCCAACACCGACAGCGACGGTTATCACCACACGATCACCGTGGCATCGCTGCGCGCGGCGCGGTCGGTGCTTGAGGCACACTCGCCAGACACGGCCCTGAACGCGGTCCTCGGCGACCTGATGGCGAGCCCCTTCGCCCGCCCGGACTGGATCCTCGCCTACTGGTCGCGCGATAGGTTGTTCAGCGTTGGGGCGCGGCGCGACTGGGTGCCGCCCGATCTGCGCCCCATGCCGATCTAGCTGTCGCGGAGGGGAGAGAAGCGGCTTGCAACCGCGAACGCGAGCCGCCATCTCCCGCGCATGACCGAGACGACCGACACCAAGCCACTGCCCCCGATGCGCGCTGCGATCATTCCGGTGACGCCGCTGCAGCAGAACTGTTCGCTGATCTGGTGCACCAGGACCATGAAGGCGGCGCTGGTCGATCCCGGTGGAGATCTCGACCGGCTCAAGGAAGCCGTCGACAAGGTCGGCGTGACGCTGGAGAAGCTGCTCGTCACGCACGGCCACATCGATCATTGCGGGCAAACCGGCATCCTCGCCGAGGAGTTGGGCCTGCCGATCGAGGGGCCGCATGAAGACGACCGCTTCTGGATCGCGCGGCTCGACGATGATGGCGCGCGCTACGGCATCAATGGCAAGACCTTCGAGCCCGATCGCTGGCTGGTCGATGGCGACACGGTGACGGTGGGCGAGCTGACGCTCGAGGTGATCCATTGCCCCGGCCACACCCCCGGACATGTCGTGTTCTTCCACCGGCCGAGCAATTTCGCGATCGTTGGCGACGTGCTGTTCCAGGGGAGTATCGGGCGCACCGATTTCCCCCTCGGCAATCACCAGGACCTGATCGATTCGATCACCAAGAAGCTGTGGCCGCTGGGCGAGGGCGTGACCTTTATCCCGGGCCACGGCCCCACCAGCACTTTCGGCCAGGAACGCAAGACCAACGCCTTCGTCAGCGATTACGCGCTTTCCTGAGACCTACCCGCCCGACGGCGCATACGGATCACGTAGTCGCTACATTACTCCGAGTAGGATCAGCACCGCGACGATCGCGAGGCCAAGCAGTGTGAGCATGGTCACGAGGATGCCGACGCCGCGCAGCTTGCTGAAGGATTCCGAATCCATTCCGAATCCGTGCGCCACGCGGGCGAGCATATAGACGCCGGCGACATAGGGCAGCCACACCGCGCCTCTGCCGGCCAGTTCGATCACGCCGATCAGGATCAGGACAAAAGGGGTGTATTCGACGAAGTTGAGATGGGCGCGCATGCGCCGCGTCAACGGACCACCGCCATCGTCGCCATGGATCTTCTTGGTCTGGCCGCGCATCTGCCCGACGCGCATGGCGAGCCACAGGTTGATGATGCCGGCTGCGGCGGCGGCGCTCAGCGTAACTGGCAGGATGACGTTCATACGGGTTCCCCTCCTCTTGGTGGGTGAATTGCTACCTGTGACGCCTATGGGTTGCAACGGGCGAATTTTGCTCTATAGCGCGCGGCTTCCCGCCAATGCCGGGTCAAGAATCGCGCACATGCACTTGTGCGCTTTTCGACCTTGTCCTAGAGCGGCCCACAAATTGATTGATTTATTTGAGGAACAGGTGCCGAGATGGCTGTCCCCAAGAGAAAAGTATCGCCCCACCGCCGTGGCAATCGTCGCGCGCATGATTCGCTGAAGGTCGAAGCTCATCACGAATGCTCGAACTGCGGTGAGCTCAAGCGCCCGCACAATCTTTGCCCGCACTGCGGTTATTACAACGGTCGCGAGGTTGTCGCGGTCGGCCTTTAATCGACTGCAATTGCTGGAGAACCTGGGATGAGCCTGCCGCGTATCGCCGTTGATGCGATGGGCGGCGATGAAGGCGTGCGCGTCATGGTCGAAGGCGCCGCACTCGCGCGCCGTCGTCACGACAAGTTCCAGTTCCTGCTGGTGGGTGACGAGACGCGGATCAAGGCCGCGCTCGAAAACCATCCCAACATGCGCGGCGCGTCCGAAATCCTCCATTGCGAGGATGTCGTGGGCGGTGACGAACTGCCCAGCCGCGCGCTCCGCCGGTCCAAGACCACTTCGATGGGGCTAGCGGTCAACGCCGTAAAGCAAGGCGATGCCGGTGCCGCGGTAAGCGCCGGGAACACCGGCGCGCTGATGGCGATGAGCAAGCTCGCGCTCCGCACCATGCCCGGGATTGACCGTCCTGCGCTGGCAGCGCTGCTCCCCACCCTCGAAGAACACGACGTGATCATGCTCGACCTCGGTGCCAATACCGAGGCCGACGCGCGCAACCTGGTGCAGTTCGCGGTGATGGGAGCGGCCTATTCGCGCATCGTCAACGGGTTCGAGAATCCGCGCGTGCGCCTGCTCAACATCGGCACCGAAGAGATCAAGGGCACCGAGGCTCTGCGCGATGCTGCGGCCCAATTGCAGCGCGCGACCCGGCTGGAGCTGCAGTTCGACGGCTTCGTCGAGAGCGACAAGATCAACCGCGGTGAAGTGGATGTCGTGGTGACCGACGGATTCTCGGGCAATATCGCGCTCAAGGCGATCGAGGGGACAGCGCGCTTCGTGACCGACCTTCTGCGGACCGCCTTCACCAGCTCGCTGCGCTCGAAAATCGGCTTCCTCGTGTCGCGCCCTGCGACCGAGCTGCTCAAGCATCATCTCGACCCCAACAATCACAATGGCGCGGTTTTCCTCGGTCTCAACGGGGTGGTGGTGAAGAGCCACGGCAGCGCGACCGCCAAGGGCGTGGCCAATGCGGTCGAGGTCGCGGCGCGCCTGCTCGAAGACGACATCACCAATCGCATCGCGCAGGATCTTGCCGCGCTCGGCAATGGCGACGAGCCTGGTGCGAGCGAAGACACGGACGAGGCAGCCGAGTGATCCGCTCCTTCATACGGGGAAGCGGCTCGGCGCTGCCACAGCGCTGCGTCAGCAATGACGAGTTGGCGGCCGAGGTCGATACCAGCGATGAATGGATCGTCGAGCGCACCGGTATCCGGCAGCGCTATATCGCGGGCGAGGGCGAAACCACCGCCACGCTCGCGACCGAGGCGGCCAGGCAGGCCTGCGCCGATGCCGGCGTCGATCCGCAATCGATCGAACTGATCGTTCTCGCCACGGCGACGCCCGACAACACCTTCCCGGCGACGGCGACCAAGGTTCAGGATGCGCTCGGCTGCAACGGCGGAATCGCCTTCGACGTGGCGGCGGTGTGCTCGGGCTTTCTCTACGCGTTGGCGACAGCCGATTCGATGCTTCGCACGGGCATGGCCAAACGGGCACTGGTGATCGGTGCCGAGACTTTCAGCCGCATTCTCGACTGGGAAGACCGCACCACCTGCGTCCTGTTCGGCGACGGCGCCGGGGCGATCGTGCTCGAGGCCGAAGATACCGATCAGGCCGATACGGGGGTCATCGCGACCCGGCTTCATGCCGATGGCGCGCAACACGACCTGCTCTATGTCGATGGCGGTCCGTCCACCACGCAAAGCACCGGCCATGTCCGCATGAAGGGCCGCGAGGTGTTCCGCCACGCGGTGGTGAATCTGGCCGAGGTTTTGGGCGAAGTCATTGAAGATTCAGGACTTACCGTGGGGGATATCGACTGGGTCGTACCCCATCAGGCGAACAAGCGGATCCTCGACGCAACGGCCAGGAAGCTCGGCATTGCAGAGGATAAGGTGATCGTGACGGTCGACCGTCACGCCAACACCTCTGCCGCCTCGGTGCCGCTGGCCTTCGACACCGCGCGCAAGGATGGGCGGATCAAGCCGGGCGACCTCGTAATGTTCGAAGCGATGGGCGGAGGGTTCACCTGGGGGGCCAGTCTCGCCCGGGTGTGAATAAATTCACGCTCTACATTGCAACTAAGTTGCTAAATTGTCTGGAAAACCATAAGGTAATCTCACTTGTCAGGGTCGCACTGACAGAGGGAGAGGCGAATGATGCGTTCGGTGGGCACGCTGACTCGCGCCGATTTGGCGGAAACTATCAACCGGAAACTGGGATTCTCACGAGCCGAGTCGCTCGATCTGGTTGAGGCGATTCTGGCCAAGATGTGCGATGCACTGGGTGATGGGCAGAATGTGAAGATCTCCGGATTCGGCAGTTTTATCTTGCGAGACAAACGCGAACGAATCGGTCGTAATCCCAAGACCGGGATCGAAGTGCCGATCACACCGCGCCGCGTCATGACCTTCCGCGCCAGCCAATTGCTCAAAGAGAGGGTGGCCAAGGGCGCATGACCCAATTCAACGATGGCAAGGACGTGGGGGCGCTGAGGACCATCGGCGAAGTTGGCGAAGCTCTGGGAATCAAGGCACATGTGCTGCGCTATTGGGAACAGCAGTTCCCGATGCTCAAGCCGCTTAAACGTAGCGGCGGACGGCGGTACTATCGCCCCGAAGACGTGTCCCTGCTCGAAACGATCGACCGACTGGTCAATCGCGAGGGCTACACGCTGAAGGGTGCCAAGGCCGCGATTCGGGCGGGCAAGGCGGATGCTGGGGCTGTCCCGTCGCCCTCGGCCGCACCCGCAGCGCCCAGCGCCGCGGCGCAGCACGATGGCCCAAGTGTCGAAGACGTGGTGCCGCAGCTCAAGGCGATCCGCGCGCGGCTGGAAGCCATACTCGAAGCTTGATTTGCGCTAGCTGAGGTTTGTTGCGGCTATTCCGCCGCCATCAATTCCGCTTCGCCCAGATCGACGCTGACGAGGCGCGAGACGCCCTTTTCCGCCATCGTTACCCCGAACAGCCGGTGCATGCGGCTCATCGTCACCGCGTTATGGGTGACGATCAGGTAGCGTGTGTTGGTTTCGCGTACCATTGAATCAAGCAAGTCGCAGAACCGCTCGATATTGGCGTCGTCGAGCGGCGCATCGACCTCGTCGAGCACGCAGATCGGCGCAGGGTTGGTGAGGAACAGGCCGAAGATCAGCGCGGTGGCGGTCAGCGCCTGCTCGCCGCCAGACAGCAGGCTGAGCGATTGTAGCCGCTTGCCCGGCGGCTGGGCGAAGATTTCCAGTCCGGCCTCGAGCGGATCGTCGCTGTCGATCAGTGCGAGATGAGCCTGGCCGCCCTGGAACAGGCGGGTGAAGAGCCGCTGGAAGTGCTCGTTCACCTCCTCGAATGCTGCGCGGAGCCGCTCGCGGCCCTCGCGGTTGAGATTGCCGATCGAGCCGCGCAGGCGGTTGACCGCTTCGACCAGCTCGGCCTGCTCGCTCGCGCTGGCGCCGTGTTCCTGCTCGATCCGCTCGAGTTCGTCGGCGGCGACCAAATTGACCGGGCCGATCCGCTCTCGGCTGGCGGTGAGGCGGTCCATTTCCTCGGCTTCTTCGCTCGACGACTTGACCGCGTCGCTGTCGAAATCGAACCGTTCCGAAAGCATCGGCGGCGGGCACTGGAACCGCTCGCCCGAGATGCGGGCCATTTCGCCACGGCGGGCTTCCTCGTTCTCGGCCCGGGCGGCGAGCCCGGCACGCGATTCGCGCGCCGTAGCGAGTGTCTCATTGGCATCGGCGAAGGCGCGATCGGCCTGGTTGGCGAGTTCCTGCCGCTCAGCGACCACTTTCTCGGCCGCGCCCAGTTCCTCACCGAGCCTGGTGCGCATCACGTCGCCCTGCTCGATCTCGGCCATCAACCCGGCGGGCTTGGCGGCGACCACGGCGCGTTCCTGCTCGATTTCTTCGAGCCTACCGGCGGTATCGGCCATGCGCGCTGCCGCTTCGCCTGAACGCATCTCCCAGTTCGATTTCTCGGCCCGCTGAGCGGCGGTACGCTCGCGGGCCACGGCGAGTCCCTGATCATGCGCGGCGAGTTCGGCGAGCGCGGCCTGCACGGCGGATTTCGCCGCCTCATGCTTGGCCTGCGCCGCTTCGAGCGTGGCTCGCCCGGCGTCGGGCGGGGGCAAGGCGGATTTCTTCTCCTGCGCCGCCGCAAGTTCGCTTTCGGCCTGCTGGAGCTGCTCGGCCAGATCCTTACCGGTCTCGGCCAGCTCTGCGAGCCGTGCGGCATGGCGCTCGCGCGCAGCTTCGGCCTGGTCGAGCGTCCGCAAGGCCTGGCGCTCGTTGTCGGAAGCCTCGGCAATTGCGCGTTCCTGTGCGACGAGATCGGTCTGCAGCGCGGCCAGGGCCTCGCGTGTTTCCTGTTCGGCCACCGATGCCCGTTCCACCGCATCGCGCAGCGCGGGCAGCTGTTTCTCGAGTTCGCCCAGCCGGTTGGCCGCTTCGAGCCGCGCCGCTTCGGCAGCGCCTTCGCCGC
Source organism: Altererythrobacter sp. CAU 1644 (assembly GCF_029623755.1). Taxonomy (NCBI): domain Bacteria; kingdom Pseudomonadati; phylum Pseudomonadota; class Alphaproteobacteria; order Sphingomonadales; family Erythrobacteraceae; genus Altererythrobacter; species Altererythrobacter arenosus. The sequence continues at coordinate 2,240,418 of NZ_CP121106.1, forward strand.
GGGCGACGAAACCGTCCCAGCGCCGCAGGTGACCGCCCTTGGTGACCAGCCATTCGCCCGGCTGGAGCGCGCGGCCGTCATCGCTCTCTGCGACATGGACCAGCGCGAGCCGCGCCTTGAGCTCGTCGGGGCAGCTCGTCACATGGTCGAGGATGCTGTCGGCGAGCTTCTTCGGAGCAGCGCCCCCGGTCCAGAACCTTCCCTCGCTGCCGGCCTCGGGCGAACCGAGCGGAGATTTCGCATCGCGGCCCAGCACCGCGGCAATGGCGCGCTCATAACCGGGCTCGACGCCGAGCTTGTCGATTGCTGCGGGTAGGCCCTTGCGCTGTTCTGCCTGCCGCGCGCGGGCGTCGCGATCGCGGGCGAGGGCCTGGTATTCGCGTTCGACCCCGGCCAGTTCGGCCTTCGCGGCGGCCACGGTGGAGGCGGCCTCGTCGCGCTGCGTCTGGAGCGCGGCCTTCTGCCCCTGCGCATCGGCGAGCTTGGCACGGAGTTGATCGAGTCTGGCGGTCGCACCTTCGGCAGCCTGCCTGGCCGCAGCAACCGCCGCCTCGGGATCGCCCGCCTCGGTCAGTTCCGCCCGCGCCCGTTCCTGCCGCTCGGCTTCGTTGCGGAGCCGCGAGAGGCGCTGTTCTGCCTGCGCGATCTCCGCTTCGGCCACGCGCCATTCGGCTTCGACCCCGGCATGGTCCGCCGTCGCCTTGGCCAGCGCAAGTTCGGCCGCACGGCTGGCGCGCTCGACATCCTCGGCCTTGGCGGCAAGCGCCGGGCGACGCGCTTCATCCTGTTCGAGCGTCCTGGCCGAGGCGGTGATCTCGCGTTCGAGCCGCGCCAAGGCTTCGGCAGCATCGCGGGTCATCCGGTCGGCATTGCCGCGATCTTCCTCGAGCCGCGCCTTCTGGCGGTCGAGGTCGGCAAGCCGCTGTTCGGCGGCTTCGAGCTGACTGGTGAGTGCCGCCATCCGGTGGCCATGTGCGCTGGCATCGTCGCGGCGGTCGGCCAATTCCTCGCGCGCTTCGGCAATGGCTGCGGCGGCCGCATGCTGCGCCTTTTGCGCTTCGTCGGCGGCGCGCTTGGCCGCTTCGACGCGTTCTTCGGCGGATTTCGCCTGCGCGCGCGCCTCGTCAGCGGCGGCAGCGGCATCGCGCCAGCGGGCATAGAGCAGCCGCGCCTCGGCGACCTTGATCTCGTCGGAAAGCTTCTTGTAGCGCTCGGCCTGCTTCGCCTGCCGCCTGAGAGTCGCCATTTGCGAATCGAGCCCGGCCATCAGGTCTTCGAGCCGTTCGAGGTTCTTTTCGGTCGAGCGCAGTTTGCTCTCGGCATCCTTGCGACGCACGTGCAGGCCCGCGATTCCGGCAGCCTCTTCGAGCATGGCACGGCGTTCGGCAGGCTTGGCGGCAATAACCTGCGCGATCTTGCCCTGGCTGACGAGCGCGGGGCTATGCGCGCCGGTGGCCGCATCGGCGAAGGTCAGCGCGACATCCTTGGCCCGGACGTCACGCCCGTTGACGCGGTAGGCGCTGCCGGCACCGCGTTCGATGCGGCGCGTTACTTCGAGTTCTTCGCCCCGGTCGTCCTTCGCCTGCAGCACGACTTCGGCGAAATCGCGCGGGGGGCGGGTTTCGGTCCCGGCGAAAATCACGTCTTCCATCCCGCCCGAGCGCATCGACTTGGGGGAGTTTTCGCCCATCACCCAGCGGATCGCTTCGAGCAGGTTGGACTTGCCGCAGCCGTTGGGGCCAACGACCCCCGTCAGGCCCGGTTCGACGCGCAGTTCGGCAGGCTCGACGAAGCTCTTGAAACCGCTGAGCTTGAGCCTGCTGATTTCCATCGTCGTTCCGTACCCCCCGTTGACGAGCCCCTACCGGGCGCCAGCCCTCTGCAGGGCTGCCTCGACATCCGGCCAACCGGTTTCGGTCAGCCTGCTGCCGTTCAGCGTGAAGGTTGGCGTGCCGGTGATCCCGTCTTCCTGGGCATAGCCTTGCGAGAACTTGGCCAGGCGCGTGAGATTATCGAAGTCCGCGAGGCAGGCGCGGGCCTGCGCCTCGCTCAGCCCGCGGGCCGAGAAGAAGTCATAAAGGCCGGTCACTTCGCCGAAGGCGACGAAGCGCTGGTCTTCCGGCAGCGAAAGCGCCTGTTCCATCGCGGCCTGGTCGGCATAGGCGCGTTGCTGGATCTCGCCGAGATTGGACCAGACCTGTTCGGAAAGCGGATGCACGGTTTCCGGGCTGGCGCAGCTGACCAGCGCCGTCAGCGCGAGGTCGATCGGTCCGTGGATGACGAAGCTGCGGAATTCGAAGTTCACGCGGCCCGAGTTGACGTATTCCTCGATCGGACGCGCCGAGGCCGCGGAGAAGGCGGCGCAGCCCGGGCAGGTCAGCGAACCGTATTCGACCAGCCTGATCGGAGCTTCGGGATTGCCCAGTGCATAGCCGCCCTTGTCGGTCACGGTGACCGTATCGACCCATTGCTGGCCTTCGGGCGCCGGAATGGCGGCGATGGGCTCGCCCTGGACGGGGCCGGCTTCCTCTTCCGAACTGCATGCGGCGAGCGCCAGCGCGAGCGGAGCGGTGAAAGCGGTGAGGGCGATCTTGCGAAGTTTCGTCATGTCACTTTTCTCTGTCAGGGAGGGGAAGGCTATACCAAGGAGGGCGAGGGTAGAAGCGCGTCACGCCCCTATCCACAGTTTGTCCCCCCGGGTTGTGTTCAGAATTGGGACTTGAGTACTTTTTCGAGCGGTTCCCAGCCATGAACGCCGTCGAGCAGCTTGCCATTGAGCGCGAAGCTGGGCGTACCCTTGACGCCGTATTCGACCGCGTCGGCCTTCGTATTGGCGATCAGGGCATCGATGGCGGGCTTGTCAGCGAGGCATTTGTCGACCGCAACGCGGTTCACCCCGCGGCTTTCCATCATGTCGTAGAAACCGAGAGAACTCGCGACCGCGCGAAAGCCATAGGCATCACCCTTGGTCCAGATCTGGACCTGCGCCGGTGTAGCGTTTTGCGCCCTGGCGAGCCAGTAAGGCTGGCGCGTCATGAACATGGTGTGCGTCTGGAGGGACTTTTCCTCCCCGCCGCACTCGACCAGCCGCGAGGCGACCAGATCGACGACATTGCGGACGAAGGGCCGGATTTCGAACTTCAGCTTGCCGGGGCCGATATAGGCCAATTGGAGCGCCGGTTCGCCTTCATTTGTGAAATGCGCGCAGTGCGGACAGGTGTAGCTGGCGAACTCGATCAGCGTCACCTCGGCCTCGGGGTTGCCGAAAAGATAGCCGCGGTCGGTATCGACCACGGTGGTGTTCCAATTGCCCGAAGCGCCGATCGAAAGCAGCGCGGCCACTGCGAGGCCACCGGTGCGAAGAAGCTTTTTCAACTGCAGGTCCTTTATTTCCCGTCGTCCCCGTTTCCCTTGCCGTCGCCGAGGCTGCGCGCAAGCGATTCCAGCACCGTGCGGAGCTCGGGGTCGCCGATATCGCGCAGGCTGTCACCCAATTCCATCGGAATGGGCTTGAGCGAAGGCGGTGCCTTGGGCCGCTCTTCAGCAGTTCTTGGCTTAACCTCGCCTTGCCGCAGCTTGACCCGGGATACCGCCTTGTAGCCGAAAAAGCGGTTCACCCGCTCCATGATCTCGGGGATCACCTGCTGTATCAACGGCGCCTGTGCCGGCACGACGACGAGCTGCAGGATGCCTTCCGCCTTCTCGCCCGGCGGGAACCGGATCGCTTCGGGCATGCACAGGCGCGAATGATGCTCGCCGACGATTTCGGGCCAGCGGGTCACCACCGAGCTCTGGACGAAACCGAACCGGCGAAAGGCGGTGCGGCCGATCTGCGGCATCAGCTCGCCGATCGCACGCGGAGCGCCGCCCCGCGGACGGTGGTATTCCTTGCCCGCTTTCCTGGGTCTCTTGCCCTGTGGTTTCGAGGTGTCGTCCCGTTCCATTCGCCTTCAGCCAATGCCATAGGCACGGCGTGAGCGCTACCGGCAAGACTATTTCAGAGCGATTGCTCCACTGGTACGATGCGCATGCGCGCGACCTGCCGTGGCGCGCAAGACCCGGGAAAGAAGCGCCCGCCCCCTATCGCGTATGGATGTCTGAGGTGATGCTGCAACAGACGACTGTCGCGGCAGTTAAGCCCTATTTCGAGAAGTTCACGGCCACCTGGCCGACGGTCGAGGCGCTGGCAGCCGCGGATGAGGCAGAGGTGATGGGCGCCTGGGCCGGGCTGGGCTATTACTCGCGGGCGCGCAATTTGGTGAAATGCGCACGCGAAGTCGCGGCGCGCGGCGGTTTTCCCGATACCGAGGCGGAACTGCGCCAGCTGCCGGGGCTGGGCGATTACACCGCCGCAGCCGTTGCCGCGATCGCGTTCGGCAGGCGGGCGGTCGTCGTCGATGCCAATGTCGAACGGGTGGTCGCGCGGCTGTTTGCCATCGAGGAACCGCTACCGGGCGGGCGCAAGGCGATCCGCACTCACGCAGAGGCGATCACCCCCGACGAACGCGCCGGCGATTTCGCTCAGGCGATGATGGACCTTGGCGCGACGATCTGTACGGCGCGCGATCCCAAGTGCCTGCTGTGCCCACTGGCCGAGGAGTGCGAGGGCAGGAAGCGCGGCGATCCCGCACGCCTGCCGGTCAAGGCACCGAAGAAAGCGAAGCCCGAGCGGGTGGGGCATGCCTATTGGATCGAGTGCGGAGGCGCAGTTTGGCTAGTCACCCGTCCGGGCAAAGGCATGTTAGGGGGGATGCGCGCCTTGCCCGACGATGGCTGGAGCGCGCGCACGGATGGCGACGCCCGGCCTCCGCTCGGCGGCGAATGGCGCGAACTCGGCTCGGTCCGCCATGTCTTCACCCATGCGTCACTGACGCTTAATGTGCGGAGCCTGGCGGCGAATGCGGGGCCGCATGGCGAGGGCGAATGGTGGCCGATCGCGGAGATCGACGAGGCGGGGCTGCCGACGCTCTTTGCCAAGGCCGCGCGGCTCGCGCTGGCCCAGCGTGACTAGAGGATGCCGCCACCCAGGCTGAGGCGAACCACCGCGATCAGACCGACGATCAGGCAGAAGTTCCGCCCGCCGCGGCTCGAGGAAAGTTGCCCCAAGACGACGCCGATGGCGATCAGCGGCAAGGCCAGCCAGTTGGCCCAGCCGAGCAGGGGGATTTGCGCCGGGATCACGATCACCAGCGAGACGATACCGATGAGAATCGAAAGCAAGTTCAGCATGTGTCTTATATGGGTAGGACACCCTTTTCGCGCAAGTGTTCATTGACCGCCAAGGTTCGATATTCCAAGGATTGCGCAAGAAGGATTTCAAAACAGGACTTGTCGATGGTCGCCCACAGCCTGGGAAGCAATACAGTTTCGCGCCGCGCGTTGTTCCGCGGATCGGCCTATGCGGTCGCCGGTGGCGCGCTCGTCAGCCTGCCATTCGGGCGGGAGCTCTTGGCGCACGACGTCAGCGATACCTGGCCCAATGTCGCGGCCAAGATTGAGCAATATGTGCGGCAGCAGAAGGTGCCGAACATGGTCGCGAGCTTCGGCTGGGGCGAGAAGGACCCGCATTCGGTGGCGCGCGGTGGCCTCAAGTTCGGCCGTACGGCGGCTCCTGCCGGGCTCGATTCGCTCTATCGCATCTATTCGATGACCAAGCCGATCACCGGCATGGCGGTGATGATGCTGATCGAGGAAGGGAAGCTCGGGCTTGACCAGCCGCTGGCGGAAATCATTCCCGCCTTCGAGAAGATGAAGGTGCTCAAGAATGCGCGCGGCCCGATCGATGACGTCGTGCCGGCAGAGTGCCAGATCACCATTCGCCACCTGCTGACCCACACCGCCGGTTTCAGCTACGACATCACCGCCAAGGGGCCATTGCTCGAGGCTTACCTGCGCAATGGCGTGCTGTCGGGTCAGGTCAGCCGCATTCCGATTCCCGGCCTGCCCAATGCCGCCCCGGCACCGGGGCTGAAGGCGATGGTCGACCGACTCGCCACCATGCCGCTCGCAGCGCAGCCGGGCACAAAGTGGATCTATTCGACCAGCATCGACGTGCTCGGGCGGGTAATCGAAGTGGTTTCGGGCGAGAGCTTCGACGCCTTCCTGCAGACGCGGATGTTCGATCCGTGCGGGATGGACAGCACCTGGTTCCGCGTGCCGCAAAGCGAGGTCGATCGCTATACCGACAACTACGGCATCCTTGCCGGCATGCCCATCCCGGTCGATCCGGGCGAGGCCTCGATCTTCCTCGACAAGCCGCCGATCCTGTGGGGCGGTTCGGGCCTCGTCAGCAGCCCGCGCGACTATGACCGCTTCCTCAAGATGCTGCTCGGCAACGGGGTGATCGACGGCAAGCGCGTGATGGGCGCAGCGGCAGTCAGGATGGGCACGTCCAACCTCTTGCCCGAAGGCGCGATCACCAAGGGCAGCTATGTCGATGGACAAGGCTTCGGCGCAGGCGGCCGCGTGGTCGGGCGAACCTATGGGTGGGGCGGCGCAGCCGGTACGCTCGCCTCGGTCGATTTCGAGAACAACCTGCGCGCCGGGTTGTTCGTGCAATATATGCCGTCCGACGCCTATCCGATCCGCGCCGAGTTCATCGCGGCGTTGGCCAAGGATCTCGGCGGGGAAGCCAAGGCGGCAGCGCTTGGGTAATCACGGGCCGATCGCTTTCGCCGGTTCGCCCCTCGACCGGGCGGACAATCTGCGCGCAGATCCTGCTGCGCTGGCCGGGATGATGAACTGGAAGGCGCGGCTGCTGCTGCTCGACGGGCTGATGCCCTCGCTCGGCGACGACGGCCGCCTCGCCTGGGGAACGCTGGCCGACGCCGCGGAGGACGCCGAACTTGTATTCCTCGGGCTCGATCGCAGCGACGGGGGCGAGAAGCCCTGCTTTGCCGCCGTGCCGGGGGAGGGCGACGCCAGCCCGCGCATGGCCAATCCGCAGCTCTGGTCGCTGATGGCGACGATGGAGCCGGGCGATTTGGCGCTTTATGGCGGCGCGCGCAGCATCACGGACTGGCATGCCCGCCACCGGTTCTGTGCCCAGTGTGGCGCACCGACCAGCATCGCCAAGGGCGGCTGGCAGCGCGGCTGCGAGTCTTGCGGTGCGCAGCATTTTCCGCGCACCGACCCGGTGACGATCATGCTGGTCGAACACGATGGAAAATTGATGCTCGGCCGGGGCAAGGGCTGGCCGGAGGGCCGCTTTTCCGCGCTCGCCGGCTTCGTCGAGCCTGGCGAGACGATCGAGGAAGCGGTCGCGCGCGAAGTGTTCGAGGAATCGGGCATCCGCGTGCACGACGTTAGCTATATCTCGAGCCAACCCTGGCCATTCCCGAGCCAGTTGATGATCGGCTGCCACTCGCATGCCTTGAACACCGATCTCACCATCGACGAGACCGAAATGGCCGAGATCATCTGGTACTCGCGTGAGGAAGTGACCGCTGCGCTTGATGGCGATGGGCCCTTCGTCGCGCCGCCCCCGCATGCTATTGCGCATCAGCTGATGCATTGGTGGATTTCAAGATGACCGCACCCCATCCTATGACGATCGACATCTGGTCCGATGTCATGTGCCCGTGGTGCTATGTCGGCTGGGGCAATCTCAAGCAGGCGCTGGAACAGCTCGGTGACGAAGTCGAACCGCAGATTCGCTGGCATGCCTTCGAACTCAATCCCGACATGGCGCCTGAGGGCGAGGACCGCACCGCGCACATCGCGCGCAAATACGGGCGCACGCTGGATGAATCGAAGGCGGTGCAAGGCCGCATGCGCGAAGCCGCCGATACGGCCAAGGTCTCTCTCGATTATGAGGGCGCCGGAGAGGATGGAGCCGATGCCCCGCCAGCGATGATGTGGAACACCCGCGACGCGCACAAGCTGCTGACCTGGGCACTCGAGCAAGCCGGGCCGCAGGCGCAGACCGCGCTCAAGCTCGCGCTGTTCAAGGCGCATTTCAACGCGCGCAGGAACGTGTCCGACCATGAAGTCCTGCTCGACGTCGCCGCTTCGGTGGGGCTGCACCGCGAGGCGGCCAAGGCCGCGCTGGTCGACAGCGATCTGGAAGCGCGCGTCGTCGCCGAGGAACGCGCGGCCTGGGACATGAATATCTCGGGCGTTCCGGCGATGGTGCTCAACGGCAAGTTCATGGTGCCGGGCGCACAGCCGCCCGAAACCTACGTCAACGTGCTGCGCCGCGTGATCGAGAAGACCGCCGCGTGAGCGACTGGCTTCCTGCAAGCGCCGTCATCACCGGCGGGGCGAGCGGGATCGGGCTGGCAGTGGCGCGCGAATTGTCGGAACGGGGCGTGCGCGTCATGCTCGCCGACCTGCCTGGAGCGAGCCTCGACGAGGCAGCGGCTGCGCTCGACGGCGCGGTCGCGCATCCGTGCGACGTTGCGGACCTCGCGCAGGTCGAAGCACTCGCCGACGCGGCATTCGCGCAGTTCGGCTCGGTCGAACTCCTGCTCAACAATGCAGGCGTGGGCGGACCGCAGGGCAAGCTGTGGGAAATCGATCCGGCCGATGCCCGCGCGCACTTCGACATCAACTATTGGGGCGTCTGGAACGGCTGCAAGGCTTTCACGCCGCGTATGGTCGAACAGGATGCGCCATCTGCGATCTACAACACGGCGAGCGAGAACAGCTTCTTCTGCGCTGGCCCACGCATGGGGACCTATATCGCCGCCAAACACGCGGTCCTCGGCCTCACCGAGAGCTTTCGCGAAGACCTGCCCGCGCATGTCCACGCCGGGGTCGTCATTCCCGGCTGGGTCCACACTCCGATCGGCCCCGAACAGTTCATGAGCCTCGGCATGGACTCGGGCGAATTCGCCAAGATCATCGTGCCGCAGATGCTCGGGCGCGAACGTTTCGTGGTCAGCCATTACAGTAATTTCCGGCGGATCAGGGAGCGGATCGATCCGCTGCTCGACAGCTATGAGCGCCACGCCTCGCGGGAGCAGGGCGACACTGCCTATGACGTGCGCGATGTGATCGACGCGCTCCGGCGGCAGCGCGATTAAACTAGCCCCAGCTTCGCCAGATCCTTGACCATGGTGGCAGGCATCAGCGCGTCGGGATCCTCTCCCGCTTCGAGATCGCGCGGCGCCTTGTCATTGGCGAGGTAGCGCCAGCCCTGGTGCGCGCGCTTGGGCAGCGGATGCACGGGGACCAGCTTGCGCTCGAGCTTGATCCACCAGCGACCATCGTCCTTCTGTTCGAAGCCGATAATCGGGCTGCGGCCGATCAGCGTGTGCTCGTAGATCCAGAACAGCGATCCGCCCTGCATCTCCTCGTGGCGCTTGGGCAAGTAGCGGGTGGTGAGCCGCATTTCTTCAGGGCCGGTCTCGAACCAACTGCGCACTTCCTCGCGGCTGGCGGCGCCATAGGCAATCTTGGTCATGTGGAGCGGCATGCCAACCACATAGGGAATGTTTGCTAGGAGACCAACCCGCTCGCCACCGCAAGGCCGAGGAAGGCGAAGAAACCCATCGAATCGGTGATCATGGTCACGAACACGCTGCTGGCCACGGCCGGATCCTGGTCGAGCCGCTCGAAGATCACCGGCACCAGCACGCCGGCCAGGCCCGAAACAATTATGTTGATCACCATCGCCAGCGCAATGACCACGCCGAGCATCGGGGTAAAGACCAGCGCGGTGCCGATCCCGATCAGCACCGCAATCGTCGCGCCATTGAGCAGCGCGACGCGCAATTCGCGCCACACGATCCGCCAGGTGTTGGCGCGGGTCAGCTGGTTGGTTGCGATGGCGCGGACGGCCACCGCCATGGTCTGCGTACCGGCATTGCCGCCGATGCTGGCAACGATCGGCATCAGCACGGCGAGCGCCACCAGCTTTTCGATCGCGGCACCGAATGCAGCGATGATAAAGCTGGCAACCAGCGCCGTACCGAGATTTGCAACCAGCCAGCGCACGCGGCTCGAATAGGCCTCGCGGATCGGCTCGTTGATGTCGCCGTCGCCCGCACCCGACAGCAGCAGGACGTCCTCGCCCGCTTCTTCGGAGATGATGTGCACAATGTCGTCGACGGTCATCTGGCCGACCAGCCGCCCACTCTCGTCCACCACCGCCGCGGAAATGAGGTTGTACTTCTGGAACATCAACGCGACTTCTTCCTGGTCGGTATCGACCGGGATCAGCGTCTGATCGCGCTTCATGACATCGGTAAGCGCGATATTGCGCGGCGTCGTGAGGATCCACGACAGCGCACAGGTGCCGACCGGGTGGTGGCGTTCGTCGACCACGAAGATTTCGTAGAATTCGGGCGCCAGTTCGTCCTGCTCGCGCAGATAATCGATCAGCTGGCCGACGGTCATACGCTCGGGCACCGCGACCAGTTCGCGGTTCATCAGGCGCCCGGCAGTCTCTTCCGGATAGGCCAGCGCGCTTTCGATGGCGGCACGGTCTTCGGCCTCGACTTCGGCCAGGATGGCGCGCTGGTCTTCTTCGTCGAGGTCTTCGATCAGCTGGACGGCATCGTCGGTCTCGAGCTGTTCGACGATGGTCGCGACCGCCTCGGGCTCTAGCGCCTCCATCATGTCCTCGCGGACGTGATCATTGAGCTCGGCGATGACTTCCGACGTCATCAAGTCGGTGATCGCCACCGCCAGGGCGCCCCGGTCCTCGCGGTCGAGCAGCTCGAGCAAGTCGGCGATGTCGGCGGGGTGGAGCGGCTCTACCAGGTCGTAGACCGCGCCCTTGTCGCCTTCTTCCAGCGCGCCGCGCACGCTGCGCAGGTATTCGGGCTTGAGCCGGTTTTCCTCGTCGTGCCGCTCGTCGTCGATCCGGTCGTCGGGGTGCGGGCCATCGTCCACCGGCGCTTCGGCGGTGTGTGGGTCCAGCAGGTCCTCGTCGTGGATCGGCTCGCTCATGGCGAGTGGTCTAGGCGGGCAAGTCGGAAATGCAAGGTGCGGGGTGACTCCCGCGCACAACTCTCTATATCCGCGCCCAAACTAAGGAGACTCTTTCATGGCCGATACCCTGACCTTCACCCTCGACACCGGTAATGGAGAGGGCGGCGATGTCGTGATCAAGCTGCGTCCCGACCTGGCCCCCGGCCATGTCGAGCGGATTACCGAACTGGCGCAGGAAGGCTTTTACGATGGCGTGGTGTTCCACCGCGTGATCTCCGGTTTCATGGCGCAGGGTGGCGACCCGACCGGCACCGGCATGGGCGGTAGCGACCGGCCCGACCTCAAGGCGGAATTCAACAGCGAGCCGCATGTTCGCGGCACTTGCTCGATGGCGCGCACGCAGGTGCCCGACAGCGCCAATTCGCAGTTCTTCATCTGCTTCGACGACGCGCATTTCCTCGACGGCCAATACACCGTCTGGGGCCAGGTCGAGAGCGGCATGGAACACATCGACGCGCTGCCCAAGGGCGAGCCGCCGCGCGAGCCGGGCAAGATCGTGAAGGCAACGGTTGGCTGATGTCTGAGAAGCGCCGCCTGTCTCCTGCCGAGAAGAAAGCGCTGTCCTATGCGAATGACAGACGCAATGCATACGGCGAAAATGACAAGGCGGCGCGCAAGGCGATTCCGGCTCGTAAAGCGGGAGAGAACCGAAAGAACCGGCGGAAGGCAGCGCAAGCTCTCGAGTCTTACGAAGCATTGGATGAGGGCTCCGCTGCCTTGGTTGAGAGCTCTCTTACCCACGACGTTGAGCGGGTTGGAGGATGGAAGAAGTGTCCTGACCAACCTCTAGAAGACCATATTGCACAACAGAATGAGCGGCGAGACTTTCGAGATGGGCGCAAGAAGTGGGTGGGCAGCAAGCTGACCGACGCCAAGGAACAAGGACACACCGCAGTCTCTTACAGCTGGCGCGGCTCGGACGATAAATCGGATTTCGATTCTCAGTGAAGCGCCCCCTCCTATGATACCAATCACTTCCCCCAAGACCTACAAGGTCAGTAGGTTCGACTGCCAAATATGCGTCCATGACCATGAGCGCATGGCCGAGCTGCCGCGCGAGCCGAGCAAGATCGTGATGGCAACGGTTGGCTGAGGCATCGCTCGCTTCGACCCTCGACCTGCTCGCGCGAGAAATGGCCGGGGCCGAGGATGCCTGGTGGATCATCGGCAGCGCGGCGGTTGCCTTGCACGGCGGTGATCCGGGCACGATTGCCGACATCGATGTGATTGTGTCGCGGCGCGATCTCGATGCGCTCTACGACAGGTTGCCGCTCTCTGACACGCCCGACGAGGGCAAGGCCATCTTCCGCTCGCAGCGCTTCGGCCTGTGGAGCGAGCCCGCGATGCCGGTCGAGTTCATGGCCGGGCTCGAAGTGCTGCGCGAGGGAGAGTGGCTGCCGGTCCAGCCGCGCACTCGCGAGGGGATCGATATCGGTGGCGTCCGGGTCTTCCTCCCCGAGCGCGCCGAGCTGATCGCAATTCTCGAACTGTTCGGGCGCGAGAAGGACCGCGCGCGCGCCGCCACGCTTCGAAATATTTGAACCGCGGCCGTGTTTCGCCTATGGGCGCGCCTCCGATGAAACCGACCAATCCTCCCAAGACCTACCGGGTCAAGAGCTTCGGCTGCCAGATGAACGTCTATGACGGCGAGCGCATGGCCGAGCTGCTGGGCGAGCGCGGCATCACGCCTGCGCCCGAGGGGGAGGAGGCGGACCTGGTGGTGCTCAACACCTGCCACATTCGCGAGAAGGCGGCGGAGAAGGTCTATTCCGACATCGGCCGGCTGGTGAAGGCGGGCGAGGAGCGCGGGCAGAAGCCGATGATCGCGGTCGCCGGCTGCGTTGCGCAGGCCGAGGGCGAGGAGATCATGGCGCGCGCCCCGGCGGTCAGCATGGTGGTCGGCCCGCAGGCCTATCACCGCCTGCCCGAAATGCTCGACAAGGCGGTGCAGGGCGAACGCGCGACCGATACCGACATGCCTGCCATCGCCAAGTTCGGCGCGCTCCCCGCGCGGCGCAAGATCGGCCCGGCGGCTTTCCTCACCGTGCAGGAAGGCTGCGACAAGTTCTGCACCTATTGCGTGGTGCCCTATACGCGCGGCGCGGAAATCTCGCGCCCGTTCAGCGACCTCGTCGGCGAAACGCAGCGGCTGGTCGAGGCCGGCGCGCGCGAGATCACGTTGCTCGGCCAGAACGTCAACGCCTGGAGCGGCGAGGACGACAAGGGTAGAGCAGTCGGGCTGGCCGGGCTCATCCGTGCACTGGCCGCAATCGATGGGCTGGAACGCCTTCGCTACACCACTTCGCATCCGGCCGACATGGACGACGCCCTGATTGCCGCCCATGGCGAAGTCGCCAAGTTGATGCCCTATCTCCACTTGCCGGTGCAGTCGGGCAATGACCGCGTGCTCAAGGCAATGAACCGCAGCCACACGGCGGAAAGCTATCTCCGGCTGCTCGAGCGCTTCCGCGCGGCGCGGCCCGATATCGCGCTGTCGGGCGACTTCATCGTCGGCTTCCCGGGCGAGACCGAGGCCGAATTCGAAGACACGCTGAAGCTGGTGGACGAGGTCCGCTATGCCCAGGCCTACAGCTTCAAATATTCGCCGCGTCCCGGCACCCCCGCCGCGACGATGGAGGGGCAGATCGCGCCCGAGGTGATGGACGAACGGCTCCAGCGCCTGCTGGCATCGCTCAATCGCGACCAGCTTGCCTTCAACCAGGCGAGTATCGGCCGGACCTGCCAGGTGCTGGTCGAGCGCAAGGGCAAGCATGCCGGGCAATGGCTCGGCAAGTCGCCCTGGCTGCAAAGCGTTTGGTTCGAAGCCGACGCCGCCATCGGCGATCTCGTCGAGGTGGAACTCGCCGAAGCAGGGCCGAACTCTCTTCGCGGGATCGTGCGGGCAACGGTCGCCGCCTGATCTTTCCACCGCCGCGATGCGGTCCCTTTCTTGCTTCCCGCGCGTTCTGCCATAGATTCATGCCACATCGACTCGAAAGGAGCGCATGGGCCGTAGACCTTCCAAAGCCGGTGATCCGGTATTGTCGCCTGATCCCGTACCCAATCGCGAAATCCGCCGTGCCAAGGCGGAGATGAGTTTCGAAGACCAATCGCTGCTCGGTGCGCTGTTCGGACAATTCGATGCCAATCTCGTGCAGGTCGAGAATCGGCTCGGCGTGTTCATCTCCGCGCGCGGCGACAAGCTCATGATCGAAGGGCCGGAAGACAGCGTGGCCCGTTCGCGCGACGTGCTCCAGACCATGTACGACCGGCTGGCCAAGGGACAGGACCTCGATGCCGGGGCAATCGAATCGCTGATCGCGATGTCGAACGAGCCGACGCTCGAGGGGATCATCAGCGGCGAGAAGGAAGCGCCGCCGATCATGATCCGCACGCGGCGCAAGACCATCGTGCCGCGCAGCGCCAACCAGATCCCCTACATGCGCCAGCTGGCGCGCGACGAACTGATCTTCGCGCTCGGCCCGGCGGGGACCGGCAAGACCTATCTCGCGGTGGCACAGGCGGTGAGCCAGCTGATCACCGGCAGCGTCCAGCGGCTGATCCTGTCGCGCCCGGCAGTCGAGGCGGGGGAGAAGCTGGGCTTCCTCCCCGGCGACATGAAGGAGAAGGTCGATCCCTATCTCCGCCCGATCTACGACGCGCTCTACGACTGCATGCCGCCCGAACAGGTGGAGCGGCGCATCGCCAGTGGCGAGATCGAGATCGCCCCGATCGCCTTCATGCGCGGGCGCACGCTGGCCGATGCCTTCGTGATCCTCGACGAGGCGCAGAACACCACGCGCGAGCAGATGAAGATGTTCCTCACCCGCTTCGGGCAGAACAGCCGGATGGTCATTTGCGGCGATCCCAAGCAGGTCGACATTCCCGGCGGCGACCGGATGAGCGGCCTGGCCGATGCGGTCGGGCGGCTCGAAGGGCTTGAGGGGATCGCGGTGACGCGCTTCACCGCCGCCGACGTTGTCCGCCACCCGATCGTGGGCCGGATCGTCGAGGCTTACGAGGGCAAGGCGGAGTAGGGCGAACTCAGGCGCGTTTTCCATTGGCATGACGGCGGGTGCTCCGCCGCCCGAGGTCGCGCTCGTCAGGGCTTTCAAGAGGTCTTGAAAAAATAAATATTTTCAATTGCTTGTAAATGGCGGCGTTGGCCCCCATCTCTAGGTCAGCTACCAGTCGTAATCGACGGTGATTAGCGCCCTACAATCAAGCGCTCTTTCCTTCAGTTCCGCCGAATAGTCGCAGCCGGGTCAATACTGGCGCGCTGCAACTTCGCACGAAGGAATGGCAAATGACGTATTTTGGCACCATCAAGAGTTACGACAGTGACAAGGGCACTGGCACCATCATCGCTGAGAAGGCGGGCGATCAGCTTGGCTTCCGCAAGTCCGATCTCCAGCAGGAGGCTCAGGCCCCCAAGCAGAACGATCGCTACGGCTATGATGTGAAAGAAGCCAAGGATGGCAAGCGCTACGCCGTCAACCTCGCGCCGAAGCAGGCCGAAAGCCAGAGCCAGCGCGAACAGGCGCAGAAACAGTCTGGGTGACACGACAGTCCGGTCGGGGGCAAAGCCTCCGGCCGTCCTACCATCATCAGCGAACGCGATCGGCATCATGACCTTGAACAGACTTCTCCACGACCACCAGGTTGCAGCGTTGCTCGCTCAACACGCATTTTCCCAGGACGACCGCGATGACAATCGTGCGTTGGCCGGCGGTCACGCAAGTCGCCTCGTCGCCTGGCGCAGGACAGAGGGGTTGTCGTCGACAGGCTGGCCCCGAGACCATCGATTTGACAGAACGGCAAAGACTTCAGGAGAGCGTCGAGGGCCGCAAGATGCATCCGCGCGAGAAACCGACGAGTGGGAAAACGAGGGCGGATCCACCGGCCTCAAGCATGCGCGCTCCCAACCGGATGCCGCAGGGAATTCCACTCAGCTCAAGACCTTGGCGTTGCGCAATCTCTTCTTCTTGAACGGTCGCGCACATTCTCTTCAGGCCGGGGCGAGTAGTCGGGCAGACCACATCAAGGAGTTGAGGAACGGCCGTGTCGACGAAACGATCTGATTCCCCGGCCTACTTCTCAGTTCTGTTTCCATTCGCTTCCCTCATCACGTTGTTCTGGTGGTTTTCACAATGAACGTGACCTGGAGAGCCGATTTCACTGAGAAGAGTGTAATTCGATGCCAGCCGGCAGGCCAGCGTTCGCGCTGGCTGATGACTTTCGGAGCCTTGGGGCAATTTCTGAAGCTTCCATAGCCGCTCACGCAATGCAGGGTGCATCTGCAACCATGCGACCCGAGAGAATTGGGGGCATCTGCTCTTTTTTCTCCGCCTTCATGCCCCCGCCGCCAGTCGGCGGGGGCACTTTTTGATGCCAACCTAAGGAACTGCGATGAATCGGGAATCCCAATTTGTAATGCTCCATCGTACCGATGGTTCAGGCGTGGCGTGCCGAGTTTCACAGGTGCTGTTTGTCGGTAGAGGTGAAAGGGGCGCGATCCTCAATTTCCCTGGGGGAGCGCAAGTGAATGTGCATGAAGATTTTGATCAAGTGATGGCACTTCTTGAGGTCACAGAATAGCGGTCTCAAAAACGACCGCTTCCCACACACGAGCAAAAGCTGCATCAAGCCGGTGGGATTTCCTACTTCGCCACCTGGCGGCTATGGCGACCGTATGATTGCTTCGCTCCGTTCGCTACATCTTCACTGCACGAGGTCTCTCTCGGCTCGCCCAAACTTTCTCCCATTGAACCCTGTTCCATGTGTTCCATCGGTTCAGTAAAGCAACCCAAAGTATGAACCTGGACATCGACATCGAGGGTTGGCCTGCTGGCGATTGGCAAGCGCTGGCCGAGCGCGCTGCAGAAACGACCGCCGAAGTCGAACCTGCGCTCGCCAACCCGCGCCTGGTCGCGAGCCTGCTGTTCACCACCGATGCCGAAGTTCACGCGCTTAACCGCGAATGGCGCGCGCGTGACAAGCCGACCAATGTGCTCAGCTTTCCGATGCTGGAGCGGGTCGACCTGGTCCATCTCGATCCCGATGAAGGCCCTCCCGAGATGTTGGGCGACATTGCGCTGGCGCATGAAACCTGTGCGCGCGAAGCGGCGGAAAAGGGCGTCAGCTTGCAGGATCACGCCACCCATCTGATCGTCCACGGCCTGCTGCATCTGGCCGGGCATGACCATGTCGATAGCGACGCCGATGCCGAGGCTATGGAAAAACTCGAGATCGCGGCGCTTGCCAAACTGGGTATCGCAGACCCATATGGAGATCGAGAATGACAGGAGTAGCCACGTAAGGGCCATGCCCGAATCCCAACCCCCCGCCGGAGAGGCGGAAAGTAGCAGCGGGCTCTGGTCGAACCTGGGCCCCGCCATCCGGAAATTGCTCAAGGTCGGTGACGGCGATCGCTCGCTGCGCGCGCAGCTCGAAGAAGCGATCGACGAACACGAGGACGAGAACGGCGAGACCGAGCCCGCTTCCTCCGACAATGGCGACCTGTCGCCGGTCGAGCGGCAGATGCTGCGCAACTTGTTGCATTTCAGCGAGCACGATGCCGATGACGTCGCCGTGCCACGCGGCGAGATCGTCGCAGTCGAGGCCACTATCGGGTGGGAGGAGCTGGTCGCGGCGTTCAGCGAGAACGGGCATTCGCGCATGCCGG
This sequence comes from Altererythrobacter sp. CAU 1644, assembly GCF_029623755.1. Lineage (NCBI taxonomy): Bacteria > Pseudomonadati > Pseudomonadota > Alphaproteobacteria > Sphingomonadales > Erythrobacteraceae > Altererythrobacter > Altererythrobacter arenosus. The sequence continues at coordinate 2,258,041 of NZ_CP121106.1, forward strand.
TCTATCGCGGCACGCTCGATGAGGTGATCGGGATGATCCACATCAAGGACGTGTTTCCCTTCCTCGCCAATGGCACGCCGCCCCCGCGCGACTGGACCACGCTGATGCGTCAGCCGCTCTACGTGCCGCAGGTGCGCGGCGCGCTCGACGTGCTTGCCGACATGCGGGCCCGCCGCACGCACCTGGCGATCGTGCTCGACGAGTTTTCGGGTACCGACGGGCTGATCACGATCGAGGACCTGGTCGAGGAAATCGTCGGCGATATCGAGGACGAGCACGACGACGCGCCCGAGGCACTGATCGTGTCCATCGGAGACGGAATGTGGGATTGCGATGCGCGCGCCGAGCTCGACGACGTGGCCGAACTGGTCGATCCGCGGCTGGCGGAGGTCGAGGAATCGGTCGACACGCTGGGCGGCCTCGCCTTCGTGCTCGCGGAGCAGGTTCCCGATGTCGGGACCATCCTCGAACACAAGAGCGGCTGGCGGATCGAGGTCACGGCCGGGGACGAGACCCATGTGACCCGGCTGCGCCTGCACCAGCCCCCTGGCGACGAAGAGGGCGAGGCTGCCTGACGCGCAGCGCGACCGGCCCTTCGATTTCCTGCAACTTTCGGCTCGACACGCGGCGCATCCTTGCGCATGGAACCGGCCATGCCGACCCGACGCCTCCCGCCGCTGCGCGCCCTCGAAGCCTTCATGCGGACGGTCAGGCTCGGCTCGGCCCGTGCTGCGGCGGAAGAGATCGGGCTCAGCCCCTCGGCCCTCTCGCGGCGGATCAGCAATCTCGAGGACTTCATCGGCAAGAAGCTGTTCACGCGGGCGCGCCAGTCGATGCAACTAACCGACGAGGGGCAGGCCTTCTACGAGGCGGTGCATCCGCAGTTCGAGGCGCTTGCCCGGGCAGTCGAAAGCCAGTCGGAAAATATCTCGCTGCTGCGCCTGCATCTCGGCGTCCTGCCGCTGTTCGGCAGCCAGCGGCTGTTTCCGCGGCTCGGCGAATTGCGCAAGCGGCACCCCTTGCTGCACATCGATATCGACACCGGACCGCATCTCGAGGATCGGGTAGGCGACACCCTCGATGCCGCGATCATCCTGTCGCGCGGACCCAGCCGGGGCCTGCATGCCGTGCGGCTCGACCACAACATGGTCCATGCCATCGCCAGCCGCGAGGTGGCGGCGACCCTTGGCGACAAGGCCGATGTCGAGAAGCTCTCAAAGCAGACCTTCCTGATCCACAACGAGCTTCCGGCAAGTTTCGAGGCGTGGAAATCGGCGCTGTCGCTCGATGAGCTCGAACCGGCGGCGATCGATCATTACGATTCCGGGCAATTGATGCTGGAGGCGGCGGCACAGGGGCTCGGCATTGCGATCATGCACGACGATCACATGCGCCGCGCAGCCGACAACCGCCTGACCGATCTCTACGATATCGAGGTCGAAAGCCCGTACAGCTACTGGTTCGTATGCAAGCCGACAGCGCTTGAGCAGCGTCCGGTCCGGCTGTTTCATGACTGGCTGGTTGCTGCGGGTCTCTAGGCCCGGCTACTCGAGTGGAATCTGCTTGTCGGGGGCGTTGTAGCGCACCGGCGCCACGTTGAACTCGAAGTCGCGCAGCGGCTTGCCAAGCGCGGCGACCAGCGCCTCCTCGATCCGGCGCCGCGCCTCGGCACCGATTGCCTTGCGACCGTGGAAATCTTCCGGGCTGAACGGCTCAAGGAAATTGACCCGCAACGCGAACGAGCCTCGCCGCGCCAGCACGCGCTTGGCATTGTTGACCCCGGTCTCCTCCCCGGTCCAACCGATCCATTCGGCAATCGCGCCGTAGTCGAGCATCACCGGCTGGACCAGCACGCCGGGCGGCGGTGGTTCGAGCACCCGCAGCATGCTGGTCTTGAACGGAAGCAGCGATTGGCCATCGGTGACGGTGCCTTCTGGGAACACGGTCACCGACCAGTTGTCGGCCAGCGCCTCGCGCAGTGAGTTGATTTGCTCGGCCACGCCCAGCCGGTTCTCGCGTTTGACGAAAACGGTGCGGTTGAGCCGCGAAAGCCAGCCCACCACCGGAACTTCGGCCAGTTCCGCCTTGGCAACAAATGCGGTGCCGCTGGCACCGGCCAGTGCGAGGATGTCAATCCACGAGATATGGTTCGAGATAAAGAACACGTCGCGCCGCAGCGGTACCCCGATTTTCCGCACCCGCGCGCCGCAGATGAAAGCCGCCAGCCACAGGAAGATTTTGGGGAAGGGCGAGCCGTAGGCAAATACCCGATAGAGGTAATGCAAGGGCACCAGCACCACGAGCGACAGGATCAGCGCCAGGACCCTGAAGCCTAGCCGGAGCCAGCCGAGAGCGGAAATTGGGGTCGGTTCGCCGCGCGCAGTGGCCGCGCGGATTTCTTCCTCAGTCCTCGCGCGAGAGCCGGACGCCATAAAGTTCCATCCGGTGGTCGACCAGGCGATAGCCGAGTTTCTCGGCAATCTGGCGCTGCAAGGCTTCGAGTTCGGGATCGACGAATTCCACGACCTTGCCGCTTTCTACGTCGATAAGATGATCGTGATGCGCTTCGGGTGCTGCTTCGTAGCGGGCGCGCCCGTCACCGAAGTCGTGACGGTCGAGAATACCCGCCTCTTCGAATAGGCGCACGGTGCGATAGACAGTGGCAATGGAGATCTTGGGATCGATCGCAGATGCGCGCTGATGGAGCAATTCCACGTCGGGGTGGTCGTCACTCTCCGACAAGACGCGTGCGATGACGCGGCGCTGTTCGGTTATGCGCAAACCCTTGTCGGCGCACAGTTGTTCAAGATCGATCTTCTGCTGCAACAGTCACTCCAGTACGACGCCCCATCGAAACGAAAGGCGCCCCGCACCCTTAGAGGGCCGGGGCGCGCTTCTCAAGCTGGCACTAGGCCATCAGGCTGCCTTTTTCTTGCGGCCCCGCTTTTGTCCGGGTTTGCGCCCAAGACCGATTTTCTTGGCGAGGTCGCGGCGCGTTTCGGCGTACTCCGGCGCGACCATCGGGTAGTCGGCTGCGAGTTCCCACCGGGCGCGGTATTCTTCGGGCGTCATGCCGTGTTCGGTCGAAAGGTGCCGTTTGAGCATCTTCATCTTCTTGCCGCAGTCGAGGCAGATGATGTGGTCCTTCTTGACCGATGCACGCACGGAAACGGCTGGATCCGGGCGTTCTTCCTGCAACGAGCTTCCCCCGTCGAGGCCTGACAGGGCATTGAAAACACTGGTTATAAGCCCCGGTACGTCGCCCACAGCAACGTCATTATTGCTGACATGCGCTGCAACGATATCCGAAGTCAGCGTTATCAGCGTTTCTTTCATGTCATATTCGATATCTTCCATGAGTTCCCCACCTTCTTTTTTTTAGTAGCCCGCCGTTAGTTTGGGCCAAGTGTGTTCTGGACTAAGTTTGCCCACCTTGCAACTCTAGTTGCACAAAAAAACCCGACATTAATGATAGTTAGACTAAATAGACAAACCAAAAGTAATGGCATCCATTCGATTGCCGTCTGCCAACAAGTAATAATTCGGGCGCCGTCCAATCGGCTCGAAACCGAAATCGCGATAGAGTCGTTCGGCGGGATTGTTGCTGCGCATCTCGAGAAAGATGCGCTCGGCGCCCCGCTCACGCGCGTCCCGGGCCAGATGTGACAGCAGTTTTCGCCCCAGCCCTCGTCCACGTTGTTCAGGGGTTACGGCGATCAGCAGCAGTTCCTCTTCGCCCGGTGCATGGCGCGTCAGGACAAAGCCGGCGGCATCCCTCGAGCAATCCTCGCAGGTCTGCCCCTCGGCATCGACCAGGATCGCGAACGTGTGGGGCATGATCAGCGCGTCGCTGACCTGGCGGCGGTTCCAGGCTTCCCCCCACGCCGGGTCGAACGCCGCTTCCATCACCGCCATGATCTGGTCGATCGGATCGCTTGCGGTCATGGCTGGGTGGGCTTCGCGTCTGGGCCCCGCCCGTAGATCGGAGCAAGCTGGGTGGTCCAATTGGCCTCGTGAAGCAGGTAGAGCTTGCTCGCATCGGGCAGCATGTCGATCGCGACCTTCTCTCCATCAGGGAAAAGGCCGGCCAGTTCGTCGGCGCGGTTCCCTGCTATTCGCGGGTGCCGGCAGGCTGCGACGGCGGCCTCGGGTGGCAGCGACTGGACTTCGTCTTCCGGTTTCCCTTGATCGAAATTCTGGACGAACCATTCGCCGTGTCCGCCATTCATGCAGACCGTGACCGGCTGCGGCGCGGGCTGCCAACACCGGGCCGCAACAAGCGCCAGCGTGGGATAGCCCAAGACCTTGGCGTCCCAGGCCACGCCCAAGGCCCGCGCGGTCGCGATGCCGATCCGCACGCCGGTGAAACTACCGGGGCCAAGCGAGACGAGAATGCGCTCGGCCTTGCCTCGGTCGGGCAGGTTCGCGATCATCGGGACAAGCCGTTCGGCGTGGCCGCGGCCGAGGACCCGATGGTCATGCGCAATCAGACGCTCGCCCTCGTAAAGGGCGACCGAACAGGCCTCGGTGGCGGTTTCTATCGCAAGCGTGCGCATGTGACGCGCGATGCCTCAGCGCGCGCGGGGCTGCAAGTCGGAGGCGAAAATTCAGGCGATCTCGTTGAACTTGTCGAAGTCGGGGCGCGGGCTACGACCGAAGATCGAAGTCTTGTCGCCATAGCCGATCGAGCAGATGAAATTCACGCGATGCCGGGGATCATCGGCGAAGAATGCTTTCTCCACAGCCGCTGCATCGAAACCAGACATGGGGCCGCAATCGAGCCCGAGCGCGCGGGCGGCGATCATCAGGTATGCGCCCTGCAATGCCGAGTTGCGGAAGGCGCCTTCCTTGCGGCCTTCCTCGTCACCTTCGAACCAGCTCTTGGCATCGGTGTGCGGGAACAGCCAAGGCAATTCTTCGTGGAAATCGATGTCGTAGCCGATGATCGCGGTGACGGGCGCTGCCTCCACCTTGGCCTTGTTGCCTTCCGACACGCACGCGACGAGCTTGGCCTTGGCCTCGTCCGACTTGACCCAGACGACCCGCGCCGGCTGCATATTGGCCGATGTCGGGCCCATCTTCATCAGCTCGTAGATCGAGTGGAGCTGCTCATCGCTCACTTCCTTGTCGAGCCAGCCATTGTAGCTTCGCGCCTCGCGGAAAATCTGGTCGAGCGCTTCGGCGGACAGGTGCTGGTCGTGGAACTGGACGGTCATGGGAATCCTTGGATGGTGACGAAATTCAGGCTGCGCGAACTTCAACGACTTCGGGCACATAGTGTTTCAGCAGCCCTTCGATGCCGTGCTTGAGTGTCGCGGTGGACGAGGGGCAGCCCGAACAGGCACCTTGCAGCGTGAGGTAGACGATCCCGTCCTTGAAGCCGCGATAGGCAATGTCGCCGCCGTCCCCGGCGACGGCAGGGCGCACGCGGGTTTCGAGCAGCTCGTTGATCTGGGCAACGATATCGGCATCGTCTGGGTTCTCTTCGACGAGCAGGTCTTCGTTTTCGGCCGGGACCGTGATGCCGCTGGCGTCGCCACCCGCGAACAGCGGGGCTTCGGAGACGAAATGATCGAGCAGGATCGAGACTACCATTGGCTTGAGCTCGTTCCAGTTGACGCCGGGTGCCGCGGTGACGCTGACGAAGTCGCCGCCGAAGAAAACATTGGTCACTTCGCCCGTGTCGAAGATCGCCTGTGCCAGCGGACTGACCTCGGCCGCCTCGGGGCTGGCGAATTCGCGCGTGCCGGCGGTCATGACCTGCCGCCCGGGCAGGAACTTGAGGCTGGCGGGGTTCGGGGTTGTTTCGGTCTCGATGAACATGGCCGCGATGTAGTGACGGTACCGTCGGGGGACAAGGCAACAATGCTTCGCGCCTATTCACTATCCCTTCATGGCTTGGCTTCCTATAGTGTATTCCATGAAGAGGACCCTTAGCGCCGCATGCGCTCTTGCCCTGCTGGCTTTTCCCGCCGTTTCGATTTCACCCCTCTTGGCGCAGGACAGCGCCGAGAACGCGCTTCCCCGCGGATTGCAGACCGGGGACGAGGTGCCGTGGATCTATCGCGGCAGCGACGTTCCGCAGGACAAGGACTGGCTCTTCGGCGAACTTGAAAACGGGCTCCGATATGCCGTGCGCCGCAACAGCGTCCCACCCGAACAGGCGTCGATCCGCATCCGCATCGATGCCGGATCGCTCCACGAACGCGACGACGAACAGGGTTTCGCGCATTTGATGGAGCACCTGAGCTTCCGCGAGAGCAAATACCTGGGCCCGGCGCAGGCGATTCCGACCTGGCAGCGGCTTGGCGCGACCTTCGGTAGCGACACTAATGCCGAAACCAGCCCGACGCATACGGTCTACAAGCTCGACCTTCCCGGGATCACTCCCGCCTCGCTCGATGAGAGTTTCAAGCTGCTTTCGGGCATGATCCGCGAGCCGGTGTTGAGCCAGGCCAATGTGGCGACCGAAGTCCCGATCGTGCTGGCCGAGAAGCGCGAGCGCGGAGGTGCGGGCTTCCGCGTCGATACCAAGACGCGCGAAACGCTTTTCGCGGGCCAGCGGCTAGCCAACCGGCTGCCGATCGGCACTGAAGAAACACTGGAAGCGGCGACCGGCAAGGCGCTGCAGGAATTCCACCAGCGCTGGTACCGGCCCGAAAACACCGTGATCGTCGTCGCGGGCGATGCCGATCCGGTCGAGTTGGCGCGGCTGGTCGAGAAATGGTTCGGCGACTGGCAGGGCACGGGCCCCCATGTCGAAGCGCCCGATTTCGGCGATCCGGTCGCACCGGCGGGCGCCGATCCCGCCAATCCGCTGGGCGAGATGGCGGTGGTGGTCGAACCCGACATGCCGCGCGCATTGACCTATGCGATCATGCGGCCCTGGCGTCCCGTCAACGACACCATCGTCTACAATGAAGGCCTGCTGCTCGATGCGATCGGGCAGGCAATCATCAATCGCCGCCTGCGCTCGCGCGCTCGCTCGGGCGGATCCTTCCTCGAAGCGCAGGTCTATCAGGACGATGTTTCGCGCTCGACCGACGCGACTTTCGTTACGGTGATTCCCCTTTCCAACGACTGGCAAACCGCGCTGGCTGACACCCGCGCTCTGATTGCGGATGCACTGGCGACACCGCCGACGCAGGAAGAGATCGACCGCGAGGTTGCCGAATTCGACGTCGCGTTTGCCAGCGAACTGGAACAGAAGGCGGTTCTCGCCGGGTCGAAGCTTGCCGACCAGATCGTCCAGGCGGTCGACATCCGCGAAACGGTCGCCGCACCCGAAACCGTGCTCAACGTCTTTCGGGGCATGAGCAAGCGGCTCAACCCGCAGGAGGTTCACGCCCGCACCAAGGCGCTGTTCGAAGGCGATGTGATCCGCGCGGTCTATGTCACGCCGGAGGCCACCGATGGTGACGTTTCGGCGCTCAAGCTGGCTCTGTCGCAGGAAGTGAAGCCCGACGGGACGGCGCGGCTTGCCGCGCAGGCGATCTCTTTTGACGACCTGCCGCCGATCGGCGAGCCGGGGGCGATTACGGCCGAGGGCGAACTCGGCATCACGGGCATTCCCGAGATAGAGAAGGTCGAATTCGCCAACGGCACCCGCGCGATCCTGTGGGCGAACGATGCCGAACCCGGCCGCGTGACCGTCAAGGTTCGCTTCGGCGCTGGTTATCGTGCCTTTTCGCCGGAGGACGCACCCTATGTCGCGCTGGGCGAAATGGCGCTGGTCGGCGCAGGCCTGGGCGAACTCGGCCAGGAAGAGCTCGACCGGATCACCACTGGTCGCAAGATGGGCTTTGACTTCGGTATCGACGAAGGCTCGTTCACTTTCACAGCGCAGACGCGCTCCGCCGATGTGTCCGACCAGCTCTACCTGTTCGCTGCCAAGCTGGGCATGCCCCGCTGGGACGAAAGCCCGATACTGCGTTCGAAGGCAGCAGCAGGGTTGGCTTATGATGCATTGTCGTCGAGCCCGGGCGGGGTGCTCAACCGCGACCTCGACTTCCTGCTGCGCAATCGCGACCCGCGTTTCATCACGCCCAACCCCAAGATGATGGCGGAAGCCACGCCCGAGGGATTCCGCAAGGTGTGGGAACCGATCCTGAAGCAGGGTCCGGTCGAAGTGCTGGTGTTCGGTGAGTTCGACCGCGACGAGGTGGTCGAAACCTTGCGTCGTACCTTTGGCGCGCTCGACCCGCGCACGCCGATCCCGGCGTCGGTTGCCGGCTGGCTGCCCGAATTCCCCGATGCCAATGGCGGGCCGACCGTGCTGAACCATCGCGGCGACCCAAACCAGGCGGCAGCAGTGATCGCCTGGCCCAGCGGCGGCGGGATTGAGGGGCTGCGCGAATCGCGCCAGCTCGAGATCCTCACCCAGTTGTTCAACAATCGCCTGATGGATGTGATGCGCGAGAAGACCGGCGCCAGTTACGCTCCGCAGGTCGTTTCCGACTGGCCGCGGGACCTGTCGGGCGGCGGAACGATCATGGCGCTGGCACAGCTTCGCCCCGAGGATGTCCCGGTATTCTTTTCCGAAGCGGAGAAGATCGCGGCCGACCTTTCGATCAATCCGCCCGATGCCGATGAGCTCAATCGCGTCACCGAACCGCTGCGCCAGTTGATCAGCCGCGCCTCGACAGGCAACAATTTCTGGCTCTACCAGCTGGAAGGCGCGAGCTTCGACCCGCGCCGCGTGGGCCTGTTGCGCTCGCTGCTGGTGGACTATTCGCAGACCTCCCCGGAGGTGATGCAGTTGCTCGCCACGCGCTACCTGACTTCGCGCAAGCCGTGGCAATTGGCGATCATTCCCGAAGGCCAGGCGCTAGCTACCAGCCTGCCCGCGGGGCGGTCTTCAGGCAGCGAAGTATCGGGGCGCTAGGCCCGTCGGCAATCGTCCCGGTCTATCACCGAGACAAGAATTATTACTGTCGGGCAGGCGGCTGCGGCTTTGCCTTTCCGAGCGCGCGCGTGTTATCGCGCCCCGATTGTACGGAGCACTAGAGAACTACTGTGGCAACCAACTGGACCCCCGATAGCTGGAAAGAGCACGAAGCCCGGCATCTTCCGCACTACGAGGATGCGGCAGAGCTGACGCAGGCGGAGCACACGCTTTCCTCCTATCCGCCGCTGGTGTTCGCGGGCGAGGCACGCGCGCTGAAGGCGGATCTGGCCCAGGTGGCCGCAGGCAAGGCGTTCCTGCTGCAGGGTGGCGATTGCGCCGAAAGCTTCGCCGAGTTCCATCCCAACAATATCCGCGACACATTCCGCGTGCTGCTGCAGATGGCGGTTGTGATGACCTTTGCCAGCAAGAAGCCGGTGGTGAAGGTCGGTCGCATGGCCGGACAGTTCGCCAAGCCGCGCAGTTCCGATACCGAGACGCAGGGCGATATGACCCTGCCGAGCTATTTCGGCGACAACATCAACGGCATCGAGTTCGACCCCGAGCAGCGCCGCAACGATCCGATGCGCATGGTGCGCGCCTATTCGCAGGCTGCCGCGACGCTCAACTTGCTGCGCGCCTTCGCTGGCGGCGGCTACGCCAACCTGCGCCAGGTTCACCAGTGGACGCTCGACTTCATGGGCCGGACGCCATGGGCCGACAAGTTCTCGCATGTTGCCGACCGGATCGGGGAATCGCTCGATTTCATGGAAGCCTGCGGGGTCAATCCGCAGACCTTGCCGCAGCTTGAGCGCACCAGTTTCTACACCAGCCACGAAGGGCTGCTGCTGCCTTACGAGCAGGCGCTGACGCGCCGCGACAGCCTGACCGGCGACTGGTACGCGACCAGCGCGCATATGCTGTGGATCGGCGACCGCACCCGGTTTGATGGCTCGGCGCATATCGAATTCGCGCGCGGCATCGGCAATCCGCTCGGCATGAAATGCGGGCCGAGCCTCGAGCCCGATGCGCTGTTGCGCCTGCTCGATACGCTCAATCCTGCGCGTGAGCCGGGCCGGATGACGCTGATCAGCCGCTTCGGCCATGACAAGGTCGAAGATGGCCTCGCCCCGCTCGTCCGCGCCGTTGCGCGTGAGGGACATCCGGTGGTGTGGAGTTGCGACCCGATGCACGGCAACGTCATCAAGTCGGACAGCGGCTACAAGACCCGCCCGTTCGACCGGATACTGACAGAAGTGAAGGGCTTCTTCGCCGTCCACCGCGCCGAAGGCACGCATCCGGGCGGCATCCATATCGAGATGACCGGCCAGGACGTGACCGAATGCGTCGGCGGTGCGGTCGCGATTACCGACGACGTACTCGGCGATCGCTACCACACCCATTGCGACCCGCGCCTCAATGCGGCGCAGTCGATCGAGCTCGCGTTCCTGCTGGCTGAAATGCTCAACCAGGAAGCTGCCGAGCGTCGCGCCGACGCGGCCTGACGCGGCGGAGTTATCCGTCTCTTAACAAGGATATAGCGGCTGGCGCTTAGGCCGGTCGCGGCGAATGTCCACCATTCTCGCCTAGTCCCTCTGCCTCATCGAGGAAGAGGATCGCAGGCGCGGATGGACACAGCATGGACGACCGAGGCCGCGATGGCCGCAGCCGTGGTGCTGTTGTTGTCGCTCGCGGCCTGGTGGCTCATCCAGCTTCGGGCCCGCCGGGGCCTGGAGCATGATGTGCCAAGCACGGTCAGCGTCCTGGCGCGTCGCCGGCGCAAGAAACTCGCTGAAATGATGCGCATCCTTAGCATGGCCGAAGAGATCGCTGACCTAGGCCTGTGGCAATATTATCCCGCGCGCAACGAGCAGGAATGGTCGGGCGGCATGAAATGCCTGTTCGGGCTGGATCACGACGATGCCTTGATGGAGGGCGATGCGGAAACCTTGCTGGCAGCGAACGAGATCGACCTCGTCGCCGAGGTCATGGCGCGCAAGGGGCGGCGCGGAGTGTTCGGCCTGCGGATGACGGTCCAGCGCGTTGACGGCAGTGAGCGGGACATTCGCATCCGGGCCTGCCACATCGATCAGGAAGACGCGCACAGCCACAGGGTGATCGCCGTCCTGATGGACGTCACCGACCATGCAAGGCGCGAACGGCGGCTCAAGGAATCGCGCGAGATTGCGCTGCGCGAAGCACGGCGGGCGCGCGAGCTGGCCGAAACCGATCCTTTGACGGGGCTGGCCAATCGGCGGCGGATCATGGCCGAACTGGACCGGCTGGTGGTGCTCGTGCGCGAGCAGCGGCAACCGCTGTCGCTGATCCTCTTCGATGTCGATCACTTCAAGCGCGTCAACGATCGCCATGGCCATACCGTCGGCGACGAGGTGCTCCGGCAGATATCGATGATTGCCGAGGAGCAGGTTCGCGAAGGCGACATTCTCGGCCGCATCGGGGGTGAGGAGTTCGTGTGGGTTGTGCCGGGCGCGGACAAGACCCTTGCCGGGCTTGCTGCAGAACGCTTGCGGCTGGCGGTGGCAATGGGAAGCGGCGTGGGGAAGACGACGCCGGTTACGATCAGCCTCGGCATCGCTGCGGCACGCCCGGGGGACACCGCGCTGGGGCTGTTCGCGCGCGCCGATGCCGCGCTCTACGATGCCAAGCATGCGGGCCGGAACACGGTTCGCCTCGCCGCTTAAGCGAAGCAAATAATGGCATAATCCGCGCCATGCCTTTCATTCGTAACGCTTTTGCTCCATGCTGCGAATACGGATCGGAGAAAGCAGGAGATTTCCGTGCCCGAACCACTTGTCCGCGCCTCGCCTTCACCGAGCGAGCAGCTGGCGGAAAGCTACCGGTCGACACGCAAGTTGACCGAGGCATTGGTGGAACCTCTCTCCGACGCCGACGCAACCATTCAGTCGATGGAAGACGCCTCGCCCGCAAAGTGGCACCTGGCGCACACGACGTGGTTCTGGGAGACGTTCCTCCTGCGCGATTATTCGGATGGCTATCGACTGTTCGACGACGATTGGCCGTTCCTGTTCAACTCCTATTACGAGGCGGAAGGCGAGCGCATCGCCCGGTTTTCGCGCGGCATGCTGTCGCGGCCCTCGCTCGAACAGATCATCGGCTGGCGTGCGCATGTCGACGCGGCGATGGAGGCTCTTCTCGGGCGCGACGATCTTGCCGATCTGATCGCGTTGGGCGTGGCGCATGAACAGCAGCACCAGGAATTGCTGCTGACCGACATCAAGCACGCGCTAATCCAGAACCCGCTCGGCCCGGCAATGTGGGACGAACTGCCTGGGCCTTCGCAGGCACAGCCTGACGGCTGGCACGAGCATCCCGGCGGCGTGGCGCTGATCGGTCACGACGGCAAAGGCTTTGCCTTCGATAATGAAGGGCCGCGCCATCGCGTGCTGCTCGAGCCTTTCACCCTGTCGCACCGGCTCGTTACCAATCGCGAGTGGCAGCAGTTCATCGACGATGGCGGCTATCGCGAGGCGCGGCTGTGGCTATCCGACGGTTGGGCATGGGTACGCGAGAATGGTGTCGCCGCTCCGCTCTATTGGGACGAAGGGCGACATTTCACCCATCAGGGCTGGCAGGACCGCGATCCGGATGCGCCCGTCACGCATATCTCCTATTACGAGGCCGATGCGTTCGCCACCTGGGCGGGCGCGCGTTTACCGACCGAATTCGAATGGGAAGCAGTGGCGCGCGGCCAGCACGCGGAGGAAGCGCCCGCGCATGATCCCTCGGGCGGCAACCAACTCGATCGGGCAGGCCCGGTCACGCCAATGGGCGGCGGCGGCTTGTTCGGCGATTGCTGGCAGTTCACCCGCTCGGCCTATCTGCCCTATCCGCGTTTCCAGCCGGCCGACGGCGCGGTTGGCGAATACAACGGCAAGTTCATGAGCGGGCAGTTCGTGCTGAAAGGCGCCAGCTGTGCGACCGCACGCGGGCACTCGCGCGCATCCTATCGCAACTTCTTCTACCCCCACCAGCGCTGGCAGTTCACCGGACTGCGGCTGGCAAAGGACCTCTGATCGCATGGCAGCAAAGAAGGGAATCGCCCTCGTCGAGCTCGACGATGACGGTGTCGATAAGGCCTTCCGCGCCGATGTGCTCGCAGGTCTTGGCGAGCAGCAGAAGGCAGTTCCCGCGCGCTGGCTCTACGACGATGCGGGATCGCAACTGTTCGAGGATATCACCCAGCTCCCCGAATATTATCCGACCCGGGCCGAGACCGAGATCCTTTCAGCAAGGGGCGCGGAATTCGCTGAGTTGATCGGGCCGGGCAGGGCGGTTGTCGAATTCGGATCGGGAAGTTCGGTCAAGACACCGTTGCTGCTCAAGGCGATCGATCCCGCGGCCTATGTCCCGCTCGATATCTCGGGCGATTTCCTGCGCGCAGCCGCTACCGATCTCGCGGTCAAGTTCCCCGGCCTGCCGGTCTACCCGGTCGAAGCCGATTTCATGCGCCGGGTCGAACTGCCGCCCGAAGTGGCCGAAATGCCCAAACTCGGCTTTTTTCCAGGTTCGACGATCGGCAACATGGTGGCGCGCACCTCGGTCGACCTGCTGCGGACCATGCGCGAAACGCTGGGCGAAGGCTCGAAGCTGCTGATCGGGATGGACCTAATCAAGGATCCCGCAGTGCTCGAAGCTGCCTATGACGATGCCCAGGGGGTGACGGCCGAATTCAACTACAACCTCGTGCGGCGCATCAATCGTGAGCTGGATGGCGATATTCCGCTCGAGGCGCTGCTGCACGAGGCGCGCTGGGTCGATGATTACGCGCGGATCGAGATGCACCTCGTCGCTCAGCGTGACATCGCATTCACCGTCTCGGGCAGGCGTTTCTCGATGCAGGCGGGGGAGACCATCCACACCGAAAACAGCCACAAGTTCGACCGGCGGACGTCGACAACGCTGTTGCTCGCCGGCGGTTGGACGCCGGCGCATCTCTGGCTGGACAGCGAGCGGCGCTTCTCGTTGATCCTCGCCGACGCCACGGTACCTCGAAGTGCCCCGTGAGAATTTGAGCTCGGTTCATGGACCGGCAGGTCTATGACACCTATATCTACCCAATGAGCATCCAGAACCTCTGGAACAACATTGCTGCTTCGATCGCCGCTATCCCGCGCAGCGAGCTGTTGATGCTGGCGCTCGCGGCGCTGGTTGGAGGCTGGATCGGGGCGATGATGATTCGCCGCCGGGTTCCGGCAGGGCGGATCGTGCGGACCGCGAGCACGGTGGTTCTCGTCGGAATTCTCGTCACTGTCGTCCTGCAGCTTTCGCGGTTCGATCCTCGGCTCGAGGTGGCAGTGCCGCAACTCGGCTTGCCGGAGCAGGTGGTCGAAGGCGGCGAAACCCGCATCCCGATGGCCGATGACGGGCATTTCTGGCTGCGAGCGGAAATCAACGGGGTGCCAGCCAACTTCCTCGTCGACACCGGCGCGACCGTCACCGCCGTCTCCAGCAACCTGGCAGCCGAAGCGCGCCTCCAGCCGCGTCGCGGCGGGCTGCCGATCTCGATCGGGACCGCCAATGGCCCGGTCGCGGCGCAACTCGCCACGGCCGAGGAAATTCGCTTCGGCAATGTCGCGGCACGCGGTTTGGACGTGGTCATTGCGCCGACATTGGGCGAGACCAACGTGGTCGGCATGAACCTGCTGTCGCGGCTCAAATCGTGGCGGGTCGAGGGCCAGACCATGGTGCTGGTCCCGAACAATCCGCAGGAACCGATCGAACTGCGCTAGATCTGTCCCGTAGAAATGGCTGGGGTGGCAGGAGTTTTTCAGGTGCCTACTGAAAGCTCAATTCTCTCAGCTAGTTGCTTGAATTAGCGTCCTTTTCCCCCCACAAGCCTGCCCCACATTCCAGCCCCACAGAGGAGCTCACGGCATTTATTGCCCACCCTTGGCTGGAGAGCATTTCGCAATCCGCGAGATGGAAGGCAGGAGGATTTGAGATGGCTGCGCTTAAGGCACGACACAACAAATTCGAAGCGAAGGTCCGTATCCCCCAAACCCTGCGCGCCAACTATGGCGACCGCCAGTATCTCTACCGGACCCTAAAGGCATCGAACCGGAGAGCTGCGCGGCTGGAAGCTTCCGAATGGGAGAACGGCCTTAAGCTCGATTGGGCCGCTGAGCAGGGGCACAACTGCGACGCACTGGAAGGGCTGCGCGCTGAACGTAGAGCCTACGAACATATCCGCCGCAAAGCAGTCGAAGGCGTCTTCGCCGTTCACTCGGGGGACGAAAACCCGACCCTCGCAGGCATTGACCACGAGCTCGAAAAGATGGCGGAGCAGATAGGTCCACGCGAACTCACGCAGCTAGAAGCGGCGAGGGTGGCTGCTCTGCAAGATGCTTCGAGGCAGTTACAGGGGCAGGAGGTTCCCCGTCGTGAGGAACTGGAACCGACCTTCGCGGAGCTTGCCGCAGACTACATGGCATGGTGGTCGAGACAGCGCGGCCTCAAGCCTGCCAACACCGGCAACCAGAAGCGGGCCACCTTCTGGCTATTTGCTTCGTTCTTCGGAGAGCGCCCCCTACGTGAGGTTAGAAAAGCGGACGCAGCGAAGTTCATGGACACTCTGCGTTCGCTCGATCCATCTTGGGCTAGGTCCGCAGAGGTAAAGCGGCTCAATTGGCAGGAACTGATGAGAAAGTTCGGAGACCACGAGAGCGGCCTCGCCACTTCAAGCCTCAATCGCCACGCCGCCGCTCTTGCCTCGCTTTGGCAGTGGGCGGAGGAAAGGGAACACTGCTCTGGTCGTAATCCCTTCAAGGGCTTTCGCCAGAGGCTCCGACAGGGAAAGAACTTACATGGGTATGAGGCGTGGGAAGACCACGAGCTCAACAAGCTCTTTGCCAAGCCTCCCAAGCGAGCGGACGTTCGCGAACTCATTCTAATCGGAATGTTTAGTGGTATGCGGATCAATGAAATTGCATCACTCTCTGGCGACCAACTGCAAGAGCGCGAGGGTGTTCGCTTTATCCAAGTGCGCGATGCCAAGACGCCCGCGGGGAACCGAGAGGTGCCCCTACATTCTCGGCTCGGCTGGCTTTGGGATCGCGCGCGAGAGGTGGGCGAAGGCCCCGTCTTTCCCGGCTTTAATGGCGAGGGTCCCGGCCACAAGCCGGGGGCCGACGCTGGGAAGGAGTTTTCAAACTTCAAGGCGCGGCACGGCTTCAATTCCCGCACAAAGGCGTTCCATAGTTTCCGCAAGAATGTCACTCGGATCATGGAGCGGGCCCGTGTTCATGAGAACGAGTGGGCACAGGTGCTCGGCCACGAAAAGGGCTTCACATATGGGCGGTACAACGCGGACGGCATCACTCTGGAGCAGAAGGCAAACATCATTGAGCTAATCGCCTATCCGGGCGTGGAACTCCCAGCGCGAGGCAATTAGTGCCCACCTTTGGGGGAAGGAGTATTGAAGATATACCTTAGGGTATTCCTTAGGGTCCCCTTGAGAGACCCACAGGAGCTCCAAACGGGTTCGAGAGTATCCTGTGATTTCCTCCTCTCCTCCTCCCCTACTAACCATCGCCTAGGATTCCCTCAGATGGCTCAGGATTGCCTTGAAGGAGCTTTGGGTAGGGGAGGAGTCGGAAGGCTCAGATGAGTCTCAGAAGGCATTCTCGCGAATCCTAGAGCCACCTCAAATACCGCCCACCTTTGGTAGAAGAAACCTTTGCAGCTCGCTCCTTCACGGCTGGGCTTCTTCTACCCCCTCCATTCTATCCGGCCTCCCTGTTGACCAACAGGTCGAAGGCCAGCGGCGGGGTGTGTCTGTCGGACGCGACAGGCCCCCGCCGAACCCCACTATTCTCATTCGATGCTCCTGCCGCTGAACGGCGGGAGACGATGCCGTGCGCGGCGGCTCCCCGCGCGACCAGCCTGAAAGGCACATCTACCAATGTCCGAAGAAAGCAGCTCACCAGCCATCAGTGAGGGCGAAGGAACGAGCAACTACACTCCCAAGAGTTATGAGATTGCAGCCGAAGACGCTGCGCTCGCCCATGAACTCACGAACCAAGATTTTCTGCGCGACCTAGCGGGGCCTGCAACCTCAAGTGTCGCGCTCAAGTTTCCCGACAAGGTCACTCGGGGAATGCTGAATGAAGCCGTGCTTGCTCAGGTCGATGCGAGACTTGAAGCGCTTCCCGCGAATGCTCGCGCCGCCGCTGAGCAGGGGATCATCAATGAAGAAGCCCGTAACTACGCCTACGCGGTGCGGGTGTGGGGAGGCCCCGGCCCGGACGCCAACGACTATCAGCAGGAGCGCTTTCTCATTGAGAATGAAGTCTTCGAAGCTCAGTCGCGGCTGGCAGAGCGGCAGTCTGCACTCGCAGAGATTATCCGCCACGACCGCAAGGTTGACGAGGCAACGGGCGAAACTTGGGATGAACCTGTCTATCGTGTCCAAGGTGACGCCCGCTCCGCAGCGGAGCATGAAGCCGCCGAACTGCGCCGGCGCATTGCGCTTTTGCGGGGCTCCGAAGGGCAAAACAGGCTTGCTAAGGCGACGTGGCGGGCGGTCGAGAATGCAAAGAAGCTCCGAGATGAGGTCGCTATCGACAACGAAGCGCAGGCCCTTGCCGCGCAAGAGGCTCGTGCAGCTCGCGTCGCGGAGAAGGCCGCGGCCTATCGCAAGTTCGAGGATACTGAACGGTGAGGAGTGGCAAGCCGCGCAAGCCCCGACCGTCCCCAAAGAACCCCTACCGTCCCGGCAGTCCAGACTTTGCTGAGCGCTCTCAGCAGAGCGCCCGGAAGGAGGGCGGTCTAACCGTCATCACCATCGGGACCCCACCGCCCCGACCGTAACCAGCTAGCAGCCCGAGGGTTTGCCGCGGGAGCCAAATTGGCGACCTTCGGGCTGCACCCCCATGAAAGGACAAGCGATGGCGAACAGAGCCTCTCCCCCGGTCCCGGCCGGAACCAAATGGTGCCACGGCTGCGAGACCGCGCTGTCTGTGTCGAAGTTTGCCAAGCGAATGTCGCGGGGGAGGCCATCCCTAAAGTCTCGTTGCAGCCCCTGCCTGCGCCAGCAACAGCAGGAGCAGCGTTTGAGAGCGCGTAAATGGTTTGAGCACTGTGAGGCGCGGGAGAAGGAATGTAGGACCCGAGTGCGGGTCGTAGAGTTGCCTGAGGAGCTAGACCTTGGCTGACTATCCCTTCGCAAGTATCGCGACTTCAATCGGGTGCCCCAAGTTACGCCAGAGCTATGTCAATGCCTCCCGGTCGCTAGTTCACCTCGTGCCGGGCGAGCTATTAGCAGTGGTGCGGAGAAACCCCGGCGTATTTGATCGATAGTGTCCTATTTCTCCAATTCACCAAGGAACACGATAATTGCCGCAGTCTGGTGGAGTTGAAAGGCGGCAAGGCTAGCGGGGACCGAACGATTCTCCGTGCCTTTGCCGTGACCCCCGGACCTGTTGCGCGTGGTGGGGACGCTACTTTCGAGAAGCGCTCTCAATCCATCGAACTGACTTTTCATATACGCCGGAACGAATTCGTTCTCAAAAAGAGCGGCGACTAGTTTTGACGCCGTGGCGTTGGCTG
This sequence comes from Altererythrobacter sp. CAU 1644, assembly GCF_029623755.1. Classification (NCBI taxonomy): domain Bacteria; kingdom Pseudomonadati; phylum Pseudomonadota; class Alphaproteobacteria; order Sphingomonadales; family Erythrobacteraceae; genus Altererythrobacter; species Altererythrobacter arenosus. The sequence goes on from NZ_CP121106.1 coordinate 2,276,513, forward strand.
GCAATGCCCAGCCCTTATCGGCAGCAATCACTTTCATCACGCTTTCGAAAGCTTTGAGGCAATCGATAAGACAGTCTTCGTATTCGGCCGCTCGAAAAGCCTTGTGTGCCTCGCGAAATTCCTCGTTCGCACTGGAGAACCGGCTTTCTGAAAGGACATGAAGGGCTGGGCGAACCACCTCCGAGTGTAAAAACTCATTGGATTTCTTGAGCACCTCCACTCCTGAAATCTCGTAGCCAATTCCTGCCTCAAGAAGCCGAGCGTTAATTCGTGCTATATGCGATTCGAAGACCTCAGTTGCCTGAGACCTGCCGCGCGTAACGTGCCGAACCAACATTGCGAAAAGCTCCACCGCATCAAAGGCTTCTGGCAGCGACGCCATGTTCCCAAACCACTCGTGAAGCTCTTGCGCAAATGAATGAGTGCGGCGTCCTGTTAGGTTCCCCCGACCAAGTTCCTCTCGAAGTTCTTTGACAATTGTTTTGTAGATTTCCTCAGCCGAATTGCGATGATCCTCCACAGTGCCAATGCATTCATCGATATTCATGAGAATTTGAACACGGACTTTTGAGGGAAGTTCGTCATACTCGAAAACATCACTGGCGGGCTGTTCGGCTTGTCGCTTGCGGCGACTAAAGAGTGGTAACAAAGCCATGGCGCATAGCATTGCTATCCATCGAAATTCCTTGCAACGCCGGGGACGAAATTATCCACCCCAGTGAAACAACTAGGCAGATCAGTGAGAATGGATTTTGCTCAAAAATCCGAAGCGGGATAACGATAGTCGAAACCCGCGTGCTCCCCCCTAGGGGGTGGCGGGGAGGCAAGCCCGTCGGAACAGTCGAGCTAGAAATGCTCCAAGCGAGGCCCGCACTCCCCTGCGGTCAACCTGCCGTGTCTTTCGAGGCCCCCACGGGCTCCTCAGGCGCCCCGTCTATGAGCCTTGAGAGACGGGCCCTCGCAGCAGCGGCGCGGCCTTGATTGTCATTGATTGCCACAGGCGTATTCGAACTCACATATTCCTCCCTGTCTGTGGTGGTCGGGCGGATATGAGTCCTGCCAGAATCCCTGTAAACCCCAATAAAACATACAGATTTCGACCTATCTCAGAGCTGGAAGCGCATTCCTCTTTACAGCGTGTTCCATTTCACCTAACGGACATTAGGCAATATGGAACAGTGAGGAATTGAGCATGAAAGCGGTTGCCTATTATCGCGTTTCGACCGCAGCGCAGGGGCGCTCAGGGCTGGGCCTAGAGGCACAGCGGGCGGCTGTGGCTGAGTTGTGTGCATCGCGGGGGCTGGAGATTATCGCAGAGTTCACTGAGGTAGAGAGCGGCCGGAAGGCTGATAGGCCGGAGCTGAGCGAGGCCCTCCGCCGCGCAAAGCTCACCGGGGCAACCCTAGTGGTCGCTAAGCTGGACCGTCTGTCCCGTTCCGTTGCTTTCCTCTCCACTCTACAGGACAGCGGCGCGAAGTTCATTGCGGCCGACATGCCAGAGGCAAACGAGCTTACAGTGCACATCCTCGCCGCTGTTGCTCAGGCGGAGCGCAAGGCAATCTCGACGCGCACGAGGGAGGCGCTCAGGGCTGCTAAGGCGCGCGGAGTGAGGCTCGGCAACCCCAACGGCGCCGCACCGCTCCGCAGGGCGGGGAAGGGCAACGCAGCGGCCCTCAAGGCGCGCAAGGCAGTAATCGACAGTCGAGCAAGAGAGCTGGCTGGAGAGGTCGCAGAGCTGCGCGCCGCGGGGGCCTCAAGCCTTCGCGAGATTGCGGCGGGGCTCAATGAGCGGCGGATCGAAGCACCGCGAGGAGGAGAGTGGCACCCCTCAGGAGTGCGGCGGCTCCTCAATCGGCTGGAGGTCTTGGCCTAACTCGCTCCTGCCCGAGGCCCTGCTTTGTTTGTCTGGGATATCTCAATCTTGAGCTGATTTAGTAGCGACAATGCCCTCTCCTCATCTGGCTCGTCGAGACGGTGGCTCACCAGAGAGAAACATGACTCTGTAAGCTCAACTCCCGGCGCAATGGCCTCGTATATCCACTCTGGTTCAATAAAGTGATGGTCGGGGCGGGGGTGCTCTACCCAATCTCGAAGCGCCGTCAGTCGATTCAATTTGCTTCTTGTTTCGTCGGCAAGTTCGAGAGGCTTGTGAAACCAACCAACACGCTCTTGGCTGGCGCGGTCAAGCATCGCATTGAAGCCCAGCATTCGGGTTGGGGGTGTTTCCCGCAGGCCGTGCCTTGTATCTTCAAAGAAGGTAATCCAATCCTCTCTGTAGCTCTTTGGCATTGCCCCGATGCCGTCCGTTCCTGACATTGCGGCAGAGAGAGCAGTCATCAATGCGAGATGGACCGATCTGGCGGCCAAGAACAGCCGCAGGGGCTCCTGACTGGCTTTAGAAAACTGGTCGGCTGCGTCTTCAAGGTGTGCGAGAACAAGGCGCTCAAATGTCACCTCTACATATTTCTCAAACGGGCTATTGGGTTGCTTGTTCATTTCGAACGATTCTAGGAGTCGGTTCGTGCCGCCACAACCACAGATTGACCATAGCTAACATCGAACGCGTGATCCCTTAGCGGGTCCTGTCCGTGTCCTTAGGGGTATCGGCGGGCCCTGCGTTTTCAGACTTCGTAGAGTCTAGGACAGTTCCAAGAGCCGCACCGAAAAATCATCTACTAAGTAGCCTTGCCAGCAATGCAGTCCCGGCGAGGTCTGTTGGACCCTCATCCTTCACGATACCATCGGGGGAACTCTTGAAAATCGAAGCGAGGACGATTGCTCTGTCGGTTTCTCCGAATTTAGCTTCGCTGGTCTCCATCGAAAGATAGGCTTGCGTCATTATCGCCTTTTCGGAGCTTTCGCTGCGAAGGTGGTGCTCACTCAAGAACAGTTTGACCAACACCCTACCCAGCCAAAACAGGAGAGTGGTGCCGCCAAGGATGGCGCCCGCCGTGATTACGTAGGCGCTTGCTTGGCCCTCCCCGCTGATCCCTTGTAGGAAATCAATCGTGCGCCCTGCGGTTTGCCAAAGAGCCAGACCAGCGAGAAAGAAGTAGAGTAGGCACGTCGCGGCATAAACCGCCTCCCATTTCCCGTGGACCTTGGCCTTATCCTTCCAATATTGGACGGGAGCCATTAACGCCATTTGGGCGCGATATTGGTGCTCGGTTTCCGTGATGGAGCCAATAGCCTCTGCAACCTGCTTCGCAGATGAGAGCGTGCCCACCTCCCAGACCCGCTTAGTCTGGCGGAGCAGGCGTCTTACTAATTTTCTCGCCAACTGCCGATCACGCTCACGTTCGACTATCCGTTGTTTCTCAAGCTCGCGCACCTTGTTTTGTAGCCGCGTGATCTCAGTTCGGTAGCGAGACCGTTCCTTCTTGAGCGTATCTCCGAAGCTAGAGAAAATATCTTCGTGATGAAGGATTGCGGCAAGGTAGAGCGGATAGTCGGTTGCACTGCCTACCTGATTGAATGCAGTGCCCCGCACGTGAAATTGATAGGCCCATCGGCCAACGTCAGCGCCCTGTGCCTCCTTGATTGCTAAGACCGCTGAGCCCGCGGCAGACCGCGAGTGAGGAACCGAATTCGCGTTTGCTGGGTTGAACATATTTCTCAATGCATTGTCGAATTGCGAGAATGCTTGTGAGCGAGGCTCAAGCGGCCCGCTGAGATGCGACAAAAGAGCGTCGAACCCATTGCGATGATGCAAGAACTGATTGGGCGCCAATGAGCCCGTTTCTCGCGGCTCAGTCCAAAGCCATTCCCACGCAACCAGCTCGGCGTTTACCCATTTTCCCGCGTCTTCTTGTGAGTAAAAGACCAGCGGCTCGCCAATGTGCTCGCCGTCCAGCCGCAGCCAAGGTGTAGCCTCTGACAATTCTGGGTCCTTTAGTTGAAAGAGAAGAGTTTAAATTGCCAATTCTTCTCCGCCAACCCGCTTCCAACTGCGCTTGGGGACAAAGGCCTTTAACTTTCAGTCGGGAGCAAGTTAGGGCATTCGGCAGGGGGCGCTCGACGAGCATCCTGCTGTGGAAAACCTGCCCCACATTCCCGCCCCACAGGCTGAAATTCTGACGCCATAAATATCTGAAAAATATATGAAAAAATGATATGGCTGGGGTGGCAGGATTCGAACCTGCGCATGCCGGTACCAAAAACCGGTGCCTTACCGCTTGGCTACACCCCAGCAGGCCCGCGCATCAGGTGGCGGGGCGCCCCCTATAGCGCGTGGGAAAGCAATGTGAAGCCCTTCAAACGGCGCTGGCGCGGCGCTGGGCCAATTCCGCCTCTGCAGTGGCAATCATCGCGCGATCGATCCGGTAGAACATCATGGCGATCCCCGCCGGAAGGATCGCCATGATCGGGATCAGGGCAAAGGCGAGGTTGATGCCCGCGACCGCCTCTTCGCTCTGGACCTCGCCCGCCACGAAACCGGTGAGGGCGAAGGCGAAGCCGGGCAGGGCGGAGCCCAGCGCAATCCCAGCCTTGGTCGCGAAGATCGAGGCGGACACGACCAGCCCCGTCATCTGCCTGCCGCTCCGCCATTCGACATACTCTGCGATGTCGGTGAACATGGCATAGGCCATCACCAACATCATGCCGAAACCGAGCCCGACGAACGATTGGGCGATGGTTTGCGGCCAGACGGCATCGAGCGGAATGACATAGAAGACGAGTATCGCGGTTGCCTTGATCGCGCCCGCCCAGATTATCAGGTGGTGCTTCTCGAACCGCCGCTGAAGATAGTTGGCGAGGATCACTCCGGTGACCTGGCCGAGTGCGAGTGCGGTGTAGAACAGCGCCACGCGGTCGAAGAACAGGAACACCGGCAATCCGTTGTCGCGCACGACGTATTTAAAGAAGAACAGGGCGCTCCCGGCGCGCGCCGCGATAGCGACGGGTGCGAGCGTTGCGGCGGTCGCCACGATCAGCCAGGCCGGCGTCCTGATAAGCGCCAGGAGGTCGCCCGAAACGGTGCCGTTGTCCCTTGCGGGCGGTACGCGCTCGCGTGTCGCCGAGAACGTAATCAAAATGCACACGACCGCGAGAGCGGCGATCACGAACATCGTCATGGAGATGCCGCGCGCCTCGTCACCTTGGCCGAAAACACGCACCAGCGTCGTGCCGAACAGCCCGATCGAGATGAGGGCGACCGATGAGAAAACCATGCGATAAGCAGTCGTGCTCGCCCGCTCGCTCGACGAGGGAGAGATACTGCCGAGCAGGCCCGAATAGGGCACGTTGACGACGGTATAAGCGAGCATGGTCAAGGTGTAGGTGACGTAGGCCCAAGCGAGCAGCGCACCCTTGCTCATCTCGGGTGCTGCGAAGATCATCGCGCCGGTCACGCCGAAGGGGACTGCGCCCCACAGCAAATAGGGTCGGTAGCGCCCCCAGCGGGTGCGCGTGCGATCGGCGATAACGCCCATCATCGGGTCGGTCACCGCGTCGATCAGCTTGGTCAGCAACAGCATCAGGCCGACCGCTGCCGGGGCGAGACCGCCCAGATCGACGAAGAAAAAGAGCAGGAAAAAGCCGAAGAAGTGGACGTAGAGCGACGACGCTAGTTCGCCCAGCCCATAGGCGAGCTTCTCGCCGCGTCCGACGCGGTCTGCGGCCCGTGCTGTCAAACCTTCCTCCTCAAGCCAGCAGAGGAAGGCAGCACGGCCCCGCAGTCAAGCATCGACTGGCGCCTTCAGTATTTCTTGCCCTCGAAATCGGCGGGGGAATGGCGTTCGAGCATCTGCTCGTCCTCTTCGCCCCACGTCTTGTTCACGATCCGACCGCGTCGCACCGCAGGGCGCTGCGCGATCTCCTCGACCCAGCGCACCACGTTCTCGTATTCGTGGATCGAGAGGAAGGTCTTGGCATCGTTGTAAATCCCGCCGAACACGAACGGGGCGAGCCAGGGGAAGTTGGCGATGTCGGCGATCGTGTATTCGTCGCCCGCGAGATAGCGGGTCTGGGCCAGCCGCTGGTTGGCCACGTCGAAGATACGCTTGGCCTCCATTGCGTAGCGGTTGATCGCATATTCGTACTTCTCGGGCGCGTAGGCATAGAAGTGGCCGAAACCGCCACCAATGAACGGACCCGTGCCGACCTGCCAGAACAGCCAGCTGAGCACTTCGGCGCGAGCGGCAGGATCGGTCGGCAGGAACTCGCCAAATTTCTCGGCCAGGTGAACCAGGATCGCGCCCGATTCAAACACGCGGAACGGCTTGTCGCCGCTGCGATCGACGAGCGCGGGAATCTTCGAATTCGGATTGATGTCGACAAAGCCGCTGGTGAATTGCGTGCCGTCGCCGATGTTGATCGTCCAGGCATCATATTCGGCGCCGGAGTGGCCCTTCTCGAGCAATTCCTCGAGCATGACGGTAACCTTGACCCCATTGGGTGTCGCCAAGGAATAGAGCTGGAACGGGTTGTCCCCGGCCGGAAGGTCCTTCTCTTCGCGCGCTCCCGCCGTGGGACGATTTATCGCGGCAAAGCGCCCGCCGCTTTCCTTGTCGTAAGTCCAGACTTCGGGCGGAGTATAGGGTTCGGCCATTGGAAGAGGTCCTTTCGGTTGTCCTTTGCAACGCTTGGGTTCGCTACTTGGACACGCAAGGTTACTTGCGCAAGGCGGAAACCCTTATCGTCTCAGAGCATTTCCCATTTGCGATGACGAAGCTGATCTATGTCGACGATAGCCTTCCAGGTATCACTCGCCGCGGTGCGGGCAAGGGCTTCGCCTATTACGACCCGCAGGGAAAGCGGATCACCGACCCGGCGGAACGCCGGCGGCTTAATGCCATCGCGCTGCCGCCCGCCTATGTCGACGAATGGTACTGCCCCGCGCCCAACGGCCATATCCTCGCGACCGGTTATGACGCGCGCGGACGCAAGCAGTATCGCTATCACCCCGAGTTTCGCATGCGCAAGGAAGGCGAGAAGTTCGATGGCTGTATGGTCTTCGGCAACCTCCTGCCGCTGGTGCGCAAGCGGGTCGAAGAAGACCTGGAGGCCCGCAAGCTGACCCGTGAGCGCGCAATCGCCAGCGTCGTGCGCCTGCTCGATCTGGGCGCGATCCGTATCGGCAACGAGGGCTATGCGCGGACTAACAAGAGCTTCGGTGCGACCACCCTGCGTCGACGCCATGCCGAACTCACCGGCAACACGCTGCGACTGCGTTATGTCGGCAAGGGCGGCAAGAAGCGCGAAGTGACGCTGACCGATGGCAGCCTCGCCCGGGTCGTGCGCAAGATGCAGGACCTGCCGGGGCAGAACCTGTTCCAGTATTTCGACGAGGAAGGCGATCTGCAGGCGGTCGGGTCGAGTGACGTCAACGAATATCTGCGCGAGACGATGGGGCAGGGCTTCACCGCCAAGAACTTCCGCACCTGGCACGCCAGCGTCATGGCCTATCGCTGCCTTGCCGATGCCGAGGACCGGCTGACGATCAAGTCGCTGCTCGATTGCGTGGCCGAGCACCTCGGAAACACCCCTGCCGTCACCCGCAAGAGCTATATCCACCCCGCCGTGATCGATCTGGTCGATCGACAAGTCGAATGGCGCCAGAACCTGAATTTGCCCCGCGCCACCCGCTGGCTGACCCGGGCTGAACGGGGGTTGCTCGAACTGCTTGAAGACAGCCCGGAAGCCGTCAAGCTGCTCGCTGCCTGATCCGGACAATCCTGTTGCCAATCGTATCCGAAAAGGATACTAGAAGATTATGCATTTGGCCGGAATCAAGATTCGCCAGTGGCGCGAAAACCATGAGCCGCCGCTTTCCGCCGAGGAATTCGGGGAGCAGTATGGCGATCCCTGGCCCTCGCGCACCGTCTATGGCTGGGAGGCGAAGGGCAAGATCGCCCGCGCCCCGGTGCAGAAGAAGCTGGCCGAACTCGGCGTGTGCGAGCCGGGCGACTGGCTCGAGCCTGCATCCGGCGAGGCTACGACGTCAGACGCCAAATCCGCCAGCAGCAAGCCCGCCAAGAGCGATGCTTCGCATCCCTTCTACGACCTCAGAAACCACGGTTTCCTAAGGGTTGCGACCTCGACACCCAAGACGCGAACGGCCGATGTCGGCTACAATGTCGAGGGGATCATTGCCGAGGCGCACCGCGCGGATGACGCCGGCGTCGACCTCGTGGTTTATCCCGAGTTGTGCGTCTCGTCCTACGCGATCGACGATCTGCATCTGCAGAACGCGCTGCTCGATGCGGCGGAAGACGGGGTGGCGCGGATCGTCGCCGCCTCTGCCGAACTCTCTCCGCTCCTGCTGGTCGGCGCGCCGCTCAGGCATAACGAGCGGATCTACAACTGCGCACTGGTGATCGCAGGCGGACGCTTGCTTGGCGTTATCCCGAAAAGCTACTTGCCCAATTACCGCGAGTATTACGAGAAGCGCTGGTTTGCGCATGGGCGCCATATCCAGGGCATGACGATCACGGTCGCCGGTAGCGAAGCTCCTTTCGGCACCGACCTGATTTTTGCGGCCGATAGCCTCCCGGGTTGCAGGCTGTTCGTCGAGATCTGTGAGGACTATTGGTCGCCTACTCCCCCCTCGACCATGGGAGCGCTGGCCGGGGCGACTGTCATCGCGAACTTGTCCGCCTCGAACATCACCATCGGCAAGTCGGACGAGCGGCACCTGCTCGCGCGTGCGCAAAGCTCGCGCGCGGTTTGCGCCTATGTCTATTCCGCCAGCGGGCACGGCGAGAGCACCACCGACCTGGCGTGGGACGGGCAGGGCATGACGTACGAACTGGGCGATCTCCTCGCCGAGAGCGAACGGTTCAGCATGGATGCCGAGCTCTCGATCGCGGACGTCGATTGCGAGCGCGTGCTGGCCGAGCGGATGCGGATGCAGACCTTCAACGACGCCGCCGAGGCTGCAGGTCGACCCGAAGACAGCTTCCGCACGGTGCGATTCGAACTCGCAGACCGTGCGCAGGACCGCGGCTTGATCCGCCCGATCCGCCGCTTCCCCTTCGTCCCCAATCGCCAGCACAAGCTCGACGAGGATTGCTACGAGGCCTTCAATATCCAGGTCGATGGGCTGATGCGACGGCTCGAAGCGACCCATGCCAAGAGCATGGTCATCGGCGTTTCGGGCGGGCTCGATTCGACCCATGCGCTGATCGTCGCCGCCAAGTGCTGCGATCGGCTGGGCCTGCCGCGCACCACCATTCGTGGCTACACCATGCCCGGCTTCGGCACCTCCGATCACACCAAGTCGAATGCGTGGAAGCTGATGGAGGCGCTTGGCATTACCGCCGATGAGATCGACATTCGCCCTGCTGCAACGCGCATGCTCGAGGACATGGATCACCCCTTTGCCGACGGCGAGCCGGTCTACGACGTGACCTTCGAGAACGTACAGGCCGGGCTGCGCACCGATTACCTGTTCCGCCTTGCCGGGCACCATTCGGGGTTCGTGATCGGCACGGGCGACCTCAGCGAGCTGGCGCTTGGCTGGTGCACCTATGGCGTGGGCGACCAGATGAGCCACTACGCGGTCAATTCGGGTGTGCCCAAGACGCTGATCCAGTATCTGATCCGCTGGGCGGTGGGCACCGAACAATTCGACAAGGCGACCGACAAGGTGCTGCTCTCGATCCTCGACACCGAGATCTCGCCCGAGCTCGTTCCGGCCGACGACAAGGGTGCGATCCAGAGCACCGAGAGCATCATCGGCCCTTACGAGCTGAACGACTTCTTCCTCCACCACACCATTCGCTGGGGCCAGCGACCCAGCAAGATCGCCTTCCTCGCCTGGCATGCATGGCAGGACGTGGAGAAGGGCCTATGGCCGGCGAGCTTCCCCGACGAGGAGAAGACCGCCTATTCGCTGCCGACCATCGCGCACTGGCTCGAGAATTTCCTCAAGCGGTTCTTCGCCTTTAGCCAGTTCAAGCGCAGCGCGATTCCCAACGGACCCAAGGTTTCGGCAGGCGGCGCGCTCAGCCCCCGCGGCGACTGGCGCGCGCCCTCCGATGCTGTGGCGGATGTGTGGCTGGAGGAGTTAAGGAAGGGATTGCCGGAGCTCTGACAGGTCGGGCTGTGCACACCCTACCTTGTGCTCGCCACCATTAACGTTAGCATGACCGAAAAGAACAGGGCGCATCCAAAGCTTTAGGGGGGAAGGCTTGATGGCGACTGCTGCAGCAATGGGCGAGAGGATGACCCTCTCGCAGAGTCGGGCTTTGCGCCTGCTGACCGTATTCATACTGTACATCGGGCAAGGTGTGCCGATCGGCCTGTTCTGGTTCGCGATCCCGGCGTGGATGGCGGCCAACGGTGCCGACGAAGTCGATATCGCCTATGTGTTGGGACTGACTTCGCTGCCGTGGACGCTCAAGTTCCTCAACGGCTTCATCATGGATCGCTATTCCTTCCTCGAAATGGGACGCCGCAGACCGTGGATCATCGGGTCCCAGCTCGTGATGATCGCCCTGTTCATCATTGCGGCCCTGGTTCAGCCTGGCGTCGACGACGTGCTGCTGCTTGGTGCCGCCGGTTTCGCCGTCAATCTGGCCACCACCTTCCAGGACGTCGCCGTAGACGGTCTCGCGGTCGATATCATGAGCGAGGACGAACAGGCGCAGGCGGGAGGCATGATGTTCGGCGGGCAGTCGATCGGGATGGCCATGTCGACTGCGCTCACCGGCCTTGCGATCGCGCGGATGGGGCCGATGGCGGCCTACCTCCTGTCGGCGGCGTTCGTGGGGGCGGTCACGATTTTCGTGCTGTTCCTGCGTGAGCGTGAAGGGGAGCGGGCGCTCCCCTGGACTAAGGGAGAAGCACATCCCGCCAACATCGAGATTTATCTCGGCGCCTGGTGGCCGATCCTGCGCAACACGCTGAAGTCGCTCGCCAAGCCGTTGAGCCTGCTCTGGGTCCCCGTGGCAATCTCGACCGGATTGCATTACGGTGTGTTGACCGGCGCGACCCCCCTGATCGGAACGGGCGAGGTCGGCTGGAACGAAGAACAGGTAACCAGCCTGGTCGGCACGGCGCAGCTCGTTGCCGGCATTATTGGTCTCACGATCGGTGGTTGGGGCGGCAAGATCCTCGGCGCGAAAAAGTCGATTATCGTGACCTTGCTGGCCTTCCTGGTCCTGAGCGCGTGGATGTGGTTCAGCGTGCCAAGATGGGGCTTGCCGAGCCACTTCCTGACATTCGTCTATGCCTGGATAATCCTCGATGTGCTGCTGCGCGTCGTGACGGTGCCGATTGCGATGCGGCTCTGCGATCCGAGTGTGGCTGCGACGCAGTTCGCCATCTACATGGCGATCAGCAATTTCGGGATCACATTGGGTGCCTGGGTACTCGCCCTCAGCACAAAGATGGGCGGGTTGCCTTCGGCCTTGGTCATCGTGTTTGCGATGCACCTGCTCGGCATCATCATCATGGTCGTGGTCAAGTTCCCGCGGAGCGAGAAGATGCGCGCAAGGCTCGCCACGCAACAGGCGGTGCTGCAATAGCGCCGCTCGCGGGCAAACGCGTGGGAACCTAGGCAGCTTGGAAGAGCACGACCTCGTCGCCGGGTTTCCACGGCGAATGCTTGGCCATGATTGCGGCGAAAAGCTCTGAATCGAGATGCCCTGCAAGCCAGCGCTGGAGGTGCGGCAGGTCGAGCGCATCGAACCACGCGCGGTCGTGATTGGCGAATTGGCGGACGAACGGGAAGCTGGCGATATCGGCGAGCGTGCGGGTCGGGCCGGATAGCTGGCCGTGCTGGGCAAGCCTTGTGTCGAGCCCGCGCAGGATTTCGAGCGCTGCAGCGCGGTGTTCCCCCGGATCGGTATCGTGCCGCGTCCAGTATTTGTAGCGGTCCAGATGATGCTTGAACGGCCCGTCGATCTGCTCGAGCAATTCGCGGTCATCGCCCGCCAGCCAGCCTTCGGGATCGCTCTGCGAAAGCGCCCAGCGCATCACGTCGATGCTTTCGTCGATCACCTCGCCGTTGGGCAGGACAACCACCGGCACAGTACCCTTGGATGAGGCTGCGAGCATCGCATCGGGTTTGTCGGCCAGCTTGACCTCGCGCAGCTCGCAGGTCGTGCCGCTGATCCACAGCGCCATCCGCGCGCGCATAGCATAGGGGCACCGGCGGAAGCTGTAGAGGATGGGGAGGGAGGTCACTTCCGGCTGGCGCTGTCGGCGCCGACGTGCCGTTCGCCGCGTCGTCTCGCGAGTTCGGCCTGTTTCTGGCGTTCCGCATAACGCGCGCGTTGCTCCTCGCTCCGCTCGTCGACGCAGAGCGGGCAGCTGATCCCTTCGACGTAATCAGCCGAGGCGCGCTGTTCCTCGGTCAGCGGGCGGCGGCAGGCGCGGCACAGCGTGTAGTCACCCTGTTCGAGGCCATGCCCGACCGAGACGCGCTCGTCGAACACGAAGCATTCTCCGTCCCACAGGCTTTCTTCCTGCGGTACTTCCTCGAGATATTTCAGGATGCCGCCCTTGAGGTGATAGACCTCCTCGATCCCCTCCTTGCGCAGGAAGCTGGTCGATTTCTCGCAGCGGATGCCGCCGGTGCAGAACATCGCCACCTTCTTCTTGCCCACGAGCAGTTCCTCGCGATGGGCGCGGAACCATTCGGGAAAATCGCGAAAACGGGCGGTCGCAGGATCGACCGCACCCCTGAAGGTGCCGATCGCGGTTTCGTAGTCGTTGCGCGTGTCGATCACCAGCGTGTCGGGTTCGGCGATGAGCGCGTTCCAGTCCTGCACATCGACATAGTGGCCGACGCTGAGGCGCGGATCGATGTCGGGCTCGCCCATGGTCACGATCTCGCGCTTCAGCCGCACCTTCATGCGGTTAAACGGCATTACGTCGGCGTAGGAGAATTTGACGTCGAGGTCGGTGCATCCCGGCAGCGCGCGAATGTGGGTCAGCACTTGCGCGATGGCATTCTCGCTCCCCGCTATGGTGCCGTTGATGCCTTCGCGCGCGAGCAGCAGCGTACCGCGTGTTCCGACTTCCTCGCACAACGCCAGCAACGGGCCGCGGATCGCTGCCGGGTCCTCGAATGGCGTGAACTGGTACAGCGCCGCGACGGTGATCGACGGGGTGGCCGTCATTGCAATCACCCCAGCTTCATCACCCAGCCATGGGTGTCTTCGACCGCACCTTTCTGGATGCCGACGAGCTTCTCGCGAATCTTGCTGGTGATCTGGCCGGGGCCGCCAGTGCCGATCTCGAATTCACCATCGGGGCCGGCGACCTTGCCGACCGGGGTGACGACCGCCGCCGTGCCACAGGCCATGGTCTCGAGCAGCTTGCCGCTGGTCGCATCATCGCGCCACTGGTCGATCGAATACATCTCTTCGCTGACGTCGAGCCCTTCTTCGCGCAGCAGCGTGATCAGGCTGTCGCGGGTGATTCCGGGCAGGATCGTGCCGGTCAGCGGTGGGGTGACGACGCGCCCGTCATCGAACACGAAGAACAGGTTCATACCGCCCAGTTCCTCGACCCATTTTCGTTCGACTGCATCGAGGAACAGCACCTGGTCGTGCCCCTTGGCAAAGGCCTGGCCGGTGGGGACGAGGCTCGCGGCGTAATTGCCACCGCATTTTGCCGCGCCAGTGCCGCCCGGCGCTGCGCGGGTGTAATCGGAAATCCAGATGCTCACCGCTGGCGAGCCCGACTTGAAGTAATTGCCCGCCGGGCTGGCGATCACCACGAACTTGTACTGCTTGGCAGGACGCACGCCGAGGAAGGCTTCAGATGCGAACATGAAGGGCCGCAGGTAGAGCGAGCCGCCCTCGACCGTGGGGAACCAGTCGCGATCCGCAGCGACCAACTGCCTGACCGATTCGATGAAGATCTCTTCGGGCAGGTTCGGCATCGCGAGGCGATCGGCCGAGGCGTTGAAGCGACGCGCGTTCTCCTCAGGCCGGAACAGCGCGAGGCTGCCATCGACCTGCTTGTAGGCCTTCATCCCTTCGAAGATTTCCTGCGCGTAGTGCAGCACCGCGGTTGCCGGATCGAGCGGGATCGGCTCGCGCGGACCGACCTTCGCGCCGTACCAGCCGCCCTTGGCCTCGTCATAATCGATCGTAACCATGTGGTCCGAAAACAGCGTGCCGAAACCGGGGTTGGCGAGCGCTTCGGTCCGGGTTTCTCCGGGAACGGGTGCGGGGTGAGGAATACATTCGAAGTCCATGCGCGAGCGCGTAATGTGATGGGCGCGCGAGGGCAAGACGTTGTCGGCACAAATGAGAAAGGCGACCCCGCCCGTCGCAGGATCGCCTTTCGCATGGTCAGCGGCGGGAAGTGCCGCTCACGAAGCCTCTAAAGGTATCTCCTTACCGATAGTGCTCCGCGCGGAAACTTGCCGACCTCTCTGCTGAACCATGAGACATCGGATCACCTCCTTTCGCGCTTTTGAGCCAAGACCCTGGACCGTTTCACCGGGGGCCGAGAACCGCGTATTGCCGCTGGCCTCAGGTATCAATTTGAGTCAGGTCGTCCGCGAAAACAAGGCTTGAAAAATAGTTTTCCCACGTCAGAATAGCACGCTGTTGTCGGGCGCCCGTGAGCGCCTTTTTTATTGCCTGCAATCCTCGATCACGCGCGAGACCTCGGTCCACGAGGGCAGATAGAGTGTGGGCATGCCCTCGACCTCGACCGCAAACCGCCCCTTGGTCACCGCCATCGCATCCAGCAACGGATCGCCTGACGCGAGTTGGGCGAAGACCACACCTTCGCGCGCTCCGGCCAGTGGCTGCGCGTTGATCAGGCGCTCCCCGGTTTCGGTGCGAATGCGCATCGCAATGTTTGCAGGTGATTGGTGGGCACGCTCCAGCCGAACGGCGCGATTCGCGGCTATACAGGTCATGGTGAAGGAGGATGCGTTCGCGCCAATGCCAAAGCTGGCCTGGCTTATCCTACTACCACTAGAGTATCTCCAATCGCCCGGCGTTTGCGGCGCGTCGAGCCAGTTCTCGAGCGAACGCTGCACGACCGGAGCAGCCGTCGCGATCGGGGTGGGCGCAGGTGTCGGGCTGGGCGAGGGAGCCGGAGTCGGCTCAGGTGCGGCAGGCACGCAGGCAGCAATTACGAAAGTCAGCGCCAGCGCCCCGGCAAAATTCAGATAGATCGGTTTCATGCCGCTTTAATGCGCGCTAACGCCGTATGGGTCCACGACTATTGGGGATCGAATGACCAAAAAACGCCGGATAGACCAGATGCTTGTCGAGCGCGGGCTGGTGGAAAGCCGCAGCCGCGCGCAGGCGCTGATCATGGCGGGCGTGGTCTTCTCCGGCGAGAGCAAGATCGCCAAGCCCGGCCAGCAGATGGCCGAAGACATACCGCTCGAAGTGCGCGGGCGCGATCACCCGTGGGTCAGCCGCGGCGGGATAAAGCTCGCCCACGCGATCGAACATTTCGGGCTCGATCCAGGCGGCGCGGTGTCGATGGATATCGGCAGCTCGACCGGCGGCTTTACCGACGTATTGCTGCAAAAGGGGGCGGCGCATGTTTTCGCGGTCGACAGCGGCACCAACCAGCTCGCGTGGAAATTGCGACAGGACGATCGCGTGACCGTGCTCGAGCAGACCAGCGCACGGGTCCTGACGCCGGAAATGATCGACCGCGCATGCAACTGGGTGGTGTGCGACGCGAGCTTCATCGGGCTTGCCAAGGTGCTCGAACGACCTTTGGAACTGGCAGCCGAGGAGTGCCGTCTGGTGGCGCTGATCAAGCCGCAGTTCGAGGTGGGACGCGAGGAAGTGGGCAAGAAGGGGGTGGTCAGCGATCCCGCCCTGCATCAGCGCGTTTGCGACGAGGTGCGCGACTGGCTCGCGTCCGGCGGCTGGCAGGTCGAAGGTATTGTCGAAAGCCCGATCACGGGACCGGAAGGCAACGTGGAATTCCTCGTCAGCGCTCGGCGCGGGCCGTAATTGCATCCCTAACTGGCACAGCGATTTGGCGAGTCCTTGCGCGCCGTGTATCGCGCAGGCAACTAACACGAAGCGCGAATCGACTAACGAATATCGCGGGGAGAATTGATGAACGTCGTTGCATCACGCGGACAATTGCGAGCCAGTTTCCTGCGCTGGGCGCTGTTTACGGTGCCGTTGATTGTCCTGCTGGGTTTTGTCGCCGGTCAGTTGGGTAGCCCCAACACCATGTGGTTCCAGAACCTCGTGAAGCCCGACATCTACCCCGATCCGAAATGGTTCGGGATCGTCTGGACCATCCTCTACATCATGATCGGCATCGCTTTCGCGCTGATCTGCAGCGCCTGGGGCGCGCGGGGCAGAGGGATCGCCGTGGGCTTCTTCGTGGTCCATTTCGCGCTCAACCTCGCGTGGTCGCCGGTGTTCTTCGGCGCCCAGAACATCCAGGGCGCGCTGATCCTCCTGGCCGTGATCGATATCACGCTGCTGGTCGTGATCTTCCTGTTCTGGCGGGTACGGCGCGCGGCTGGGCTGCTGCTACTGCCTTATCTCGCCTGGGTGCTGTTCGCGACGCTGCTCAACTACGAGTTCCTGCGGCTCAATCCCGATGGTGGCCACGGCTCCTCGACCAGCGCGACCCAGCGGATCGAGATTTGAATTCGCGCTTGTCCTTTGGAATTGTGATCGCCAGATAGCGCCTATGCAAAGCCAGAACAAAATGCTCGCCGATTTCGCCAAGCTCGCCAACAGCGCGGCAGGCACCTTCGCCGGTATGACGCGCGAGGCGCGCGAAAGCGCGCGCGAGCGGATGAAGGAAGCGCTGGGCGGCATGGACTTCGTCAGCCGCGAAGAGTTCGACACGGTCAAGCTGATGGCCGCCAAGACGCGCGAAGAGAACGAGGCGCTCAAGGCCCGCATCGAAGAGCTGGAAGCCAAGCTCGCCGCCAGGTAGATCGCCGCGCAATGAACCTGCGCGCACCCGCCATACTTATCGCTTCCCGCCAGCACGGCGAGACCGCGTCGATTGCACGGCTGCTGACCGGGGACCACGGCGTTGTCGCCTGCTATGTCGCGGGTGGGCGAGGGCGCCAATTGCGCCCGGTGATGATCCCGGGCAACCTCGTCGAAGTCGACCTCCGCGCCAAGTCCGACAGCCAGATGCCCTTCGCCCGGCTGGAACTGATCGAGAGCCGCGGACCATGGCTGACCGAGCCGCTCCCCGCCGCCGCAATCACCTGGGCCTGCGCGCTAACCGCCAGCGCCTTGCCAGAACGCAATCCCTATCCTGCCTTGTACTTGGCGCTCGAGGCATTGCTTGGTGCCGTCTGTCAGGCGCCCAGCGCACGCGGCTGGTTCCCGGCGATGAATTCCTATGAGGCGCTGCTGCTGCGCGAGCTCGGATATGGCGGTGAACGCCCTGAAATCGCGCAAGAACTGACCGGCATGTTAGCAAACTTTGATGCGCTGGAAGGACCTCTTGCCCGCTACCTTCTTGCCGACAAGCGGGGCGATGTTATGGCTGCGCGGCACCTGTTGCGGGAGAGGCTCGCGCGGATGCTGGCTTAGGAATCACGCGTGAAGATTGCAGTCTTGCCCGGCGACGGGATCGGTCCGGAAGTTGTGCGCGAGGCGCTGCGGGTCCTCGATGCGCTGAACCTGCCGGGTCTTGTCCTGTTCGAAGGCGACGTCGGCGCGATCGCCTATCAGCGCCACGGCCATCCATTGCCGCAAGAGACGCTCGACATGGCCCGCGCGGCCGATGCCGTCCTGTTCGGCGCGGTAGGCGATCCGTCCTGCGACAATCTCGAGCGGCACTTGCGGCCAGAGCAGGCTATCCTGGGCCTGCGTGCCGAGCTCGGCCTGTTTGCCAATCTGCGCCCGGCAACAACGTTCACCGGGCTCGAGCATATGAGCGGGCTGAGGCCCGAGATCGCGCGGGAAATCGACCTGCTGATCGTGCGCGAGCTCAATGGCGACGTCTATTTCGGCGACAAGGGTATCCGCACGCGGGACGATGGCGAGCGCGAGGGATGGGACATGATGTGCTATTCCGAAAGCGAGGTAAGGCGGATCGCGCATGTCGCATTCCGCGCGGCGCGGAAACGCGGCGGTCGGCTCACCAGCGTGGACAAGGCAAATGTCCTCGAAACCAGCCAGGTCTGGCGCGACACGGTGATCGAGGTCGGGAAGGAATATCCCGATGTTGCGCTCGAGCACATGTATGTCGACAACGCGGCGATGCAGCTGGTGAAATCGCCGGGGCAGTTCGACACGGTCGTCACCGGCAATCTGTTTGGCGATATCCTGTCCGACCAGGCGAGCATGTGCGTCGGTTCGATCGGGCTGCTGCCCAGCGCTTCGCTTGGTGAACGCCAGACCGAATATGGCGCTTTCGGGCTCTACGAGCCGATCCACGGTAGCGCGCCCGATATTGCGGGGCAGGGGAAGGCCAACCCGATGGCGACGATCCTCTCTCTCGCAATGCTCCTGCGTCATTCAATGGGACGCGAAGAAGACGCGGTAAGGGTCGAGCGCGCAGTGGCCGAATGCCTTGCCGATGGCGTGCGCGGAGGGGACCTCGGCGGACGTGCCACGTCGCGGGAAATCGGCGATAGCGTGGTTAGCAAGCTGCTTACCCTATCTTGAGATTTTCGCATTAATCGGGTCTGTCATGGACATGACCCGTTCTCCCGATCCCTCCGGCGCTGAATCCACTCAGCAGCTCGAACTGGCGATCATCCTGCCAACGCTCAACGAGCGGGGAAATCTGGCGCCGCTGGTCGAGCGGATCGAGGACGCCCTCGGCTCCGGCGGCTGGGAGGTACTGATTGTCGACGACAACTCGGCCGACGGTACAGCCGACGAGGCCCGGCGCATCGCGCTGACCGATGGCCGTGTGCGGGTGATCCAGCGGATCGGTCGGCGCGGGCTGGCGAGTGCGGCGATTGAAGGTTTTTGCGCCACCGCTGCTCCTTTTTGCGCGGTCATGGACGCCGATCACCAGCACGATCCGGCGCTATTGCCGCTGATGCTCAATGCCCTGAAGGCGGGCGAGGGTGATATTGCGGTCGCCTCGCGCTTCGCCGAGGGCGCAAGCATGGAAGGGTGGGGCAGGCCTGATCGCGAGAAGCTGTCCGGGGCGGCCAATGCGCTTGCGCGCAAGCTGACCGGGGTCGAACTGACCGATCCGATGAGCGGTTACTTCATGTTGCCCAGCGAGACAGCGCGTGCGCTGGTGCCCAAGCTGTCGGGGATCGGGTTCAAGATTCTGCTCGACCTGCTCGCCTCTGCCGAGCGCCCGATGAAAGTGAGGGAATTCCCGCTGAATTTCTCCGCGCGCCGCGAAGGCGAAAGCAAGCTCGACCGGGCGATCGCGTTCGATTTCCTCGCCGGCCTTTACGACAAGACCTTCGGGAAGCTGATCCCGACGCGCTTTGCCCTGTTCGGTACGGTGGGGGCGATGGGTGTCATCGTCCACATGGCAGTGCTGAGCCTCGTGCTGTTCTGGTTCGACAAGGCCTTCACCGTCGGTCAGGCGGTCGCGGTCCTCAGCGCGATGAGCTTCAACTTCTGGCTCAATAACTGGCTGACATATCGTGACCAGCGCCTGAAAGGCACGGCCGCAGTGCTGAAGGGCTGGGTCGGCTTCTGCCTCACCTGCGCCGTGGGCGGTTTTGCCAATGTCGCGGTCGCGACGTTGCTCGAATCGCGCGGGCTATACTGGGTGATTGCTGCGCTGGCCGGGATCGTGGTCGGGTCGGTGTGGAACTACGCGCTGTCGAGCCGTTTCGTCTGGGGCCGGTACTAGTCGCTATCTCCAGCCGTCGATCCAACTCCAATTGAGGAAGCTTTGCGGCCCTTCGAGCGCCGCGGCCGAAAGGATCGGATAGAAATAGGCGAACAGGACAAGGCTGGCCGCCAACACCAGCAGGGCCAGCTTGCGATGTCCGCCTTGCCAAAGGGCATCGAGCGCCAATGCGAGTGCGCCGAGCAGGAAGAAATGCGGCAAGAAATAGTGATAGTAGAATTGCACCGACTTGGAAGCGAACAGCCATAGGCCGAGGCTCACCGCGTACCCGGCAACGACACCGATCCGCGCCCATTGCCGCTGCTTGTTGCCCGTCAGCGCGCACCAGATCAGCGCCGGAAGTCCCAGCATCATGGTGAGCGGATTACCGACCAGCAGGACGCCTCGCTGGGCACCGTCGACGGCTTCGTAGAGGTACCAGATGGCGCGTAGATTGAGCGCCCAGTCGGGCCAGTTCGACTGGTAGGGATGGGGCTCAAGCACCTGCGTTTGTAGCGCATACATCTCGCGGTGAAATTCGATCAGTCCTTGCGTGGCAAAGGGAGTGTCGCGAAAATGATATGCGGGGATGAAGGTTGCCGCGTAGACCGCCAGTGGCAGAACGCCGAGCCATAGCGTCGCTTCGAGCAGCGAGACACCCGGGACTGGAATGCCACGCTGGCTGGTCAGCAGTCGCCGCCTGCCCGCGCTCAGGCGTGCCAAAAGGAAAGCGATACCCGGGACTATTGCCAGCGGGATCGCGTTCCACTTCGATGCCATCGCCGCTCCCAGTGCGGCCCCCGTGGCGATTAGCCGCCAGCGTCCAGTCTCCGGCTCGCGGATCGCACCGGCGAATTGCCACGTGGCCACGCAAAGAAAGGCCGCCATGTAGATGTCGAGCATCGCGATGCGGCTCTGAACGAACAGCATGAAGCCGCTGGCGAGGAGCAATCCGAACGCCAGGCTGGCGAAACGCGACAGGCTCCCAAACCACATCGCACGCATGCTTGCGAACAAGGCAAGTGCTCCTGCGAGGAGCGAAAACACGCGCCATCCCAGCGGGTTATTACCGAAGATCGCAATGCCCAACGCGATCAGCTCCTTGCCCAGCAAGGGATGCTCGCGATTGATGTAACTGCCGTTTGCCAGCATCTCGCGCGCAGCGGGAAGGTAGTGGACCTCGTCGAAGAACGGTTTCGATGGCGTGGTCAATTGAAGTCCGGCCAGAAGCGTGAATGCAAGCGCCATGAGCAGGCTCAGGCCGAGCGGATCGCGGGGCTGTGCAGGGGCCTGGCTCATCGGGTGTGGATTTAGCAGCAGGTTCGCGATGAGCAAGTTCGGCGTCCGGCTAGCTCTTGATTTGATATCGGATCAAAGTCGGGCAACTATCAAGTAACGGTTCGTCGCCATTTTGCATCACTTCGCCCCAATTCGCTAAATTTGTGAAACAATTGCTGTTCTAGCTTGTAGGTGGGTTGAGGACGCCCTATCGAGGGGCACGAACGTTCGTTCATGAAAGGGTTGGATTGATTATGAAGAAGATTGCTTTGATCGGTTCGGTGCTTGCACTCGCAGCCGCTCCGGTTGCGCTTCAAGCTCAGGCAGCAGACCGTGCAGTTGCACCGGTTGCTGGTGAATCGGAACTTGGCGGTGGCTCGGACACCATCATTGGCGTTGTTGCTCTTGCCGTTCTGGCCGGCTTCATCGTCCTGACGGCTTCGGACGACGACGACCTGCCGACCAGCCCCTGATTCAAGGGCTTAGTACGAGATACGAAAGGCGGGGCCTCGCGGCTCCGCCTTTTTCGTTTCTGCGCTATCGCCTTTGACTGGGGCGTCAGGAACTGGCCTGATTGCGCTCAAGCCAGAACAGGCGTGCGACCATCGCCAAAAGGCCGATGCTGGCTGTGGCAGCGACAAACAGTGCCCACGGCAGGATGTTCATGCCGACCTTATTCGCGCGCGGGACAACCAGCAGCAGTGCGAGCGAGACCGATATCAGTAGATCCCACCAGACCTGCACACCCCACAAGTTGGCAGTGTGATTTGCCCAGACAGGGAGGAAGCCCTCTGACATGACGGTCACGGTTGTGAAGCCGGCAAATCCGGCGCAGACGATGGCTGCGACAAAAGTGCTGCCGATCGTGGGCTTGTTGACGACGATGTGAACGAATGCGGCCACGGTGAAGAGTATTCCTGCTGTGACCAGGATCTCGAAAGCGGTCATTGAGCGGCTCCTTTGTAGCGAGTGCTACACGCCTTGTAGCTGAGTGTAGCGCTCGCTACAAGACCCCGATGAGCAGAAGCGAAGATACCCGCCGCAAATGGCTGATGCCGATGGCGATGCATGTAATGGAGCACGGTATGGGTGCCGCAAGCCTGCGCCCGCTCGCGAAAGCCGCGGGGACCAGTGACCGCATGCTGATCTACCATTTCGGCAACAAGGACGCGCTGATCGCGGAGCTTCTTTCTTTCATCGCGGAAAGCTACTCGGTCATGCTCGATCAGGCTTTCGGCAAGGATCGCGCCTCGTCGCGTGACCAGTGCCTCAACCTGCTCCTCGATCGGATCAGGGACCCTCAGATGCAACCATTCATGGGCCTGTGGTGGGAAATCGTGGCCGGAGCTGCCCGCGGCAACCAATCCTATCGCGACGCGGCCGGTGCGATCATGGACCGGCTGCTGCTCTGGCTTGAGAGCAAGCTGCCAGTCGACGATCCCGATCCCGCAGCAGGGGCGCGGCTCATGCTGGTCCTCGTCGAGGGTTCCCTCATGCTCGAAGGGATCGGCAAGGGCGATGTCGCCAAGGCTGGGCTGTCGGCAGCGCAGCTTTAACTTGCTTGCCGCCCATGCCGCTGCCGCCTAAACCGCCAGCCGCGATGAAGAAGACCACAGGCATGGACCGGGCGAAGACCAGCAACTGGCGCCCTGCGACCCGCGCGGTGCGCGGCGGCACCTGGCGCAGCGAGCATGGGGAAACGAGCGAAGCGCTGTTCCTCAGCTCCGGCTACACTTATGATGATGCGCAGACGGTCGCCGATCGTTTCGCGGGCGAGGCCGAGGGCATGACCTATTCGCGCCTGCAGAACCCGACCGTCGCCATGCTCGAAGAACGGATAGCGCTGATGGAAGGCGCCCAGGCATGCCGGGCACAGGCAAGCGGCATGGCAGCGATGACCGCGGCTTTGCTGTGCCAGCTATCGACCGGAGACCACGTTGTCGCCGCGCGCGCCGCGTTCGGTTCGTGCCGCTGGCTGGTGGACAACCTTCTGCCTCGTTTCGGCATCGAAACGACGGTGATCGACAGCGCTGTCAACGAACAGTGGGATGCTGCAATCCGGCCCAACACCAAGGTCTTCTTCTTCGAGACTCCAGCCAATCCGACACTCGATGTGGTCGATCTGCATTACGTCTGCGGATTAGCGAAATCGCGGGGCATCACGACGGTGGTCGACAATGCCTTTGCCACAAGCGCGCTCCAGCGCCCGCTCGAGTTCGGTGCGGACGTTGTTGCCTATAGCGCGACCAAGCTGATGGACGGGCAGGGACGGGTTCTGGCCGGCGCGGTCTGCGGCAGCGAGGAATGGATGAACGAGGTGCTGTTGCCGTTTCAGCGCAACACCGGCCCCAATATCTCGCCGTTCAACGCCTGGGTGGTACTGAAAGGGCTCGAGACGCTTGGCCTGCGCGCCCACAAGCAGAGCGAGAACGCGCTCGAACTGGGCCGCTATGTCGAGGCGCGTGTTCCGCGTATTCTCCATCCCGGCCTCCCGAGTCACCCCCGCCACAAGCTCGCTCTGAGCCAGATGGACGCGGTGGGTCCGATCTTCGCGTTCGATGTCCAGTCGCGCGCCAAGGCCTTCGCGATACTCGATGCGCTCGAACTGATCGACATCTCCAATAACATCGGCGATGCGCGTAGCCTGATGTGTCATCCGGCCTCAACCACCCACGCCTCGATGAGCGAGGAAGCGCGTGCGGAAATGGGGGTGACCGAAGGCCTGCTACGGATCAACGTGGGACTGGAAGATGTGCAGGATCTGATCGAGGATATGGACCAGGCGCTCAAGGCGGCCGGTTTCTAGTTCTCGCAGGCGATGCCGTCGCCGTCCCGATCAAGCCCCGATCGATAGCCCGGGTCGCCGCGCCTCAATGGTGCGTGGCCCGCCTCCCGCACGGCCGAGCAATTCGGGTAGTACACAGCGCCCGTCGAATTGGGCTGCCGGGCGCGCGCCTTACGATTCCCATGGCAGTGATAGTCCCCGGTTTTGCGATTGGTGTGGCAGCCGTCTGCATTCGTCCCGCCGGGATGTGCAGCAACCGGCCCGCTCATCTGCGGGACCATGAGGGCCCAAGCCATCAGGGCGATCGCACAACGCATTGAACAAATGTATCATGCCCTGCCGCGAGCGCTCAATTATCCGAAATTGTATCGATTTATCAAGTTCTTGCTAAACCGGCAGCCAGACGGTCTTCTCTTCAGAGATCGTGATTGCCGGCACCGGGATCAACGGGATCATCGGTGTCAGCTTGTACTTGATCTTGGCGGTGGCGATCTTCGCACCGTTGCTCGCCGTAGAGCGAGTAACGTTGAGCAACACGATGTTGTCCTTGTCGATCGCAACCAGCTCGTCGCGGATTTCCCGCTCAATCCGGTTGGTCGAGGCGTCGGGATCGACCTTCG
This sequence comes from Altererythrobacter sp. CAU 1644, assembly GCF_029623755.1. NCBI lineage: Bacteria > Pseudomonadati > Pseudomonadota > Alphaproteobacteria > Sphingomonadales > Erythrobacteraceae > Altererythrobacter > Altererythrobacter arenosus. Next base: position 2,300,876 of record NZ_CP121106.1, read on the forward strand.
CCAGCCGCACGCCTTCGCCCAGCGCATGGCGCATCGCGCCCGAGGCATGGAGGTACTGGCCCATCTGGATCGTACCCAGCATGATCGCGAGGATCACCGGCACGGCGAAGGCGAAATCGACGGTGGTACTCGCGCGATTGTCGGAAGTGAGCTTACGAACGATCATTGGATGCGCACCAGGCTGTCTCCTACGACAGTCACCTGCCGCGGGAAATTGGTGAACCCGATCAGTCCGGCAAGGCCGGCCCAGTCGAATTGCGTGTCGACCTGGTTGCTGATCGAGACGCTGACGAAGCGGTTGGAAACTTCGCCGGAAGCGCATTGGCCGTTGAAGTCGCTCTGCCTTACGCCGTCGCATTCGAGGAAAATGTCGACGTCGACAGCGTCGGCTTCCACATCCGCGGCGGTCTTGGCTTCGGTTACGTACCAGTTGTACTCGCGCCCATCATCGGAGTTGGGACGGCGAGCAAAGGCGAGATCGGTCGTTCGCTGCGCAGCCTGTTCGTAATCGATCTTGGTGCCGAGCAGCATCGATGCATCCATCATGCCGAGGCACAGCAGCATCAGGAACGGCATGGCGAGCGCAAGTTCCATGGCACCGAAGCCGTGTTCATCGGCAAGGAAACCTCGCAGCGTCGTGAGTGGGGTCTTGGTCATCGGCGCTTACTCCACAACCCTGATAATTCTCGCCGACGTATCGATGTCGTCGATCTCGTCATTGCAATTGTTCGCAATCCGGTTGGTACCGCCGAAGCGTACGCGCTCGGTAATCAGCAGTAGGCACTGCGCGGTTTGGGAGGCGTTGCCATTGTAGGTCAGATCGGCGGTCGGCATATATATAATGCCTTCCATGTTGATGTCGGCACCGCCGTTGATGGTGTGCTGCGTGCCATCGCCCAGTTCATCCTGGTAGAATAGAATACCCGCCCAGTTGTCGTCGCCCGTGGTTGTCGCTTCCGCCAGGGTTTGCGCACGCAGGTCGAGGTCGGCGCCTGCATTGATCTGCAGTTCCGCGACGTTCGACGATGAATTCCCTGTAAGGATGATCGTTACACCGTGTCCGACGACGTCGGCCTGCGAGTTGATTTTGAACGCGCCGCGATCGATGATGTACACCCCGGGGTTCATCGTCACTGTCCCCTTGATGTCCATGCCATTGCAGTAGCGCCCCGGGCTGATGGTCACCGTCTGGCTGGGCGAGACGTTGAAGTTGTTCGCGGTGCAACCTGACGGGGAGCTCGGCGGAGTAAGGCCTCTGCTGGCGAGCGGATCTTCAACCGGCAGGCCATATGATACGACAGCCGTGTCGGCAGCAATGTTGCTGGAGCCGTAATCGACCCCGCCAACGCTCATGATCAAGTCAGTGTCGAGGAAGCTCGAACCGCCGAGATCGACCGACACGCCATCGGGCGAGTTGGAGGCGACCGGGCAGTCCAGATCGGCGATTGCGCTACCGAACACGTCGATGCCAATTCCGTCGGTTGCCGTTGCAATGACGCAGGGTTCGCCGACCGCAACCGTTGCCGCGACCGAGCGCACCTGAATGGTCGGAGCGTTTTCGAGGAAGATACCGGAGAACGGCAGCGCGCGACTGGCAGAGACGACCACCTCGACAGCACCGCCGTCGCCGGTCCAGTCACCTTCTTGCGGCGGGTTCACGATGCGCACGATGTTGAACCCGTCGACGTAATTGCGGTCGACCTCGCCGGTGGCAGCGCTGGTTATGTCCTGGCCGCGGAACAGGTTCATCGCGCCAGCCAGCGCGCCGGAATCTGCCGCTTGTTGGAGCTGGCGTTTCGACAGGTACCATTCGACTGTGTCGACGCCGATGCCCGCAGCACCGACGGTCGAAGCAGCACCGATTGCGGCAATGATCAGGACATTGCCGTTCAGGTCTTTCCGCAGGTTCCGGCAAATCCGGATCAGCTTGTTGCGCATAGCCATTCGCCCCACATTCTTTTCCAACATGGCGGGTATGCGCGAAGTCTCGCTAAGGAATTCGAAGGAATCGCAGTTCATGCGAATTTAACCATGACGATCTGCCATTTTCAGGCGCTTGCAAGGGGCGTTCAAGCGTGCGAATCCCGGATTTCCAAGATTTTCGGGAGGTAGTTTGGTGGCAAATCGCGTGCAGCTGGTTTTCGACTTCGTCAGCCCCAATGCCTACCTGGTGTGGTGGCCCCTGCGCGACTTGCTTCGCGAGACCGGTGCAGGGCTCGATGTTCTTCCCGTTTTCCTTGGCGGGATGCACAAGCTTACCGGCAATGCCCCGCCGATGATCCGCGATGCGGAGGTGAAGGGCAAGAACGAGTATGCCATGCTCGAGATGCGGCGGTTCATCGAGAAGCACCGGCTCAACAAATACAGGCTGAACCCGAAATTCCCGTTCAATTCTATCCAGCTACAGCGGATGCTCTATGCTGCGGATCAGGACGGCCGAGCGGTGCAATTCGTCGAGAGTTTGCTGCCTGCTATCTGGGAACGCGAACTCGATGTGACCGACCCTGACGCCGTCGCGAATGCGATCGGGGAGGCTGGTTTCGATGCGGCGGACTTGTCCAGAAGGTCGCAGGCGGATGAAGTAAAACAGGGGCTTATCGAAAATACCTCGCAAGCTGTCGAGCGCGGAGCCTTTGGTATTCCGACCATGTTCGTTGGCAACGAAATGTTCTTCGGCAAGGAACGGCTGGCGCAGGTCGAGGAAGAACTCGCCAAGGGCTGAGCCGCGTTCCCCGTCGCTAGAGCCGATCCATCGTCAGCCAGGAATTGTCGCCGATCCAGGCCTTCGCCATTGCCGCTTTCGCGGCCTTCGCCTCGAGCTTGTTGCCGAGCTTGGCTTCGGTCAGCGACAGCCCGTAAAGCGCCCAGCCGCTGTTTGGAGCCTTGAACAGCGCTTCTCGAAACGCGGCTTGCGCTTCCTTGTATCGCCCGGCCTTGTACAGCGAGGCGCCGAGCGATTGCGCCACCGGATAGTACCAATAAGGCGGCTCGGTATAGGGGATGGTCTTCTCGATCGCCTGCGCTGCCTGATAATGCTTCGCTGCTGAATCGTACTGCCCCTCGGCATGCGATTTGCGCCCCTGCGCGACATGCACGGCGAGGTCGACGATATCGGGGGCGGGGAAGCCGTTTTCGACCATCAACGCCATTTGCGGATCCGATTTGAGTGCCTGCATCGCGGCGATGTCCTCGTCGAAGCCGGCATCGTTGCCGTCGCGTGCGTGCGCCACCGCCCGGGCGTAACGCCGCATCGCATCGACATAGGCGAGGTCGGTCGGTGTGGCGGTCAACGCCAGGATCGCGGCCGGTGAGGCATATTGCGTCATCGCGAATGACGGTGCCGCGTGGATCGCCTGCACCCAGGGGAGCTGGCGCGCGATATCTTCGTTCAACGTCAGCTTGAGTCGCTCGGTCTCGTTGGTCACGGTCATCATGTCGCCCGCCATCTGGGCCGAGGTGAGCAGGAAGTGGACGTTGTGCGGGTAATAGCCGAAGCGATAGAGGCCATCGTCACCCGCGACTTTGAGGTATTCTTCGTCGGCCCGCGCCGCCGCGATATTGGCGGTGATGGAATCGGTGTAGCGCCCGATGCGGTAGAAGATGTGCCCCGGCATGTGCACCAGGTGGCCGAGTGCGCTGGGCGCATTCTCGACTAGCCGGTCGGCTGCCGCCTCAGCCATCTTCGGATCGGGTCCATTCTCCATCAGGTGAATGTAGAGATGCGAGGCCTGCGGGTGGCGCGGGTTGTTGGCCATCACCCGCTCGATCAGCGCGATCGCCGGGCCGATCTGCGGTCGCGCCGCACGGGTATCGGCGTCCCAATAGTCCCACGGCGTGGTGTTCATCGCTGACTCCGCTGCCAGCACGGCGATGTCGTTGCTCTGCGGAAAGCGTTCGGCAATCGCCATCATCATAGCTGAGTATTTCTTCTCCAGCGCGGCTCGATCGGCGGACAGGTCATCGGGGAAGCGTTCTGCCTGCGCCGCGATCAGCGACCTTTCGACCTCGCTCAACCCTTCGGAGAGCTGCTGCGCGCGTTGAACGGCAAAAATTGCCTGGCGGTTCTGTTCCTCGCTCATCCCGGCGTTGATGTTGAGGCTGTTGGCATAGGCCTCGCCCCACCAGCACATCGCGCATTCGGGCGCATAGGCGCGCGCCTTGCGGAAGGATCGCACGGCCGCAGCATGGTTGAAACCGTAAAGCAGCGCCACGCCCTGGTCGAAATAGCGCCGGGCGTCGCCATCAAGGCCCGTTACGCCGATGTCGGATTCCGCAATGTTGGAATAAAGCGGAAAGGTGTCGCTCCCGGCCTGCATCAGCAGCGGCATCTGGGCAGCCATTGCGAGCCTCGCGTCGAGCGCTGCACCAAAGGCGTCGATGCCGCGGCAGGCCTTGCGGCCCGGCAGCGTGGGGTCGAGCGCAGCCATTTGCGCAGCGTCGCTAGCAGTGGTGTCGGTTGCCGCGCCAAGCCCCGTCGTCGTCATCAGGGCGGCGAAAAATCCAATGAGGTTGAGCATGTCGATCTCCCCAGTCCGTTCGATCCGAGGCGACCCAGAAACAGGTTATTCTTGTTGTGGTTTTGCCACTCATACCAGTGAAACAGGGCTACGGCAAAAGCCGAATATTGCGATGAAGGTGGATTACCGGGGGTGCGCCCCTTGTTACGTAAATCCGAATCGCTAACTTCGGATTGTCATGAAAGAGCTGTTTCAACACGCTGCAACCACCGATGGTATCACCGTGCGTGTCGCGGTGAATTTCCTGCCGGAACAATCGCATCCCGAAGCCGGCAAGTGGTTCTGGGTCTATCATGTACGGATCGAGAACGGCAGCCACGAAGTGCTGCAACTGCGCACCCGGCATTGGCGCATCACCGACGCCCGCGGCATGGTGAACCATGTCGATGGCGAAGGAGTTGTGGGTGAACAGCCCCTGCTCAAGCCTGGGCACAGCCACGATTACGTCTCGGGTTGCCCGCTGGCGACGCCGCACGGCTCGATGGAGGGCTTCTACACCTTCTACCGGGAGGATGGATCGCCGTTGGAAGTGCGGATCCCCTTCTTCCCGCTCGCTGCGCCCGCGACCGCGGACTGACTGGGCATAGCACTGCGCGAACCGTTAGGCCTTGAGCCTGCGCGCAAGCCCGCCTAAATCGCCCAAGCCATGAAACGGACGCACCTGCCTCTCAACGCCTTGCGCGTATACGATGCCGCCGCGCGGCACCTGTCGTTTACGCGCGCTGCGGACGAACTGGCGGTGACGCCCGCTGCCGTCGGCCAGCAGATCCGCGCGCTCGAAGACCACCTCGGCGTGGTGCTGTTCCGCCGCACGAGCAAGGGGCTGGAACTGACCGAAGAGGGTTGCGCGGGTCTCGATGCGCTGCGCGAAGGATTCCTAAAGTTCGAGGAAAGCGTGCAGGCGATGCAGGCTGGCCAGGCATCGGACCGTTACACAATCGCGGCGCCGCGCGAATTTTACGCGCAATGGCTCAGCGCACGCCTGTCGGGCTTCCAGAAAGACAATCCGCAGGCACAATTCCACTTGGTAGCCGACGAGAATGCCGATTTCACCGAGGCCAACCTCGACGTGGCGATCCGGCTAGTGGATGGCCCAGGCGATCTCGAGGGGGTCGAGCTCGCCCCGGCGCAGAAGGTCGTAGTAGCCGCGACCGGCGGAGCCGACGCATGGATCGAATGGCCTGGGGCAGCGCTACCCGAGGGCGAGCGCGCGACGGTCAAGGCGGGTAATCCCGGCCAGGCGCTCAGTTCCGCCGTTGCCGGTATGGGACGTGCGATCCTGCCTTATCTGCTGGTCCGGGAATCGGTGGAGGCGGGCAAGCTCGAGATTCTCGAAGGTCCGGAGCCGGGGCGCCGGGCATATTGGTTGGTCGCGCCCTTGCCGCAATGGCGCCAGAAGAAGGTCAAGGCACTCGTCGCCCATCTGACTGGGCAATGACGCAGGATCTACCCACGCCGACGCTCGAAACCGAGCGTTTCACCATGCGTCCGCTCGTCCCCGCCGATGCCGAGGCGCTGTTCCCGACATTGTCCGACCCGGACCACGCGCAATTCCTGATCCAGGCTCCCTTCGAAAGCGTGGAAGCCTTGGGCGACTGGCTGTGCGATCCCGATTGGAACGGGCGCAGCTGGTCGGGGATCGATCGCAGTACGGGCGAATTGGTCGGGCGGATCGTGGCGGTACCTTCAGGCGAGGGGACGTTCGAGATCGGTTATGGCACCGTCAAGCATCGCCACAAACAGGGCGTCGCCGTTGAGTGCGTTCGGCGCCTGCTAGCCTATCTGTTCGAAGAAGAGGGCATCCACCGCGCGATTGCCGGGACCGATCCGCGCAATGTGGCGTCGAATCGGGTCCTGGAGAAGCTCGGTTTCCGCCGCGAAGCGCATTATGTCGAGAGCTGCCGTTCCCATCTCGGTTGGTGCGATGAATATTACTGGGGGCTGCTTGCGCGGGAATGGCGGGCGGCGAAGCCCGCCAACTAACCGGTTTTTCGTGCGCTGCGGCGCCACAGCCAGAACAGGATCGCCAGATTGAGCAAGGGTGCACCCAGGCCGAACAGCAGCGGGAAGGGGTCGGGCAACTCCAGTCCTACCAGGTTCCACGGCATTCCGAAGGGCAAGAGATAGAGGCCTGCTAACGCGTCAGGCGTCTGTCCGAACCAGCCCATCATATTGCTGACGAAGAAGCCGAACGCCGCGAGGAAGCTCAGCAGGAAACCCCAGAATAGCCATTTCATGGGGCTCATGCTCCCACATTCTTCACGCTCGGCCAAGCGTCGCACGCAAGGAAAGGGGCGACCGTCCTTGAGAGGTTGGCGATCGCCCCGTCCACGAGCTGGCTGGAATTGGGGATCAGCGCTCGCGGGTCTTGGTCTCGGTAGGGGGCAGCTTCAGGCCACCATGCTCGCGAGGCCGCCGGAAAGCGTGACTGTGCTGGCAAGGCCCGCCATCATCACTACACTCAGCTTCTCGGCAAGGCGCGGACTAACGACCAACGGCTTGGCGACGGCGCGGAAGCGCTCCTTGTATTGCGGATGCTCGGTTCCCATCCAGCGGTCCCACCAAGTGAAGTAGAGCCCGAAATTATGGTTGAAGGTGCTGTGGTGCAGGTCGTGATGCGTCGTGGTGTTGATCCAGCCGACCCACTTGTTGTCCACCCAACCTGCCGGCATCACTTCGACGCCCGCATGGCCCATCACGTTGCGGATGATCTGGAACCAGATGAACACCAGGATCGCCATGCCGATGTATGCGACGCCCAGCAGGCTGGTCGCGAGCAGGTAGAGCGGCACGAATGCGGCCTCGGCGATCGCCTCCCAAACCGAGAAACTGTATGCGGTCCATGGCGTCGGAGTGCGCGATTTGTGATGATGGAGATGGGTCGCCTGATAGAGTGCGCGCGTGTGCAGCGCCCGGTGCATCCAGTAGAAATAGGTATCGTGCGCGAGGATCATCGCCACTGCCTGCAGCAGCATGATGGCGATCGGGAAACTGTCGAAGTGGAAGCGAATGATCCCGGCTTCGCGCAGGAACAGAGTCGAAAGCGTGGTGATCCCAAAGAAGAATACGGTGCGGATCGAGGATGATATCTCGCGCAGGTAGTCCTCGCGCTTCGCCCGGCGTTCCTGAATCCGGCGCCGTTCGGCCCAGCCTTTGAAGATTACGATGATGGCGAACATCACCGAAGCCGTTACGATGTAGCGAAACAGGTCGAAATACATCACGTCGAGCATGTGCTCTGCAATCTTGTCGAACAGGGGAAGATTTTCAGGCAATGACATCGTCTGCGCTCCGGTTGAAGGATGCGGCGATAATGATGGCACGGCAACTCCTTGGCTCCGCAACGCCCAAAAAAACCGGAAAATTTCGAAATCGACGGCGTTTTTTCAGTTTTGACCGGTCTCGGCACCGATCGCTTCGCGGCGGTAATCGGTTGGAGTCATTGCGGTTTCTTCGCGAAACGCCCGATTGAATGTCGGCAGAGAATTATAGCCGAGATCCATCGCAATGGTCAGGACGGGAAGCGATACGCGCTCGCGGTCGGCCAGGATCTCGCGCGCTTCTGCGATCCGATGACGGTTCAGGAAGGCGGAGAAATTGCGGTGGCCAAGCCGCTGGTTGATCAGCGCGCGCAGGCGATGCTCGGGCGCACCGAGATGATCGGCCAGGCCGGCGATCGATAGGCCGGACGTGCGGTAGAAGCCTTGCTCCATCGCCGCGTCGAGCTTTTCTCGCAGCACGATTTCGGCCGGAGATAACTCGGGCTTGGCATCGGGAGCGGTGCCAAGTGCGGCCAGCAGCTCTTCGTCCGTACGGAGCAAGGCGAGACCGGCAAACAGCGTAAGAGCCAGGATCAGAACGGCGTTGGTCAACTGCACCGAGGGGTAGGGAATGGCGCGGCCCAAGATCGTCTCGAACAGCAAAATGCCGCCGGTTTGTAGCGCTACGAGCAGCGGCAGCCACAGGCGGATCAGTCGGCGCTTCTCGACCAGGTCGTCGGCGCGTTCGCCCAGTGCAACCCTGAGCAGGTCGACTATCAGCACCAGCAAGATTAGGTGGATCGCGTAGAATCCCAGCGGATCGGTGTCCTGGACGAAATGCGCAAGGATCCAGCTGGGCACCAGCAGCGTCGCAACAGCCCAAACCAGCCAGCGCGGTGGTTCGGCTTCGAACAGCCGACGTCCGAACAGCCAGGTCCAGAAAGGCGTGAAGATCGATGCAAGGTCGACAAAGGGGCGATACGGCTGCGGCACCGTGATTACCGTGGACGAGTTGATGAGATAGGCGATCGCTGAGAACAACAGCCCGATTAGCGCGATCTTGATCGGTCGGCGTGCCTTCCCGGCAATGACGAGCACCAGCAATAGCAGCGCGGCTCCGATGGAGACCAAGCGGACCGTTGTGTCGAGCGTTTCGATCATGCGAGGCGGACCATATAGCCGATGCCCTTGCCGGCGCCAGCCTCTCGTTTGGATCAGGAGGGGGTCGACATGGCGACCCGGTCACGGGCCGCATCATACTCAACCGCAATGCCGGCACCACGCAATTCGTAGAAAGGAATGAAGCCGCTACCCTGGGCGAGCGCGCCGCTAATCCGCTTGGGCAGGGCGTTGACTTTCGGCCCGAGCGCCCGTGCAACCGACGAAGCCGAAATATAGATCTTGGCGCCTTCCTCAATCCTGATCATCGCCGAACCGGCACTGACGCCGTCTACCAGCAGCGGTTTCTCGACCGTCAGGCTGCCGTCGTTGCGATCGAGTTTCTCCGCTGTCGGCTCAAGCCGGGAGATGTCGTATTTGAGATCGAGGAACCTCCCAGGCTTGAGATCGATCGGGCTGGGAGGCTTGGTTGAACTGATCGGACCGGTGAAGTCCGCCGATAGAAACGCCGAGTCGAAGTCCGAGGCGGATTGAGACGTCTCGCGCCCATCTCGATCTGCCGCTACGGTATCTGCGGCGGAATCCACAGCGAGCGAGGCTGGTTGTACAACCGTCGCCTCGGGCAGGACCAAGCGCAAAGGAGAGCCTTCCTCGATCCTGCTGAGGGCGCCCATGGCGCTTTTCGGAATGAATGCAAGCGTAGGCAAGCCAACAGGCATGGCGAGGACGAAGGCAAGGGCCCCAATCAGCGCCAGTCGCGGGGCATGGGCAAATCCATTCTCGGCGATCCGGCGTATCGAGCGAGAGGGAGGGACAGTGCTCATGGCGCGACTTTGGCAGAATCCCGCGGTTTTGTCACAACTGCATGCCGGGAAGGGCAGGAGCGAGCATTACTGCCGTCCACGCTGCACCGATCCCGCCGGAAGTAATGGCGACGCCGTAGGGAAACTTGCCCTTGAGGCCCGACTGTTCCTTGGCCCGGGTTCCGACAGGGACCCGTCGACCGACCATCCAAATGAGAATAAACAGGCCGCCTAGCAAGGTTACCCAGAGCAGGAGGTTGATCCCCGACTGAAGCGGAAAATAGGCCGCCATCCCTGCGTAAAACTTGGCATCGCCGCCACCGAATGCGCCTATTGCGAATAGCCCCATCCCAACGAGCAGTGCGACAGCGCTGTGCGCTGCGTGCCAGCCCAGGCCGCTTAGCCCATCGAGCATAAAGCCATGAGCCAGTCCATAGACAAGCAGTGCGAGGGCAAGCCAGTTCGGCAGCCTTCTCGCCCGAATGTCACTGATCGCTCCGATTAACAGCAAAGCGGTCAGGCCCAAGGGCCATAAAACTTCCAGGCTCAAGGATCAGTCGCCTTTGCTGGTAGATGCAAGCGCCACTCGCAGCGGATAATTTGCGCGCGCAGCAGGCGCTGACTTGCCGCTTTGCGGCTTTGTCAGGCTGATCCGTACCGGGTAGCTTTCACCCGAAGATCCCCGGCCTAGTAGGCTGATCGCCGTTGGCGTCTTGCGTTCGCCGGGCTTGGCCGAGGGTGCGGCATCATCTTCCAACTGCGCCGTGTCTTCGATTTGCTCTGCTTTGGGCTCCTTGGCAGGATTGCGCACTGCCACTGCGGGAAGGGCGCCACCGCGGCCGGTTTCAGCCGATCCTGTGCTTAGCCGGATTTCGCGACGCGAAGTGCGCGACATCTGCACCGACGGTTTCTCGAGTGTCAGAGCGCCCCTGCGCTCCGATTCTTGCGCTAGCGGCTGCAGCAGACCAAGCGCATCGGCAGCCTTGGCGGCGGCTGCGAGTTCTTCCCGGGCCGCCTGTTCGCGCATGGCGAGTGCCCGGTGCGAATTGCCCAGCGCCGAGTTGTAGAACCGGTCGAGATTGGCAGCAAATTTGGGGTTTGAACCGTCGAGGCTTACCGCCATCTTGAAGTAGCGCTCGGCCAGGTCGGCACGGCCCAGTTTAGCGTATGCCACGCCAAGGCCGTTGAAAGCGTCAGGGGCGCTGCCTTCGTCGAGCGCTGCCAGCCGGAATAACTGTATGGCATTGGCCGGATGCCCAGACTTGAGCGCAAGGCGTCCCTGCTCAAGCTCATCCTTTCCGAAAACCGAAGTGCTGGCCTCGGCGCGCTGCGCTTCCTTGTCTTTCGGACCGAAGCCCAGCGCACTGACGAAACTCTGGCATCCCGAAAGCGAGAAGGCGGCGGCGGCGCACATTGCGATACGGATTGCGGGTTTCATTTTAGCGGCTCCCTGACATGGCTGGAAAGACTTCGCGAATTGACAGTACGATAGCTGGAAGAGTGATGACCCCGATCATGGTCGGCAGCATGAACACGACCAGTGGGATGGAGAGAAGAACTGGCAAGCGATGCGCCTTTTCTTCGGCTCTAAGGCGTCGTGCTTCGCGCATCTCTGAGGCGTAAACGCGCAACGTGGTGGCCAGGCTGGTACCCAATTTATCAGACTGGATGAGCAGCGTGGCAAATGAGCGAATCTCGTCCACCCCGGCGTTTTCGCCCAGCTTGCGCAGCGCGTCCTCACGGCTGGCCCCGGCGCGCATGAGCAGCGTGGTTTCGGTAATCATCGCGGCGATGCGCGGGTGCGAAGAAGCCATCTCACGACCGACCCGATCGAGGGTGGATTCGAGGCCGAGCCCGGCTTCCACGCAGACCAGCATTAGATCCAGGCTGTCCGGGAAGCCGTTGATGATTTCGGTCCGTCGCCGCTCGGCCTTCGCGCGAACGAAGAGATTGGGAATATACAAGCCGAGCAGGGCCAGGATGGCGCTAGTGAAGTACAGCCGCATGATCGACGGCGGCTCGCCTTGCGTCGAGGACAGGATGAGAAATGCACCAGGCAGGGCAAAAATCATCAAGAGCCGGACAAGCGTGTACACTCGCGGTGCCGATTGGGAGATATATCCTGCTGCACGGAGCTGCTTGGCGATCTCGCTCTCTGCGGTATCGCCGAGATTGAGTCCGGCATTCTCGATCCGCTTGACTATCCCTGCCCAAACTCCCTCAGTTCGTTGGCGGCGCAAGGACTCGCTGGATATTCCGGCAGATTCTCCAGAGATCGCAGAAAGCTCTTTGGTAAAGCGTGCCCTCCTTGCCGTTGCACTTGTGGCGAGAAAAACGACCAACGCTACCAGGCCGAAGATGCCTAGCAGGATGAGTGCGCGAAAGACCCAGTTGTTGGCGGCAATATCAATCATTTCAAACCTTCAGGTCCACGAGGCGGCGCATGATGTAAACGCCCAGGAAGTACATTACCGCGAGGGTAATCGCTCCGTAGATGAAGATCGGATCCTCGGCGCTTTCGAGATAGTATTGGGGCGCTCCCAAGAAGAACGTGACGAATGCGAACACCGGCAAGACGGTTAGCATCAGTGCGGTCATACGCCCTTCAGAGCTCAGTGCCTTCACCTTGAGGAAGAGTTGGTGGCGCTCGCGAATAACTCTGGAGATATTGTCCAAGATTTCGGCCAGATTACCCCCGGTCTGACTCTGGACCGACAGAGACACGACAAACATCTGCATGTCTTCCAAGTCCCATCGATCGGCCATTTGCTCAAGCGCCGTAATGAGATCTGCACCATAAGCCACTTCGTCGCTTACTAGCCCGAACTCGGTACCGATCGGATCTTCCATCTCATGGGTGAGAAGGTCGATGGCTGATGCGATAGGGTGTCCCGAACGCAGGGCGCGGACGAAAATGTCCAGCGCGATCGGGAACTGGTGCTCCATCTTCTTGCGGCGCGATTCCGCGATCGTGCCGATGATGAACAGCGGCAGGACAACTGCCAACGCAGTGGCGAAAAGCAGGGCGATTATGATCGCACCCAACCCGAGTCCGTAGCCCATCGAAACGATGATCAGCATGACCAACAGGAAGATGGAGACCAGGCCAATTCCCATGAAGAGAACAAGCTGACCGATTGTAAGAGCCAGGTTTGAGGCAAATAGCTTGCGCTGCAGTTTGTCGGCCGGACTGGCCAGTAATTTCGGCAGATCTGGCAGCCCGGTCGGTCGGTTCTTGATCAACTGGCCAATTACAGCCTCGCGATCCTGGCCTGAGCCGATCATTTGCAAGCGCTTGTTCACCGCACCGCGATAACTGCGGCTTTTAGCGTAAGACGAACCGACGACCTGCACCAGCAGGAACACCCCGGCAAAGACTGCGAGCAGTAAGACGATGCGGATGATCTCTGCTGTCATCGATCAACCAATCTTCAATTCGGGTCGGAACAATTCGGCTGGCAGTTTGATGCCGTGGGCTTCGGCGTCGAGAAGGAACTTGGGCCGGATGCCTGTCGCCTCGAAATGTCCGATAACCATGTTGTTCTCGTCGATCCCCTCCTTCTTGAAACGGAAAATCTCCTGCATGGTGATGGTATCACCTTCCATTCCGGTGAGTTCGGAGAGGCTGGTTACCTTGCGGCGGCCGTCGCTCAGCCGCGAAACCTGGAGCACGACATTGATCGCCGAGGCAATCTGCGCCCGAGCAGCGCGCTGGGGCATGTCGATCCCGCTCATCCCGATCATCTGCTCGACACGGCTAAGCGAATCGCGGGCCGTATTGGCGTGCACCGTCGTCATCGAGCCGTCATGGCCGGTGTTCATGGCCTGCAGCATATCGAACGCTTCACCGGCGCGAACTTCGCCAACGATGATGCGGTCGGGTCGCATGCGCAGGGCGTTCTTCACCAGGTCGCGCTGGCTGACCTCGCCGCGGCCCTCGATATTCGGGGGGCGGGTTTCAAGACGGGCGACGTGAGTCTGCTGGAGTTGCAGTTCCGCCGAGTCCTCGATCGTCACGATGCGCTCGCGCTCGTCGATGAAGCTCGACAAGGCGTTGAGCATGGTGGTTTTACCCGAACCGGTACCGCCCGAAATGAGCACATTGCGACGCGAAGCGACAATGGCCTGCAGGACTTCGGCCATCGCTTCCGGGACCGAATGCAGGTCGATCAACTTTTGCATGCTGATCGGGATTTTGGCGAACTTACGAATGGACAGCAGCGAGCCGTCGAGCGCGAGCGGCGCAACGATGGCGTTGACGCGGCTGCCGTCCTTGAGACGCGCATCGACAAACGGCGAGCTCTCGTCGATCCGCCGGCCGACCGCACTGACGATCTTCTGGATGATCCGCATCAGATGCTTTTCATCCTGGAAGCGCGTCGAAACGCGAGTGAGCGTTCCGCCTTTTTCGACGAACACTGTGTTGCAGCCGTTGACGAGGATGTCGGTGATGCTCTCGTCCTTGAGCAGCGGCTCGAGCGGGCCGAGGCCGAGCAGCTCGTTCATCACTTCGTCGATGAGATTGGCGCGCTCTTCACGGTTAAGCGGCTGGTCGTAGGTGACGAGCAGTTCGGGTACGATCTGCGTTACCTCCGACTTGATCTGCTCTTCCGACAATTTGTCGAGCATCGACAGATTGATGCGGTCGAGCAAACCCTGGTGGATGCCCATACGGATCTGCAGCAGCGCCTCTTCACGGGCGCTGATTTGCGGATGGAGGGCTACGACCTCTGCCAGCTCTTCGGATGCATCGGCGGCCGGCTCGACCTCCATCTGCTCCATTTCGGCTTCCGGGCGTTTGATCTTCCACATTTCAATTCAACTCCGCCAGACGATCCGCGACGAGATCTGCCAGCTGCATAATATCCCGGTTGAATTTACTGCGCTTCTGGAAGGCATCGACCAGTTCGCCCTGATCTTGGGCGGTGCGCAGCAGATTGGCATCTTCGCCAATCGTCGCGAGGATTGGGTGCTTGAGCGCTCCGGCGGCGTCGGAGGCATCGATCGTCTTGAACAGGCGTTTCTCGACCCGATTGAGAGCAACCTGGATCTTGTCGCGCGGTATCCCCATCGAGACGAGGAAATCGATCTGCCGTTTGGCGTGCCGAAGGCTCGGAATGGTAAGCTGACCGATCACCAGGGTCTGATCGGCCGCGAAGATAGTGGAGAGGGACCAATTGGTCATGTTCGCAGGCAGGTCGACGAACACCAGATCGTAGCGCTTGCGCGCGAGTGTCACGATCATCATGAGCTGGTCGAATTCGAGCGATTCAATCGGCACGATATCGGTCGGCGCGGCGATCACGTCGACATTGTGGTGGCCGCTGGCCGCAACCGAGGAGATGACCTCTTCGTCGACCCGGTCGGTAGATTCGATCAGATCGGCGAGCGTACGGCGCGGCGCAACCCCCATGTAGGACGCGACGTCGCCCGACTGCAGGTCGAGATCGATAATGCACGAACGCGCACCTTCGCCGAGATCGCTGGTCATTTGCGCGGCAAGATGCGTGATTACCGTCGTCGCACCCGAGCCGCCGATGCTCTTGAGCACCGTGATGAACGGCGCCGGTGCCACTTGATCTGCGACGTCGAGTTCGATCTTGTCGGCGACATCCACTATCGAGGTCACGAGTTCGTCAAGTGCGAAGGGCAGGGCGACGATGTCGCTCACTCCACGCCGCAACAGCTGACGAGTGGTGGCAATGTCGACATCGCCAAGGCCTGCGATCACGGGAACGGAAGGCGCGTGCTTGCGCAATTGATCGACCCGCTCAAGCGAATTGCGTGAACGCGGATCGACTTCGATCACGACAATCGAAGCATTGACCAGCGAATGGATCGGAAGTGGATCATCGACACCGCATTCGATCAACTTGACGTCATCCCGGATAGGATCGATGCCGTCCAGCACGGCAGGTTGCGCAACAATGTGCACGTGCTCGGGCAAATCGACGGCCTGGTTGAGCGGCGGCTCGTAAATGTTGTCAATCCTTCCCATGTCTCTTCTCAATTCGAATTCGTTCCTGCGGCGTCTTCTGCCGTCAATGTGTAGGTGAAATCGCCGAAGCCGATCTTAGACCCGAAAACGGCGAGCGAAATCGGCGTATATTCCAGTCCAGTCAGACGGACCGTTACAAAGGGCGAAATATCCGGGCCATTCGGGTCACCCGCATAACCGAGCCCTGAACCGCTGTAGTCGACCTCGATATTGGCGTCCTGGATGCCTGGCGCGATCACCCTCATCCGAGTGGCCAGGTTGGTAAAGGCAGCTGCGTCACGGGTCTGGGTGCCCACGAGACCGCAATTCGGGCCAGCGCAGGTGCAAGCCGTATCATCGCAGGTTACCGTGAAATCCATCACCGGGATGCGGTCACCTTGAGTGACATCGGTCCCGTTGACATTCTTGTTGACCATCGAGAGCGTTGTGAGTTCCTGCCACACCGGATTTGTCACGACAGCGTAGCGTGCACCCATCTGAGTAGCCTTCTCGGCCTGATTAAGGCGATAGGCGTAGATGCCGATGTCGATCGTCCCCAGAACGAAGATGATCAGCAGCGGCAGAACCAATGCGAACTCGGCCGCGAGACCTCGTTCGTCTTGCAGGAACCGGTTGATGGAGTTGGGGAGCTTCATGTCAGATTCCCATCACCGTTGCTTGATGACGCGCGCCGATCACGGCGCTGTCGGTGATGACTCCGAGCCCATTAAACAGGGAATCGTAATTGATGGTCGTGGTGAGATTGACTTGCGGAGCCGGCTCACTGCTCGTGAAAATTCCGGTCTGCGCTTCCGCAGCTGTCGGGCAGGTGACAGTTACGGTGATGTCCGCATTGTCCCATCCTGATATCCGAGCATTGCCTCCCGATGCCTTTCCAGTTCTGGCGACATTCTGGATTTGCGCCACAACGCCCGACGAGATGGAGGCACCTGAACGGCAGTTGATATCGTTGAAATTCTGACGGGCCGCAAAGCGCGCGCCATCTCTCAATCCCTTGGAGATCTGGTGCTGCGAATAGAAATAATTCGCCGATTCAAACCCTGCGAATAGCAGCAAGACAGCGATCGGCAGGATCAAGGCCATCTCGGCTGCCGCGGCCCCTTCACAATCGAATATGAAGCCCCGACGCCGCATCATCGCACCAGGTAAGGCACATCGCGTCTGACGACGAGGCCTCCATTGGTTCCGGTACCGTTGATCTTGGACTCGCCCATGATTTCAACATAGATTTCTTCGCGCGTGGTCCGTTTACTCGGTCCGGTACCGCGATTGAGTGAGGGTTGCACGAGGAACACGTCGACCCAAGTTTCGACAGGAACGTTGTCACGTGCCCCTCGGACCCCGTTGCCGACGCAATTCACGACGGCAATCGACATGACCCTCCGGTCGATGATGGTGGTTGGCGCATAACCGTATGCATTGTTGCTGCACACCGGTTGCCCAGGATTGATGTTGGTCGAACCCGTGGCATTTTTTGGGAAGGTTTCAAGGACCGTCAGGCCATCGACCAGTGTGTTCCGGTTGTCCTTCTCCCATTTGTATACATCGTACCGCGAAGCGGTCGCGTCGAGGCCGGTGTTGGTCGCGAAATCCGTCATCGACCAGCGCGTGTTGGATCCGTCCGTTCGCCTGAAGTGCGTGTAGACATAGGCAGCTATGTCCCACACACCGTCGCCGAACGGCGAGTTGCAATAAGCAGCATTGTTCTCGCCTACTGCATGGCAGATATCGCGGGGATGCCCCATCGTGGTGGGCATAGTGTCGGTGAGAGGATCGAGCGGCGTGAGGTCTGGTGGCTGATAGGGGACTGCGGGTTCGCGCCAACCCTGGTTGCCGTATTTGCACGAATTGCCAGTCGAGGGAGTAGCATTGGCAGGCCGCACGACGTCCTTCCGGTTGTTGCGTGCAGCGGGACAATCGTCTCCGGCGGGACAGGCGACATTGTCGTAAATGTCGAAACGGGTGTTCAGCGAGTCGGGCGCGTCCGCGATAACGCCTGGTTCCGTATCGACCCCAATCTTGTCAGCGTCATCAACGGCGAGGCAGCCGCCGCCGGGGACAGGCCAACCGAGACCTTCACGGACGCCATTCGCGCCGTTGCCCAGGTCAAGGTAGCCGAAATCGCCTGGCGCCCAGGCGTTGTTGCCGCCCTGGACGACAAGCAGGCCTCTACCCTTGTAGTTGTCACCAAGGAACGGTGCATCCTTGTCGCCGCTCGTCGGTTCGTCCGGGTTGCAGATCATCAACGGGGGGATGCGGCACACCGCCGATCCGACTCCCGCAACAGCACCAGCGTTCAGACTGCCAACCAATGCACCTACAACAGGCGTAAAGGCATAGCGGGCGTCCCGCGTATCGACAGTCACCTCTATGAATCGTGCTTCCGCAAAGCGCGAAGTGTCGGTGAAACCCCCGGTGCCTGCTTCAGCATCGGCTTTGTTCGCATAGAATACGATCTGCGTCGCTGTGTCGGTAATCGCGATCGTTCCGCCGGCACCATCGTTCGAAAGGAAGGTCGAGTTGGTGACGAGATTCCCCGTCGCCGCGTTGATCGCGCGCGTCATCGAATCCGATGTCTGGTTGAGCTGCGTGGCCCCGGCGAGCGCGGCCTGGTCGGCTGCATTCTGGAGCTCGGTATCCATGCCCATGACGCGGGCGTAGTCGAAGCCGAGACCTGCAATCGCAATAAGCGGGATCAATGCGAGTGCATAGGTGGCTGCAACTGCGCCACGCTGGTCACTCCAGAATTGTTTATTTGATCGTTTCCCGCTCATTTTTCATGCCAATTTGCTAGCTCAATTGCCGGAACCCGCTTCGGTGGTCGTAATGCGTTCCGGCTTCTTCACAGCGTCGGTGCGGTAGCGCTCGATCGCCTGTGCCGCGTGCTGTGCGCTGGTCGCCGGCATCGGCGTGTCATATTTCGGGTCAGGATTGACCACCATCGCGGCATAGGTTGCGCGGTTGGCTTCGCCGAAGCCGGGGTCCTGGTAACCAGCCAGTTCCATGTCGGCGACAGAGCAGCCAGCACAGGCCAGGGACAGAGCGAGGGCGGAAATTGCGGACCTAGTAGTCATATTCTTCCTCCACTGGCTGTGGCTCGCCGGCTTGCGGCAGCGGTGTCGCGCCGTTCGGCGCAACCGGCTTGGGTTGGTAGGCTACACCATTGAGCAGCACGTCCGCTTGTACGGGATCGCCAACGCGATCGGTCGGAAGGCGGACTTGCTCAGGCCTGACCGGCTGGACCAGCCGCGGCGTTACCACGATCAGCAATTCGGTCTCGCCCTTTTGAAAGCTCGACGAGCGGAACAGCGATCCGATTATCGGGATCGAACCAAGCAAAGGAACCTGTTCGACCGTAGTCTTGAAGTCCTGTTGGATCAGGCCAGCAATGGCGAAGCTCTCGCCGTCGCGCAGTTCCAGTACGGTGCTCGCCCGCCGCGTCGACAATCCGGGAATAGAAAGCCCGCCAACCGTGATTGAAGCGGTTGGGTCGATCGCGCTGACTTCTGGTTCGACCAACAGGTTGATCACATTGTCTGAGAGCACGGTTGGCGTAAACCCAAGGCTGACGCCAAAGGGTTTGAATTCGACCGTAATCGCTGCGCTCCCTCCACCAGCGCCACCCTGGCCGCCAATGGCCTGGGCAACCGGCACGGGAAATTCGCCGCCAGCCAGGAACGAAGCTCTCTCACCCGACAAGGCGACGAGCGTCGGCTCGGCGAGCGTCTTGGAGAGCCCCTTGTCCTCCAGCGCATCGAGTGCGACGTCGATATCCAGGCCCAAAACATCCGTGAATGACCGGGTTACGACGCCAAAGGCACCCAGGACCGACTCGACCTGCAAGTCTCCGTTACCGAAGTTCGAATTGCCCGCACCAGGAGTAAGGGTCGTTCCAGGCCCGGTGGCGCCGCTGAATCTGCCTCCTCGTCCGTTAAAGAACGTGCGGACACCAAGGTCCTTGCCGACATTACGGCTGACTTCGGCGAAGCGAACCTCGAGCATGACCTGCTGGCTGCCGCCGAGCGACATCAGGTTGATGACATTCTCGCCGGCATAGGCCTTGGCCAGCTGAACCGCGCGATCGGCCGCGCCTGCTCCCGATACGGTGCCGCTCAAGACGATCGATTCGTTCGAGATGTAGGCGTCGATATTTTCATTCGGCAGCAGGTTACCCATTTGCTCGCGCAGGCCGGTCACGTCCGGGCCTACCGCGATATCCATCACCGCAAGCACATTGTTGCCCCGATCGTAGAGCGTCAGGCTGGTGGTGCCGAATTTCTTGCCCAGCACGTACACAGAGCGGTCCGAGATCGGAAAGATATCGGCGATCTCGTCATTGCCGATCATCGCCCTCGCGATCGGTCGGTCGGCACTGATTACTTGGCTTTTATTGATCGGCACTTCGACCGATCCTGCGTGGATCGAGGTTTCCCCCTGGGCGGCGGCAGGAACTGCTGCAAGGGGAAGAGCCCCTGCAGTCAGGCCGAATGCAATAGCCGCGCTGAATGTCTTGAGACGGGTGCGCATGACCTTACCATCCCCCCTTCCGGTTAACTTCGTATGTAGTCGGCTCGGTACCTCGCACGATCGACATGGTCGGACCACGCGGTCGGCTGGGTGCAGCGGGGCCTGCATTTGCCGAATTGCGAACGGCGGGTGCAGCCGGTGCCGGCGCTGCGGGAGCGCTGCTGCGCGCAGCAATGTAATAGCCGGCCCCACCAAGATCGCTCGGAGTGACGACCTCGGTGCCGCCAACGTCTTGATTTTCGACATTGCGGAGAGCCAGGCTGAGCGAGCCGACCTGTCGGGCAAGTGTCAGCTTCTGCGCGCCGAGAATATCGGTTTGGAGCGTGGCGGTACTCCCGACCTTTGGTTCGGTCTGATTCTCGTCGGCAACTTGGTCGATCGCGAGCACTAGGACGTTTTCGAGAACCACGAAAGTCATCTGATCGTCACGGTCAGCGCCTTCTCCAGGGATTCGGCGGGTCAGCATGACGTCGACGACATCCCCTGCGCGGACAAAACCGCCTACGCCGGATACCTGGTTGACCGGGATCGAAACCGCGCGAAGCTCTTCGGGAAGTATGGAGGCGAGAGTGGCGCGGCCGCCCTCACCGGAAACTTTGGTCGAGAGGATTGGCTCCCCGATTGCAATCGGGCGCAGAGCAACGCGACCGCCGCGGGTCGCTTCCTCAATCGATACGAATGCGCCTTGCGGCACCGAATTGGCCGGCCAGTTGGCCAGCCGCAAGTTGGTCGTCGCCAGAGGAGTGCCGAACTGGAAGTCCTGCGTCGCAACGACAATTTGCGCCATGCGGTTTGCCTCCGCTTCGCGCGCCTGGCGTTCTTCGACGCCGCTGAAATAGCTGTTTGCCAGATACACCGCGATCAGGCCGAAAAATATGGCCACACCGACGATGAGGAGGTTACGTCCCCTCATGATCTTCCCCCCTAATTGACTTCAGCCACACAATAGCGTGAAACCGCGGGGAGCCTAGGCCCCCCGCGGATCCATTCAGATTAAGGGTTCGTGCAACCAGTCGTCGTGTTACACTCGCGAACATCCGAAGTCGCGCTATCGATCGCGATCTTGACTTCCGAGCCAAGCGCAAAAGCAGCAACACCGATCGCAGCGCCGACAACGGCGAGGATCAGAGCATATTCGGCCGCCGAAGCACCCGATTCATCACGAAGGAAAGTTTTCACAAAGGTCATTGTCATTACCCCATTCAAATCTGCACGGTTGCCCCAAGGAGGATATCCGTACTGTCCAAGTCCTGGCTTCCGGCTTCTATTTCCGGATTACCATGCCCCGATGAAGGGTAATGTGATGGAACCGGCGCGACCCCGTTTATAGTTTTCCGGCATCACGCCGGTCATCGCACTGATTCCTCATCGGAACTGGCATCATGTTCTCGCTTTAACCTCTGAGGGTCAACGGCGAATGTCTAACAAAAAATAAACCCCAAAAATCATCATCTTAACCGCCAAGTTCGATAACAAACCCGGTTAACGCGTGACCAATATGGCCCTATTTCAATCCGGAATCACCCCTGTTAACTCTTTTTTCGCGGTGCGAGTCGTTCTTGCCACACGAATCGCCCCTAGTTTCCGCTACTTAAGCTGACGCCGCTCTCGGCGCTATCGTAGATTCCGAGTCGCGATAGAGCCTGATGCCGCCATCGATCCTGGCTGCGAGCGTCAGAGCCGGACAATGTGCGTCAGAACACTTCATAGCACATTTGGCGATCGCTGTGCCTTCCGGCGGGTAACCAGCAGCTCAGTCGAGTGTGAGCAACTCGAGCACAATGCTGAGTCGGTTTGAGGGTGCCCAAGTGGGGCCCGTGCGGTTCCTGGTGCCCGTTTTTTCGTTAGCCAGGTTAACCTTTACGAGCGGTCGACGTTGAACTTCCACGCGGCTGTTGTTCCGCATTGGCACAGCATGAATCGGCGGAATTCCGCGCGCCCTGTGAAGTCCCGATGAACCGCCTGTAAAATTGCGAAAATATAGTTACCAAGCTTGCAACCATAGCGATTCACTGTTTTCCCTGTGCCCAATGAATCAGTCCGCTCCGAGTCGATTCGGTTCGATTTGAGGCGGAAGTTAGATGGGCCGCAAAACCTGAATCGTGTTCTTGGGTAGAACAACGGGCGTCGGCCTTTGCGACCAGCTCACGTGACAGGTTTTGCTGTCGGAACCGGGGATCCGGTTCCATGCAACAAGGACGGTGAGATGGTAGATTTCGAAAGCGGTAAGTCCGGTGGATTTGACCTAGAAGGCGCCCCGGACAATAGCCTGGATACTGGTTCGAGCCAGTATCAGGACGCCGGCGCAAGCTATTCACCTGGAACGGGAATTCTGCAGGCCGATGCCAATGGCGTAGTGGTCCTTCCCGCAGGTGTTTCGCTGGAAGATATCACCGTTCGCGGCACTGACCTGGTGATCACCCTGGCAGACGGGACCGAGATGGTCATCCCGGGCGGCGCGCTGATCGTTCCGCAGTTCGTGGTCGATGGTGTGGTGATCGCTCCGCAGACCGTTTCCGACTATCTCAATGGCATCGATCCGGAAGCTGGACCGCAGGCGCAGACGCCCAGTTCGGGCGGCAATTTCGCGGCCGATGAAGGGGCCATCCAGGACGCTTTCGATCGCGGCGATCTCCTGCCCTACACCGAATTGAACCGCACGATCGAGCAGGAAGAAGAAATTCTTCCCTTCGTCGATGAAGACCCCGTGGTCGTTATCGAGACCCCGGATAATCCCATTGGCGTCGAGAATGCGATTGCCCGGGTATTCGAAACCGGCCTGCCCGGTAACGGCGACGGCGAAGGCGAGCGCAACGAGCCCCCGGGCGTCGGCGAGAATGCCGATGGCAATCCCGGCAACGACAGCGACACCAGCGACTCGACCAGCGGCACCATCGTGTTCGCTGCACCCGATGGACTGTCGGCGATCCTGATCAACGGGGTCGAGATCACCACCGTCGGCCAGCAGTTCGTCAGCCCGGTTGGTACGCTCACCATCACCAGCATCGATCTCGACTCAGGCGAGGTGGGCTTCAGTTACCAGCTGCAGGACAATCTGCTCGGCGAAACGGTCGACGGCTTCTTCGCGGTGACCGTGGTCGACCGCGACGGCGACACCGCCGACGCGACTCTGTCGATCATCGTCGAGGATGACGGACCGCGCGCGGAGATCGACAACGGCACTATCGAACCCGGCACGTTCGGCCCGATCGAGGGCAATGTGCTCGATAACGACGAATCAGGGGCAGACGGTTATCCGGTCGGCGAAGACGGGATCGAGGCTGTTACCGGTTTCTCGAGCGACAACGCCGGCGGCTCGGCGGCCCCCGGGGCCAGCCTGCAGGGCCAGTACGGCGTTCTGACGCTCAACGCCGACGGTACATACGAATACACCCGCGACTTCAACACGCCGGGCGGTGTCACCGACACCTTCACCTACACGATCGTCGACCAAGACGGCAGCGAGGCCGAAGCCAAGCTCGTCATCACGATCGAAAACGCTCCAAACACGATCGATTTCGTCCCTACCACGGGCGAAGGCACGCAGGTCGACGAAGGGGGCTTGCCGCCGCGGACCGACGAACCGGTGGGTACCGGAGAGGGTGCGGACGACAATCCCAACAATAACAGCGATCCTTCGGAAACCACCGGCGCAACGATCGAGTTCAACTCGCCCGATGGCCTTGCCAGCATCACCATCAACGGAGTCGAGGTCGACCTGAACAACCAGGCCGGCAACGATGCCGACGACCAGATCGTGATCGACGACGAGACCGGTACGCTGGTCATCACCGCGGTGACCTACGACCCCACGACGGGCGACGGCACAATCTCGTATGAATATACGCTCGGCGACAACACTTCGGGCGACGACACCGAAGTCGAGTTCGAGATCATCGTGACCGATCTCGACGGTGACAAGGCCGAAGACACGCTCGTCATCGAGATTGTTGACGACGAACCGGAGGCGGCCAACGACGTCGCCGGACAGGTCAACGAGAACCAGCCGATCATCATCGACGCGCTCGATAACGACGTGTTCGGCGCGGACGATGTCGACACCAGCGATGCGACCAAGGTGTTCGTTTCGACCCAGGGTTCGCAGGGCACCGCGTCCTACGACCCGGCGACAGGCCTTTTCACCTACACGCCCAATCCGGGCGCGGGTTCGAACGGCAATCTGACCGACAGCTTCCAGTACACCATTATCGATGGTGACGGGGATCCGTCGATCGCGACCGTCAATTTCACCCTTCAGCCCGA
Source organism: Altererythrobacter sp. CAU 1644 (assembly GCF_029623755.1). Lineage (NCBI taxonomy): Bacteria > Pseudomonadati > Pseudomonadota > Alphaproteobacteria > Sphingomonadales > Erythrobacteraceae > Altererythrobacter > Altererythrobacter arenosus. The sequence continues at coordinate 2,325,363 of NZ_CP121106.1, forward strand.
CTCCGAACCGCGCGGCAGCGAGCGGGTCGCGACCGTCGACGATGACGGCCTGGCAGACGGCAACCCCGCTTCGACGACCGGCGATCTCGCCGCCAATACGGGCGACGATCCGGCTGACACCAGCGAAGCGAGCTTCACGGGCACCCTCGGATTCGACGTCGGGAACGACACGCCCGCGACTATTTCGGTCGATCCGGCACTGGCCGGCACTACCGACACGGTCGGCACCGAAACCGTTACCTATTCGGTCAGCGGCGGCACGCTCACCGCCACTATCACCGGGGGAGCGCGGGACGGCACCGACCTGTTCACGGTCGAGATCACCGATGCCGCAACCGGCGCTTACCAGGTCACGTTGCTGACCAACGTGTTCCATGCCAGCGGCAATGACGAGAACGATGCGTCGGTCTCGATCGACTTCCTTGTCGCCGACAGCGAGGGCGAAACCGCGCCGACCAACCTTACCATTATCTTCGACGATGACGCGCCGACTGCGGTGGCAGACGTCGATTCGGTGACCGAGGACGGCCCGCTGGTGGCGGACGGTAACGTCCTGACAGGTTCCGGCGGCAGCGATGCCAATGCGACCGATGGCGTTGCCGATGCGCAGGGCGCCGATGGTGCAAGCGTGACAGGTCTCGCCTTCGGCCAGATTCTCGGCACGGTCGGTTCACCGCTGACCAGCACCTATGGCAAACTGACGATCGATGCCAATGGCGACTATCGCTACGAACTCGATAATACCAACCCGTTGGTCCAGGGCCTCGACAGCACCGAGAGCCTGACCGAGATCTTCACCTACACGATCACCGATGCGGATGGCGACACCAGCGAAACCACGCTGACGATCACCATCAATGGCGCCGACGATGGCGTCACGGTCAATGGCCTCGATCTTGCCGCGCCCGAACTGGTCGTCGACGAAGACGATCTGGCCGATGGCACTTCGCCCGATGCGGCCGCGCTGACCAAGACCGGCAGCTTTACCGTCGACAGCCCCGATGGTCTGGCGACGCTGACCGTGGGCGGCGTTCTGGTTTACGACGCTGACAATCCCACAATCTATCCGGTCACGATCGACAATCCGACCTATGGCCAGCTGACAATTACCAATGTGGTACCGGTGTTCGACGCCAATGGCGATGCTGTCACGGCGGAAGTCTTCTTCAGCTATACGCTACAGGACAATTCGCTGCTGCACGACGAGAGTGGCGAGGACAATTTCATCGACAGTTTCGAGGTTGTCGCGACCGATACCGATGGTTCGACCAACTCGCCGACCTCATTCCTCGACATACAGGTCATCGACGATGTTCCGTCGGTCACGTTGAACAGCGGTCAGGCGCCGGTGCTGGCCACCGACGACACGGACCTTCGCAACAATCCGTCGAGCACCGACACCGGCAATTTCAGCACGCTGTTCACGCCTGATTTCCAGGCCGACGGCCCCAATGCTGTCGACTCGCTGGTCTATGCAGTCGCGATCACAGGCGGCAACGGAACGGATTCGGGTCTCGACGACACGGCGACCGGCAACGACATCCTGCTGCGCCTCAACGGCAATGTGATCGAGGGATATCTGTCCGGCGATCCGACCGAAGTGGCCTTCACGCTATCGCTCGACCCTGCGACCGGAGTGATTACGCAGACCCAGTTCCGTGCGATCGAGCATGACAATCCGGCTGACTCCTTCGAGACCGGCGTCGAAGCCGAAACGATGGCCGCCGGCCTCATCACCATCACCGCTACGGTGACCGATGGCGACGGCGATCAGGCGAGCGAAACCGCAGAAATTGGTGATGCCTTCACGTTCGAAGACGATGGTCCCGTTAGAATTTCTCTCTCGATCGGAGATCTGGACGAAGACGCACTTGCATCAGGCAACAACGATGCCCAGCCCGGTGACGACGATGGTGGCGTGTCCTTCACCGGATCGCTGGACCTACAATTTGGTGCCGACGGACCCGCGGCGGACGAACTGACGATTGCGATCGATTCAGTGTTCTCGCGTGATCCTGACGGGGCTCCCGTGGCGCTTTCTTCGGGTGGCGCGACAGTGCTGACGGTTTGGAACGCCGATACCAACACCCTTACCGGATACACCACTGATGTTGGCGATCCTGTCTATACCTTGGTGGTTGATCTCGCTAACCTTCAGTACACCTTCACACTGTTCAAGCCGCTCGACCATCCTTCGCAGGACGATGGCAGCGGTACCCTCGAAGGCTACGAGGACAATCTGGGGCTCTACCTCGACATCACCATCACGGATGGCGACGGCGACAGCATCACCTTGGATGGAAGCAACTTTGTCGCACTGTTTGATGCGTTCCTGAATATCGACGACGACATGGCCGTCGCAACTGACAATGCCAATACTGTCGGCGAGGGCGAGGCCACCGATGGTAACGTCATCACCGACGATGACGGTGGCAATGGCCTCGATACTGCCGGCGCGGACGGCTACGCTGCCGATGGTCCGGTGGTCGATGCCGGCTTCTCTTCGAGCAATCCGGCTGGCGTCACCCTGATCAACAAGTCGGTTGCGTTGGACGGCACGATCACGCTGACCACGTCGGTTGGTACGCTCGTGATCGGGGCTGACGGCGACTACACCTTCACATCGGTCGCGAACACGGTCAATTCCAACACCGACCTGACCTTCACCTACACGATTGAGGACGGCGACGGCGACCGCGACACCGCCGACCTGGTGATCGGCATCACCAACGTCGCAGGAAGCGTGTCCGACCAGGACATCGATGTCGACGAAAAGGGCCTGGCCGATGGTACCGGCGAGCTCGCCGATAACGTGCCGAACAATGACCAGAGCGAAATCGATGCCAATGGCCTGATCTCGGTCAATGGCGCTACCGGGCCGTTCAAGTTCATCCTGGTCGGCGGTGTGTTCGACGACAAGGGAACGGCCAGCACGAGCGATGACACCTACACCATCGACGGCATGTACGGCACGATCGTGCTCAATGCCTCGACCGGTGCCTACACCTACACGCTCGACACCGAGTTCGATCACGACCCGCCGCTGAGCGGGGCCGACCGTAACGAGGAACCGATCGCCGAGAGCTTCGCCTATCGGGTCGAGGACCTGTCGGGCAACGAAATCGGAACGGGCGATCTCGATGTGACCATCATCGACGATATCCCGGTTATCACTGCGGCGCTCGACACGGGTTCGACGGTCACCGTCGACGAGACCGATCTCGCCGAAGCCGCCGCGACGATCAACCTCGATACCTACGACCAAGGTGCCGACAGCGATGTTTCGGCCAATCCCACGCTGATCGGCTCGGCGACGACCGACAACGTGCTCGACGTCTCCGTGCTCTTCGGTGCCGATGGCCCCGCTGCGGGCGGCGGCCTGAGCTATTCGCTCAACGTTGCCAATGCCACTTCGGGCATGACCACGACCGAAGGCACCCCGATCGTCCTCGTCAAGGTGAGCGATACGGTGGTTGTCGGTGTCGTGCAGGGCACCAACACGGCGGCCTTCGCGATCGAGATCGACGCGGGTAACGGCGAGATCACAGTCGAACAATATCTCAGCCTCGATCATGGCGTGAACCCCGACCCGAACGAGCCGGAACAGCTTGCGACCGGTTCGCTGACGGCGACCGTGACGGCCGAGGATTTCGACGGCGACAGCGTCGATGCGACCGCAGTCGACATCACCTCGCTGATCACCTTCCGCGACGATGGGCCGACCGCCGAGCCGACCCTGACCGCGTTCCTCGATGACGATGCGCTCGGCGGCAATGCCAATGGACCGGATGACCAATCGCCCGATACGGCGAACCTCACCGGCACCCTCGTCGACCCGACCCTTGGTTTCGGGAACGATGGCGGCAGCGTCGCTTTCGATCTGACCAGCACGCTCCCGAGCGGCTACCGCCTCGTCGCGGATCCACTCAGCGATGGCGTGATCATCGAACAGGAGCAGGGCACCGGCAACTGGGTACCAGTTGTGCGCGTTGCGCTCGACGGCACGACCGGCAACTACACGGTCAGCCAACTCGACAATATCTGGCACGAGAATGACGGCCAGAATGACGAGAACGAAGTCAGCTTCACGCTCGGCGCCACGCTGACCGACGGCGATGAAGACACGGCGACCACGTCGCTCACCATTACCGTCGATGATGACACTGCGGTTGCCAATGCGGTTACGAGCTCGGGCACGGTCGATGAGGACGGGCTCCAGCCCGATGGCATCGCCGACAATGGCTCCAACGACATGCTAGGCGCCGCGACCGAGGCGACCGGCAGCGTCGCCGGGCTGTTCACGGCAGGCGCCGATGGTCCGCTGACCTATGCGCTCGACGACACGTCGACCGCCGCGCTCGATGCGCTCGGCCTCGAATCGAATGGCGTCACGGTGACTTACGTCATCAATGGGGACACGGTAACGGCGACCGCGGGCGGTTCGCCTGTGTTCACCTTCACGCTCAACGATCCGGCCTCGGGCGATTGGAAGTTCGTGCTCGAAGGTCCGCTCGACCATGACGACACGAACGACAGCGAGAACGTGGTCGATATCGACATCGACTTCGGCAGCCTGGTCTATGCGACCGATATCGATGGCGACCGGACCGATGCGATCGGCTCGGTCGTGGTCACGGTCGACGACGATACCCCGCGCGCCAATGCCGATGTGGACAATGTAACCGAGGGCTCCTCGACGACGGGCAACGTGCTTGACGGTACGGGCGGCAATGTCGGTTCGGCGCTTCAGGCGGACGAGGGCGGTGCCGACGGGCTGGAAAGCCCGGCAATCGTCGGAATCGCCAGCACCAACCAGGGGACCAGCGATACCACGGTTACCGCGGGTGAATTCCAGCTTGCCGGCGAATTCGGCACGCTCACGCTCAACCAGAACGGCACCTATACCTACGCCGTTGCGGGCAACAGCGTCACCACCGGCGGCAACGATGTGTTCACCTACACGATCGTCGACAATGATGGGGACGAGGTTTCCACCACGCTGACCTTCGCGGTCACGCCGGTGAACCTGTCGGGCAATGCGCCAAGCGTGACGGTCTACGAAGAAGCCCTCGACGACACTGTCGATGCGGGCGATGTCGCGGCCGGAACGATCTTCGGCTCGGCCCCTGCGGAGACCACCGAGAGTGCCAACGGCACGGTCGTGGTCGCCGGCGCGACGGCATTCGGCATCCAGGGCGGAACCTCGTCGGCTGGCTTCACCACGCTGGCGGGTAGCTTCGGGACGATCCGGATCAACGAGACCACGGGTCAGTTCACCTACACGCTCACTGCGCCGGTCGAGACCACGCCAAACGATAACGATGGCGTAACGACCGAGTTCGGGGAAGCCTTCACCTACACCGCGACTGACGGCAACGGTAACACGACCACGGGTACGATTACCGTCAATGTGGTCGACGATGTTCCGACGCTGGGCACCATCCAGGACCAGCAGGCGAGCAACGATCCGACGCAGACCCCGGCTGTGGGCACGCTGAATTTCGAGGCGGGTGCCGACGATACCGGAGCGACGATGGTAATTACCGCCGACACGACCGGCATTACCTCGGGCGGCAGGCCGCTCGTTACCGAGCAGGTCGGCAATGTGCTGACGGCCTATATCGACGCCGACTCAGATGGTGTGCTCGATCCAGGTGAAACGACCGCAGTGTTCACGCTGACGGTCAACCCTGATGCAGGTGCATCTGGCCAGTACACCTTCGACCTGATCACCGCGCTCGATCCGACGATTACCGACGTTCCGATCGGCTCGGGAAGTTCTTTCGGTGTGGGCCCGACCAACTCGGTGCTCGTCAACGAGTTTTCGGACGAATCCGGACGAGATCTTGTGCTTGTTACCGCCTGGTCAGCTGGGCCCGGGTTCAACAAGAATGACCCTTCGACCTGGAGCAATGCGATCCAGCAGAGTGACGTCAACGGCTCGACCCAAGGTTGGGGCCGCGGCAACAATAATTTCGACCAGGATGAATTCCTGCGCTTCGACTTCGGTGACGCCAATGATTATGACGGCGCCGGTAGCTACGTACCGCCCACCACGGATGGTCGGACGCCGCCCAGCCCTCTCGACATCGCAGATGTCTCCTATGCGACTTTTTCGTTCTTCAATTTCCAGCAAACGGGAGGCAATCCCAAACAGAACGAGATCATCACATTCGTAGCTCACTATACTGACAACACCTCGCAGACCTTTGTGATCGACGGTACCACCGATACCGGCAGCTTCACGATCACGGCGCCCGCAGGCACGTTCATCGATTATGTCGACGCCTACATGACGACCGGCGAGATGAAGCTGAATCTGACCAACGTCGGGGTGGCAGACTCCTCGATCGACAAGACGATCAACTTCTCGCTGCAGCTCACCGATGGTGACGGCGACACCACTTCGACGCAGGACTTCAGCGTCCGCGTGGCCGACGGGCTGACCCCCTTCGCGCCGGCAGCACCGATCGTGCTCGATCTCGATGGAGGAGGCGCCGATTTCTCGAGCCTCGCCGCCGGTATCGCTTACGATTACGATGGCGATGGAGTGAAGACCAAGACCGCGTGGATGGCCGCAGGCAGCGCGATCCTTGCCTACGACATGAACGCTGACGGCTTCGTCAACAATGCTTCGGAGTTCGTCTTCGGCAGCGATGGCGTGACCGACCTAGAAGCGGTCGCGGCGCTCTATGACGACAATGGCGACGGCGTGCTCGATGCGCAGGATGCAGCTTACGAAAGCTTCGGCCTGTGGATCGACGCCGATCTAGACGCGGTGTCCGACGCGGGCGAATTCGTCTCGCTGAAGGATGCGGGCATCACTTCGATCGAACTCGTCTCCGACGGCAATGTGTTTGCCGCCGCCGATGGCGACGTCACTGTCTTCGGCACCGCCAGCTATACCATGGCTGACGGCAGCACCGGCGAAGTCGCCGACGCGGCCTTCATGACTGCAGGCGATGTCGATGGTACGATGGAAGCGCTGCTGGCGCTTGCTGCCAACGATACCGCTGCCGACGACGGTGCGACCAAGTCCACGCAGGACCTGCCAGAGGTCGAGGCTGTCCTCGATGATGCCTTGGCCGGTACCGAGGTCGACAACCTGATCGATCATTTCACCGGCGATCAGGGCGAATATTTCGCCGTGAACGATGCCGGCGGCTACCTGGGCAATGATGCCCTGAACTTCTCGATTGACGGAGGCGCCTTCGCTTTTGACAATGGCACCATGGCTGAATTGCACGAAGATGCAGCAGCCCTGGCGGCCGCAAGTGCTTAAAACAATTCCTTTGACCAGGGGGAAAAATATGCGGTTCAAGAAAACAAGCGCGGCTACGGCGACGCTGGTGATGGCACTCGCCATGCACCAGGGTGCCCAGGCCCAAACAAACGATGCCGACGCCTTGATGGCGCTCGACAATGACAGTCTCAGGGGCGAAATTCAGACTCGTTTCGACGCGGCGCTGGCTGCTTCGAACGATGGGGGGGTGGTCAATGCCGACGACACCCGCTTCGTGTGGGCGAACGAGGCCAAGGCACAGTGCGGCATCGCGCTGGGCTATCTCAAGAGCGGGACCAAGGATCCGGTTTCGGTGGGCAAATGCGCACGCGCCACGGCGCTGATGCAGGATAATACCCGCCGCGTGCCTGTGCCGCTGTGGGCGGCCGGCGAAGCGCCTGCGATCTGCGAGGATCCCAAGCTGATCTTCTTCGGATTCGACATTGCCGAACCGCCCGCTGCCGAAGCGCAGCAGGTTGTCGATTTTGTCGCCGGTAACTTCCAGACTTGTGGCTGGAATTCGATTGCGGTGGTCGGTCACGCCGACCGTTCGGGCAGTGTAGAGTACAACATGCGCCTCGCGCAGGAGCGCGCAACCAATGTTTACAACATGCTGGCCGAGAAAGTTCCTGCTAACATGCTGGCCGCACCGGCCTCGAAGGGCGAAGGCGAACCCCGCGTTCCGACCGAGGATGGTGTGCGCGAGCCGCAGAACCGCCGCGTTGAAATCCAGGTTAGCAAGTAAAGGGAGGGTGACATGAAGAAGACAACATTCACGAGCTTCGCTGCCGCCGTCCTGCTTGGGGCGACTTCGAGCGTTGCGATCGCACAGGATATGACCACGGCGCCGGCCAACACCGGCAATGTGATCTCGATGCAGGAAGCCATCGAGGTGGCGATGGCCGCCAACCCGGAAATCCTGCAGGCGCAATACAACACCGAAGCGATCCAGATGGAACGCGAACAGGCGCAGTCGCTGTACCTGCCACGGCTCGATATCGAGGCTTCGGCAGGCATTCGTCGGCTCGAAAACAACACGCGCCGCAACCTCGGCATTGCCAATGACGAGCTCTATCCGCTCGAGGCGCAGGTGAGCGCCGATTGGACCATCCTCGACTTCGGTCGTCGTCGCGGCGAATTGCTGCGTCAGGCGGCCCGTGTCGACGGTGCTTCGCTGCGCGTGACGGAACGCAGCGAGTTCATCGCCCTGGCCACTGCCCGACAGTATCTCGACGTGCTGCTCCAGCAGCGGATCGTGGCAGCCGCGCAGGACAACCTTGCGTTCCATAATACGCTGGTGACCGATCTGTCGCGCGGCGTGGAGGAGGAGTCGATTTCGATCGCCGACCTCCAGCAAGCGGAAGAACGGTTCCTTTCGGCCAAGGTGCGCGAGAGCGAGGCGGTGGAATCGCTCGAATCTGCACAGCACGCGCTGCGCCGGTTGACGGGCCTGACAATCAACACCGTGACCCTGCCGCCCGACCTTTCAGCGGCGCTTCCCTCGACCGAGGACGAGACCTTGGGCCTTGCCCGGACCCGCAATCCGCTGGTGCGTGAAGCCCAGGCCGATGTCGATGCGGCGCATGGCCAGGTCATGGCGGCCAAGGGTGAGTTCTGGCCCACCATCGGGATCGATGCGCGTGGCCGAGTGGGCGAGGACATCGACGGGTTCGCTGGCGAAACCAACGATATCCAGGCGCGGGTCTACCTGCGCTGGAACGTCTTCGACGGCGGTCTGAAACAGGGCCGGTACCAGGAAATGGTCCACCGCGCCTCGCAAGCCCGCTATCGCCTGCACGAAATGACCCGCCGCGCCGAGGAAGACGCTTCCAACGCCTGGACCGCGCTGCGTGCGCAGCAGAACATCGGTGCCGCTCTCGCCCGCCAGTCGGAAGTGAGTGACGACCTGCTGCTGAGCTATCGTAGCCAGTTCAACGTCGGTCGCCGGTCGCTGCTCGATGTGCTCGATGCGCAGAACACGCGCTTCAACACGCAGGTACGGCTGGAAACCTCGCGCTTCTCGCAGCTTTTCGCGCAGTATCAGATCCTTGCGGCGACCAACCAGTTCCTCGACGCGATGAACATCGCTCCGGGTGCCGGTGCCGGCAAGGCCGAGCGGGAGCGCTTCGACTACGGCCCCTCGAAGGAGGCCGAAACCGATTACCGCCGCTACGCCGACTGAGGCGAGGCGGTAATCCAACTGCAGAGGGGAATGCGTGCTGCAAGACCGAACGTCTGACTCGCTTCAGGCGAATGACCCTCTGATCGAGGCAATCGGGGAATTGGCGCGGCGTTACGGCCTCGCCTTTTCCCCGGCCTTGCTCGATTCGCTTGCGCGCGATGCCAAGGGACGGTTGCCGTTCCATCAGGCGAGTTCCGCGCTTGAGCTGTCGGGCCTCGACTTCGACATCCACGATCACAAGAAGCTGCCCGTTGGCGATGCCGATTATCCTGCATTGATCGCACTGTCCGATGGCGGTGCGGCGGTGATCCACGAGGCCAAGGATGGGCAATTGCTGGTCTGGATGCCCGGGGCGGCACGGCCCGAAGCGCGCTGGATCGCGCGCGACGACCTGCAGGCCGATTATGCGGGCAAGTTCCTGTCGGTCTTCGGCGATCCCGATGCGCTGCGCGAACAGGAAGCGCCGTGGCACAAGAAGGGCCGCCATCATTGGTTCTGGGGTGAGCTGCGCAAGGAACGCAAGGCGTTCCGTTCGGTGCTGGTTGCCTCGCTGATCATCAACATGCTGGCGCTGTCGCTGCCGCTGTTCTCGATGAACGTCTACGACCGGGTGATCCCCAACCGCGCCACTTCGACGCTGTGGGTGCTCGGGATCGGCGTGCTGCTCGCCTTCCTGATGGAATTCGCGCTGCGTGCGGCGCGGACCAATGTGATCGACGAGATCGGGCGCCGGCTCGATATCAAGCTCAGCCAGAAGATCTTCGGCCGCGTGCTCGGCCTGCCGCTGGCAGCGCGGCAGGGCAATACCGGGGCGCTGGCCGCGCGCGTTTCCGAATATGCCGTGGTGCGCGATTTCTTCGCCTCGACCACCGTTGTGCTGGTGGTCGACCTTGCCTTCCTGGTGCTGTTCGTCGCGGTGATTGCCTACATTGCCGGGTGGCTCGCGCTGGTGCCGATCGTCGCCATGATACTGATGGCGGCGGCAGGGTTCTACCTGCAGCGCCAGGTTACCGATGCCGCGCGCGACGCACAGGCCGATCACGGCCTGCAGCAGACGCTGCTGGTGGAATCGGTGGCGGGCATGGAAACGCTCAAGTCGATGACCGGCGAGCGGGCGATGATGGGGCGCTGGTACAATCTCGCCGAGATTGGCAGCAATTCGCAGAAGCGGCTCAAGCGCATCCAGTCGATCGCGATTGGCCTGGCGCAGAGCTTCCAGCAGGTCTCCTCGATTTCGCTCATCATCGGCGGATATTACCTGTTCGATGCCGGCGTGATCACGATGGGTGCGATCATCGCGATCGTCATGCTCGCCTCGCGTTCGCTCGCTCCGGCGGGCCAGATCGCCTTCCTGCTCACCCGTTTCCGCCAGGCGCGCGAGACGCTCGATTCGATCGAAAGGCTGTTCGAGGTGCCCGACGAGCGCAAGCAAGGCGTGTCCAGCATTCCCGCTACGGTGCGCAATGCCGCCCTGCGACTCGAGAATTGCACCTTCGCCTATCCCGAGGCGCCGGTGCCCGCGCTCGACAAATTGAACCTTTCGATCGAGCCGGGTGAAAGGATTGCCCTCATCGGGCGTGTCGCTTCGGGAAAGTCCACGCTCGGAAGGTTAATTTGCGGACTTTACCAGCCCACGGACGGCGCTTTCCTGGTTAATGGCATCGACTCGCGGCAATTCCGGCCGCAGGATTTGCGCAGTGCTTTCCGCTTTGTAGGCCAGGACGCGACTTTGTTTACCGGTTCGATCAAGGACAATCTTTCGCTCGGCGCCCCGGGGATCGACGATGATCGCCTGTTCGAGGCGCTGCGGCTGAGCGGCGCCGACGAGTTTCTCGCGCGCGATGACAGCGGTTTCGACCGTGCCGTCGGCGAACAGGGCCGCCGGCTTTCCGGCGGGCAGCGCAGCTTCCTCGCGCTGGCGCGCGCCTTTGTCTCGCCCAGCGAGTTGCTGTTCCTCGACGAGCCAACCGGTGCGATGGATTCGCAGACCGAACGGCTGTTCGTCGAACGCCTCAAGGGTTCGCTGGGTGAGCAGCAGACGCTGGTGGTTTCGACCCATCGCCCAGCGCTGTTCGATCTCGTCGACCGGATCATCGTGCTCGACAAGGGTAAGATCGTGGCCGACGGCAGCAAGAAAGACATTCTTGATCGCGCCGGCAAGCAAGGGGGCATGTCGTAATGGCAAGCCTGCCCCTCTCCTTCGAGCAGCGCTGGCTCGGCAGCGACGGCAAGGCGCACCGCCGCCTCGCGCTGGGCGGCGGGCTGGTCGCCGCGCTGGCGCTGGCGCTGACCTTCTCGCTCGGAAATCCCGATGCGTCCCGCGCCGAAAGCGGGATCACGATCAAGGCGCGCGAAGTCGCCAAACTCAAATCGCTCGACGAGGGCGCGCAGGCCGAGATCCTGGTGGTCGGCGACAGCGCCGAAGAGCGCAACGAGCTGATCCCGATTTCGGGCCTCCCGCGCGAGCAGATGTCTGGGTTCGCCGCGATCCAGCTCAAGAATGCGAATTACGGCACGGCGCTCAAGTGCCTGACGCAGGCGATCTATTACGAGGCCGCGAACGAGCCGCTGCAGGGCAAGCGAGCGGTGGCGCAGGTGGTACTCAACCGCCTCAAGCATCCCGCCTATCCCAATTCGGTCTGCGGCGTTGTCTATGAAGGCGTCAATCGCCCAGTGTGCCAGTTCAGCTTCACCTGCGACGGTTCGCTGTTGCGTGCGCCGATGGCCCGCCAATGGGCGCAATCGCGCGAAGTGGCGATGGCCGCGCTGGCGGGCCAGGTCGAGCAATCGGTCGGATCGGCGACACATTACCATGCCGATTACGTCCTGCCGCGCTGGGCCTACACGCTTTCCAAGATCGAAAAGATCGGCGCTCACATTTTCTACCGCTTCCCCGGCAGCGCCGGGACCGAGCGCGCCTTTACCCGGCGCTGGAACGGCCGCGAGTTCATTCCCGACCTCAACGAGGCGCGGCTGCGCGCCTTGCTCGCGGCGCAGATCGAGCCCGAAGTGCCCGAATTCACGCCCGGCACCACCGTGGTGCCGCATGTGACCGATCGCCATGCTCCGACCGACGTCGGAGGGCGGCTCGACACGACCAAGACCTGGCGCCTGTCGATCCCCGACCCGGTGACCGCCAGCGGCTCGTACAAGAGCCTGCGCGAACAGCAGGGCGAGGTTGTCGCCGCGCCTGAAACTCCCGCGGAGGCTGGAGAAACCCGGTGAAAGAATTCGTGAGCGAATGGCTCGAGCGCATTTCCGACTGGGATGCCAATCGCAAGCTGATTGCGGCCTGTGCCGCAACGGTGTTCCTGCTGCTCGCCTGGGCCAGCGTGGCGCAGACCGAGGAGGTCACGCGCGGCATGGGCAAGGTGATCCCTTCGTCCAAAGCGCAGCTGGTGCAACCCGCCGAACCTGCCACCGTGGCCGAGATCCTCGTGCGCGGAGGGCAAAGCGTGAAGAAAGGGCAGCTACTAGTGCGGCTCGACGACGCGCAGGCCTCGTCCGAACTGGGCCAGTTGCGGACCGAGACCGAGCGCCTGCAGGCCCGCGCCCAGCGGCTCGAAGGCGAGGTGTCGGGCAACACCACCGATTGCGCCGAGGGGTCGGTCTGCGCCGAAGAACGCCGGCTGCAGCAGGTCCGTCTCGCAGCTGCGCAGAGCCGCGAGAATTCGCTCGCCTCGGCGGTCGAGCAGCGTCGCCGTGACTTGAGCGAGGCGCAGGCGACCGTCTCGACACTGGAGAACAGCGTCCGGCTCGCCCGGGACCAGGTCAACATGCTCGAGCCGCTGGCACGCCAAGGCATCGTGCCCAAGACCGAATTGCTCACCGCACAACGCGACCTCGTCGATACGCAAGGGCGCCTGTCGGCGGCCCGCCAGGCGGCAGCACGCGCGAGCGCGGGGATCAGCCAGGCGCAGTCCGACCTCAACGCCGCCCGGCTCGAATTCCGCCAGCAGGCGCTCAACGAGCGGTCGGAGATCAACACCCGGATCGCGGTCAACCAGCAGACCATTCGCGGCGCTGAAGCGCGTCAGAACCGTAACGAGTTGCGTTCGCCCGCCGATGGCATCGTCAACGACGTCCAGATCACTACGGTGGGCGGCTTCGTCGGGGCGGGCGAGAAGATCATGCAGATCGTGCCGGTGGGCGACAAGCTGCTGGTCGAGGCGCGCGTCTCGCCCAAGGACATCGCCTTCATCAAGGTCGGCGACCGCGCCAATGTGAAGGTCACCGCCTATGATTTCGCCACCTACGGCGGGTTGTCGGGCCGGGTTCAGCAGGTCAGCGCGGACAGTGTCTATGACGAGGCCGAGCGCGAAACCTATTACATCGTGCTGGTCGAAACCGACCGAGCCTACCTCAGCAAGAGCGGGCGCAGGCTGCCGATCGTTCCGGGCATGATTTGCGATGTCGAGATCATCACCGGCTCGAAAACCGTGCTGAGCTATCTGATGAAGCCGATCACTCGCGGCCTCAACCAGGCGCTCACAGAGCGCTGATCAATTCGCTAGAGCAAGTTTCGGTGCAGGCGCTTCGTAGCGCTGGCCATGCAGGTAACGCTGGTTCCCGGCGAAGCTCATGACCGGACGGTAGCCATAGTTCATGTCGGCCGGGACGACGCGATCGCCCTGCATGTCGAGCATGACCCATTCCTCGCCGTTCCTGACCAGCAGTACGGCGTGGTCGAGGCGGCGCAAGGTGTCGCGCGCCAGTGTCAGCATCATGTCGTCCTGGGCTACGCCCGCCGTAGCGAGGAGCTGCATCTTGAGGATCGCATAGTCCTCGCAGTCACCTGCGCGCCGGGACAGCGTGGTCTTGGCATCGGCCCAATCGTCCTTGCGGTCGCTTTCGTAGCGGATCGCGCGGTTGACCCAGCGATTGACCTCGCCCAGCAGCGCCGTGCGCTCCTGCGGCACTGTGCCGAGCGCCGCGATCAGGTCGGACTTGGCAAGGCCGCGTGCCGCCACCCGGTTCCACTGCGCATCGAAGCGGGTCTTGCCGATCCGCACGCGTTCGGTGCCGAGGAACCGCCCACCCGTCGTGCCTGTGCCTACCGCCGCAGGCTTCACCTGGGGGAACGCTACGCGCGCCGCCACCGGGCGGGTCTCCTCGCGCGACACGCAGGTGAAGCCCATGGCCGTAAGGGGGACCGCCGCACTCGCCGCGGGAAGGGCGGGAGCGAGCGCAGCGGCCCCTGCGGTGGATGCGGGCGCACCACCGGCATTCTGTTGCAGCTTGAGCCGTTCGAGCGCCGAAGGCTGCCCGCCGAGGATCGCACTGGCCTTGCTTGCCCGCGCGCCCAGGTTGACCGGGGCAATGGGCGATGCCGCAGGGCGCGCCACCGGGCACTGCACCTGTGCAGCGCCGACCGCAGCGAGGGGCATGGCGGTTGGCACGCTGACCATCAGCGGGCTCGCCTGCGCGCTCGCCGGAATGGCACCGAGGGCAACTCCCGCAGCAGCAAGAAGGAGGGGCTTCCTGAACATGCCCCGTCTTTGCCGCGCGAGCCCCTAAGCCCGGGTTTGAACAAAGGGTTACTTTGATCCTAAGGGAGGTTGACGGAACGCCGCCCCGGCCGGACGCGCAAAGCGCCAAATAGCGCGGCTGCGCGCCCCCCGAAGGTTAATGAAAATAAATGACCGTTCTAAGTGAACGAATGGGCTGGCTAGGTATTTGCACCGGGACGGATCGATGTTCGCTCCAATCTGGAGCGGACGTAGGGATCAACGGCCTCAATCCGCTTGGGTTTCATCGAACACGGCAAACACTTCGACTATCCCGGCAGGGTCGCATTCCGCGCGCAGCCGGTCGATCGCGCCATCGACCGCGAGGTGATATTCGAGCACACCGGCGTCCTGCCGTTCGAACTTGCCGCCGAGAGAGCGAGTGAACTCGCGCGCCTCGGTATTGTCCCCCAGCATATGGACCACGAATTCTTCTATGCCTTCTTCGCGGGCGGCGAGCAGCAGGGTCGCGGTCATGAGCTTGCCCAGGCCCCGGCCATGGTATTCGTCGAGCACTGCGATCGAGAATTCGGCGCATTCCTCGTGCTCGTCATCGCGAAAGGCATGCACCGCGCCGATCGCCGGTTTTGCCGGATCGCCGGAATCGATCGCCCCCCAGGCCAGGTGATGCTCGCCGTCGGCATCGAGCAAGCGTTGCAAAACCCAAGGGGGCGGTTCCTTGGCACCCGAGAAGAACCGCAGGTAACGCGACCGGTCGGACATTCGGCCGATGCCCAGCTTCATCAGCTCGATATCTTCGCTGCGAATGGTGCGGATACAGACGGGCCTGCCGTCTTCCAGCGACGTGTGAATAATGGTGTTGGCACGCTTCGCCTTGTTCATCGGGATTCCCGGACGGATGCGACCCGACATCCGTTCTTATAGTCGATCACAAGTCGTGAGGGGAGGGGGCACGCGCGATTACTGCGAATTGGTCCCTGGCTAGCGAAATTCGCTGCAGTGATTGAAATTTCTCGGAAAATTGTGAGCGTTCAAATGAAATTTGTAACATGGAATCCGCAATTGAAACTACGATTCCACAGTTAATGGCACGGTAGGGCTTTTTACTTTGAGAAAATAGAAAACGCTATTGAATGGAACCAGACTCTACTTTTCCGTTAAGACATTTTAAACGAGACGGGGGTAGCTCCTAGGGGTAACTCCGGAGGCCCCAATGTCTACATTCATGACGCGTCTGGCGCAGGATACCGCGGGTAACACGCTTGCGATATTTGCAGCTGCCCTGATCCCGCTGACCATCATGATCGGGAGCGGTCTGGACATCAGCATTACCTATATGGCGCGGGCAAAGCTGCAGAACGCATGCGACTCAGCCGTGCTGGCCGGTCGCCAGGCGATGCAGGGGAACAATTGGAACAATTCGGCGGAGGGCGAGGCGCGCAAACTGTTCAACTTCAACTTCCCCGCGGGAACCCACGGCGTCCAGGATGCCGTGTTCGAGCTCGACCAGGATGAAGACGATCCCTCGCAGATCGTGGGCCGGGCCAGGGGAACCGTGCCGACCTCGCTGATGAACATCTTCGGCTATGACGAGATGAAGATCTCCGCCGCCTGCGATGCCAAGCGTGATCTGGGCCACAACGATGTGATGGTGGTGCTCGACGTCACCGGCTCGATGAACGATGCCCCTTCGAACGGCTTGGGGACCAAGATCGAGCGGTTGCGCGAAGGCGCCATCGGACTCTACCGCGCGCTCGATGACCAGGAAGGCGGCTCGATCACGCGTTTCGGCCTGATGCCCTATTCGCACACGGTCAACGTCGGGCGTTCGCTCGACAACCGCGATATCCTGGTCGACCAGCAATATGTCGATCGCGAACGCGTCTGCAACTGGTGGGGCTGCAACTGGGTGACCGGCTCCAAGATCGTCCACATCAGTCAGTCGAGCTGGAATCGCGGCCGCGGCGGCGGCGGGCCCGGCAACCGGCAGTATTTCCGCGAGAGCGGCAGCGCCTGTATCGAGGAACGGCCCAGCATCGGCAATGACGATAATCCGTTCGAGATCGACGAAGTGGTGCGCCGCGCCGACATCGACGATCGCGCCACCAACGGCAATGACGAGTTGCGCCAGTTCGGTCGCTACGATCCGGGTGTGCAGGAAGGCCATTCGCAGGACGGCTGTCCTTCCGAGGCCACGCGCCTGCAGGAATATGACGACGAGTTCGACTTTCAGGCGGCAGTCAACGCGGCGACCGCGCGGGTCACCGGCGGCACCTATCACGACGTCGGCATGCTGTGGGGAACGCGGTTCCTCTCGCGCACCGGCTTCTTCGCCTCCGACAATCCCGAAGAGATCAACGACATCCCGGTCAATCAGCACATCGTGTTCATGACCGACGGCATGCTCGACACCGGCGACCGGCTCTATTCGGCGCACGGGGTGGAGCGTTACCAGGGTCGCACGCAGGGCTTCGGTTCGCAGGATGCGCGCCACCTCTCGCGGTTCGACTCGACCTGCGACGTGGCCAAGTCGATGGGCATCACCATCTGGGTGATCGCGCTCGATGTCGAGGATACCGGCGATGTCGAACCCTGCGCTACCAGCGAGGCGCATTTCTACACCAGCGACGGTTCGGACCTCGAGGAGATCTTCGAGGCGATCGGGCAGGGCATCGGCAACTTGAGGCTGACGCGGTGAGGCGGCTGGTCCCTTTCCTCGCCCGGCTGCGGCGCGACGAGGGCGGCGCGACGGTGGTCGAGTTCGCATTGGTCGCGCTGCCGATGATCCTGCTGCTCGTGGGCGGGCTCGACCTCGGCTACCAGAGCTATGCCCGCTCGGTCATGCAGGGCGCGCTCAACGATGCGGCGCGCAAGGCCTCGGTCCAGAACCCCGAGTTCGATTCCGAGGGTGACACGATCGAGGAGCAGGTCGAGAACGAGATCCGCGACCTCGTCGGTACGGTTGCGCTCGATGCCGAGATCAAGGTCACGCAGAAAAGCTTCTTCGAGTTCTCCGACATCGGTAATCCCGAAAAGCTGATGACCGACGTCAACCGCAACGGCCAGTTCGACGAGGAGGACGGCGATTGCTGGGAAGACGCCAACGACAATGGCGAGTACGACACCGACGCCGGAACCGAGGGGCGCGGCGGCTCCAACGACGTGGTGTTCTACAGTGCCGAGATCGCCATGCCGCGGCTGCTCCCGCTCGACAGCCTGATTGACGTCCCCTCGACCATCGAGATGACGCTCGAATCCGCGGTCCGCAACCAGCCGTATGGCAACCAGCCGACCCCGCCGGTCATCTGTGCGGTGCCGACGACATGAGCCTGCATCCCCGCCAGCTGCGCGACACGCTGCGCCGCCTCGTCCGCGACGACAGCGGGCTTGCCTTCATCGAATTCGCCTTCATCGCGCCGATCTTCCTGGTGCTGGTGCTGGCGGGGTTGGAGATTTCCAACCTCGCCATTGCACACCTGCGCGTCAGCCAGATCGCGATGACCGTGGCCGACAACGCCGGGCGCGTCGACGCCGGGATCGACGAGGCCAATATCCACGAGGTCTTCGCCGGAGCCCAGATCGTCGGCAAGTCGCTCGATTTCGAGGACCACGGCCGCGTGGTCCTGTCCTCGCTGGAACAGAACGGCCGCACCGGTGGCAATCGCGGGCAGATGATCCGCTGGCAGCGCTGCTGGGGCGCGCTTGAGGTCGACCCGGCCTATGGCGTCGAGGGCGACGGGGAGGACGACGATTCGCTCGAGGACGGGCTCGGCGCAGATGGCAACAAGGTCACCGCCAGCGCCAATGTGGCGATGATGTTCGTCGAGGCGACCTACGAATACCAGCCGCTGGTCGCGACCGACTTTTTCGAGCCGCAGACGATCCGTTACGAAAGTGCCTTCAACGTGCGCGCGCGGCAGAACAATGTGCTCAGCAACACCCAGGGTCTCGCCGAGATGGAGTGCTAATCCTACTCGATGGAACACATGGAACACGGTCCAGGGCCTAAACCGTGATTGTGTGAACGTAGGGTGCAAGAGAATGACCTTGCGCGTGCAAACTGTGACCCTTGCCGGACAAAGCGTGACCAAAGGGGCGGCGAAGTGTGACGGGTCGTCGGTCTCTTCTGACGGCAAGCTTGGTAATGAATTCGCGCCGTTGCTCCGTAGTGATCGAGTTCCGGCGCGGCTGCTTGTGCGGGACGGGGTCGAACTGGAGCAACGGGTCGTGGGCAAGAGATTCAAGCAAAGACTCGCGCTTGTTCGCTGGAGGAGGGCAGCCGGGCATGTCGCGCCCAAATTGCAGAATTCAGGCGAGTAGGAAAACCGATCGACCAATCCGGTCAGCTGGTCTGTACCTTGTTCACCCCGCGAAGCGATCTGCCATGCTTACGCGTTTGCGCCGCGCTCAAGCAGCACTTCGATGATTGCGTCGAGTCCCCGGTCGCTCCAGACGAAAGGGCGGAGAGCATTCCTGATACTCTCCTCGTTTGACGCGGCAAACGCTGGGTCTTCAATCGCCTCGCTAAGCAACGCATTGGTCGCTTCGATCTGAGTGCTTGCGTCGTTCTTGCTCGCCCTGCTCGCAACGACCTGGGCGGTAGGAAGGTCATCAGCAGCTATCGCGGCAACCATGAGGTAGAGTTGGAGGAGCGCGTCGGGAGACGG
Organism: Altererythrobacter sp. CAU 1644; assembly: GCF_029623755.1. Taxonomy (NCBI): domain Bacteria; kingdom Pseudomonadati; phylum Pseudomonadota; class Alphaproteobacteria; order Sphingomonadales; family Erythrobacteraceae; genus Altererythrobacter; species Altererythrobacter arenosus. The sequence continues at coordinate 2,344,962 of NZ_CP121106.1, forward strand.
GTTGCGTTCCACCATTGGGCGCAGCCTCGCTTGCAACTCGCGTACTTCCGATGGTGCCAGGCATGACGAAGCATCCGCCTCGAGCGCAGCGACAAGCGTGGGGTAGGAGCTGCCCCGTTCTACCGCCCGCCGGATGAAGCCGATCGCCGCGTCGCAATTGTCATTGGCGAGTTCGAGCTTCGCCGCCACGAAGTTGGCGAAAGGGTTGTATTCATCAATCTTTATGGCCTGCCGCAAGTACGACCATCCCTCTCCCTCTCGCTCCAGGCTTTGGCCCGAGGCTGCCTTTGCTTGGTAAAAACCGTAGGATTTCCGGGCCAGCCAGAACGAGCGATAGTCGCTATCGGGAAATTTCTTGAGACATTCCTCGACCAGTCGGGCCGCCGTGGCGCCGTCTGTCCGCATATTTTCCACACGGACGAAGCATTGATATCCATTCGCTGGCCGTGAGCCGATCTTCTTCAGCTGATCGAGCGCAATCACGCCATTGGGAGAAGTCAGGTAGATCAGGGCCGCCTCAAGATCGTCGCGCGCGTTTTCCAGATCGGAGAAGTCGACCGCAATCCGGTCGGCGAACAGAACTTCAGAATTTGCGTTCATCATCGATAGATGGATTTCGGGTTCGCGACTATCACCGACCCCCATGTCGATTGTGACGACATAGTCGGCGGGATCGTCGACAAAGCGATCCTGATAGGGCTTGGAGACAAAGGAATTGGAGAGCTGGATACGCGCAATCCGCTCCAGCTCGTGCCCAATAGTGCTTCCTCCTGAGGTCGCCCATCCCGGAGCCTCGATCACCTTAAGTTCAACCGCCGGTGGACCGGACGGCCCCTGGCCCATTCCTGTAAGGTCCTTCAAGGCGAAGTAGCCGACGATGAACGAAGCAACCACGACGGCAATCGACAGAAGGATTGGAATGGTCGAAGTGATGCTGCGTGCAGGCGGATCTGCGTCACTGGCAATCGGCCTTTGGCCCGATGGCGTACGGCTTTCGGACTGATCTTGCTTCGCGCGGATTAACGTGAGGCGATAGCTTCCCTCCTCGATCGACACCTTCAACCGATTTGTGGGCAGGTTTCGGGCATAATAGCTTTCGAGATTCTTGCGCAGGCGTGAGACCTGCACGCGCGGATAGCTATCTATCGCCGGATCGAAGTTCTCGGGCCTTCCAAGCGCATCCACCGCAATCTCATGCTGGGTCGGCGCTCGGTTGCCTCCAATTGTGCGGGCCAGCAGGAACTGAAGGAGGCGGCATTGCGTAGGCGACCGCTTGAAAAGAGGATCGGCGAGAATCTTTGAGACTTCGATCCGGAGCTGATGCTCAAATATAATGTCCGGACCTTCTATTGCCGACATAGGCCCACCCCAATGAATGTAACGTATTAAAGCGAATTTACATTTTCAGGATTATTCCAACCGGACGGCTCCGCAAGCTGAAGCTTTCCTGTAGGTTGGTAACTTGTAACGTTACAATCACCGTAAATAACTCACGTTTTGAGCGGGTTGGACGCAAACTCGCAGAATGAGAACTCACCAGTTTTCTTGCGTTTTTCTTGCCTTCGCGCTTTTCCTTCCACAAGCGGCGGCAGCAAGCGAACGCAGCGACGGGGCCCAGCCGCAGACGGTTCTGGTCACGTCCAAGGTTCGTGTCCTCCCAGGCGTGCAGGTCAAGTGGTCTAAGACCAAGCCTGGGGGGCTCGAACTGGCAGCAGATGGAACGATCGACGCAATTGCCTACGAAATCCGGGAATCCCGTCGACCTGACGGCCAAACAACCATCATGGCCGAATTCCGCTGAAACAGTAGGTACGCCGCTCGGCATTCCATCCAGCAACCGTTTTGCTGATCTGCGAGGTGGGTCAGGATCAAGTCTCCGCCGCCCTTGACCTTTCCAACATTCCGACATAGATGCGCGCCCAACCGAGGCAGGTGATTCCACTCGTGGCGCCATCGTCCTCAGGTCAATAGAGCTGAACATTGCCGGTCAGTCCCGGGGGCCAGTCGCGTTGCGGCATGGCTCTTTTCTATTGGGGCGGTTCCTACGGGAAACGCTTTCGGGGCAGCCGTCAAAGTAACCCGGTGGCCGTGCTGGCCGTGGGTGGAGTGCTTCAGGCTCGTGCGACAATGCCCCATGCGGTGCCACGGCAACGCTTGCGGGACGCGCGAACCCACACATTTCACTCGGCATCCAGCATCGTGTCACCAGATCATACGGTGAAGAGTACTTATGCCGACTATCAACCAGCTGGTCCGCAAGGGCCGCACCCCGCAGAAGACCAAGTCCAAGGTCCCTGCGATGGAGCAGAACCCGCAGAAGCGCGGCGTTTGCACCCGCGTCTATACCACGACGCCGAAGAAGCCGAACTCCGCTCTGCGCAAGGTCGCCAAGGTGCGCCTGACCAACCAGCGCGAAGTCATCTCCTACATCCCGGGCGAAGGCCACAACCTGCAGGAACACAGCGTCGTGCTGATCCGCGGCGGCCGTGTGCGCGACCTTCCGGGCGTGCGCTACCACGTGCTGCGCGGCGTGCTCGACACGCAGGGTGTTAAGGACCGCAAGCAGAGCCGTTCGAAGTACGGCGCCAAGCGGCCGAAGTAATCAGGTCGGGTGCGGCACCAGCCCGCTCCGCGTCCTCTCACCTGGCCAACCACCCGATACGGGACCGGTTGGATCATCGGGTGACTGGGCGGGGGAGATGGGCCGGAACCGATCCGAACTCCAAAGGAGTTATAGAAGATGTCACGTCGTCGTCGTCCCGAGAAGCGGGTCATCCTGCCCGATCCCAAGTTTGGTGATCAGGTCCTGTCGAAGTTCATGAACAACCTCATGCTCGACGGAAAGAAATCCACTGCCGAGCGTATCGTCTATGGCGCGCTCGACACCGTCGAAGCCAAGGCCAAGGCGAACCCGGTCGAGCTGTTCCATGCAGCGCTCGACAATGTGAAGCCGCAGGTCGAGGTGCGTTCGCGCCGCGTCGGTGGTGCCACCTACCAGGTGCCGGTCGAGGTTCGCCCCGAGCGCGCCCAGGCACTCGCCATCCGCTGGCTGATCAGCGCCGCTCGCGGTCGCCCCGAAACCACCATGTCCGCCCGTCTCTCGGGCGAGCTGATGGATGCGGCGAACAACCGCGGCAACGCCGTCAAGAAGCGCGAGGATACGCACCGCATGGCTGACGCCAACCGCGCCTTCTCGCACTACCGCTGGTAACCCTGGCGCTGGCAATTTTTTCGAGGGGGGAAGGCCCTCTCATGGAGACTTAACATGGCACGCGAATATCCGCTCGAGCGGTACCGCAACATCGGCATCATGGCTCACATCGATGCCGGCAAGACCACCACGACCGAGCGTATCCTCTACTACACCGGCAAGTCCTACAAGATCGGCGAAGTCCATGACGGCGCCGCGACCATGGACTGGATGGAGCAGGAGCAGGAGCGCGGGATCACCATCACCTCGGCCGCGACGACTACGTTCTGGACCGGCGAAGATTCCACGATGGACCCGATGTCCGATCCGGAAGCGCTGCGCGCGACCCAGCCCAAGCACCGCATCAACATCATCGACACCCCCGGCCACGTCGACTTCACCATTGAAGTCGAACGTTCGCTGCGCGTGCTCGACGGTGCGGTTGCAGTGTTCGACGGCGTTGCCGGTGTTGAACCGCAATCCGAAACCGTGTGGCGCCAGGCCGACAAGTATGGCGTTCCCCGGATGTGCTTCATCAACAAGCTCGACCGTACCGGCGCAGACTTCTACTACTGCGTTCAGTCGATTGTAGATCGTCTCGGCGCGACCCCACTGGTGCTGTATCTGCCGATCGGCGCGGAAAGCAACCTCAAGGGCGTCGTCGACCTCGTCAACATGCGCGGCATCGTGTGGCAGGCCGAGGATCTCGGCGCGAAGTACGAATTCGTCGCCATCCCCGATGACCTCGCCGACAAGGCTGCCGAATATCGCGAAAAGCTGGTCGAGACTGCCGTCGAGCAGGACGACGACGTGATGGAAGCCTACCTCGAAGGCGAAGAACCCGACGCAGCGACGCTTAAGCGCCTGATTCGCAAGGGCACGATGGAGCGCGCGTTCGTTCCGGTGCTGTGTGGTTCGGCCTTCAAGAACAAGGGCGTTCAGCCGCTGCTCGACGCCGTGGTCGACTACATGCCTTCGCCGCTCGACGTTCCTGCCATCAAGGGCGTTCTGCCGGACAGCGAAGTCGAAGAAACGCGTCCTTCGAGCGATGATGAGCCCTTTGCCGCGTTGGCGTTCAAGATCATGAACGACCCGTTCGTCGGCTCGCTCACCTTCACGCGCATCTATTCGGGCAAGCTCTCGAAGGGTTCGGTCCTGAACTCGGTGAAGGACAAGAAGGAAAAGATCGGCCGCATGCTGCTGATGCACTCGAACAACCGCGAGGACATCGAAGAAGCATTCGCCGGCGACATCGTCGCTCTGGCGGGGATGAAGGACACCACCACGGGTGACACCCTGTGTGATCCAGCCAAGCCGATCATTCTCGAGCGGATGGAATTCCCCGAGCCGGTGATCGAGCTGTCGGTGGAGCCCAAGACCAAGGCCGACCAGGAAAAGATGGGCGTCGCGCTCAACCGCCTGGCTGCCGAGGATCCCTCGTTCCGCGTTTCGACCGATCACGAATCGGGCCAGACGATCATCAAGGGTATGGGCGAGCTTCACCTCGACATTCTCGTCGATCGCATGAAGCGCGAATTCAAGGTCGAAGCGAACGTCGGTGCGCCGCAGGTGGCTTACCGTGAATCGCTCGCCCGCGAAGTCGAGGTCGACTACACCCACAAGAAGCAGTCGGGTGGTTCGGGCCAGTTCGGTCGCGCCAAGGTTGTCGTCACTCCGGGTGAACGTGGCCAGGGCATCATTTTCGAAGACGAGATCAAGGGCGGTAACATTCCGCGCGAATACATCCCGGCTCTCGAAAAGGGTCTTCGCGAGCAGGCCGAAAGCGGCCACCTCGTCGGCTTCCCGATCATCGACTTCACCATCCGCCTGATCGACGGTGCCTACCATGACGTCGACTCGTCGGCGATCGCGTTCGAAATCTGCGGACGCGGCGCGATGCGCGAAGTTGCCAGCAAGGCAGGCATCAAGCTGCTCGAGCCGATCATGAAGGTTGAAGTCGTGACTCCCGAGGATTACCTCGGCGACGTCATCGGCGACCTCAACTCGCGTCGCGGCCAGATCCAAGGCACCGACAGCCGCGGCAATGCCCAGGTTGTCGAAGCCAATGTGCCGCTCGCCAACATGTTCGGTTACGTCAACGAACTGCGCTCGTTCACCCAGGGCCGCGCCCAGTACACGATGCAGTTCAGCCACTACGATGAAGTGCCGGCGAATGTCGCGCAGGAAGTCAAGGAGAAGCTTGCGTAAGCAGGCGACAGGGTCTAGGGGCGGCGCCTGATTCAGCGGGTGCCGTCCTTCCCGCAAGGATTCAATTTCAACTCAGAGGTTATTTGAGAAATGGCTAAGGAAAAATTTGAGCGGAACAAGCCGCACTGCAACATCGGCACCATCGGTCACGTCGACCACGGCAAGACCACGCTGACGGCGGCAATCACGAAGGTAATGGCTGAAACCCACGGCGGTTCGGCTGTCGACTTCGCCAACATCGACAAGGCTCCCGAAGAGCGCGAGCGCGGCATCACCATCTCGACTGCACACGTCGAGTATGAAACCTCTGCGCGTCACTATGCGCACGTCGACTGCCCGGGTCACGCCGACTACGTGAAGAACATGATCACCGGTGCGGCGCAGATGGACGGCGCTATCCTGGTTGTGAACGCTGCTGACGGCCCCATGCCGCAGACCCGCGAGCACATCCTGCTTGCCCGTCAGGTCGGCGTTCCGGCTCTGGTCGTGTACATGAACAAGGTCGACCAGGTCGATGACGAGGAAATCCTCGAGCTCGTCGAACTGGAAGTTCGCGAACTGCTTTCGAGCTACGACTTCGACGGCGACAACATTCCGATCGTCAAGGGTTCGGCTCTGGCCGCTCTCGAAGGTCGCGACGACGAAATCGGCAAGAACTCGATCATCGAGCTGATGAACGCTGTCGACGAGCACATCCCGCAGCCGGAACGTCCGGTCGACCAGGCATTCCTGATGCCGATCGAAGACGTGTTCTCGATCTCGGGCCGTGGTACGGTTGTTACCGGCCGCGTCGAAACCGGCGTTGTGAACGTCGGCGACGAAGTCGAAATCGTTGGTATCCGCGACACGCAGAAGACCACCGTCACCGGCGTCGAAATGTTCCGCAAGCTGCTTGATCGCGGTGAAGCCGGCGACAACATCGGTGCGCTCATCCGCGGCATCGGCCGTGAAGACGTCGAGCGTGGTCAGGTGCTTGCGAAGCCCGGTTCGGTCAACCCGCACACCGAGTTCAGCGCCGAAGTCTACGTTCTGTCGAAGGACGAAGGTGGCCGTCACACGCCGTTCTTCGCCAACTACCGTCCGCAGTTCTACTTCCGCACCACCGACGTCACCGGCGAAGTGATCCTTCCCGAAGGCACGGAAATGGTGATGCCGGGCGACAACGTGACCATCTCGGTCAAGCTGATCGCTCCGATCGCCATGGACGAAGGTCTGCGCTTCGCTATCCGCGAAGGCGGCCGCACCGTCGGTTCGGGCGTCGTTTCGAAGATCACCAAGTAATCTTCGTCTCAGACTGCTGAAAGTTAGGGGCCCGCTCCCTTGCAAAAGGGGGCGGGCTCTCGCTTTCACGGCCGACTTTCGAGGGTGCGTGATCGGCCAATCGGCACGGTCTGTCGCACCCAAATCCGCCATCCGGAAAAATGGCGGAAATCGGGGGTTGCCAGACACGGGTGTCACCCGTATATGCGCGCCCACAGACGGGGATTCGTCCCCTTCGATAAGGAATTTTTTGGAAGGTCGCCCGATCCGGGAAACCGGGCCAATTAGGGCAGGCCTTTCTTTTTTGTGGATCGGAAACGGTCCATTGGCTCTTTCGCATCGGTGTAGGTAATGGAAGCTCAGAATATCCGCATTCGCCTCAAGGCGTTCGACCATCGCGTTCTCGACCAGGCAACTGGCGAAATCGCAGACACCGCGCGTCGCACGGGCGCTCTTATTCGTGGCCCCATTCCCATGCCGACGCGCATCGAGAAGTTCACCGTGAACCGCGGCCCGCATATCGACAAGAAGTCGCGCGAGCAGTTCGAGGTGCGCACCTACAAGCGGCTGCTCGACATCGTGCAGCCCAACGCCCAGACCGTCGACGCGCTGATGAAGCTCGACCTTGCTGCTGGCGTGAACGTCGAGATCAAGCTGGCCTAAGCCACCTTGTCTCCGGTCAGTCGGCCCTGACCTTAAACCGGCCGAGAGTTCAGGGGCTCCAACGGCCCCGCTGATCCAGCAGGATCGGCAAGACATTGGGATACCGCCGGATCTGATCCGGGCTGCGTCCCCCGTCTAGCCCGCCAAGCCAACCGGCACGGCAGGCACTCAGCCCGGACGGGGCGATGCATACAATTTGGGCTGGCAAGCATGCGGGGATGGGCCTCGTATGCCTCTGTGTAGGAGTTACGACGATGCGCACTGGCGTTATCGCAAAGAAAGTCGGGATGACCCGCCTGTTCCAGGAGGATGGACGTCACGTTCCCGTGACCGTTCTGTCGCTGGAAAACTGCCAGGTCGTTTCGCAGCGCACGGCTGACCGTGACGGCTATTTCGCCGTCCAGCTGGGTGCTGGCGAAGCCAAGCAGAAGAATGTCAACAAGCCGCAGCGCGAACAGTTCGCCAAGGCTGAAGTTGGCCTCAAGATGAAGGTCGCGGAGTTCCGCGTGAACGACGAGGAAGGCCTCCTCCCCGTCGGCGCGACGATCACTGCAGACCACTTCATTGCCGGCCAGAAGGTCGACATCACCGGCCACACCCAGGGTAAGGGTTTCGCCGGCGCGATGAAGCGTTGGGGTTTCGGCGGTATGCGCGCCACCCACGGTGTCTCGATCAGCCACCGTGCCCACGGTTCGACGGGTAACCGCCAGGATCCGGGCCGCGTGTTCAAGAACAAGAAGATGGCCGGCCACATGGGCGACCGTCAGCGCACCCAGCAGAACCTCGAAGTCGTGCGTACCGACGCCGACCGCGGCCTGATCTTCGTCAAGGGTTCGGTCCCTGGCTCGAAGAACGGCTGGCTGCTGGTTCGTGACGCTGTGAAGCTTCCGCTCCCTGAGAACCTGCCGTTCCCGGGTGCGATGCGCCGCAATGCCGACGAAACCAAGACCGACGACGCACCTGCCGGTCTGGTTGAATCCGCTGCCGAGCACGAAGTGGTCGAGCAGGTTTCGGTCGAGCAGCAGGAAGCGCTGGCCGCTGAAGCTGAAAAGGAAGCTCCGGCAGCCGACGCAGCCGAGAACAACGCCCCCGAAGCCGATGCGGCCTCGGATGAGAACAAGGAGTCCTGATCGTGAAGGTCAAGGTCCAGAAAATCGACGGTAAGGCGTCGGGCGATATTGAGCTCAACGATGCCGTGTTCGGGGTCGAGCCGCGTGCCGACATCCTGCACCGCGTCGTCACCTGGCAGCTGGAAAACCGCCGTGGCACCGCCCGTCCGACGCGCGAGCGTTCGGATGTTGCCCGCACCGGCAAGAAGTTCGGCCGCCAGAAGGGTGGCGGTACCGCCCGTCACGGCGACCGTGCAGCTCCGATCTTCATCGGCGGCGGCAAGGCCCACGGTGCGCGCAAGCGCGACTTCGAGCCTTCGCTCAACAAGAAGATCCGTGCGCTCGGCCTCAAGATGGCGCTTTCGAGCAAGGCGAAGGACGGCCTCGTGGTTGTCGACAGCCTCGAGCTCAAGGACGCCAAGACCAAGGCTCTCAAGGTTCACTTCGACAAGGCCGGCTGGAACGGCAAGGTCCTGGTGATCGACGGCGAAAGCGTGAACGACGGCTTCAAGAAGGCCGCTGGCAACCTCAAGGGTGTCAACGTTCTCCCGGCGATGGGCGCCAATGTCTACGACATCCTCAACCACGACACGCTGGTCCTGACCAAGGACGCGGTCGAAAAGCTGGAGGCGCGCTTCAATGGCTAAGAAGCAGGAAATCGATGCGCGTCACTACGACGTGATCCTCGCCCCGCACATCACCGAGAAGTCGACCCTGGCTTCGGAACAGAACGCTGTTGTGTTCAAGGTGGCAGGCGACGCGACGAAACCGCAGATCAAGGAAGCGGTGGAAGCGATCTACGACAAGAAGGTCGTGGGCGTGAACACGATCGTCGTGAAGGGCAAGACCAAGCGCTGGAAGGGCAAGCCCTACAAGCGCTCCGACGTGAAGAAGGCGATCGTCACCCTCGCCGAGGGTGAAATGATCGACATCACGAGCGGTATCTGAGGCCAAGGGACGTAGGAACTAAAGATGGCACTCAAGAACTACAAACCGACGAGCCCCGCACGCCGCGGCCTCATCCTTGTCGACAAGTCCGGCCTGTGGAAGGGCAAGCCGGTCAAGTCGCTCACGGAAGGCAAGCGCAAGACCGGTGGCCGGAACAACAAGGGTCATGTCACCTCGCGCGGCATGGCTGGCGGTCACAAGCAGAAGTACCGCTACATCGACTTCAAGCGTCGCAAGTGGGACGTCGAAGGCACCGTCGAGCGGATCGAGTACGATCCCAACCGCACCGCCTTCATCGCGCTCATCAAGTATGACGACGGTGAACTGGCCTACATCATCTGCCCGCAGCGTCTCGCTGTCGGCGACAAGGTGATCGCGGCCGAGAAGTGCGATACGAAGCCGGGCAACGCCATGCTGCTGGGCCAGATGCCGGTCGGCACCATCTGCCACAACGTGGAGATGAAGCCGGGCAAGGGCGGCCAGATCGCTCGCAGCGCAGGCACCTATGTCCAGATCGTCGGTCGTGACCGCGGCATGGTCATTGCGCGCCTCAACTCGGGCGAGCAGCGTTACCTGCGGGCGGACTGCATGGGTACGGTTGGCGCGGTGTCGAACCCCGACAACCAGAACCAGAACTTCGCCAAGGCCGGCCGCAAGCGCTGGATGGGCGTGAAGCCGCTGACCCGCGGTGTCGCCAAGAACCCGGTCGATCACCCGCACGGTGGTGGTGAAGGCCGCACCTCGGGTGGCCGTCATCCGGTTACGCCGTGGGGCAAGCCGACCAAGGGCGCTCGCACTCGCAACAACAAGCAGACGGACAAGATGATCATCCGTTCGCGCCACGCCAAGAAGAAGAGGTAAGACAAGATGGCACGTTCCGTCTGGAAAGGACCGTTCGTCGAACTCAGCCTTCTCAAGAAGGCGGAGGACGCACAGGATGCGAACAGCAACAAGCCGATCAAGACCTGGTCGCGCCGTTCGACCATCCTCCCGCAGTTCGTTGGCCTGACGTTCAACGTCTACAACGGGCAGAAGTTCATCCCCGTCTCCGTTTCGGAAGAAATGGTCGGCCACAAGCTTGGTGAGTTCGCTCCGACGCGCAACTTCCCCGGCCACGCTGCCGACAAGAAGGGCAAGCGCTAATGAGCAAGGCAAAGGCACCCCGTCGCGTCGCCGACAATGAGGCGCTGGCTGTCGGTACCACGATCCGTGGTTCCGCGCAGAAGTTGAACCTCGTTGCCGAGCTGATCCGCGGCAAGAAGGCCGAAGAGGCCATGAACATCCTCGCCTTCTCGAAGAAGGCGATGGCGCGTGACGCCAGCAAGGTGCTCGCTTCGGCGATCGCCAATGCGGAAAACAACCACAATCTGGACGTCGATGCGCTTGTCGTGGCGGAAGCCTCGGTCGGCAAGTCGATCACCATGAAGCGGTTCCACACCCGCGGCCGTGGCAAGTCCACCCGGATCCTCAAGCCGTTCAGCCGGCTGCGGATCGTCGTGCGCGAAATGGAAGAGGCGTAAGATGGGTCAGAAGAGCAATCCGATCGGTCTGCGCCTGCAGATCAACCGTACCTGGGACAGCCGCTGGTACGCCGAAGGGCGTGACTATGCCAAGCTGCTCAAGGAAGACATCGAGATGCGCAAGTTCATCATCGAGAGCCTGCCGCAGGCGGCAATCTCGAAGGTGGTGATTGAGCGTCCGGCCAAGCTGTGCCGCGTTTCGATCTACGCTGCCCGCCCCGGTGTCATCATCGGCAAGAAGGGCGCGGACATCGAAAAGCTGCGCACCAAGCTGTCGCAGATGACCGAAAGCGAAGTGAAGCTGAACATCGTTGAAATCCGCAAGCCGGAAATCGATGCCAAGCTCGTCGCCCAGGGCGTTGCCGACCAGCTCGTCCGCCGCGTCGCTTTCCGTCGTGCCATGAAGCGTGCCGTTCAGTCGGCGCTGCGTCTGGGTGCGGAAGGCATCAAGATCACCTGCGGCGGCCGTCTGGGCGGCGCAGAAATCGCGCGCGTCGAATGGTATCGCGAAGGTCGTGTGCCGCTGCACACCCTGCGCGCCAACGTCGACTATGCCGAAGCCGAAGCGCTGACCGCCTACGGCATCATCGGCATCAAGGTCTGGATCTTCAAGGGCGAGATCCTCGCTCACGATCCGACCGCGCAGGACCGCCTCATGATGGAAGCCCAGACCTCGGGCGTCCGTCCGGCGCGCTGATTGCAGGATTAGGAAAGAACCATGCTGCAACCGAAGAAAACCAAGTACCGCAAGGCGTTCAAGGGCAAGATCCATGGCAACGCCAAGGGCGGCACCACGCTGAACTTCGGGTCCTATGGCCTGAAGGCGCTCGAGCCCGAGCGTATCACCGCGCGCCAGATCGAAGCTGCGCGTCGTGCGATCACCCGCCACATCAAGCGTCAGGGACGCCTGTGGATCCGCGTGTTCCCCGACGTTCCGGTGTCGAAGAAGCCTGCCGAGGTCCGTCAGGGTAAGGGCAAGGGTTCGGTCGAATACTGGGCTGCTCGCGTGAAGCCGGGCCGCATCCTGTTCGAACTCGACGGTGTTGCCGGCCCGCTCGCTGCGGAAGCGTTCAGCCGCGCCGCGATGAAGCTGCCGATCAAGACCAAGGTCGTGGCCCGTCTCGGCGACACCTCGCACCTGGGAGGCGAATAATGGCCAACAAGAACCAGATCGAAGACCTGCGCGCCAAGAGCGACGACCAGCTTGCTGCTGACCTCGTCGAACTGAAGCGCGAGCAATTCAACCTGCGTTTCCAGGCTGCGACCAACCAGCTCGAGGCTCCGGCCCGGGTTCGCGAAGTCCGCCGCTCGATCGCCAAGATCAAGACGCTGCAGAACGAACGCGCCGCCACCGCGGCAGCCAAGGCTTGAGGAGCTAGACAATGCCTAAGCGCATCCTGATCGGGACTGTCACCTCCGACAAGACCGACAAGACCGTGACCGTGAAGGTCGAACGCAAGGTGAAACACCCGCTCTACGGGAAGATCATCCGTCGTTCGAAGAAGTATCACGCGCACGACGAGAACAACGAATACACCATCGGCGACGTCGTTCGTATCGAAGAGACCAAGCCGATTTCGAAAACCAAGACCTGGGCCGTCAAGGACCGGGTCACGGCCGGCGGCACGCAGGCGGTGGAAGCCGACCTCGAAGTCGAAGCCGCAGGTAACTGAGTTAGACGTAAGGAACTGCCGGACGTGTTCCGGCAAGCCAGTGAGAAGGAACCGGATCGATGATCCAGATGCAATCCAATCTCGACGTCGCGGACAACAGCGGCGCCAAGCGCGTCCAGTGCATCAAGGTACTGGGCGGCTCGAAGCGTCGCACCGCGTCGGTCGGCGATGTGATCGTGGTTTCCGTCAAGGAAGCCCAGCCGCGCGCCCGCGTTAAGAAGGGCGATGTGCACCGTGCGGTTATCGTGCGCACCAAGAAGGACGTTCGTCGTCCCGATGGCAGCGTGATCCGCTTCGACAGCAATGCCGCGGTTCTCGTCAACAAGAACGAAGAGCCGATCGGCACTCGTATCTTCGGCCCGGTGGTGCGCGAACTGCGCGGCCGCGGGTTCATGAAGATCATCTCGCTCGCTCCGGAGGTGCTCTAAGATGGCATCCGCTAAGATCAAGAAGGGTGACAGCGTCGTCGTCCTGTCCGGCAAGGACAAGGGCCAGACCGGAACCGTCGCGAAGGTCATGCCGAAGGAAGGCAAGATCGTCGTCGAAGGCGTGAACGTCGCGACCCGTCACCGCAAGCCGAGCCAGGCCAACCCGCAGGGTGGCATCGACCGCTTCGAAGCGCCGATGCACATCAGCAAGGTCGCCCTGGCCGATCCGAAATCAGGCAAGCCCACCCGCGTCCGCTTCGAAACGAAGAAGGACGGCAAGAAGGTGCGCGTTGCCGTCAAGTCCGGGGAGACCATCGATGGCTGATTATACCCCCCGCATGAAGCAGAAGTACGAGGACCAGATCGTCAAGGCGATGACCGAGAAGTTCGGTTACAAGAACCGCCTTGAAGTCCCCAAGCTCGAAAAGATCACGCTCAACATGGGCGTGGGCGAAGCGAGCCAGGACAAGAAGAAGGTCCAGACCGCTGCCGAGGAAATGGCGCTGATCGCCGGCCAGAAGCCGGTCATTACCAAGGCCAAGAAGTCGATCGCGCAGTTCAAGCTGCGTGAAGGCATGCCGATCGGTTGCAAGGTAACCCTGCGCCGCGACCGCATGTTCGAGTTTCTCGACCGCCTCGTGACCATCGCAATGCCGCGTATCCGCGACTTCCGCGGGCTCAACCCGAAGTCGTTCGACGGCCGAGGCAACTACGCGATGGGTCTCAAGGAACAGATCGTGTTCCCCGAGATCAGCTACGACAAGATCGAGAAGGTGCGTGGCATGGATATCATCGTCACCACTACCGCTAAAACCGACGAGGAAGCACGCGAACTGCTCAAGCTGTTCGGTTTCCCGTTCCCGGCTGAAGAAGCAGCCGAAGAAAAGGAAGCGGCGTGAGCCGCTGACCAGGAGAGCTTAAGTCCATGGCGAAACTGAGTTCCATTAACAAGAATGAGCGTCGCAAGAAGCTCGTTCAGAAGTACGCAAACAAGTACGCCAAGCTGAAGGCGATTGCGGACGATAACTCGCTCGATGAGAGCGAGCGTCTGATCGCGCGCCTGAAGATGGCGGAAATCCCGCGCAACGCGAACCCGACCCGGGTCCGCAACCGTTGCGCCACCACCGGCCGCCCGCGCGGCTACTACCGCAAGTTCGGCATCAACCGCATCGAACTGCGCGACCTTGGCAACAAGGGCCTGATTCCGGGCCTGACCAAGTCGAGCTGGTGAGGATCTAGAAGATGGCTATGACCGATCCCCTGGGTGATATGCTCACCCGCATCCGCAACGGCCAGCAGGCGAAGAAGGACTCCGTCCTGTCGCCCGCTTCGAAGCTTCGTGCAAACGTGCTCGAGGTTCTCACCCGCGAAGGCTACATCCGTGGCTACAGCGAGGACGAGAGCGGCAAGCACAAGGCGCTGCGGATCGAACTGAAGTATTTCGAGGGCGAACCTGCAATCAAGCACGTCGCTCGCGTCTCCAAGCCGGGTCGCCGGATCTATTCGGGTTCGAAGGAACTTCCGACTGTCCGCAACGGCCTTGGCATCACCATCGTCTCGACGCCGAAGGGCGTGCTTTCCGATACGGAAGCCCGCTCGCAGAACGTCGGCGGCGAAGTGCTGGCGGAGGTGTTCTGATGAGCCGCATTGGCAAGAAGCCGGTGGCGATCCCCAGCGGGGTCACTGCCAATATCGAAGAAGGCACGCTGACCGTGAAGGGCCCCAAGGGTACCCTCGCGATGGGTCTTTCCGACCTCATCGACTACAAGGTCGAGGGCGAGGAAATCCAGGTCAATCCGGCTAACGACACCAAGCAAGCACGCGCCTATTGGGGCATGCAGCGCACACTCGTGTCGAACCTGGTTGAAGGCGTGACCGACGGGTTCACCAAGGTGCTCGAGATCTCGGGTGTCGGCTACCGTGCGCAGGCGCAGGGCAAGAAGCTCAAGCTTCAGCTCGGCTATTCGCACGACGTCGATCTCGACGTTCCGGAAGGCCTCGAGGTGAAGACCCCGGACCAGACCACCGTGGAGATTTCCGGCATCGACAAGCAGGCCGTTGGCCAGTTTGCCGCCGAAGTCCGCCGCTGGCGCAAGCCCGAGCCGTACAAGGGCAAGGGCATCAAGTACCGCGGCGAATATGTCTTCCGCAAGGAAGGGAAGAAGAAGTAAGATGGCAAAGCTTTCTCTCTTTGAACGCCGCCGCCGCCGTGTGCGCACCGCTCTTCGCAGCCGTGCGGGCGACCGTCCGCGTCTGTCGGTGCACCGCACCGGCCGTCACATCTACGCGCAGATCATCGACGATGCCGCAGGCAAGACCCTTGCTGCAGCTTCGACCCTCGGCGGGAAGAAGTCGGGCGCCAATGTCGATGCCGCTGCCCAGGTGGGCAAGGACATCGCTGCAGCCGCCAAGAAGGCTGGCGTGACGACTGTCGTGTTCGATCGCGGCGGGTTCCTGTTCCATGGTCGCGTCAAGGCGCTGGCCGATGCCGCTCGCGAAGGCGGGCTGGAGTTCTGATGATGGCAGACGAAAAGAAAAACGAAGAAGCTCAGGTCGAAGAGTCCGCAGCCACCGAAGCTCCCGCTGAGGAAGCCCAGGCTGAAGCTGCTCCGGCCGAAGAAGCGAAGACCGAAGAAGTCGTCGCTGAAGCCGAGACCGAGCATGCCGTGACCAAGGAAGAACCGGCGGTCGCCGATACGCCGTCCGAAGCTGCCGACAACCAGTCGCCGGCCCAGGGCGCCGAAGGTCAGCCGCAGGAACGCCAGGGCCGGGGCGGCCGTGGTGGCAACCGTGACGGTGGCCGTGGCCGTGGCCGTGGTCGTGACGATCGTCGTGGTCGCCGCGAGGAAGAAGATGACGGCATCATCGAGAAGCTCGTCCACATCAACCGCGTCTCGAAGACGGTGAAGGGCGGTAAGCGCTTCGGTTTCGCTGCGCTGGTCGTCGTGGGTGACGGCTCGGGCCGCGTCGGCTTTGGTCATGGCAAGGCACGCGAAGTGCCGGAAGCCATCACCAAGGCGACCGCTGCTGCGCGCAAGAAGATGATCCGCGTCCCGCTCAAGGAAGGCCGCACGCTGCATCACGACGGCCGCGGCCGCTTCGGGGCCGGCAAGGTCACCGTTCGCACCGCGCCTCCGGGTACCGGCATCATCGCCGGTGGTCCGATGCGTGCCGTGTTCGAGAGCCTCGGCGTGGCCGACGTTGTGACCAAGTCGGTCGGAACCTCGAACCCCTACAACATGATCCGCGCCACCTTTGACGCGCTCGCCAACCAGTCTTCGCCGAAGTCGGTTGCCCAGCGTCGTGGCAAGAAGGTCGCCGACCTTCTCGGTCGTGGCGGTGCCAGCGAAGCCGAGGCGGAAGCCGAAGCCGCTGCTATCGTGGAGTAAGTTAGATGGCTGACAAGAAAACCATCAAGATCAAGCAGATCGGTTCGCCGATCCGCCGTCCCGAGAGCCAGAAGAAGATCCTCATTGGTCTCGGGCTCAACAAGATGCACAAGATCGTCGAACGCCAGGACACCCCCGAGGTGCGCGGTGCGATCGCCAAGATCCCGCATCTGGTTGAAGTGATCGACTAAATGCAAAGCACTCGGATTGCCCTGCGCGAAATTCTCCGTCTGGAGGAGCAGGGTGATTGGGGAGCGGTTGAAAGTAAGTCTCTTGAGCTCGCGAAGGCAGTTGCAACAGGCGAGTGCGAAGATCCGCCAGCCGAAATTTATCGTTACATTGATGATTTCGATATTCGGCAAGAAGACGATCGCTACGGAGACATGCAACGTGCGGACCTTCGAAAATTCTTGGGTCTGCAATAATTGAAGCGCGAACAAAGCGAAAGCGAGTGCAAAACTATGAAACTTAACGATATTCGTGACAACGAAGGCGCCCGCAAGGGTCGCATCCGCGTCGGCCGTGGCATCGGCTCGGGCAAGGGCAAGACCGCTGGTCGCGGCCAGAAGGGCCAGAAGAGCCGTTCGGGCGTTGCCATCAAGGGCTTCGAAGGCGGCCAGATGCCGCTGCACATGCGCCTGCCGAAGCGCGGCTTCAACAACCCGTTCGGCAAGGACTACGCCGAAGTGAACGTGGGCATGGTCCAGAAGTTCATCGACGCCAAGAAGCTTGATGCCAAGAAGGACATCACCGAAGAAGCCCTGCGCGAAGCAGGCCTGGTTCGTGGCGGCAAGGACGGCGTGCGTCTTCTCGGCAAGGGCGAGCTCAAGGCCAAGGCCAAGTTCGTCGTGACCGGCGCCACCAAGGGTGCGATTGCAGTGGTCGAAAAGGCCGGCGGCAGCGTCGAAGTAGCCGCTCCGGCCACGCCCGAGCACGAAAAGAAGGCTGCTCGCGCGGAAGCCAACAAGGCCGCGAAAGCCAAGTAATCGAAGAAATCGGGGAGTGGGGGTTCGACATCGGGCTACCCGCTCCCTATTTAACCTTTCCGAGCCGGGAGGGTCCGGCGACGAGTTAGGGCATTAGAAGTTCCATGGCATCACGCGCCGACAGCATCGCGAGCAATCTCAGTCTCGCCAATTTCTCCAAGGCCACCGAGCTGAAGAACCGCATCTGGTTCACCATCGGTGCGCTGATCGTCTTCCGCTTCCTGAGCTTCGTTCCGCTGCCGGGCATCAACCCGATCGCGCTGCGTGATCTCGCGGACGTGACGAGCGGCGGTATCGTCGACATGTTCAACATGTTCACCGGCGGCAGCCTCGAGCGCATGAGCCTCATCGCCCTCGGCGTGATGCCCTACATCACCGCCTCGATCGTGGTGCAGATGGCCGCCGCGCTGCATCCCACGCTCGCCGCGCTCAAGAAAGAGGGCGCCTCGGGGCGGCAGAAGCTCAACCAGTACACCCGCTATGGCACCGTGTTCCTGTGCGTGATCCAGGGCTGGTTCCTGGCTTCGGGCCTTGAAAGCTTCGCCAATTCGCAGGGCATCCAGGCGGTCGTGCAGCCGGGCTACATGTTCCGCGTCGGCGCGGTCATCAGCCTCGTCGGCGGCACCATGTTCCTCCTCTGGCTGGGTGAGCAGATCACCAGCCGCGGCATCGGCAACGGCGTTTCGCTGATCATCATGGCGGGCATCGTCGCCCAGTTCCCGACCTTCACCGCGAACTTGTTCGAGGGTGGTCGCACGGGCTCGATCGCGCCCGGCATTATCATCGGTTTCATCGTGATGATCGTTGTCCTGATCCTGCTGATCTCGTTCTTCGAGCGGGCCCAGCGCCGGTTGCTTATCCAGTATCCCAAGCGCGCCACACAGCGCGGCATGATGCAGGCCGATCGTTCGCACCTTCCGCTGAAGCTCAACACGGCCGGCGTTATTCCGCCGATCTTCGCGAGCTCCTTGCTGCTGTTGCCGCTGACGATTTCGCAGTTCGCCGGGAATTCGGTGAACACGGACAGCACGACCGGTTCGATAATCGTGACGCTGAACCAGTACCTCGCGCACGGTCAGCCGCTCTACATGACGCTCTATGCCATCGGCATCATCTTCTTCTGCTTCTTCTACACCGCCGTCGTCTTCAACCCCGAAGAGACCGCAGAGAACCTGAAGAAGAACGGCGGCTTCATTCCCGGCATCCGGCCGGGCAAGCGTACCTCGGATTATCTCGATTATGTCCTGACCCGCATCACCGTGGTCGGCGCGATCTATCTGACTATCGTCTGTGTTGTGCCGGAGTACATGATCGCCCAAACCGGCATTCCGCTGTTCCTCGGCGGAACCAGCCTGCTGATCGTGGTCAACGTGACTGTCGATACGATCAGCCAGATCCAGTCGCACCTGCTGGCGCACCAGTATGGCGACCTGATCAAGAAGGCGAAACTGAAGGGTCGGATGCGCTAGGCGGCATCGCAAATTGGTTGGGGGTAGTTTGCTGTGAACATCATTCTTCTCGGACCTCCGGGCGCAGGCAAGGGAACGCAAAGCGCGCGGCTCGTCGAGCACCATGGCATGCGCCAGCTTTCGACCGGTGACATGCTGCGGGCCGCAGTGAAGGCCGGCACGCCGGTTGGAATCAAGGCCAAGGCGGTGATGGATCGCGGCGAGCTGGTTTCCGACGAAATCGTGTCCGAGCTGATCGACGCCGAACTGACCGCGATGGGCCCTGATGTTGGCGCAATCTTCGACGGCTATCCGCGCACCGAAGTCCAGGCCGAAATGCTCGACGGCTTGCTGAACAAGCATGGCCGCACGCTCGATCACGTGATCGAACTCGAGGTCGACATCGACGCACTGGTCGAGCGCATTACCGGCCGTTTTTCCTGCGGCGATTGCGGGGCCTTGTACCACGATACAGCCAACCCGCCGGCGAAGGATGGGGTGTGCGACGAGTGTGGCTCGACCGAATTCAAACGCCGTCCCGATGACAACGAAGAGACCGTGCGCACGCGTATGGTCGAGTATCGCGCCAAAACCGCGCCGATCCTCCCGGGCTACGAAGCG
Source organism: Altererythrobacter sp. CAU 1644 (assembly GCF_029623755.1). NCBI lineage: Bacteria > Pseudomonadati > Pseudomonadota > Alphaproteobacteria > Sphingomonadales > Erythrobacteraceae > Altererythrobacter > Altererythrobacter arenosus. The sequence goes on from NZ_CP121106.1 coordinate 2,364,405, forward strand.
CGCGGGATCGTCCGCCGGGTGGATGGCATGGCGAGCATCGAGGAAGTAACCGCCGCGATCGACGAGATCCTCGGCTAGCAACGGCATTTCGCTGGCAGTGGGTTGCGCGTTGCGGTGGCTTTCAACCGCCGGTTCTTTGTCCTAGACCTCCCTTCCAAGGAGGGATCTTCGCCATGAAAAACTACGTTGCCGGCCTGGTCGTGCCGCTGCTTCTTGCCGCTTCTAACGCACGCGCAGAGGTCGTCGCGCAGGACGATGACAGCTTCGTCACGCGCGACACGGCCGTTGTTGCAACCGATCCCAAGGCGACATGGCTGGCGCTCATTTCCCCTGGCAAGTGGTGGAACTCGGCGCACACCTGGTCGGGTGATGCAGCCAATATGACGCTCAGGCCACAGGCAGGAGGCTGCTTCTGCGAGAAGATCCCCGAAGACCCCACTGCCGACCGTGTGACGCTCGAAGGGAGTGTCGAACACATGCGGGTAATCCAGGCCTTCCCCGAAAAGGTCCTGCGCATGCGTGGCGGGCTTGGCCCTCTGCAGAGCGAACCGGCAGACGGCGTGCTCACGATTGTCCTTTCCGAAGCGGAGGAGGGCACCCGGATCGTGTGGGAATATGTGGTCGGCGGCGCCATGCGCTACGAGAAGGCAGTGATCTCCAAGGCGGTCGATGGCGTTATGACCCAGCAGCTCGACGGGCTGGCCGCCCTCTTGGGGCGGCTCGACAAGCCGTCCGTGGCTGCAGAGGAACAAGAGGGCGCGACGGGCGAAGAGAGCGATGCCGGGGAAGCCCCCGCCGATGGCCCGGAGCCAACGCTGGAAGAGGCGATCGACGCCCTCGTGGACGATTGATTGCACCGCGCCGATGCGCGACAATGCACATGGTTTTGACCGCGCCGCGACTTGGCGGTAGGATAGGTTGAAATCCACCGTATGCGACCCATATCGGCCGCACGCGGTCGAACGCGCGCTTCCCCTGTTGACGCAGGGGGAGAATCGCACTAAGCGCGCCTTCATTCGACACGTTCGAACAAAGTCCGGCAGGCGGCAGCCAATGTGCGCGCCAACCGGGCTTTTTGCCGTTGAAGCGTAAAGCGTCGGCGGTCGAGCGGGTTGAGCAAACCGCTATGAGATAGGGGCGGCCCCGCTGTCGGTCCCCTGTGGAGCATGGAGAAGTAAGTGGCTCGTATTGCCGGGGTAAATATCCCCACCAACAAGCGCGTTATCATCGCGCTGACCTACATTCACGGAATCGGTCGTACCACCGCCGTGGAAATCGCCAACAAGCTGGGCATCGATCACAGCCGTCGCGTTCAGGATCTGTCGGACGAGGAAGTCCTGCGCATCCGTGAAACGATCGACGCCGATTACACGGTGGAAGGTGACCTGCGTCGCAACACCGCGATGAACATCAAGCGCCTGATGGACCTTCGTTCCTATCGCGGCCTGCGTCATCGTAACGGCCTGCCCGTTCGCGGACAGCGCACGCACACCAATGCCCGTACCCGCAAGGGTAAGGCGAAGCCCATCGCCGGGAAGAAGAAGTAAGCCGCGGGGCCTGCCCCAAAGCTTTTCCCTTCTCTCGATAGTAAAGAGGAATACGAACCATGGCACGCGAACCCGCCAAAGTACGGCGCCGTGACAAGAAGAACATCAGCAGCGGCGTTGCGCATATCAACGCCAGCTTCAACAACACCATGATCACCATCACCGATGCGCAGGGCAATGCGATCAGCTGGTCCAGCGCCGGCATGATGGGGTTCAAGGGCAGCCGCAAGTCGACGCCGTATGCAGCACAGGTTGCTGCTGACGACGCCGGCAAGAAGGCCGCCGAACACGGTGTGCGCACTCTCGAAGTCGAAGTGAAGGGCCCGGGTTCGGGTCGTGAGAGCGCGCTGCGCGGTCTCGCCGCTGTCGGCTTCAACATCACGTCGATCCGCGACGTGACGCCGATCCCGCATAACGGGGTGAGGCCGTCCAAGCGCCGTCGCGTCTGATCCGAACCTGCCGGGCGGCACCTTCGGGTTGCCGCCTGTTTCTCGGACCGGACGTGCTCTCCAGCGCCGCCGGTCCCGTCCGTTTTTAGAACCCTAGGGGAAATCCATGTCCGTCAATATGAAGAACTGGCAGGAACTTAAGAAACCCAACACGCTCGACATCAAGGAAGGCGGCGACAAGGGTCGCAAGGCGACTTTCGTGGCCGAGCCGCTCGAGCGTGGCTTTGGCCTTACGCTGGGCAACGCGCTGCGCCGCGTCCTCCTCAGCTCGCTTCAGGGCGGGGCCATCACCTCGATCAAGATCGAGAACGTGCTGCACGAATTCTCCTCGCTTGCTGGCGTGCGCGAAGACGTGACCGATATCGTCCTCAACGTGAAGCAGATCGCCCTCAAGATGGAAGGCGAAGGCCCCAAGCGCCTGCAGCTCTCGGCCACCGGCCCGGGCGAGGTGAAGGCTGGCGACATCGCCGTTTCGGGCGATATCGAGGTCATGAACAAGGATCTCGTGATCTGCCACCTCGACGAAGGCGCGACGCTCAACATGGAGCTCACTGCCGACACCGGTAAGGGCTATGTTCCCGCCGTGCAGAACCGTCCGGTGGATGCGCCGATCGGCCTGATCCCGGTCGACTCGCTCTATTCGCCGGTTCGCCAGGTGAGCTACAAGGTAGAGAACGCCCGCGTCGGGCAGGAGCTCGACTACGACAAGCTCTCGCTGACCATCGAAACCGACGGCACCGTCACCCCGGAAGATGCGATCGCCTATGCCGCGCGCATCCTGCAGGACCAGCTGACGCTGTTCGTCCACTTCGAAGACGGCATCCCGCAGCCACAGTCGGCTATGATCGGTCAGGCTGCTGCCCCGCAGGAAGACGACGCCAACCAGCTCAACCGTTACCTGCTCAAGAAGGTCGACGAGCTTGAGCTGTCGGTCCGTTCGGCCAACTGCCTCAAGAACGACAACATCATCTACATCGGCGATCTGGTCCAGAAGACCGAGGCCGAGATGCTGCGCACGCCGAATTTCGGCCGCAAGTCGCTCAACGAGATCAAGGAAGTGCTCTCCAGCATGGGTCTGCGCCTCGGCATGGACATCCCCGGCTGGCCGCCTGAGAACATCGAGGAAATGGCCAAGAAGCTCGAACAGGAGCTGCTGGGCTAACACCTCGCACGGGGCATGGGCCGGACCCCTTAATCCGGCCCGGATCGGGCTACCTCACACGGGCCCCCTACGAACGAAGGATGAAGTAAAATGCGTCACGGTATTTCGCAGCGCAAGCTGGGCCGCAAGTCGGGCCACCGCAAGGCCCTGTTCCGCAACATGGCTGCCGCGCTGATCAAGCACGAGCAGATCCAGACAACGCTGCCCAAGGCGAAGGAACTGCGCCCCTATGTCGAGAAGCTGATCACGCTGGCCAAGCGTGGCGGCCTTTCGAACCGTCGCCTGGCCATGAGCCGCCTCGGTGACGAGACGCAGCTCAAGAAGCTGTTCGACGTTCTGGCCGAGCGTTTCGGTGATCGCGACGGCGGCTACACCCGCATCATCAAGGCCGGCTATCGCGAGAGCGACGCTGCGCAGATGGCGATCATCGAATTCGTCGACCGCGACATGGACGCCAAGGGCCAGGATTCGGGCCCGGTCATGAACGACGACGAGGAAGAATTCGAAGACGCGTAAGCGCACCGAGTTCCGAAGGAATTCCTGAAGGGCGGTTGCACTGCGGTGCGGCCGCCCTTTTTCCATGGCTGCTTGACAGAACCTCGGGCCCGGACGAGTTTTCGCTGTGAGAGGGGAAATGCCTTATGTTCTTGTCGTTACTGGCCGGAGCCGCGATCGGAACGCCAGCCTATGAGGCGACCATCCGGCGCGACACCATCGGTGTGGCACATGTCGAAGGCGAGTCCGATGCCGATGCCGTGTTCGGCATGATCTACGCCCAGGCCGAGGACGATTTTCCCCGCATCGAACGCAACTACCTCGAAAACCTCGGGCGCCTTGCCGAAGCGGAAGGCGAAGGGGCCTTGTGGTCCGACCTGCGCCAGCGCCTGTGGATCGACGAGGCCGACTTGCGGGCCCGCTATGCCGGTTCGCCAGCATGGTTGCAGGAACTGTGCCGGGCCTGGGCGGCGGGTCTCAACCAGTACCTGGCCGATCATCCGGAGGTCCGGCCCAAGGCCTTCACAAAGTTTGAACCCTGGATGCCGCTAGGGTTCTCGGAAGGGAGCATCGGGGCCGATTTCACCCAGGTGCCATTGTCAGCGCTCAAGGCCTTCTACGGCGACGGGCAGGAGGCACCCAAGGTCGCCAGCCGCGCCATGCCGGCCGAACACGCCGGTTCCAACGGCATCGCCATCGCGCCCAAGCTGAGCGCGGATGGACGCACACTCCTGCTGATCAATCCGCACACGACCCTGTTCTTCCGCGACGTGGTGCACATGCGTTCGGGCGAGGGGCTTGACGCTTACGGCGCGGTCACATGGGGGCAGTTCTTCGTCTACCAGGGCTTCAATCGGCGGCTGGGCTGGATGCACACCACCAGCGGGCTCGACAATGTCGATCATTTTGCAGTCGCCTTCGAGACTGACGACACTGGCCGGATGACCTATCGCTTCGGTGAGGAGCTTCGCGAGATCACCCCGCGGCAGGTCGACATCAAGGTCCGTATGGCCGACGGATCCTTCGAAACCCGCAGCTTCCGGACCCTGGCGACACATCACGGCCCGGTGACCCGGCTCGAAGGCGGCAAGCTCGTTTCGACGGCGCTGATGCATCGCCCGGTGGAAGCGCTCGAGCAAAGCTTCCTGCGCACCAAGGCGACCAGCTTGAACGACTACCTTGAGGTCGCCAAGCGGCGGGCGAACAGCTCGAACAACACTGTCTATGCCGATGCCGACGGACGGATCGCGCTGTTGCTGCCTCAGTTCCTCCCCACGAAAGACGACAGTTTCGACCATCATTCGATCGTTGATGGAAATAATCCGGCGGCGGCCTGGGGCGCGCTGCGCGGCATCGATGAACTGCCCAGCGCGATCGATCCGGCCTCGGGCTACGTCTACAATGTGAACAACGATCCCTGGTCCGCCGCAGGGCCGGGCACGTTCGACCCGGCAGAATACCCCGACGATATCGATCGGTTCGGCTGGAATCCTCGCTCGGATCATGCGCTCAAGCTGCTCATCGGGGCTGATGGCTGGACCGTGGCCCGGTTGCGCGATGCCGCCTACGATACCTACCAGCCGGCGTTTGACGGCCTGCTCGACAAGCTGGCGCAGGCCCAGCGAAGGATGGGCGCAGGCGAGCGCAAGACGCGGCTGGCGGCGCCTGCCGAGGCGCTTGCCCGATGGGACCAGCGCTGGTCGGCGACCGACCAGGTGCAGGCGCTGGCGATCGAATGGATCGAGGCGCTGCACGAGACCAACAAGGACGGATCGGCGGAACGCTATACCTACGCGGCCGATTTTGCCGGCTATCGCGCGGCCAGTGACGAACAGCTCCTCGCGGCGCTGGAGGCGGCCGTGACCAAGCTGGAGAGACAGTGGGGCGATTGGCGCGTGCCATGGGGCGAGGTCCACCGATACCAGCGCAATGACGGCGCCGTCCGGCAGGCGTTCGACGATCTCAAGCCGAGCCTGCCCGTGCCGTTTACCCCCGGTTGGACCGGAAGCCTAGCAACCAGCAATGCGGATGAGGTTGCAGGGCAACGGCGCCGTTACAACAGCCGCGGGAACAGCATCGTCGCGGTCGTCGCCTTCTCCCCGCAAGGGCCGGAGGCCTGGATGGTCACCGCAGGCGGCGTCTCGGGCGATCCGCAATCGCCGCATTTCTCCGACCAGGCGGGCAATCATGTGCTCGGCGTCCTGCAGAAGGTGCCATTGACCGAGGGCGAGATCGCGGCGGCGGCGCAATCCACCTACAGGGTGTCCTACTCGGGAGACTGATATCCCCGAGGGCGCACAATAGCGCATTCAGAAAAAGGGGTATTTTTCTGAACGTCGGCTGTAACCGCAATTCAGCCTCGCCACAGCCCCGTTCATCTAGAAGGTTCCTCAACGCCGAGGCAATCCCGCCACGGCCAGACGAGGAGAACCTCTGATGAGCACCAAGAACAAGCTTTTTGCGAAGGGTGGGATCGCAACGGCTGCCGTGGGCGCAATGGCGCTGGCAGGCGCAACTCCGGCCCAAGCCCGTCATGACAATGACGGTATCGATGCCGGCGACGTGATCGCCGGTGCAGTGATTCTGGGTGGCATTGCCGCCGTTGCCAGCGCTGTTGGGAAGAATCGCGACCGCTACGGCGACTATCGTTACGACGACCGCTATCGCGACAGGTATCGTGACCGCGACTATCGCTACGGTGATCGCTACAACCGCCGCTATGGCAACGCCCGTTCGGCAGTCGAGCGCTGCGTCCGGGCCGTCGAGCGCGATGCGCGCCGCGCAGGCTATCGTTTTGCCGACGTGACCGAGATCCGCGATGTTGACCGCAAGCGCTACGGCTTCCGTGTCAGCGGCCGCCTGGTGGTCGATGGCAACCGCGGCTACGGCCGCTACAACAGCCGCTACAACCGCTACGATCGTTACGACCGCGATGGTCGCTACGATCGCCGGTACAGCTCCGACTCGGGCAAGTTCCGCTGCGATATCTCGCGCGGCCGGGTAGTGGACATCGACTACAAGGGCATCCGCGGTCTTCACTGATCCGGACAGCTCTTCGGCATAGTTCACAGCGTGGGCGGTTCAGGCGATGGAAAGCCTGGGCCGCCTAGTGCTATAAGGGTCGTGGAGCGGTTTGGTGGTCGCCCCTTTACTGTCGACGCCTTTTGAACAGGAGGGAGCCCGATGGCTCGAGTAAACACCTTCGCCGCATGGTCCGGCATGGCCGCTGCGATTTCGATGGCTGCCACGCCTGCCTTGGCTGCCGACATTCCCCAAGCGACACCAAGTTCGACCAGTACCGCCATCGGCGTGTTCGATGCCGACGGCGTCAATGCCGACAATCATCGCTGGTACCGCCACCGTCGCCACAATCGGGTCGACGCTGGCGATGTGCTTGCCGGCGTGCTGATCATCGGCGGGATCGCTGCGGTCGCCAGCGCAGCATCCAAGAACAGCCGCGACCGGCGGTATCGGGACCGGGACTATCGCTATCGCGATTATCGCGACAGTGACTATCGCTATCGCGACCGTCCCTATGACTATCGCGAACGCCGCGGCGACTCGCGCTACAACGCGGGCCGGGGCATCGACAACGCCGTTGAAATGTGCGTTTCCCGCATCGAGCGCGACGCCCGCGTCGACACGGTCGATGAAGTTGAACGCGATGGCGAGGGCTGGCGGGTTTCGGGCACGCTCTACAATGGCGAGCGCTTCAAATGCGAAATCGATAGCCGGGGCCGGATCGAGGACGTCGATTTCGGCGGCTTTGCCGCTCGCGAGGACAAGCAGTGGGACGATGATCGCTATCGCGCGGCGTGGAACGACCGCAACAATGGCCGGATCGCAGAGCCGCAACAGGCGGACGAGGCACAGCCTGCACCGGCCTATCCGGGCGGGCCGATCGAGGGCGAGACTGGCGACGATGGTCGCTATGACACCGCCAACGCTCCCGACTTCGGGGCCTGATTACTTCTGACGTGCAGCGGCGTCGCGATAGGCCGGTAGTGCAAGCTGCCAGCGGATCGCGGCGCCCCGCAGCATAAAGCCTGCCAGCCAGGCGATTCCCCAGGCTAACGATCCACCCAGGCCAGCGAGGCTCGCTGCAACCGCCAAGGTCGCCGACACGGCGGCCGCGGTCACGTAGAGTTCGGGCCGCATGATGATCGATGGGCGTCCGGCGACCACGTCGCGGATGATCCCGCCGACGCAGCCGGTGATAACTCCCATCAGCGCCGCCGGGACAGGCGGGATGCCATAGGACATCGCCTTGGCACTGCCGAGCACCGCATAGGCGGTGAGGCCGGCGCCATCGGCATAGTCGAGCAGCTTGCCCTCCCACATCCGCGTGGGTGTGAACCACGCGATCAGGGCCACGAAGAAGCAGATCGCGGCGACCCACGGGTCGTGCATCCAGAACACCGGCGCACCGATCAACAGGTCGCGAACCGTCCCTCCGCCCACGCCCGTCACCAGAGCGAAGAATGCCATGGTGACGAAGGTCTGCCGCTCCTTCGCGGCGAGCAGCGCACCGGTCAGCGCGAAAATCGCCAGCCCGAGAATGTCGAGCGCATCAAGCAGCGGAGTAAGCGGAACCTCGGGCATTATCCGGCGATCCGGGCCTTGCGCCTGCGGAACATCAGGATGCAGCCGAGCAGCGCCCCGATCACGCCGAGCAGGGCGAAGATTATCAGGATCGGATGGCTGGTTTTCTCGCGGGTCTGAAGATCCATGATGTGCAGGCCCCACATGAAGTCGAACCAGCGCCACCAGCGGGTGCGGACTGCCTCGATCTCGCCCGTGTCACGGCCCACATAGACGCGCGCACCATCCTTGAGCGCCACCTGCCACACCGGGATTTCGCGGCGGAAATCGAACGGCGTCTCCTTGGCATCGAAGAACGTGACGCGCTCGACCTCCTGGCCGCCCACGATCGCCTGCTCTGCCACTTCGCGCGCCTCGAGCGCGTCGAGTGCGTTGATCGACGTCCCCTCGGTCGCGTCGAAACGCTTGACCCGGCCATCGAGGTAGGTGACGAAGGTGACGGCGCGTCCGCGCTGCATCGCCGTGCGGAACTCGCGGATGGGCGGGGCATCGCTGAGCTGGATCGGGATCGGCACCGGGTTGCCCGGCGGCAGGGCCTGCGGCTCAGCCTCGATCCGCAAGTGATTGCCGCGCACTTCCTCGATCGGTTTGGAGGCCATGAACAGGCCGGTCACCATCCACATCAGGATCGGGAAGCCGACCAGCCAGCCGAGCCAGATGTGCCATTTGGCGAAGCGGAGCATCAGGGGTTTCTGTGCCATTGGGTCAGCCGTTCACGATTTCGTCGATGGCCTTGGCGGCCGCGATGCAATCGAGATCGGCGTAACGCGGCCCGATCACCTGCATGCCGCAGGGCAGGGTGGAACCGCCGACCTCGCTTGCCCCGATCGGCACCACGGTCGCCGGGAGATCGGGATAGGTGGCGAGGCCCGACCAGGCGAGCCCGGTCGCGCCATTGACCTGCTCGCCATCGATTTCGAATGTGCCCTTGAACAGCGAGCCCTCCAGATGCGGGATGGCGAGTACCGGCGCGGGCGGGGCAAGCACGAAATCGAATTCGGCGAACAGCGCTGCCCAGGCGCGCTGGTTCTGCGCCTGCCGGTCGAGCATTTCAAACCAGTCGGTCGCGCTGGCGCGCTTGCCCTCGCGATTGGGCGCGCCGCGCGCCATCGAAGTGTTCATCAACCGCAGGTAGTTCGCGTGCTGCTCTGCCAGGTCGGGAACGAGATCGCTCGTGCAAGCCACTGCGACACCGGCACTTTCGAGCGCGGCAATCGCCGCCTCCATCGGCTCTCGCACACTGCTGTCGGGGCGGCTGATCGGATGTTCAAGTATCGCCAGCACGCGGCACTGCGAAAGCGGCTTGCCGGTTTCGGCGAGAGGATGGCTGGCGGTGATCCGGAGCAGCGCTGCCAGATCGTCGGCATTACGGGCGAACGGTCCGGCAACTGATAGTGCCCCGTCGTGCTGAAGCACTTCGGAACGCGGAGATTGATGGCCGCGCTTGCTTACTACGCCCCAGGTCGTGCGATGGCCCCACACCCCGCAGAAATGCGCCGGGACGCGGATCGAGCTACCGATATCGGTGCCGAATTCGCACGCCACCATGCCGCTCGCGACCGCGGCAGCCGAACCGCCCGATGATCCGCCAGCCGAGCGTGCGTGGTCATGCGGGTTGTTGGTCCGGCCATAGACCGGGTTGAAGCTCTGCCAGTCGGTCAGGTCCTCGGGGACGTTGGTCTTGCCGACGATGATCGCACCTGCGGCCTTCAGCCGGGAGACGACTTCCGAATCCTCGGTGGCGACGTGATCGGCGCAGTCCGCATAGCCATATGTTGTCGGCAGGCCGGCCACATCGAAGCTTTCCTTGACCGTCATCGGCACGCCGAACAGCGGCTGATCGGCGCGCGGGGTCTGTTTGTCCATCTGGTGCGCCGTTGCGATGGCGCGCTCGAAATCTCCGACTGCGAGCGCATTTACATGGACGTCGAGTTCCTCGATGCGCACGATCGCGGCATCGACTGCCTCGGTCGGTTTCAACTCACCGGCGCGAATTGCCGCCGCGGTATCAAGCGCGCCCGGCTTGGTAGTCAGTTTCGGATAGGCCAATCGATGCTTCCCCCTTCTGCTGTCCTCATAGGTCCAGCGCTTTGCCCAAGCAAACGTCGAAATGCGCTGAGCGGGTGACATTGTCGGTCTGGGCGATTAGTGCCGCAAGAGCACAAAGTTTCTAGAGGTTTCCGATGCGTATTGCCGTCCTCCCGCTTCTCCTGGTCACCGCCGCCTGCGCTACGGGGGTTGCCGAGGCGCCGCCGGAAACGGTCGCCCCAGCCGGGCCCGCCTATGACCTGCGGGCACAGATGGACAAGCTGGCGGTGGTCGAAATGTCGCCTGACACCAGCTATCTCACGGCGGAAGAGCGGCAGGTGGTGAACCTGCTGATCGAAGCCTCCGGCTACATGAGCGAGATCTACAAGCGCCAGCGGCTGGTCGATTACGGGCGCGCCCGCGCCGCAGTTGCCAACAATCGCCGTGCCGACCGCGACTTGCTGCTCACCATGTTCGACCGAAACTTCGGCCCGTGGGACGAAATGGCCGAACTGCACCCGTTCTGGGGCACCCAGGAGATGCCGCTTGGCGCAGGCTTCTACCCCGCCGACCTGACGCGCGAGGAGTTCGACGCCTATCTTGCGGCAAATCCCGACGAGGCCGACGCGCTGACCAGCGATTACACCGTGGTGCGCAGGGATGGCGACCGGCTCGTCGCCGTACCTTATTCCGAGGCGTACAAGGAATGGCTGGTGCCCGCCGCCATGCTGCTCGAGCAGGCTTCTCAGATCACCAGCAACCCCAGCCTCAAGAAGTTCCTCTCGCTGCGCGCCAAGTCGTTCCTGAGCGACGATTATTTCGAGAGCGAGCTCGCGTGGATGGACCTTGAAGGCACACCGATCGAAGTCGCGATTGGCCCCTACGAGGTCTATACCGACCGGCTTTATGGCAAGAAGACCGCGTTCGAGAGCTTCGTGACGCTCAAGGATCCGGAAGCTTCCGCTGCGCTCGACAAGTACAAGGGCTACCTCCGCGACATGGAGGCGAACCTGCCGATCCCCGAAGAACACAAGAACTTCCAGCGCGGCTTTGCCAGCCCGATCGCGGTCGCGGACCAAATCCAGGGCGGCGGCGACAATGTGCCGGGAAGCCAGACCATCGCCTTCAACCTGCCCAATGACGAGCGCGTGCGCGAGGCCAAGGGCGCGAAGAAGGTGATCCTCTCGAACGTGCTGGGCGCGAAATACGATCGCATCCTCGATCCGATCGGCGATGTCGTGCTGAGCGCCGACCAGGCGCCGCTGGTGGTCAAGAAATACATGCAGATGGAAACGCTGTTTCACGAGCTGGCTCACAGCCTTGGCCCGGGCACGATCACGGTCGATGGTCGCCAGACGACGGTCAATGACGAGCTCAAGGACATGTATTCGCGGCTGGAGGAATCCAAGGCCGACGTCATGGGCGTCTGGAACATCCTCTTCATGATGGAGAAGGGCGAACTGCCCGCGGCCGAGAAGAACCAGCTTTTCGCGACCTATTTCGCCGGCATCTTCCGCGCCGTGCGCTTCGGCACCGAAAGCGCGCACGGAAACGGGGCAGCGCTGCAATATGGCTACCTCAAGGAACTGGGCGCGTTTCGCTGGGACGCGGCGGGCGGCCACTATGTGATCGATCCGGTCAAGATGGAGGCGGGGCTGAAGAGCCTGCTCACCAAGCAGCTGATGCTCCAGGCGACCGGGGATTATGACGGGGTGAAGGCGTTCTTCGCCCAGTACGGCCACCTTGACGAGCATGCCGAGGCTGCAATCGCTGGAATGGATGCGATCCCGGTCGATATCCTACCGGTCTATCCTGAGGGGGTTTGACGCGCGAGAGCCAGAGCAGCGCCGAAACCGATGATCGGTGCGGCACCGTAGCCGATGAGGACGCTGGGGTAATTCGACAGCAATGCCGCCAAAGAGAAGCCGAACAGCGCACCCGCGAGCGCGTGCCGTTCGGCCTTTGGCGCACTTAATGAATGAGCCGTCATGAAAAAACCTGCGAGCAGGGCGGCGAGAAGTGCGAGTGCGATCAGAGGTGCCTCGAGCGCTAACCGCATCAGCAGGCGCTCTACGAAAGGTTGCGCGGGCAATTCGCCGCGAAAACCCGCAATGAGGGTGGCGAGAAACGCCACGCCAGCCACCGGGACGAGGCGCCAGTCGCGCGTCGCGTTGTAGAGGCCGACGGCGGTGAACATGACGGCAAAACCGGTGGCAGCATCGGGTTGCGCGAAGGCTGCAAGGAGGGCCGCCAGCAGGATTGGTGGAGCGTAATCGGTTTCGCGCGCTGCAAGGACGGCAAGCGAGGGTAGCACCAGCGTTCCGGCATGCAGTTGGAAAGGGCCGAGCGGGAGCCAGCGCGCGATGCCGTTGAGGTGCGGACCGGTCGCGAGCGGCACGAACAACAACAGCAGCAGGACGACGATGATGGTGCGACGCGCGCGGGAGCCAATGGCCAGCGGCGGCAGCAGGATCGCCGCCATTCCGATCGCGAGTGCAACCGCATTGATGACGGGATAGCTGGCGGGCGCCCCATAGAACCAGAGATAGGCAATGCCGGCGAGCACGGGCACGGCAAGCGCGGCCACCGCGGTGATGCGCGGGCTCATCCTGCCGACCGATAATGCAAGTTCGCCCGCGCCTGACCTGTTTCAAGAAGCAGCATCAACGCGGGCACCACGATCACATGTGGATCGGCTTGCCCTGGACCGCCATCGCGGCTTCCTTGATCGCTTCGGAATGCGTCGGGTGAGCGTGGCAGGTGTAGGCGATATCTTCCGACGTCGCGCCGAATTCCATCGCCTGCGTCGCCTGCGCGATCATCGTGCCGGCGACGCTGGCAATGCACCACACGCCCAAGACGCGGTCGCTTTCGGCCTCGGCGATGACCTTCACGAAACCTTCGGGCTCGTGATTGGTCTTGGCGCGGCTGTTGGCCATCATCGGGAACTTGCCGACCTTCACCTTGGCCTTGTCGCCCAGCTTCTCGATCGCTTCTTCCTGCGTCAGGCCGACGCCCGCGATTTCGGGCCAGGTGTAGACGACGCCGGGGATCAGGTCGTGGTTCACGATGCCGGTCTGGCCGGCGATGTTCTCGGCACAGGCGATGCCTTCGTCTTCGGCCTTGTGGGCGAGCATGGGGCCGGGAACGACGTCGCCGATCGCCCATACGCCATCAACCTTGGTGCGGAAATCGTGATTGATCTCGATCTGGCCGCGCTTGTTGAGTTCCAGCCCGATGTTCTCGAGGCCGAGACCATCGGTATTGGGACGGCGGCCGATCGACACGAGCACGCAATCCGCCTCGAGCTTCTCCTCATCGCCGCCCGCGCTGGGTTCCAGCGTCAGCGTGGCCTTCTTGCCCTTGACCGAGCAGCCGGTGACCTTGGTCGAAAGGCGCAATTCCATGCCCTGTTTCTTGAAGATCTTGGCCGCTTCCTTGCGGACGTCCATGTCCATGCCGGGCAGGAGCTGGTCGAGGAATTCGACCACGATCACTTCGGCACCCAGGCGGCGCCACACGCTGCCAAGCTCGAGCCCGATCACGCCGCCGCCGATGACGACCATCTTCTTCGGCACCTTGGGCAATTCGAGCGCGCCGGTGCTGTCGACCACGACATGCTTCGAATTGTCGACTTCGACGCCGGGGAGGGGCGTGACCGAGGAGCCGGTGGCAATGATAACGTTCTTGGCGGTGACCGTTTCGTCGCCAACCTTGACCGTGTGCGCATCCAGGAATGTGGCGTGGCCCTTCTTCCAGTCGACCTTGTTCTTCTTGAACAGGAATTCGATGCCCTTGGTCAGACCGCCGACCGCGTCGAGGCGCTGGGCATGCATCTTGTCGAGGTTGAGCTTGGGACTGACGTCGATGCCCATCTCGGCCATGGTGCCATTGGCTGCGGCGTCGAAATACTCCGATGCGTGCAGCATCGCCTTCGACGGGATGCAGCCGACGTTGAGGCACGTTCCGCCCAGCGTCTCGCGGCTTTCGGCGCAGGCGGTCTTGAGGCCGAGCTGCGCAGCGCGGATCGCGGCAACATAGCCGCCGGGGCCGGCACCAATCACAAGAACGTCGTAGTCGTAATCAGCCACTATCTTCAATCCTTAGGTTTGCGCGCGAGGAGGCGCGTAACTGTCGCGTCCAAATCGGACTTTTCGTAATCTTTCCAGCGCGATGCGATGCGCAGACGGGCGGTATCGGTGGTGGCGACAACTTCGTCAGCCACAATCTCGAACCCATATTCAGCGAACAGTGCCCGAAAGTCGCTCTGCTGCCAGCGGTTCTGGTACTGGACCGAATTCTCGAACCAGCGCGACCATTGTGCGTCCTCGAACTGGAGATAGGTCTTGGGATGCGCCGAGCGCGCATAGATGCACAGGTGATCCGCCGGGACGATTTGCTGTGCGACATGCCCGCCCGAACGCAGCACCCGCGAGAGCGAGGCCGCAAGCGTGGGCAGCGCATGGGCGGGGACATGCTCCATCACATCGCTGCTGATGGCGAGATCGATCGAGCGATCCGCAATCGCGTCGAGCAAGCCCTCTTCATCGACGTGATAGCGCATCGAGAGCAGGTCATAGACCTCCTCGAAGCTCGTGCATGCAAGCACTTGCCGGGCGAGCCGCCCGGCGCGCTCAATCCGCGCCGGATCGCGCGGGGCAAGGCGGGGCAGCGCCTCGGTCAGCGCGTTTACATAGGTCCTGAAGGCCGCGAACTGCCGGTTGTCCCACACGTCGAACAGCACGAACTCGACGTCGTAGAACAGGCGGGTGAAAAGCGCTTCCCAGTGGACCCAGCCGGTGCCGAGCTCGAGCACCGTCATTCCGTCGGCGATGGCGCCGTGCCGTTCGATCAGCGCGAGATTGGCGTCGGCCCGCTCGATATAGCCCGGCTTGATACCCGCTGCTCTGCCGCGCCCGCCGATCGCATTGCCGAGCTGCCGATAGGCATGCTTCGTCGCGCTGTTGAGCGAGAAGGCCTTGAGGGCAGCGGCAGTCAACCGGTAGGTCAGCATGGCTCCAGTCTCTAGAGGTCGATCAGCATCCGGGTCGGATCTTCGATCGCTTCCTTGATGATCTTGAGCGCGGTCACCGCTTCACGACCGTCGATCAGGCGGTGGTCATAGGACAGCGCGATGTACATCATCGGGCGGATCACGATCTGGCCATCGACGACGACCGGGCGATCCTCGATCCGGTGGAGGCCGAGGACGGCGCTCTGCGGCGGATTGATGATCGGGGTCGACATCAGGCTGCCGAACACCCCGCCGTTGGAGATGGTGAAGGTGCCGCCGCTCATGTCCTCCATGGTCAACGTACCGGCCTTAGCCCGCGCGCCGAAGTCGGCAATGTCCTTCTCGATCTGGGCAAAGCCCTTCTTGTCGGCATCGCGCACGACCGGGACGACGAGGCCGTTCGGGGCCGAAACCGCGACCGAGATGTCGACGTAGTCGTGATAGACGATCTCGTCGCCCTCGATATAGGCGTTGACCGAGGGCACGTCCTTGAGCGCGAGGCACGAAGCCTTGGCGAAGAAGCCCATGAAGCCAAGACGGATGTCGTGCTTCTTGGCGAACAGGTCCTTGTACTTGGTCCGCGCCTCGATCACCGCCGACATGTCGACATCGTTGAAGGTCGTCAGCAGGGCTGCGTTGTCCTGCGCGCCCTTCAGCCGCTTGGCGATGGTCTGGCGCATGCGCGTCATCTTGACGCGCTCTTCGTTCCGGCCGCCAGCAGGGGCCGCGGACGCAGTGGGAGCAGGCGAGGGCGCTGGCGAAGCGGCGGGGGTGCTGTCCTTGGCCTTGGCCGCGGCGAGCACGTCTTCCTTGGTCAGGCGACCGTCCTTGCCGGTCCCCTTGATCGTGGTCGGATCGACGCCATGCTCCAGTACTGCACGGCGCACTGCGGGCGACATGGTGACGGTATCCGCGGTGCCAGCCGAAGCCTCCTCCTTTGCCGCCGGAGCCGGAGCTTCCTCCTTCGCCGCGGCAGGCTTGGCCGAGGGAGCGCCGCCTTCTTCGACCGTCGCCAGCACGGCGCCGACTTCGACGGTGTCACCCACAGCCACCTTGTGCTCGCCCATCACGCCTGCAACGGGCGAGGGGACGTCCACGGCAACCTTGTCGGTCTCCAGGCTCGCGATCGGTTCATCCACGGCGACCGCGTCGCCGGGATTCTTGAGCCATTCGCCGACAGTGGCTTCGGTGACGGATTCGCCCAGGGTAGGGACTTTGACTTCAGTGGCCATGTGGTTGTTCCCTCAAGCCTTTTTCTTGCGAGTTGAATTCATTTTTCGGTGGCTCTTGCCGCGTTCCGACAGGCCGAGCGCGACGCTGACCAGGCCTTCCTGCTGCGCCAGGTGACGCTTGGCGAAGCCGGTGGCGGGCGAGGCTGCGACCTCGCGGCCGGCATATTGCGGCCGCATGCCCTGGTGCCCCGCCTCGGTCAGCGCTTCCTCGATCTGGCTTTCGACGAAGAACCAGGCGCCGTTGTTCTTGGGCTCTTCCTGACACCAGATGACTTCTTCGAGATTGGTCATCCGCTTCAGGCGCACCGCCAGCGGTTCGCCGGGGAAGGGATAGAGCTGCTCGATCCGGACGATCGAGACATCGTCCACCTCTTCCTCGTCGCGCTTCTGGATCAGGTCGTAGGCGACCTTGCCCGAACAGAGCACGAGCCGCTTGATCTTCTTGTCGTCGATCTCGGTCAGGTCCGACTTGATCCGCATGAAATGATGGTTGCCGAGGAACTCCTCCGCGTTGCTCTTGGCGAGCGGATGGCGCAGCAGGCTCTTGGGAGTCATGATGACGAGCGGCTTGCGGAACGGACGCAGCATCTGGCGGCGCAGTACGTGGAAGTAGTTCGCCGGGGTGGTGATGTTGCAGACTTGGATGTTGTCGTTGGCGCAGAGCTGCAGGAAGCGCTCGAGCCGGGCCGAGCTGTGTTCCGGCCCCTGGCCTTCGTAACCGTGCGGCAGTAGCAGGACGAGGCCATTGGCGCGCAGCCACTTCACTTCGCCAGCCGCGATGAACTGGTCGATCATGATCTGCGCACCGTTGACGAAATCGCCGAACTGGGCTTCCCACATCACCAGCGTCTTGGGATCGGCGAGGGCAAAGCCGTATTCGAAGCCAAGGACGCCGTATTCGCTGAGCGGGCTGTCGTAGACCTCGAACTTGCCATGCGGCAGCTGGCACAGCGGGATGTATTTCTCTTCGGTGTTCTGGTCGACCCAGACCGCGTGCCGCTGGCTGAAAGTGCCGCGACCCGAATCCTGGCCCGACAAGCGGACGCCGAAACCCTCTGTGACGAGGCTACCGTAGGCGAGCGCCTCCGCGGTTGCCCAGTCGAAGCCTTCGCCGTTGTCGAACATCGCGCGCTTGGCATCGAGCACGCGCTGCAGCGTCTTGTGGATCGTGTGGTCGTCGGGAACTGTTGTCAGCGTGCGACCGAGGCTGTCGAACAGTTTCTTGTCGATCGCGCTGTCGACGTTGCGCCGCGCGGTTTCGGGGTCGGCGGGCTTGTTCATGCCGGCCCAGCGACCGCCGAACCAGTCGGCCTCATTGGCCTTGTAGCTGTCGGCCGCGTCGAATTCTTCCTGCAGGAGCGCGTTGAACTCCTCGCGCATCTGCGGCGCCAGTCCCTTCTCGACCACGCCCTGTTCGATGAGCTTGTCGGAGTAGAGCTCGCTCACGCGCGGATGCTTGCGGATCGCATCATACATCAGCGGCTGTGTGAAGCTCGGCTCGTCACCCTCGTTGTGGCCGAAGCGGCGATAACACCACATGTCGATCACGATATCGCGCTTGAACCGTTGGCGATATTCGATCGCCAGCTTGCAAGCGAAG
This sequence comes from Altererythrobacter sp. CAU 1644, assembly GCF_029623755.1. Classification (NCBI taxonomy): domain Bacteria; kingdom Pseudomonadati; phylum Pseudomonadota; class Alphaproteobacteria; order Sphingomonadales; family Erythrobacteraceae; genus Altererythrobacter; species Altererythrobacter arenosus. The sequence continues at coordinate 2,382,534 of NZ_CP121106.1, forward strand.
GTCACTGCTTCCGGATCGTCGCCATTGACGTGGAGGATCGGTGCCTGGACGCCCTTGGCGACGTCGGACGGGTAGGGCGAGCTGCGCGCGAAACGCGGGCTCGTCGTGAAGCCGATCTGGTTGTTGATGACGAAGTGGATGCAGCCGCCGGTGTTGTAGCCGTTGACCCCGGAGAAGCCGAGGCATTCCCACACGATGCCCTGTCCGGCGAAGGCAGCGTCGCCGTGCAGCAGGACCGGCAGCACCTGCTCGTGTGCATCGAGGTCTTCGCGCATGGCCTGCTGCGCGCGGACCTTGCCGAGCACGACCGGGTTGACCGCTTCGAGGTGCGAGGGGTTGGGGACCAGCGACATGTGGACCGAGATACCGTCGAACTCGCGGTCGGTGCTGGTGCCGAGGTGGTATTTGACGTCGCCCGAACCGCCCACGTCCTCGGGGTTGGCCGAGCCGCCCTGGAATTCGTGGAAGATCACGCGGTAGGGCTTGGCCATCACATTGGCGAGCACGTTGAGCCGGCCGCGGTGCGCCATGCCGTAGACGATCTCGCGTACGCCGAGCTGCGAGCCATACTTGATCACGGCTTCGAGCGCCGGGATCATAGATTCGCCGCCGTCGAGGCCGAACCGCTTGGTGCCGACGTATTTCTTGCCGAGGAACTTCTCGTATTCCTCGCCGCGGATCACCGCCTGCAGGATTGCATGCTTGCCTTCGGCGGTGAACTGGATCGTGTCCTCGGGCTTCTCGAACTTGTCCTGCAGGAAGCGCCGTTCCTCGGTGTCCGAGATGTGCATGTATTCGAGGCCGACATGGCCGCAATAGGTCTCGCGCAGCACGCGGTAGAGCTGGCCGATCGTGACCCATTCGAACCCGAACACGCCGCCGACATAGACTTCGAGATCCTCTTGCCCCGAAAATCCGTGCCATTCGAGGCTGAGATCCTCGGGCTGGTCGCGGTGCGACAGGCCGAGCGGGTCGAGATTGGCCGCGAGGTGGCCGCGCACGCGATAGAGGCGCACCATCAGCATCGCGCGGATCGAATTGTCTGCCGCCTGCTCGATCGCCTTGGGATCGGTCGGCTTGCCGGCCTTGGCCGCAGCATCCTTGACCGCGAGCTTCATCGCGGTCGGGTCCATCGCCTGCGTCAGGTCGGCATCGGCATCGACCGCCGATTCCAGCCAGCGCGGATTGCCCCAGCTCGGGCCGGGTTGCGGGCCTTCCTGGTCGGAAAGCTCGGGCAGGAAATCGTGCTGTTCGTTACCCATTGGTCTGGTCACCTCTTGGCTCACCAACGACCGAGGTCCAATCGCGCTCCCGGGGAGGAGATACGCGGTGGCTCAGTTCAGGCGAGCTCCTTCAACAGCGCGTCGAGCGTCGTGCCGAGCTCGGATGGCGAAGGCGACACGCGAATGCCGGCCTTTTCCATCGCCTCGATCTTGTCTTCTGCGCCGCCCTGGCCGCCCGAAACGATGGCACCGGCGTGGCCCATGCGGCGGCCCGGAGGCGCCGTGCGGCCGGCAATGAAACCGACCATCGGTTTCTTGCGGCCCTTCTTGGCCTGCTCGGCGATGAATTCGGCGGCTTCTTCCTCGGCGCTGCCGCCGATCTCGCCGATCATGATGATCGACTTGGTAGCGTCGTCGTCGAGGAACAGGTCGAGCACGTCGATGAAATTGGTGCCGTTGACCGGGTCGCCGCCAATGCCGACCGCGGTGGTCTGGCCGAGGCCGACCATGGTGGTCTGGTGGACGGCTTCATAGGTCAGTGTGCCCGAGCGCGAGACCACGCCGACGCTGCCCTTCTGGAAGATCGAGCCGGGCATGATGCCAATCTTGCACTCGCCCGGGGTCAGGACGCCGGGGCAGTTCGGGCCGATCAGGCGCGATTTCGAGCCCGACAGCGCGCGCTTGACGCGGACCATGTCGAGCACCGGGATTCCCTCGGTGATTGCGACGATCAGTTCGACTTCGGCATCGATCGCCTCGAGGATCGAATCCGCGGCGAAGGGCGGCGGCACGTAGATGCACGATGCGGTCGCGCCGGTCGCAGCCTTGGCCTCGGCAACCGTGTTATAGACCGGCAGGCCGATGTGCTCGGTGCCGCCCTTGCCGGGGGTCACGCCCGCGACCATCTGCGTGCCATAGGCCAACGCCTGTTCGGTGTGGAACGTGCCGGTGTCGCCGGTCATCCCCTGGGTGATGACCTTGGTGTCTTTGTTTACGAGGATGCTCATGGGCGTTCTTCCGCTGTTGCGAGGAAACTCAATTGGATGCCGCTGCGGGCCGAAGGCCCGAGCGAGGAAATCGGACTTGCCGTGACCTGCGCGGGGCTTCCCGCGCCCTCGGCGATAATCCATTCAGGGCTGAAATAGCGATTGGGCTTGCCATTCTTCTTCAACCTCTTGGCGTCGTTATCGGCAGGGCGGCCCATCTTGGCCGCGAGCGCGCCTTCGACATCGGCTGCATTGACGGCATCCGACAGGTAGAAGGTGATGTTGCACTGGCGCCGAGGGTTGCTGAGGAATCGCTCAGCCTGAGAGACGACGACACCGTCGCCACGCGCGATTACCAGTGGCCAGGGCGGCTGGTTCTTGCCGACCGGCATGTCGTAGGACTTGTCGGTCATGTCCAGCGACATGCTGGCAGCCTTCACTGCAGCGCCTTCACCGCCCGTTTCGACGCAGACCTGCGCGAACAGCGCGACCATCTCCTGCGCGGTCCATGCCGCGGAGAAGGGAGCCGGGCTACCGCCACCGGCAAAACCGACTTCCATCTGGCGCCCTTTGTCGTCGCGCCACAAGGCACCGTCTTGCGCGCTCGCAACCGAGGGCACTGCCGAGAGAACGCATAAGGCGACGATTGCCGATTGCTTACGCAAGGCTGCTATCCAGCCCCTTGCAGGCCACCAGCAGTTCCTCGACCGCGTCGGTCGAGACCTTGAGGTTCGAGCGTTCTTCGTCTGACAGTTCGATCTCGACCACGTCCTCGATGCCATTGGCGCCGATCACTGCGGGCACGCCGACATAGAGGCCGTCGAGGCCGTACTTGCCTTCGACATAGGCAGCGCAGGGCAGGATGCGCTTCTGGTCGCCGAGATAGGCTTCGGCCATCGCGATCGCGCTGGTGGCGGGGGCGTAATAGGCCGAGCCGGTCTTGAGCAGGCCGACGATCTCGCCGCCGCCCGAGCGGGTGCGCTGCACGATTTCGTCGATGCGCGAGGCGTCGATGCCCTTGATCTTGGCGAGGTCGTTGACCGGGATGCCGCTGATCGTGGTGTAGCTGGTGACCGGGACCATGGTGTCGCCGTGGCCGCCGAGGACGAAGGCGTTCACGTCCTTCACCGAGACGCCGAATTCCCAGGCGAGGAAGGTGGCGAAGCGCGCGCTGTCGAGCACGCCGGCCATGCCGACAACCTTGTTGTGCGGCAGGCCTGAGAATTCGCGCAGCGCCCAGACCATCGCGTCGAGCGGGTTGGTAATGCAGATCACGAAAGCGTCGGGGCAGTTGTTCTTGATGCCTTCGCCGACCGCCTTCATCACCGAGAGGTTGATGCCGAGCAGGTCGTCGCGGCTCATGCCGGGCTTGCGCGGCACGCCGGCTGTGACGATCACCACGTCGGCGCCCGCGATGTCGGCATAGTCATTGGTGCCGGTGATGCGTGCGTCGAAACCCTCGATCGGGCCGCACTGGCTGAGGTCCAGCGCCTTGCCCTGCGGCATGCCCTCGGCAATGTCGAACAGGACGATGTCGCCCATTTCCTTCTTGGCAGCGAGGTGGGCGAGCGTACCGCCGATCATTCCAGCGCCGATGAGCGCGATCTTCTTGCGGGCCATTACCGGTCTTTTCCTTCCCTTAAGGCTCGGGACGCGAAAATCCTGACCAATTGGCGCATGCCCCTACGTCCCGCGAGGGCAGGCACCCGGTCTCTCGCGGTGGCCCTAGGCCCCGGAACTGGGGATTGCAACCAGCAAATAGTCTAGATTGACGGTTAAATTTGCAAACAATTCGCAATAGCAATAAATGACGTCGGAATCCGCTGTCGACGGCAAATCTGCCTGCAAATCGGGTCATGCGCCGATGGAATTACGGGCAGCTGGCGACAAGGTTCCACCTGCCCGTATCGAGGGGCGCAGATCGGTTGGGTTTGGGAACGTCTTAAGCCTGACGACCGACGGGCTTGAACCGCCCGGGCCGGTGTTCAGGCGGTCTTGCGCGAAGGGATGCCGGTTTCGCGCTCGCGCGACAGCAGCATCGCCGCGAGATAGTCGGGAACGGCGCGACTGAAGTAATACCCCTGGCCCAGCGTACAGCCGGCATCGCGCACCGCCTGGACCTGCTCGATGGTCTCGAGGCCTTCCGCGACGATTTCCATTTCGAGCGTCGAGCCCATCTCCGCCACAGCGCGGATGATCGCGTCGCTCTTGAGGCCGACATTGGGGCCGGACACGAAGCTGCGGTCGACCTTGATCTTCTTGAACGGATAGGAGTTGATATAGCCGAGCGAGGAATAGCCGGTCCCGAAGTCGTCGAGCGCAAAGCGCACGCCCTTGGCCGACAGTTCCTCGATGAAGAGGGCGGTAGCGTCGCTGTCCTCGATGAACAGGCTTTCGGTCACCTCGAGCTCGAGCCGCGAAGCGGGCAGGCCGGCTTCGCGCAAGGCGTTGAGGATCCCGAGCGCTGCCCCCGGGGCGCGAATCTGGAGCGGCGAGAGGTTGACCGCGACGGTGACGTCCTCGGGCCATTGCGCCGCCGTACGCGCCGCCTGCGCGGTGATCCAGTTGCCGAGCGTGACGATCACGCCCGATTCCTCGGCCACCGGGATGAATTCGTCGGGACGCAGTTCGCCCTTCTCAGGATGGAACCAGCGCACCAGCGCTTCGAAGCTGCGGATCCGCCCGGTTTCGAGATCAACGATCGGCTGGAAGAAGATCGACAATTCGTCGCGCTGGATCGCCTGGCGCAGTTCGTCTTCAATCTCACGGCGGCGCACGAGATCGCGCGTCATGGTCACGTCGAAGAAGCGGGTCTGCGCGCGGCCGCCGATCTTGGCGTGATAGAGCGCCTGGTCGGCGTTCTGCATCAGCGTGTCGACATCGGTGGCATCGTCGGGCAGCAGTGCCACCCCTAGCGAGGCCCGCACTTCGAGCCGATCCCCGTCGAGGCGGATCGGGCGCATGATCTCGGCATGGAACTCGCTGGCCAGTCGCTCGCTCTCGCGGCGGTCGGTGACGCGGCAGAACAGCACGAACTCATCGCCGCCGAAGCGCGCGATGGTGGCGTCTTCCGGAGCCACTTCGCGGAGCCGCCGGGCAACCTCGGTCAACACCCGGTCGCCGATAGTGTGGCCAAGCAGGTCGTTGACCTCCTTGAACCGGTCGAGGTCGATCCAGAACATGGCGACGCGCGCATCCGCGTCCAGCCCCATCATCATCTCGGTCATCGCGTGATTGAGGCCCGCGCGATTGGCGAGGCCGGTCACCACGTCGGTCCGGGCGAGGATCTGCATCTTGTCGGCCAGCTTGGCGCTGGTCTCCGCCGCCGCGATGGAATCGCGCAGCACCTTGAACACGTTGAGCGTGATCGAGGCCATGGCGGGAATAAGCAACAGCATGGTGGCGAAAAGCGCGAGGAACGAGAGCGTGCCGATCCACAGCGCGACCGCCATGATCGGCAGGCAGACCAGCGTCAGTTGTCCCATCGCGATGGACGGGCGGCCCGCGTTGCGCGCACAAATGCCCACGCCATAGCAGGTTGCATTGGCCACCATCAGCACTTCGACCTCGGCGCTTGCCTCCGCATAGAGCGTGACTGCGGCAATTCCGCCGAGCACGAAGGCATAGCTGAAGGCACCGACCTCGTAGATCAGTTCGAGCTTGCGCGTGCTGGTGCCTTGCTGATCCGGCGACAGGCCGAGCGCCGCGGTGACGCGCGCTACGGCAATCACCGTCAGGATGATGCAACCGACATAAAGGAGATCGAGGCCGGACACCCAGGCGGCAATGGCGGTCGAGGCGATCCCGTTGATCGCACCGATCGCAAGGCTGCCGGGCTGGGTATAGAGCGTGGTGACGAGCGTGCGCTGAACCCGCGCGGACAATTTGTCCGAGCGCGAACGCGAGGAAAATAGCCCTCGCATGGCTTTGAGCGTCCCGCTTCTGTTCATTGAACCCGCCATAACCACAAGTGGTCACCGTCAGGTTAACGATCCACTTACCAAGGAAAGCAAGGTCGTAGCTGGGATTGGCGGTTCCGAGGGCCGTGACCCCCGCCTATGATGGCTAGCGCGCGTTCTGCTCCAGCCGGTCTGCCACGCGCCGGTCCAGCGTGCGGCACACGCCAAGCCACCACTCGTAGGCTTTCCTGTCACCGTTGAAGAAAGCGATCTTGGCCTGTTCGCGTGCCTCGCGCGCCGCGCCCAAACCGTGCTTGGCGAAATGGCGCAGTGCGGCTTCGACCAGGTGGTCGTCGACCACGAATTCGCCATTGTCGTTTGCCGCCCGGACCGGTGCCGACCTGCTCAATATGCGAGCAACCACCGAGCGGCCTGCCGCCCTGGAGGGAGCAAAGTGAAGGGGCATGTCAGAGTTCCTTGCAGGTCTTTTTTCAGCGAGTTCGAGGCACTTAGCGCGCCTGCCGCTAAGGCTTGGTTCCTCGACAGGGTTTCGCGCTCGTTAACGACGTGGCGCCGTCCACATTCCAGTTAGGCGCTGAAATTACTGCGTTTCTGCGGTGGTCGGCTTGCCGGGCTGCGCAATCCACTGCCCGGTCCGGGCATAGCGGTCCTTGACCCGGCCGGCACCGGCGAAGGGCGCCGCGCTTTCTGCGACCGGCGCTGGGGCAGGCTGCACCGGATCGGGAGAGTCGATTTCAATTGGCGCGACACCACCGAACGAAGCCCGCGTCATCGCAGGTGCTTCGCGTTGGGCCGAAGGGGAATAGGCTGGCGCCAGGCTCTCTCCGCCATGATATGCAAGGTTGAAGGCGCCCGGCTGGCCCGCCCGCCCGCGCCAGCGATAGAAGCGGTGCGCGCCGATCGTGCCGATGTGGTCGAGCGTCTTGGCCCAATAGGGATTGACCCAATTGGTGTGATAGTGGGTGGCGAGCCCGATCGGCTGGTAGACATCACCCGCGAGCGCGCGTGCGGCGACCAGTTGGGCCCGGTCCCACCCCTTGCGGCTCGGCTGGCGCAGCAGCGATCCGTCGCAGGTAAAGGTAAACTGGCAACCGGTGCGGCGCTGCGACCCTTCGAATACGACGCCGCAAACACTCGACGGCCAGGCGGAATGGGCGACGCGGTTGAGCACCACTTGCGCCACTGCGCGCTGGCCGGCGTCACTTTCGCTCGCCGCTTCGTAGTATATGGCCTGCGTCAGGCAGCGGAGTGCGCGCGCCTTGTCGAGGCTCGTGCCAGCGCTGGCGAAGGGCAGGGCCGAGGGGCCGGTTTCGATCCGTTTACCCAGCTCGGCCGGTGCGGCCGGGGCCTCGCTCGGGTCGAGCGCAGGTAGTGCCAAGGCAACTTCAGGCGAATCCTCGAGGTAGTAGAAGGCCGATCCCGGAAAGCTCATGCCCGGCTGGTCGAACGGGAGCGCCTCGGCCTTGACGAGTTCGCTGTGCGCCTCGGTATCGGCGGGGCTTGCCGTCCAGTCGGCCGGTGCCGCGAACGCCGGAACGCCGATGGCCGCCGCCAGCACCAGTGCCCGGCGCCCGCGATGACGGTAGGCCTGGCTGTCGGCGCTGCCCCAGAGGGCGAAAAGGAGGCGATCAAGCGTTCGTTTCATGGTCGTTTTCGGTGCGAAAAATCGCGCCTCTGCGCGTAGCCATGATCGGTCTTTTGCGCGAGCGCCCCTTCGGCGGCGTCCCGTTTACGAACACTGGACTTCTAAAGGTTAACGACGCGGCTCTTGCGGGCCTCGGGAGGCATGCCTATCGCAAGCGGCGAAACGGGGTGAGATGGACGCAAGCAGGTCTTCGAAATGGCGGTGCAGGCGAGCGGCAATTGTCGCGACGTTGGCGCTGGGCATCGCGGCATGCTCGGCTCCGCGGGCAGAGCAGGCGTCGCGCGAGCTTCCGCGCATCGTCAGCCTCAACCCCTGCACCGACGCGATCCTGGTCGAGGTCGCTGACCCGCAGCAGGTCCTGGCGCTTTCGCATTACAGCCAGGATCCGAACTCGACGTCGATGGAGCTGGAGAAAGCGCAACAATACAGATCGATATCGGGAACAGTTGAGGAGGTTTCCGCGCTCGATCCCGACGTGATCCTGGCCAGCAGCTTCATTTCTCCCGCCACGAGTGCGGCGCTGGCCGACCTCGGCTTCTCTGTCGAACGTTTCGGCATCGCGAGCGAAATCGATGCGAGTTTCGAGCAAATCCGCCAGATCGCGGCTGTCGCAGGGCATCCCGAACGGGGCGAGGCGCTGATCGAGCGGATCGAGCAAGCGCTTGCCGCCAATGCCGCCGGTGCGGGCGAGCGCTCGATTGCGACCGTGCTGTGGCAACCGGGCGAGATAGTGCCGGGCGAACAGGCGCTGATCAGCCATTTGATGCGCAACGCGGGCTTTGCGAGCCATAGCGCCGCGCTGGGGCTGGGGCAGGCGGACTATCTTTCGCTCGAGCAGTTGCTGGCGATGCCGCCCGATCTGCTGCTGATCGCCGGGGCCAGTCGCGGCCAGCGGCACCCGGCGCTGGCGCGGCTGAAGGAAACGAAGGTGGCAGCGCTCGACCCTACGCTGCTCTATTGCGGCGGGCCGACCATCATTCGCGCGGCGGAACGTCTCGCGGCAATCCGGCAAGCGATGTCGTGAACCGCGCGGCGCTGATTTTCGCTGGCTTGCTGGCGCTGGCCCTGCCGTTGTCGCTGCTGGCGGGGCGCGTGTGGCTCGATCCGGCAACGACGCCCAACGCTTCGCTTATCCTGATGGAATTGCGGCTGCCGCGTGCGATCCTGGCGATCGTCGTGGGCGCCGGGCTGGGAGCCGCGGGCGCGGCGATGCAGGGCTTCCTGCGCAACCCGCTGGCCGATCCTGGACTGTTCGGGATAGCCCCGATGGCGGCGCTCGGCGCAGTCGCGAGCCTGTGGTTCGGCTATGCGGCGAGCGCCTGGCTGCTTCCTGCCTTCGCGCTGGTCGGGGCCGGGGCCGGCATGGCCCTGCTCGCCTTGATCGCCGGACGGAGCGGCGGGATCGCGCTGTTCACGCTGGCGGGATTGATGATCGCCAGCCTTGCCGGGGCGCTGACCGCGCTGGCGATCACCACCAGCGCCAACGCCTTTGCCATGAGCGAGATCGTATTGTGGCTCAACGGCGCGCTGACCGACCGTAGCTGGCGCGAAGTGACGATCGCGGCGCCGCTCGTTGCCGTCGGCATCGCCCTGCTGGCGCTGGCTGCGCGGCCGCTCGACGCGCTCACACTGGGCGCTGATGCCGCGCGTTCGCTGGGCGTCGACACCGGCAGGCTGCTCTTGCTGCTGGTCGCGGGGGTGGGGCTGACCGTCGGTGCGGGGGTCGCGGTCGCCGGGATCATCGGTTTCGTCGGGCTGATCGTCCCGCATCTCGTCCGCCCGCTGACCGATCGCCTGCCCTCAAGCCTGCTCCTGCCGAGCGCGCTGGCCGGGGCGCTGCTGGTGCTGGTGGCCGACAGCGTCGTCCGGGTCCTGCCGCTGGTGACCGAGCTGCGGCTCGGCATTGCGCTCAGCCTGATCGGCGCGCCGTTCTTCCTGTGGCTGCTCGTCCGGATGAGGAGGGGCCGCGTATGACGCTCGCCTGCGAAAACCTCACGCTTGCCCGCGCCGATGCGGAAGTGCTGCACGGCATCAGCGCAACGCTCTCCACCGGGCAGATCACCGCCATCTGCGGGCCGAACGGTGCGGGCAAGTCGAGCCTGCTGATGGCGCTCGCGGGCCTGTTGGCGCCGGGATCGGGATCGGTCACGCTCGGCGGCAGCGCGCTTGGTGCCCTCCATCCGCAGAAACGCGCGCAGCAGGTCGGCTATCTCCCGCAAAGTGGCGAAGTGGCCTGGGACCTGTCGGTCGGCAATCTCGTCGCGCTCGGCCGACTGCCGTTTCGTGACCGGGGCGAACGCCAGATCGAGGCGGCGCTCGAAGCCACGCACATGACCGAACTCGCCGATCGTCCGGTTTCGACGCTGTCGGGCGGGGAGCGGGCGAGGGCGCTGCTGGCCCGGGTGTTCGCCGGAGACCCCGATTGGGTGCTGGCAGACGAGCCGTTTGCGGCGCTGGACCTCTACCACCAGTTCGAAGTCCTCGCGAGCCTGCGCGTGGCGGCCAGCCTGGGGCGAGGCGTCGTGCTCGTGCTGCATGATCTGGCGATGGCGATGAACCATGCCGACCGGGTGCTGGTATTGAAAGAGGGCCGCCTGATCGCAGACGGCCCTCCCGAAGAAGCATTGGCGACCGGTGTGATCGCCGAAGTGTGGGGCGTCTCGGCGCGCTGGCTGGGAGAGCCGGGCGCGCGGGCGCTTGTTACCGGCTGATTATTCGCCGTCCGCCGTGAGCAGGCCGCGCGACTTCAGCATCGGCTTCACATCGGGCTCGCGTCCCGCGAAATTGCGGAACATCTCGAAGTAATCCATCGTCCCGCCCTGGCTGATCACCGTGGCGCGGTAATGGTCGCCATTGGCGCGCGTCAGCCCGCCATTGTCGAGGAACCACTGGCGGCTGTCCTTGTCGAGCATCTCGGTCCACAGATAGCTGTAGTAGCCCGCGGAATAGCCCGCCGGCGACGAGAAGATGTGGTTGAAGTAGCTGCTGCGATAGCGCGGCGGGACGAGGTCGATTTCGAGACCCAGTTCTTCAAGCGACTTGCGCTCGAACGCATCGACTTCCTCGACCGTGTCGATCGCGGCAGCCTGTTCGGGCGTCAGCGCGTGCCACTTCATGTCGAGCAACGCCGCCTCGACGGTCTCGCCGAAGTCGTAGCCCTGGTTGAACTTGGCCGTGGCCTGGATCTTCTCGACCATTTCCAGCGGCAGGGTTTCGCCCGTCTGGTAGTGCTTCGCATAGTTCTGCAGCACTTCGGGATAGGTCGCCCACATCTCGTTCACCTGGCTCGGATACTCGACGAAGTCGCGTGCCGTGGCCGTGCCCGAAAGGCTGACGTATTTCTGGTTGGCGAAGAAGCCGTGCAGCGCATGGCCGAATTCGTGGAAGGTCGTCTCGACATTGTCGAAATCGACCAGCTGAACTTCTCCCTCGGGTGCCTTAGGGATGTTGAGCACGTTGTAGATCACCGGCTTGGTGCCCCACAGGTGGCTCTGGTCAACGAAGTTGTTCATCCAGGCGCCGCCGCGCTTCGACGGACGCTGGAACGGGTCGAAGTAGAAGATGCCCAGTTCGCTGCCGTCGCGGTCGAACACGGTGTAGGTCCACACGTCCGGGTGATAGACCGGCAGATCGGTGCGACGCTCGAAATTGAGGCCGTAGAGCTTGTTCGCGGCAAAGAAGACGCCGTCTTCCAGCACCTTCTCGAGCTGGAAATAGGGCTTCACGCTGCTTTCGTCGAAAGCGAACTTCTCCGCCTTCACCTTTTCCGCATAGACGTTCCAGTCCCACGGCTGCACCGAGAAGTTCTTGCCCTCGGCCGCGATCATCGCGTTGATCTCCGCAGCCTCGCGGCGCTGGGTCTCGGCAATCGCGGGAACCATCTGCTCCATGAAGCCGATCGCCGTGGCTGGCTTCTGCGCCATGCGGTCGTACATTGTGTAGCTGGCCCAGCTATCCTCGCCGAACAAGGCCGCCTTCTCGGCACGGAGCTGGGCAATCTTGGCCAGCAGCAGGCGGGTGTCGTTCTCGTCGCCCGAATCCGCGCGATTGAAGCTGGCCTTGAACAGCTTTTCGCGGGTTTCGCGGTTCTTCAGGCTCGGGTTGAGCGGATGGCGCGTGGTGTTCTGCAGCGCGATGGCGAACTTGCCCTCGTGCCCCTTCTCGGCGGCGAGCTTGGCAGCAGCGTCGATCTCGGCATCGGTGAGGCCGTCGAGGTCGCTCCGGTTGTCCAAGATCAGGGCATTATCGACGGTCGCCTCGCGGACCTTCTGGCTGAATTCGGTGGTCAGCACCGAAAGCTGCGTGTTAATGGCCTTGACCTGCTCGCGCTGCTGCTCGGTCAGCAGCGCCCCGGCATGAACCATGCCCTTGTAGGTTTCTTCCAGCAGCTTTGCGTCTTCGCGCGTCATCGTCATCGCCGCGCGATTGTCGTAGACGGCCTTGACCCGGGCAAACAGCTCGGGATTGAGGTTGATCGCGTCGCTATGCGCGGACAGCTTGGGGCTGATCTCGGCGTCGATTTCGTCGAGACGATCGGTGGTGTTGGCACCGGTCAGCGCGCCGAAAACCGTGCTTACCCGGCTCAGCATGCGGCCCGATTTTTCGAGCGCGACGATGGTGTTCTCGAAGGTTGGCTGGGCAGGATTGTCGATAATCGCCTGTACCTCGGCCCGCTCGATGGCCATCCCCTGCTCGAACGCGGGCAGGTAGTCATCTTCGCTGATCTTGGTGAAATCGGGGGCGAGGAAGGGCAGGGTGCTGTCGGATGCGAAATAGCCGGTTCCCTCAGGAATGGCCGGTGCATAGTCGGCGGCAGCTTCCGCCTGGGCGATCGGATCCATGTTGTCCCCATAGGTGGCGCAGCCGGCCAGAAGGGCTGCAAACGCGGTGCTGGCCAGAATACGGGCCTTCATAAACTCTCCATTGTTGAGCTGTGCCGGGCTCACGGGTGGAGCGGCAAAGCGACCTGAACCTGTTCTAACGCGCGCGACTTGAACAGGAGATTGATTGCAATTGCAACCATCTCGATTGTCGCTGGTGGATGAACGAGTGGTGCCGATCGATCAATCGACCGGTGGAGGCCCCGCCAGCGCTTCGCTCAGTGCCTGCCGATTGATCGTCACGATGCGCGGTCGACCGCCGCGTGCATCGGGCCTGAGCCACAGCGCACCCAGCGCGAAGAAGCCGCCGGATTCGCGCTCCACGGTGAGTTGCGACAGCTCGATGGCACCCATCATCGAGAGCAGTTCCGGATCGAAGATCTCGTCGAAGACCGCCTCGATCGCAGCTGGATCGCTCAGTTCGCGGCGCGCGCCGTTCCGGTCGATATGGAGCAGCGGGATCCCCACTTCCTGCAGCATGCGCGCCCGGTCGCCGGCCGCGGCGGCGTCGCGGATGGAGGCAATGGCATCGCGGTATTGGCTGGGGGTGGTATCGGTGGCGCAGGATATTGCGCCGCCCTCAACCAGATCGTTGGCGCGGTCGAAGGCTTCGTCGCGCAATTCCTGGGCGCCCCAGACAAGGAACAGGCAATCCTGGTCCTGAGCGCGTTCAAGGGTTTCGAGAGCTGACGACTTGCCGTTTGCGGTCGCGCCGTCGCAGCTCGAGAGCAGCGCCGCGGCAGCGATGATTGCGGCAAGGTCAGGCTTCGTTGCGCGGATCGTCATAGCTTGCGTCCAGGAAGATCTGGGCTCGTCGCTCGCTGCGAAATTCGAGACCTCTCGCCTTCTTCCCCCCTGCATGATGGTAATTCAACTCGCTGGCAATGCGCTCGTAGTCTCCGTCTGCGATGGCCGCATTGAGGCGCGGGCTCTTGTCATCCGAGACATTCCCTTCGCCGACGTTGAAGACGAGGTCGACCAGCGCATCGAATTCATGCTGATAGAGCGGCAGGTTGCCGACCAACCGCTCGACCGCGCGTTCGGCGATAGCGAGGTCTTGCTCGAGGAAATCGAGAATTCTCTCGTAGCTGACCCCCTGGCCGACGCGCAGGCGGTCGGCCTTGGTAACAAGGTGGCCGACTCCGACGGTCGGATAGCCGGCGACGTCGCGGTAGACGACCTCGCGCACGCCCTCTTCCTCGATCAGCGCCTGCTTGAAATCGTCGCTGACGCTCAGTTCCGATGCGGGCATGCGGGTGGTCCAGGGATCGAACGCATTGGTCGAAATGACCGACTGGCTGGGCGGGGCGGTGTCGATCATGCCCGTGTTCATCGCCATGACACTGGCGGACAGGGCAAAGGCCGTCCGCCGCCGCTTGTGCCGCGACGGGGCAATGCGCTTCCGTCGGCTTCGTTCGTGCATGCGCTTGATGAGCGCGCGGACGCGGTCGCGCTTGCGCGCCGATCCGGGCCCTTTGGCGGGCCGTCGGTTCAGCTTGGCAGTGGGCGGCACGATCAGCCGTTCTCCGCGATGCGGATGCTCACATCGTCACACAACGGCCATTGCTCGCGCCGCGTGTCGCGCTGGCGAGCGATCCGCGCTCGGTTGTCATTATCGCCAGTCGTAGGGCGCAAATAGGGGGTGACATAGCCATAGGCCATGAAATCCGTGCCTTTCTCTCGTGGGAGCCAACGCGCGCTCGACGCCATGGGGCGGAGCGAGGTTGGCCCCCTGTTTCCGTTCAACTAACCAACGGATCGCACAGGGAAAAAGGTCCACGACTCGGCGTGGCTGAGGCACGGGTGAGGGTGGTGGCGCGGGAGAGGATGCTCCCCCGCGCCCTCGCTGATTACCAGATGCGCGCGCGGTCTTCGGGCGCCAGGTACATCTCGTCGTCGGGCGTGATGCCAAAGGCCTCGTACCACGCGTCGACATTGCGCAGCGGCGCGATGGTACGATAGCGGCCGGGGCTGTGCGGGTCGGTCGTGACCTGGTTGCGCAGCGCGTCTTCGCGCGCCTTGCTCCGCCATACTTGCGCGTAGGCGAGGAAGAAGCGCTGGTCGCCGGTCAGTCCGTTGATCACCGGGGCTTCCTCGCCGCCGAGCGACTTCTTGTAGGCATCGTAGGCGACGAGCACCCCAGCGAGGTCGGCGATGTTCTCGCCCATGGTCAGGTCGGGGTTGATGAAGGCGCCGGGGACGACTTCGAACTTGGCGTACTGGTCGCCGAACTTCTTGGCCTCGGCCTGGAAGCGCACGTTGTCTTCGGGCGTCCACCAGTCCTTGATCGCGCCGGTGGCGTCGATCTTGCGGCCCTGGTCGTCGAAGCCGTGGCTGATTTCGTGGCCGATGACCACGCCGATCGCGCCGTAGTTGACGGCCGGGTCGGCCCAGGCGTCGAAGAAGGGCGGCTGGAGGATGCCGGCCGGGAACACCATCTTGTTCTCGAGCCCGCCATTGTAGGCGTTGACCGTCTGCGGGTTCATCGCCCACTTGCTGCGATCGACCGGCTGGCCGAGGTCGCTCATGGCGTAATCGGCGTTGAACTTGGTCGCGGCCACCATGTTGTCATAGAGGCTGTCGGGCGTCATCGGGAGCGCCGAGTAATCGCGGAACTCCTTGGGATAGCCGACCATGACGTCCATCTTCTCGAGCTTTTCGAGCGCGGCGGACTTGGTCGCATCGCTCATCCACTCATTGCCGCGGATCCGGTCGGCCATGGCGAGCTTGAGGTTCTTCACCAGCTCGTCCATCCGCACCTTGGCGACTTCGGGGAAGTATTCCTCGACATAGCTTTCGCCCACCAGTTCGCCGAGCTGGCCGTCGATCAGGTCGACCGCGCGCTTCCACCGAGCGCGCTGCTCGCTGACGCCCGAGAGCGTGCTGGTGAACTCGAAGCGGCTGCGATCCATCTTCTTGTTGAGATAGGGCGAGGCCTGGTGGGTGACGCGCGCCTTCTGCCACAGCTTGAGCGTCTCGAGGTCGGTGGCGGCATAGAGCGCCGCAATCGCCCGGACCGCGGTGTTGTCGGTCACGATGATGCGGTCCTGCGGCGGGATGTTGTGGCCCGCGAAGAAGGCATCCCAGTCGACCCCCGGGGCATAGGCGGCCAGTTCGGCGCCCGACATCGGGTTGTTGATCTTGGCGATGTCGCGGGTCTGTTCGGCGTCCCAGTTGAGCTCGGCGATATAGGTCTCGAAGGCCATCACCCGGCTCGCCGCTTCGCGCGGGTTACGCTCGCCGATGGCGCGGAAGGTGCGCTCGAGATAGTCGAGATAGGCGCCGCGCTGGCTCGCGAACTTGTCGTTGAAGTAATAATCCTTCTCGGGCAGGCCGAGGCCGCTCGAGAACATCCACAGCGAATTGACGGTCGGATCGTCCGGATCGGCATAGGGGGACGCGCCGAACAGCGTGCCGCCGAACTGGTCGTAGGTCGAACCCATGAAGCGGGCGAACTCGGTCTTGTCCGAAATCGCCTCAACCTCTGCCAGGTCACGCTTCAGCGGGGCGAGGCCGGCCTTCTCGATCGCCGCCTCGTTCATGAAGGAGGTGTAGAGCGCGCCATATTGCGTGCCGGCGGGCGCCTGCGTGATGAGGCCATTGACCTGTTCGGTCACGTCCTCGCGCAAATTGTAGAACGAGCCGACCGAAGGGCGGTCGGCCGGAATCTCGGTCCGATCGAACCACGCGCCCGACGCATAGCGTTCGAAATCGTCGCCCGGGTCGACGGTCAGGTCCCGGGTCGACAGGTCGATGCCGAATTCGCCGATCTGGGCCTTGCCCGTGACGATGATGTGGTCGGCGCTGGCGCCATTCGCCGCATTCTCTTCCTGGGCGTTCGCCGGTGCGGCAAGGCCGATGGCGAGCGCTAGCGCGGAGGCGGCAGTGGCACGGGTAATCGAGTATCTAATTCGCATGGTAGTCCCCTGATTCGAATACGCGGTTCAATAATCGGCGCGTGTTTGAACAGGGAGTGAAGCTCTGCGAACTGCATGCCTGCATCGGCGGGCATCATGGGCCGAAGTAGGCACGGAAAGGTGGCGCGGGACGAATCCGCCCCGCGCCGCATGGAAATTACCAGATTTGCACGCGTTTCTCGGGCGGCAGGTACATGGTCGAACCTTCCGTAATGCCGAAGGCGTCGTACCAGGCGTCTATATTGCGCAGCGGGCCGAGCACGCGGAATCGTGCCGGGCTGTGCACGCCGGTGGTCACCTGTTGGATGACCGCCTCGTCGCGCGCCTTTCGCTGCCACGCTTGCGCGAACGCCAGGAAGAAGCGTTGTTCGCCGGTCATCCCGTCGATCACCGGCGCTTCCTTGCCGCCCAACGAAGCGCGATAAGCATCGAGCGAAACGCGCAAGCCCGCCAGATCGGCGATATTCTCGCCCATCGTCTGCTGGCCCTTGATGAAATGCCCGGGCGCCGCTTCGAACTTGTCATATTGCTTGCCGAGGTCGGCGGCCTTGGCTTCGAACCGCTTGCCGTCACCTTCGGTCCACCAGTCACGCAGCTTGCCCTCGGCGTCGATCTTGCGGCCCTGGTCGTCGAAGCCGTGGGTGATCTCGTGACCAATTACCGCGCCGATCGCACCATAATTGACGGCGTCGTCAGCGCTCATCGAGAACATCGGCGGCTGCAGGATCCCGGCAGGGAACACGATCTTGTTCTCGAACGCGCCGTTATAGGCGTTGAGCGTCTGCGGCGTCATGCCCCACAGGCCCTTGTCGACCGGCTGGTCGATCTTGTCGCGCTGATAGGCCCACTCGTTGAGGTTGACCCGGGCAACATTGCCCAGCAGGTCGTCGGCCGAAAGCTCGAGCGCGGAATAGTCGCGGAACTTGGCGGGATAGCCGACCATGACGTCCATCTTTGCCAACTTTTCAAGCGCAGCCGTGCGGGTTTCGGGCGCCATCCAGTCGTTGGTGTTGATGCGGACTGCCATCGCGTCCTTGAGGTTCGCGACCATCGATTCCATCTTGGCCTTTGCCGCCGGCGGGAAGTGCTTGGCGACATAGGTCGCCCCGAGCAATTCGCCCAGCGAACCGTCGATCAGCTGCACCCCGCGGGTCCAGCGCGGACGCAGTTCATTGGTCCCGCTCAACACCTTCTGGAACGCGAACCGGCTCTGCACGAATTCGTCGGCCAGGTAGGGCGATGCTTGGTCGACGGTGCGCGCGATCTGCCACAGCTTGAGCGTGTCGAGCGGCGTTTCGGCATAGAGCGCGGCGATGTCGCGCACCGCGGTATTGTCCATCACGATAATGTCGCGGCTGGTCGCAACTCCCGCTCCTGCCAGCAGCGCAGGCCAGTCGATTCCCGGGGCATATTCGCCCAGTTCTGCGAGCGACATCGGGTTGTTGATCTTGGCGAAGTCACGACGGTCGGCGACTTCCCAGTAGCGCCGGGCAATCTCGGTTTCGAAACCCATCACCGTTGCGGCGGCTGCGGCAGGATCGGCCTGCCCGGCCTGGGTGAAAATCCGGGTCAGATAGGCGACGTAGGCGTTGCGCTCCTTGGCGAAGCGATCGTCGAAGTAATAGTCCTTCTCTGGCAGGCCGAGGCCGCCAGCGCCCACGAACAGGCTCGAAACGGTCGGTTCGTTCGGATCGGCATAGGGAAACATTCCCGCCAGCGAGCCGCCGAAAGTGCCCGCGGTTTCGCCCATCAGGCGGGAGAAGGCGGACTTGTCTGCCGCAGCGCGGATGGCATCGAGGCGCGGGCGTAGCGGTTCGAGGCCGAGCGCGTTGACGCGGTCTTCATCCATGAAGCTCTGGAACAGCGCACCGAGCTGGCTGTCGGCCGGTGCGTCCATGATGATCGTGCGCAACTGGCCTTCGGTCACCTTGTAGATATCCCAGCTGACACCGGCGCTCGATTGGTCGGACGGGATTTCGGTCCGTGCCTTCCAGGCGCCGCTGGCGAAGCTGTCAAAGTCGTCGCCCGGATTGACCGAGCTGTCCATCGCGCTGGTGTCGTAGCCCCAGGCACCGAAGTCGCGCGGCTGCTGCGCCGGCGGCAGGTTTTCGGCCCAATTGGCGGATGCAGTGGTCGCCGTGTTGGTGGTGGCGGCTAGCGCCACCTCGGCAGGTGCGGCGCCGGTGGAGGCAACGTCTTCGTCAGCGGGGGTAGTCGTGCAGGCGGCCATTGCGAGGGCCGAGCTCAGCATCAGGATGGGCTTCAGGTTCATTGTGAAATCGCTCCCCAGCTATTTGGAATGCGGCACCTTAGAGCAGGTTTTGCCCTAAGCGCCACATCGTATGACAAACCATGTCGAAATTTGACGGTGTCGGAGGGGAAGGGCCGTTGCAGGCGTCAGGATGCACACATCATTTCGGGGGCGGCCCATGGGCCAGCCCCCGCTCGATGAAGCTCCAAAAGCTCAAAGGTGCGACCCGAAGAGCTCGGCGGGAAGACTCGCAAAGAGAACTTCGCAATGGCGGAAATCCTTGGCTTTCGGCACTTCATTTTTCCTGTAGGCTCCCCCGGGAAGGGCAGGCTGACCATTGCAATTTAACCATTAAAACCCATTTCCGACGGACTTCGTGGGTTGGCGCGGTGTGCCCCCTTGACTTCTGCGAACATTACCGGAACATCTGCCAGATGGCTCTCACCACCAATTCCGCCTTGCATGAGCTGCACTCATGCTGACCCACATCAAAGTCAGGGGTGCGCGCGAGCACAATCTCAAGGGCATCGATATCGATCTGCCGCGCGACAGCCTGATCGTGATCACGGGGCTCAGCGGCTCGGGCAAATCGTCGCTCGCCTTCGATACGATCTATGCCGAGGGCCAGCGGCGCTACGTGGAATCGCTCAGCGCCTATGCGCGCCAGTTCCTCGAGATGATGCAGAAGCCCGATGTCGAGCATATCGACGGGCTCAGCCCTGCGATCTCGATCGAGCAGAAGACCACCTCGCGCAATCCGCGCTCGACCGTGGCGACCGTCACCGAGATCTATGACTACATGCGCCTGCTGTGGGCGCGGGTGGGGATACCCTATTCGCCCGCCACCGGCCTGCCGATCGAGGCGCAGACTGTCTCCAACATGGTCGACCGGGTGATGGCGCTGCCCGAAGGCACGCGGCTCTACCTGCTCGCGCCGGTGGTGCGCGGGCGCAAGGGCGAATACCGCAAGGAGCTGGCTGAATGGCAGAAGGCGGGCTTCACGCGCGTGCGGATCGATGGCGAGCTCTATCCGATCGAAGGAGCCCCCGCGCTCGACAAGAAGTACAAGCACGACATCGAAGTGGTGATCGATCGCCTGGCGGTGAAGGAAGGGCTCGAAACGCGGCTCGCCGACAGTTTCGAAACCGCGCTGAAGCTGGCGGACGGGTTGGCCTATGTCGATCTCGCCGATGGCGTGGTGCCAGGCCGCGAAGGCGAGGGAGAGGCTGGCGGCGCGATGAAGGGGGCGGGGATCCCCGCCAACCGCATCGTGTTCAGCGAGAAATTCGCCTGCCCCGTCTCGGGCTTCACCATCGAGGAAATCGAGCCGCGGCTGTTCTCCTTCAACGCGCCGCAGGGTGCCTGCGCCACTTGCGACGGCATCGGCGAGAAGCTGCTGTTCGACCCGCAACTGGTCGTGCCGAACGAGGCGCTGACCCTCAAGCAGGGCGCGGTGGTGCCCTGGGCCAAGAGCAACCCGCCGTCGCCCTATTACATGCAGGTGCTGTCGAGCCTGGCGAAGGCCTATGATTTCGACCTGACCACGCCGTGGAACGAGCTCGCGCCCGACCAGCGTATGATCATCCTCCACGGCACCGGCGGGATGCCGGTCGACCTGACCTTCAAGGACGGGCGCAAGCAATACACCGTGCGCAAGGCCTTCGAGGGAGTGATCGGCAATCTCAACCGCCGAATGCTGCAGACCGAGAGCGCGTGGATGCGCGAGGAGCTGTCGAAGTACCAGACCGCGCAGCCGTGCGAGACCTGCGGCGGCAAGCGCCTCAACGAGAAGGCGCTGGCGGTCAAGGTCGCGGGGACCGACATTGCCGAGCCGGTGCGGATGAGCGTTGCCGATGCCAAGGCGTGGTTCCTCGCGCTCGATGCAAAGCTCAACGATACGCAGCAGCAGATCGCCCGCGCGATCCTCAAGGAGATCAACGAGCGGCTGGGCTTCCTCGACAACGTTGGCCTCGACTACCTCAATCTCGACCGGACCAGCGGCACGCTGTCGGGCGGGGAGAGCCAGCGCATCCGCCTCGCCAGCCAGATCGGCAGCGGGCTGTCAGGCGTGCTCTACGTGCTCGACGAGCCTTCGATCGGTCTCCACCAGAAGGACAACGACCGGCTGCTGGAAACGCTCAAGCGGCTGCGCGACCTCGGCAATACGGTGATCGTGGTCGAGCATGACGAGGATGCCATCCGCACCGCCGACCATATCGTCGACCTCGGCCCCGGCGCGGGCGTCCACGGCGGCGAGGTGGTGGCGCAGGGCACGCTCAAGCAGATCGAGCGGGCCAAGAACTCGATGACCGCCGACTACCTGACGGGCCGCCGCGAGATTGCGGTGCCGGCGCGTCGGCGCAAGGGCAACGGGCACGACCTCACGCTCCACGGGGCGAAGGCGAACAACCTCAAGGACGTCACCGCGTCGATCCCGCTTGGCACCTTCACCTGCGTCACCGGCGTCAGCGGCTCGGGAAAGTCGAGCTTCACCATCGACACGCTCTACGCCGCCGCGGCACGCAACCTCAACGGCGCGCGGGTGATCGCGGGCGCCCACGACAAGGTCACCGGCCTCGAGTTCTGCGACAAGGTGATCGAGATCGACCAGTCGCCGATCGGCCGCACCCCGCGCAGCAATCCGGCGACCTACACCGGCGCCTTCACCCAAATCCGCGACTGGTTCGCGGGCCTCCCCGAAAGCCAGGCGCGCGGCTACAAGCCCGGGCGCTTCAGCTTCAACGTCAAGGGCGGGCGCTGCGAGGCGTGCCAGGGCGACGGGCTGATCAAGATCGAGATGCACTTCCTGCCCGACGTCTACGTCACCTGCGAGGAATGCCACGGCCGCCGCTACAACCGCGAAACGCTGGAAGTGAAGTTCAAGGGCCACTCGATCGCCGACGTGCTCGACATGACGATCGAGGATGCGGAAGGCTTCTTCAAGGCCGTCCCCCCGATCCGCGACAAGATGCACATGCTGAACGAGGTCGGCCTCGGCTACGTCAAGGTCGGCCAGCAGGCGACCACGCTCTCGGGCGGCGAGGCGCAGCGGGTCAAGCTCGCCAAGGAACTCAGCAAGCGCAGCACCGGGCAGACGCTCTACATCCTCGACGAGCCCACCACCGGCCTCCATTTCGAGGACGTCCGCAAGCTCCTCGAAGTGCTCCACCGCCTCGTCGACCAGGGCAACAGCGTGGTGGTGATCGAACACAATCTCGACGTCATCAAGACCGCCGACCATATCCTCGACCTGGGGCCGGAGGGCGGGGTGCGCGGCGGCGAAGTGGTGGCGCAGGGCACGCCGGAAGAGGTCGCGGCGGAACCGCGCAGCTTCACCGGCCAGTACCTCAAACCGATGCTGGAGCGCGCCGAAACCCGCGAGACCGAAGCGGCGGAGTAGCGCGGATACGCCGAGTGCGCCCTGCCGCAGGTGGCGAAGCGGCAGGCCGGGCCGAAAGCGCGCGCCGCAAGGTCGACCGCCTGTCGCGCCGCGCTATGGACCCTTAACTTTCGTGCGCTAGACTGGCGGAGAGAGGGAAGGGGCGAACGCCCCCAAGTATCGGAACGACAGGGCGGAGGGGAATCCAATGAAAAAGGCACTGGTCATGCTCGGCGCGGGGGTGGTGAGCTTCCTGGTGGTGTTCGCCTTCACCACGCGCGACGAGATCGGGGCGGAGGTCGCCAACCGTCTCGACAGCGACTTCACCAAGCAATGCGTCGCCCGCGCGCAATTCCCGCCGCAGGTCGAGGACTATGCCGAGGAAATCTGCGACTGCATGAAGGCCGAATTCGACGAGCGCGAGCTAGCGATCACCGACGCCTTCGGCTCACAACGCGGCGAAATGCAGCGGATCACGCAGGAGTGTGTGCAGGAGTGGATTTGAGGAGGTCTAAGCCGATGCTGGTGAGGCAGTGGGAGGTGGCGGAGTAAGGCTATTCAAATCACGGCGCGCGAATCGCATCGCACATGATAGATCTCATTCGTACTAGAATTCCAAATGTCGCCGAGCTTGACTTGATACTGAGGTCTCGTTCGCCTTGGTTTATTTGTATTGTCTGAATTTTTACACCGATTTCAGCAACTTCTATCCTTCACATTCGCGGTGCTTTCCTGCACCTTGGAGAGCTAAGGGTTTGGAGGTGAAGGTGGAGTCATTTGGAACGATCTCGAACGGTCTTGTCGCATTTGCCAATGACGACGCTACTGAAGAGCAGATGCAATCTCGCCTTTACGAGATGATATCCTATGCGAAGGACCGCTTCCACTGGTATGAGGAGCAAAGAGAGCGAAAACTGAGCCTGGCCTTAGCGTTGGGGGCCGTGAGCGGAATATCGTTTCCGTTTATCATGGGTGACAGCCTCAATGATAATCCGGCAATTATATACTTTACTTAGCAGGTGATATCTGGCATACAATTCCTACAAGGAACGAAGCCATGAACATCGATATCACCAACCCCATCTTTCACGACGAAGCCAAGGCCACCGCGCACATTGAAGCGCAGCGCTGGAATGGCGAGCCGACTTGCCCGCATTGTGGCTCGCTGGCTGTCCGCAAGATGGGCGGCAAGACGCAAAAAGGCATGTTCCTGTGCAATGATTGCCGCGACAAGTTCACCGTCCGCACTGGCACGGTCATGGAGCGCAGCCACGTTCCCCTGCACAAGTGGTTGCTCGCCACTCACATCATGGCCGCTTCCAAGAAGGGCATGAGCGCAGCCCAGATGGGCCGCATGATCGGAGTGACATACAAGACCGCGTGGTTCCTTTGCCATCGCATCCGCGAGGCAATGGAAGGTGCGGCCCCCACTGGCCCCCTTGGCGGTCCTGACGGCACCGTAGAGGCTGATGAAACCTATGTCGGCGGCAAGGCCAAGAACCGTGCCACCCGCAAGCCTGCGAAGAAGAAAGCTGTTGTTGCCCTAGTCGAGCGCGACGGTCGCGCCCGTTCGTTCCATGTCGCCAACGTCAACGCCAAAGACGTTCGCGCGCTGGTCGTTACCAATATCGACCGTGAGAGCGCCCTGCTTACCGACGAAAGCCCAATCTATAAGAAGATGGGCAAGGAGTTCGGTTATCACGGTTCAGTCAATCACTCGGCCAAGGAGTATGTGCGCGGCGTATTCCACCACACCAATACCGCCGAGAACTTCTTCTCGATCTTCAAGCGCGGCGTGATCGGCACTTACCACCACATGAGCGAGGCTCACCTTGGCCGCTACTGTGCCGAGTTCGACCTGCGCTACAACACCCGCGAATTGACCGATGCTGAGCGCGCTAACGAAATCATCAAGGGCGGTATCGGTCGCCGCCTTACCTATCGGCGGACTGATAACGTCGCCGCCTAAGTTTGCGGAGATACCTCGACAATTTGGTGAGCGCCGCAAGCGCTGGACTTGTAGCTAAATTCAATCCACCATCGCCTTGCAGGCCCGCAATGAAGCCGAGTGGTAATCGGCCCATCGGAGCGGCTTACCTGCATATGTCGGACTGCGCCAAGGTTAAGACGGCCAACCACGCCCCGAGGGGGCAGGAGCCGGGCCTAGCGTGGATACCAACCGACACTGCCAGAGCCGATCTAGTAAGGCGATGGTGGGGAGATTGCTCGCAACCTTGCCTAGTGGTTGCACCAGAAGCTTTTCGCTCCCTCTAAGGGCTGCGAGCGCTTGCGGCCTTGGGAATCAGAAATGAAGACCAAGACCACAGTAACGATTGATGTGCAGTTGAACCTTGCAAAATGCCTTTGGCCGATTGCTTGGACCTTAATCTGCCTTCTTGCGTGAACGGCGAGGGCGGGCTTCGGCCCGTCCAAGCTTACTGTCAGAATGCGGCTTATGCGGCGTTGCCAGCATCCGCTTTAGTGCTGCCTCGCGGCGGCGTTCGGTTTCCTCTTTGGAGTAGGTGTCGGTGTCAGTAGATCCGTTAGAGTTCATACCGGGCTATGTATCACCTCTCACTGAAAAGGACCACGCCAGGATAGGTCGCATCGCCATCCTCTGGGGCCAAGTAGAGCACTTTGTCGAGGCGATACTACCCCATGTAACAGGTCTGTCTTGGGGCGAACTTGATGCGATCAAGGTCACCGACAAGCCGATTGCCTCCAAGGTCGATTTGCTGTCGCAGGCGCGTAACCGCGTCGCCGATGAAGAGCTTTGCGAGCAAATCCGAGAGTTTTGCGCGGCGATCAACGAAACCAAGGTGCAGCGTAATCACCTTTTCCATGGTGTATGGGGTTGGCGAGCCACCAACCGGACTAAAACCGTAGTCCCAGCGGCCCGCAAATCATCAAACCCAGAACAGCCGCTGAAAGCCGCTCAATTACCCAGCCTCGAAAAGAAACTGTGCCGGTGTTCTCGCCTTGGCAGCGACCTTGTCATGCATTTTCACCGTGAAGGGTATCGAGTGAAATACACGCGGTATCTCCATCACGACGGACACGACATTGAAGCATGGCTTCAACAATGGACAGAGCGTAATCCGCTGGATGATGTTGATCTGGATCGTAGTTCGTCGCCCGGACGGCTGCCCTATCTAGAGCATCCCTATCCACAAAAATGAAAGCGGCGTCGCCCATCTAGCACCTACGTTGACATCGCAGGCCCACCACATAGCGCGGATTCGCTGCTAACTAAAGTATATAATTGCCGATAATCCAATAACTCGTATCTTTGTATCACTGACAATTTTATCGGTGATTTTTACTGCAATGCTTTGCATCGGAGTGTATTTGCGAGGGCAAAATCTCAATTACACCCACAGAAAGGGGCTTGCTTCGATTAATTCTTGGTATAATTATCCTGCATCGAAGAAAAAGTTCTCGGAAGCTCGTGATGGAGTCTTTCTAACGATCTTTGGTGCGGATAAATCCCCATTTTACATTAGAAATGGCGAATCTGACCCTGAGTTTATCCAACGCCGCAAAAAAGCTCTTTCCGATAGATTTACTGAGTTCGTGAAATCCACGGACGAGATAATCAAATCCCGAAAAAAGTCCATATCAGAAGACATAGAGCAAGTTTTTATACTATATATCTTTCAGACGATGTCGCGACAAAACCTGCAAAATATGGTAAAAGTTCTTCAATACGGTGGATTGATAATAACAATTTTGGCGTCTGGTTCGGTAATTCTTGGGATATTTAGAGCTTAAAGATGCGAATCTTCGAGGCCAAATCTTTTGTCGAATGCTTTCGAGCCGCATCAGCTTATGTGCTGCATTCAGCGCGTCGAAAGAGCGACATGAATGAAATTCAAGATATAATCTTGAAGGTTTCCTTTTCAGACGAAGACGCCGAGGAGTTGGCTCGCTTCGTCGAAAAGGTATCGAGCGATGACCGTTTTCGATTTGGGTTGGAAAAAGCCACTAGAGCGTATGTGCGAGAAGTCGATAGTATCACCAAGCCAAGCTATATCGGCAGGCTGAAAGATTACTGCTTCATCAAGCCAGGTTCAAACGATTTTGCGGGTATTGCCCAGTTCGACGTTTTACAAAGGGTGGTTGCCGAGACTCCGCAAGCATCCAATTTGGTGCTTGCTGTCCACCATCCAAGTGACATTGAGGACGGATTTCGACCCGGATATGTCCCATGCCTTTCATTTATCGACGTAAAGTACAGGCACGGTAGCTTGTCGGTTAAATTTTTCTTTCGAAGTTGTGATTTTCAGGAAGTGCTTTTGTATGATCTATACTTTTGCATAAAGATCTTTGAGAAAATTGAAGCTATATTCAAAGAAAATGAGAAAGTAGTAATAGAAGATAGGTGTGCTATATTCTACTTTAGCCGAGCATTTTTCTATAAGCGGAGATCCCACCTTCTGCAGGGTGTGTTGGACATGGCGGATGTCGGATGACTGGTTACAACCATATATGAACGAGTTTATCGTCCTTTTTGCTGTTCGCGCCGGCTATTGAGAATAGAGATGTTGGAGTAGCGGACTACGGCTCAGAAGCGCTTGAGTTTCGGCACTGTCCTACACGCCCAGTCTCGCATAACTAGTCCGGTTCCCCTCCGTCCTCCCATGAGGTGAACCGACATGACCATCCAACAGTTTGTTGTCCGCACGCCGTCCGGCGCGCGACATCCTCGCGGCTTGCGGACAAGTCCGCGCCGCTGCGGGCGGGCAGTCGCCCTTGCACTCGCCCCCCGTTTCACAGGTGCCTCGCGTTTTGTCGCCGATCAGGGAGGGCATTCCTGATGACCGTACAACTGCCGGTTCCCTATGAGTACGAGCACAAGCCAATATTCTCCCCGCAATCGCAGTCAAAATTCCTCGAACACCTTGCGACAAGCGGCAATGTAAGGCTCGCGTGCAAGGCGGCGGGGGTCAGCCCGCAGACCGCCTATCGCGCGCGGCGCAAGTCCGCTCACCTTGCCGCCATATGGGATGCGGCGCTGCTCTCGGCCCGCCACCATGCCGAGGAGGTGCTGGCCGACCGTGCGCTCAACGGGGTCGAGGAAGCGGTCTACTATCACGGCGAGGAGGTCGGCGCGCGGCGTCGCTATTCCGACCGCCTGCTGCTCGCGCACCTGGCGCGGCTCGACAGACTGGCCGAGCGGGCGGAAGTGGCCGAGGCGCTCGCGCGGCTCGACGATGCGATCGAAGGGCTGGGGCGGGGCGAGGAGCTTCCCCACACCGCTCACCCTGAGCCCTTCGACAATGCTCAGGACAGGCCTGTCGAAGGGCGAGCGGAGGACCAGGCTACCCTCCTTCGACAAGCTCAGGATGATCGGTTTTCTTTGCATCAGGACCGTGTTCCAAGTGTTCCATCCAGTAGGGATTCCCACCCCGAAACCCCCGCGAAACCCGTAAAGCCCTGCCGCGATTGCGGCGGGATGTGCGACACGCCGCGCGCCGTGCTGGGGCCGGGCGATTGCCAGTTTCTCGACAACCGGCGCGACCGGATGGAGGCGGCGCGGCCCTTCGACGCTCCCACGCCGCGCGACCTCGCCGAAAGCCATGCGCAGGTCTGCGCCATCGAGGCGTTCCAGCTCGAGGCTTTCGAGGCCGAGGGGCACGAATGGTGGCTGGTGACGAGCGAGGAGGAACTGTGCGCCTCGGCCCTGCACGGGATGAGCGAGGAGGAGCTTGCGCGGCTCGGAGGCGACCTGCTCCCCACTGCGGCGGAGGGAGGGCTGGCGGAGGCTGGGGCGGGGCCGGTGCAAAGCGCCTTCCGCGACTCGCGCTAGAGGCGTACAATCCGGCTCGCGGGGTGGCGCGCCTCGCGGAAAGGATATGTCATGAAACGAGCGACTTGGTTGATTGCAGGGGCGGCCGCGCTGGCCGGGGCCGGCATGGCGGCAGGCGCGGCGCAGGCGCAGAACAACCTCGCCTATATCGGCACCGCCCTGTTCGGCGAGGAAGAGGTGGGGCACAAGGGCGCGGGCGAGGATGCCACGGGCGATTTCTCCGCCGAGCTCGACCTCAAGGCGGGGCGCATGTGCTACATGCTCGAGATCCAGGGGCTGGAGGGCTTTACCGCCGCGCACCTGCACGAAGGGCGCAAGGGCGCCAACGGCCCGCCGGTCGTGACGCTGCAGCTGCTGGGGGATGACGGCGAGGACGTGTGCGTCGATGTCGATCCCGAACTGCTCAAGAAGATCGCGCGGCGCGAGGACGCCTATTACGTCAACGTCCACACCGAGGCGTTTCCGGAAGGGGCGATCCGCGGGCAGCTGGGCGACGAATAGGCGCGCGCGCCGCTGGGCGGTGCGTGCGTCGATAGCGCCGGGGCGGTGAGGGCAGGGCGCCGGGCGCCTAGCTCTGGCTCAGCGATTCCATCAGCTGGGCGAGCCCGTCCTGCTCCTCCTGCGTGAGCTCGGTCGGCTCGCAGCGCGGGTCGGTCTTCTGCAGGGCGCGGATCATCGCGTCGGTGATCGGGATCGGGTCGCAGCCGTGGTCGAGCTGGCAGATCATGTCCCATTGCGGCTCGGCCTTGGCGTGGCATTCGAGGCAGTTGTTGCCGAAGCGGTTGACCACGTCCTTGTGCCCGCGGGTGAGGATCTTGGTGCCCCCGGCGGAGATGTCGAGGTCGAAGAACTCCCAGTCGTTGGTTTCTTCGCTGAAGCCGGGGGCGCGCTTGACCATCACCTCGGTCGGCACCAGCTGCACGACCGAGCCGGTAGGGTAGGTGCCGCCGGTTTCCGAGCGCGCCACGGCGAGCGTCGCGTCGAGGTCGCCGTCGAGATTGCCGACGAAGAAGCGGTCGACCGGCTCGAGATCGCGGATGCAGCCGAAGCTGTTGGCGGAGATAAGGTCGGAATTGCGCGGTGCGCCGGAGTCGTCCTGCTCCTCGGCCGGGTTCGACCCGCAAGCCGCGAGGCCCAGCGCCAGCGCGGCGCCGGTCAAAGTCTTCAGGATTTTCATTCGTTGCCCCCTCTTCCCACCGTCAAGGACTGATCAGTTCCAGCTCCACCGTACCATGTCCGCGCGCGACGAGTCCGATTTCTTCCGCTGCGGCGCGGCTGAGGTCGATTGTGCGCTTGTACGAGAACGGCCCTCGGTCGTTGATCCGGACCACGACTGAGCGTCCGTTGCGGGGGTTGGTGACCTTGACCAGGCTGCCGAAGGGCAGGGTACGGTGCGCGGCGGTGAGGCCGTGCATGTCGAAGGTTTCGCCACTGGCGGTGCGGCGGCCGTGAAACTTGCGCCCGTAATAGGACGCGATGCCGGAGCCGATACCGGTGGAATTGGCTGTTTCGATCGGCGGCTCGATCGCGTCGATATCGACGGC
Organism: Altererythrobacter sp. CAU 1644; assembly: GCF_029623755.1. NCBI lineage: Bacteria > Pseudomonadati > Pseudomonadota > Alphaproteobacteria > Sphingomonadales > Erythrobacteraceae > Altererythrobacter > Altererythrobacter arenosus. The sequence continues at coordinate 2,412,088 of NZ_CP121106.1, forward strand.
ATGCGCGAGCGGCTCTGCCGGGATAGGCAGCGTCTCGAATTTTGCGAAGCTGTGATCGAATGAATCGCCACTGGGGACCGGCTGCACCAGGTCTTCGGAGTGACCGGCAGTGCCGGAGAGCAGCAATGCGGCAGCCAGTGCGAAGCTGCGAAACGCGCGTTGGGCCATTGAATTGGACCTCCCGTTCGGTTCGCCGGCTATAGCCGAGCGACCGGCGCGAGTCCTTAACGCGCGGTGCGGTCGCCTCAATCCGGCCACGTTCCGTCGCGGAATCCCGGATTGAAACGCTTTCCTACCGCCGCACCGATATGCTTGGAGGACCGACGAGCCAATGTTGGGAGGGATTGGCGGTGTTCTTTGAAATTCTCGGTTGACGTGGGCGAGGGCGCTAAAAGCAAATGGGGCCGACCCGAAGGTCGACCCCACTCTCACCGACGCGTGGGCTTCTCTTCTGGCGAACCTTCCGAGGAGCGCTTGGCATCCGATGTCTCACCTCCGAACGGGTCGGAGGATTTCGTCACCGGCGCTCGCGCCGGCATCCGGTTCCTCCATCCAGCGGTTTCAACGCTTCCTGGCCGAAGCCATTCCATGTTGCACCTGCCTTCCGGCGGTACCGAGACCGATCACCCTTAGTGGCCCTTGATCTCAAGCGGACAGATTTCCAGCCGAAGCCTTTGACCTCTCCTTCGATCGCAGACCGGATGTCCGGCCTTACCAGTGAAATTGCTATCGCGTTCCTCTCAAACAACCGTACTTGCTTCCGGTTTGACCCTTCTGCATGTCCGGTCTCAAAGACCGCGTGGACAGTTTCCACTGCGTCGGAAGTTCCTAAGAACCTCTTAGAAATCAACTCGTTAGAGCCAGATTTCCGAGAAGGTTTTGTTCCCTTCCGATGAGTTAAGACTGCTCTCGCGGAGTGAGTCGCGCAAGTCTGGCAACCCCGAGTTTTCCACTTTTCCCCGAGACTCCTGTGGACGGGAGTGGATAACTCAACGATTCATCGCAAAGATTTTCGAAGCACCTAACGAACGCATTTCGCGAGCGCTTTCAAGCGCATCATTTGCGGTGATTTCGCCGCGCCAGCAGGCGGAGGCGAAGGGCATTGAGCTTGATGAAGCCCTCGGCGTCTTTCTGATCGTAAGCACCGGCGTCATCCTCGAAAGTGACATGCGCTTCCGAATAGAGCGAGTTCGGGCTCTTGCGGCCGACCACGCTGGCGAGCCCCTTGTAGAGCTTGAGCCGCACGGTGCCTGAAACATTCTGCTGGCTGTGGTCGATCGCCGCCTGGAGCATCTCGCGTTCGGGCGCGAACCAGAAGCCATTGTAGACCAGCTCGGCATAGCGCGGCATCAACTCGTCCTTGAGATGCGCCGCGCCGCGATCGAGCGTGATCTGCTCGATCCCGCGGTGGGCACGGGCGTAAATCTCGCCGCCCGGTGTCTCGTACATGCCGCGGCTCTTCATGCCGACGAAGCGATTCTCGACCAGATCCAGTCGGCCGATGCCATGCTTGCGGCCGAGATCGTTGAGCGCTGCAAGGAGCGTCGCCGGGCTCATCGCCGCGCCATTCAGAGCCACCCCGTCTCCCTGTTCGAAGTCGATGGTGATGTATTCGGGCGTGTCGGGTGCATCTTCGGGATTGATCGTGCGCGAATAGACATAGTCGGGCGTCTCTTCCCATGGGTCCTCGAGCACCTTGCCTTCGGATGAGGTGTGCAGGAGGTTGGCGTCGGTCGAGAAGGGGCTCTCGCCGCGCTTGTCCTTGGGCACCATGATCTGGTGCGCTTCGGCCCAGGCGATCAGCGCGGTACGACTGGTGAGGTCCCACTCGCGCCAGGGTGCGATGACCTTGATGTCCAGATCGAGCGCATAAGCAGACAGTTCGAATCGCACTTGGTCGTTGCCCTTGCCGGTCGCGCCATGAGCGATGGCATCGGCGCCGGTTTCATGCGCGATCTCGACGAGTCGCTTTGAGATCAGGGGGCGGGCGATGCTGGTGCCGAGCAGATAATCGCCTTCGTAGCGGGCGTTGGCGCGCATCATCGGGAAGACGAAATCGCGTACGAATTCCTCGCGCAGGTCTTCGATGAAGATGTGCTTGTCCGGAATGCCCATGGCGCGGGCTTTCTCGCGCGCGGGTTCGATCTCCTCGCCCTGTCCGAGGTCGGCAGTGAAGGTGACAACTTCGCAGCCGCGTTCGACTTCAAGCCACTTGGCAATGACGGAAGTGTCGAGGCCACCGGAATAGGCGAGGACGACGCGCTTGATATCGGACATCTTGTTAATCCCACTGAGAACGCGGGCGCGGCTAGCAGGCGCGAGGGCGCGGGGCAATCAAGAAGGGCTAGGGCGAGCCAAACCCGCTCGATCAGCCGGGCGCGATTCCGGCGGCCTTCGCGGTGTCGATAATCGCTTCGACAAAGCCCTGCGGATCGTCCTCCTGGATGAAATGTCCGCCGCGCAGGGTGCGGTGCAACCGGTGGTTGCTGCCTGGAACACGACCGATGAAATTTGCCTCACCGCCGCGCGTGATCGGGTCGCCATCGGAAAACGCGCAGGTAAAGGGCTTGTCGAAACGCTCCAGGACCTCCCACGCAGCAAGCTGGTCGGGCACCGCGACATTTTCGCCCAGTGGCACCAGTTGCGGGAAGATGCGCGCGCCCGCCTTGCTGGCGCGAGTGGGGAAGGGGGCATCATAGGCCGCGACTTCGGCATCGCTGAGCTCGGTCTTGGTGGCACGCTGGAGTATTCCGCCGATCGGGAAGATGGGGCTGTAACGCGCAAACCGGCGCCAGGCGGCAAAGGCCTTGGGCGCCTCCTGACCGGCAGGCAGGCCGCCGTTGGACAGCACCACCCCGGCAAAGCGATCGGGCATGGCGGCGACGAGCCTCAAGCCGATGAGCGAACCCCAGTCCTGGCAGGCAAGGATTACGTTGTTGAGGCCAACCGCTTCGAACCATTCGCGCATCCAGGCGAAGTGGCCGGCATAGCTGTAATCGCTCTTCGAGGTCAGCTTGTCGGACTTTCCGAATCCGATCAGGTCCGGGGCGACGGCGCGATAGCCCGCCGCGACCACCAGCGGGATCATCTTCCGATAGAGAAAACACCAACTCGGCTCGCCATGCATCATCAGCACGGTGGGCGCGTCGGTCGGTCCTTCATCGAGGTAATGGACCCGCAAGCCACCGGAGAGTTCGCAGTAATGCGGCGCGAAAGGGAAATCGGGCAGGTTCGCAAAGCGCTCGTCCGGGGTGCGGTAGACTGCCATCGTCAGTTACCTGCTGCCGGAGAGAACTCACTCTCTTGCTCAAAAAAGGCCGACGCAGGGGCCTGTGCGGGCTGCTGCAGTCGTGCCTCTTCCTCCGCCATGTAACCGCGTGTGATCGGCAACGTTCGGCGGTTCATCGCGTACTGGATCTGGTAGACGCACATGCTGCCTGTCTCCATCACCGTGGCGCCGCCGGCGAGATAGAACATCCACATGCGGTAGAAGCGCTCGTCCATCATCTCGATGATGGCATCCTTGTGCTTGATGCAGTTGTCGTACCAGGCGCGGATCGTCGGCGGATAATGCAGTCTCAGGGTCTCGATATCGGTGTGCATCAGTCGCGATTTCTCGCTCGCCGCGAGCGTCTCCGACAGCGCTGGAATGTACCCGCCGGGGAAGATGTATTTGAGCGTAAAGGCGTCGGTATGCCCCGGCTGGCCATAGCGCCCCATGGTGTGAAGCAGCATCACACCGTCGTCGGTCATCAGCTTGCGCGTGCAGTCGAAGAAGGTCTCGAACTGTGGCCGTCCTACATGCTCGAACATGCCGATCGAGGCGATGCGATCGTATTTGTGCCCTTCGGCGGCCAGATCGCGATAGTCCTTGAGCTCGAAGGTGACGCGGTCGGCAACACCCGCTTCCTCGGCCCGCTCCACCGCCAGCGCAAGCTGCTCGTCGGCGAGGGTGATGGCGTGGACGGTGACGTCGTAATGCCTGGCAAGATAGATTGCGAGACCGCCCCAGCCGCAGCCGATGTCGAGTACCTTGTGGCCCGGCTCGAGCGCCAGTTTGGAGGCGATATGCGCCAGCTTCGCGGTCTGCGCATCCTGCAGATTGTCGACCCCTTCGGGCCAGTAGGCGCAGCTGTACTGCATGTGATCGGGATCGAGCATCAGCTTGTAGAGATCGTTGCCGATATCGTAATGATGCGAGGCGTTCTTGCGCGAGCTCGCTGCCTTGTTGAACGAGGTGAGGATGAAGCGAGCCGATTCCGTCAAGCGATTGAGGAAGGAGGGCGGCATGATGTCCGACCCTTCTTCCCAACTGGCGTTCATGCGCAGGAGCTTGGCCAGCTCCATGATGTCGCCTTCCTCGATGACGATGCGCCCATCCATATAGGCTTCGCCCGCACCCAGCCGGGCATCGCGCAGGATATCCGCGGCGACCTTGTTGTCGGTGAGCCGGAGCGTGATCTCGGGATAACCCTGGGCAGGCTGGCCGACGTCGTAACTCTCTCCCGATGCCGTGATCAGCTTGATGCGACCTCGTTTGATCGCGGGCTGGAGAAACTTCTCGACCAGTGCCTTGCTCATTCGGCCGCCTCCTTTAGCGCAGGGTCGAAGCGCCACTGTGGCACCTCGGCCAATTCGCGCAACCGCGCGCTTTCCTCGTGAATATATTCGCGCGTCATCGGGATGGCGCTGCGGTCCTTCACGTACTGCAGCTGCCAGTTGATCATCGTGCCGTTGCGGAAGCTCTGTTCGGCCCCGGCGAGATAGAACAGCCACATGCGATAGAACTGCTCGTCATACATCGCCTCGATTTCCTCGCGGTGCATGACGGTGCGATTGTACCATTCCTCTAGCGTGTGCGAGTAGTGGAACCGCATCGCCTCGACGTCGGTGACCTGCCAGCCGTATTGCTCGCTCTGGGTGACGAGCTCCGAAAGCGCGGGGATGTATCCGCCCGGGAAGATGTACTTGCGGGTCCAGGCATCGGTGAAGCCCGGCTTGCCCGACCGGCCGCAGCAATGGCTGATCATCACCCCGTCCTTGGCGAGGATGCGGTTGGTGTGCTCGAAGAATTGCGGGTAGTGGATCGTGCCGACATGCTCGAGCAGGCCGACCGAGGAAATGCGGTCGAACGTCCCCTCTACGTCGCGATAATCCATCAGCTCGAACTTGACCTTGTCGGCGACACCGGCGGCCTCGGCGCGTTCATTGCTGAACGCTATCTGGTCGGGCGCAAGCGCAACGCCCAGCACCTCCACATCGTACATCTTGTTGAGGTAGAGCGCGAAGCCGCCCCAGCCGCACCCGATGTCGAGCACCCGCATGCCGGGCTTGAGGTACATCTTGGCGGCGAGATGCGCCTTCTTGTCCATCTGCGCCTTTTCGAGCGAGGTGTTGAACGGATCCTCGCGATAATAGGCCATGGTGTACTGGCGATCCTCGTCGAGGAAACGCTCATAGAGCTGCCGCGTCAGATTGTAGGTGTGCTCGGCGTTCTTGCGTGCCGAAGCCCGCATGTTGATCCCGTCGAGCGCAGCGATGGTTTTCTGCGCGACCTTGCGCAGCGGCCCCTTGGGCTTGAGCGAGGCCTCGCCCAGCCGCTTGGCATTCATCGTCACCAGCAGGGTCATGTCGCGGATGTCGTGCGGTTCCTCGACCACCAGCCAGCCCCACATATAGGCCTCGCCCGCGCCGAGCTGCGGGTAGCGCGCGATATGCGCAGCGGCTTTCTTGTGGGTCAGGCGGATGTGGATGGGGCCGGGCCGACCACCGACTTCGGGCGGATAGTTCCCTGCGTCCATGCCATACGTATAAGTCTTGCCGTCATGATCGGTGACGATCAGCTGTCCATGCTTGATCGCCTTGGTCAGAAACTTGTCGAGCAACCACATTGTTGTTTTGTCCCCCAAAACTCTCCTACAACAAACTGCGACGGGCGTGCTGGGCTGTCAATGCGAGAGAGGAGAGAACAATGGCTGAGGCCAAAACCCAGATCACCGACGTCGACCCGAGCGAGTTCATCGCGAGCGTGGAGCCCGAACGCCGGCGCGAGGAGGCCAGGGTGGTGGACGCGCTGTTCCGCAAGATCACCGGAATGAAGCCCAAGATGTGGGGGCCATCGATAATTGGATACGGCGAATACCGGACGACCTACGACAGCGGACGCGACGTGCACTGGATGCGCACCGGCTTCTCGCCGCGCAAGGCCAAGCTCTCGCTCTACCTCATGGGCGGTTATTGCGACGAGGCCGCCGGCAAGCGGCGCGACGCGCTGCTCAAGAAACTGGGAAAGCATTCGACCGGGAAAAGCTGTCTCTACATCAACAAATTGGCCGATGTGGACATGAAGGTGCTGGAAGAGATGATCGCATCCGACTGGGACGCGATGCAGCGAAAATATCCGGACTAGGATCTAGATGCCCGCGTACCATTGGTAGCCGGCGCGATCTTCCCAATAGCCGCCCTTGCCGCGGCCTATTTCGTCGAGGCTGGCAACCGCTTCGATCACGGTGAGGTATTTCGGGTGCTTGTAGCCTAGCTGCCGCTCGATCCGCATCCGCAGCGGCGCGCCATTCTTCTCGGGAAGCGGTTCGCCATTGAGCATATGCGCAACGATGGTTTGCGGGTGATAGGCATCGACCATGTCGACGCTTTCGTAATAGTCGTCGCCATTGAGATTGTCGGCACAACGGAAGACGATGAAATTGGCACCTTCCTGCACTCCGGCTGCGTCGAGCAGTAGCGAGAGTTGCGGGCCGGTCCATTCGCCGATCGCGCTCCATCCTTCGACGCAGTCGTGGCGGGTAATCTGTGTGCGCTGGGGCAGGCGCCGAATATTGTCGAGACTCAGGCTCAGCGGCGTATCCACCAGCCCGCGCACCTCCAGCCGCCAGTCGGGAAAACCATCTGCGAGTTGCGCTCGGTAAGCATCGCTGTCGACCGTTTGCGAACCGTTTCCACGGAAGGTTGGCGACAGGTCCGCGCGCGAATACTCCCGGGCTAGCGCCTGCTTGCCGGCCAGCGCGCGATGCGCCTTGCGATGCCAGTCCTCGGCGGATGAGAAAAGCGCCTTGCCCGTCTCGCTGTCCGCCACCTTCGAACAGCCCGCCGCCAGCAGTCCCGCCATGCCGGCCAGGAGATTCCGCCGTCTCATGTCGTGCCTCCCGTAATCATGTCGCGTATCTGCCGGAACGGCCCGGTGAGCAGCACCAGTGCGATGTGCACGACGAAGAATGCGAATATCGCCCAGGCAAAGATGAAATGCAGCGACCTCGCGCTTTGCCGTCCGCCGAGCAGGTCCACCAACCAGGGAGCAGCCGGTTCGAAGCCGGGGCTGATGGCGAGTCCAGTAAGAATCATCATCGGCAGGAACACGCCGAGCACGACGCCATAGGCAAGCTTCTGCAGGAAATTGTACTTCGTCCCCTCATGCTCGAAGTTGAGCTTCAGGTGCTGGACGACATCGTGCCAGACTGCGACTGGCTTCCACTCGCGACGCGACGTCATGATGTCGCGCTTGAAGTGCCGATTTGCCAGCATGGCGATCCACATGAAGAGCAGCCCTAGCGCGAAGGGCCAGGCCATCAGGATGTGCCAGTCTCGCGCCTTGGCCAGGCTGTAGTAATCGGGGATCGTCGCCCAGCCGGGGAATCGCGGCACTACCAGCCATGCATCGGCCGGGTCGAAGCCATAGTCCCCCCAATAAAGGAAGCGGTGCGCATTGGAGATGTTCAGCCCGCTCATGAACAGCACGACCAGGCAGATCAGGTTGAGCCAGTGCCACAGCCGGGTCGAGAGTGCGTGCTTCTTCATCGGCCCAGTCCCTAGCTTTGTTCGCGCGCGAGATAGATGACGTCGCGCGGCTGGTGGAGCAGGTGCTGGCCGCTGTCGACGAACAGGGTTTCGCCGTTGCGAAGGGCGCCTTGCGCCAGGAAAAGCGCGGCCTGCGCTACCTCCTCCGCACCGGTGCGCCGCTGCAGGGGATTGAGCCGATGCGATCTTTCCGCCTCTTCCGGCGTCTGGTCATGGCTCGGCAGGATCGCCCCCGGCGCGAGGCCATAGACCCGGTCCCGCTCACCAGCCGCGCCCATCGCCAGCATGGGAATAGTGGCATCCAGCGCGTGCTTGCTCATGGTGTAGCTGAAGAAATCGGGATTCGGGTTCTCCAGCTTCTGGTCGGTCACCTGGATGACCGTGCAGCCTGCCGCGCTGCGCGAACGCGACAGGAAGACCTGCGCCATGAGGGCGGGGGTGACGGCGTTGACCTGCATTGCCTGGCGGTTCGTCGTGACATCAAGCAAGGTTACATCGTCGGGCTCGAACACCGAAGCCGAGTTGACCAACACGCGCCAGTCTTCGAGTCGATGCGACAGGTCTTCGAGCATTCGAATGGCAGCATCGGCATCGGCCAGATCGCATTGCACCGTTTCGGCCGAGGGCAGGGTCCGCGCCAGCGCCTCAGCTTCGTCGTCTGAGCCAAGGTAATGGATCACGACGTGCCAGCCATCGTCGGCAAAGGCTCGCGCGATCGCGGCTCCGATCCGAGCTGCTCCCCCTGTTACCAAAACCGCTGGTCTAGCCATTTTTTCTATTGAGCAGTTTTGGCCGGGATTGCCTAGGTTGCGTTGATCAACCCGGCAAAAGGAACGCGCGATGAAACTCGATCTGGTGGATGTCTTCGGCTCAGGACCGCTCAGCGGGAACCCCTTGGGCGTGGTTCATGGCGCAGACGATATGACCGCGGAACAGATGCTGAGGCTGACCCAGTGGTTGGGCTTCTCCGAAACTACGTTCCTGCTCCCGCCGACCGATCCCGCCGCCGATTACCGCGTACGCATCTTCTATCCGGGCGGTGAGTTGCCGTTTGCCGGACACCCGACACTCGGCAGTTGTCACGCCTGGTTGGAGATGGGTAGCACTCCGAAGCGCGGCGATGTGATCGTGCAGGAATGCGGCGTCGGCCTGGTCGAAGTGAAGCGCGATGGCGATCGGCTCGCGTTCCGCGCGCCCGAATTCACCAGGTACGGCCCGATGACAGAGGATGAGCGGGCCGAAGCGATCCGGCTGACGGGGGTCGACCCTGATGCGGTGGTGGAGGCGGTTCACGTGTCTAACGGCCCGGAATGGCAACTCCTGCGCTTGCGGTCCGATGCCGATGTTCTTGCTGCGGATCCCGCGCCCAAGGCGCCGCTAGGTACGGATATTGGGCTGGCTGGTCCTGGCGGCGAAGGTTCGCCGGTCGATTGGGAAATCCGCGCGTTCTTCTCCGATACGGTCGGGCGATTCCGCGAGGACCCGGTAACGGGAAGCTTCAACGCCGGGGTCGCACTGCACCTGTTTCGCAGCGGCTTGGCGCTGAGTGCCTATCGTGCAGCCCAAGGGCGCAAGATCGGCGCGGACGGTCTCATCATCTGTGAGGATGATGGCGCAGGCAGCGCCTGGATCGGGGGCACCAGCACAACCGTGAGCTCACAGGGACTGCTCCCCGAATTTGCCTGAGACAAAGAAAAAGGCGCGCCCACCGCAAGTGGACGCGCCCCTTTTTCCAGACCGCTGCGTCTAGCTTAGCGGCACTTCAGACTACCGCGGTCGATCTCACGGCCCAGCACGGCACCGACGGCACCACCCAGGATCACACCGAGGGTCTTGTCGCCGCGACCGGCAAGTTCATGCCCGGCGAGCGCTCCGACGCCGGCACCGATCACCAGTCCGGTCGTGCCATTGTCGCGCTTGCAGTAATAACGGCCATCGCGCCCACGCCACATGTAGCTGTCGCGGGTGATGCGACGCGGCTCGTAGTAACGGCCATAGCTGTCGTACATCGCGCGATCTTTCGCGCGCTTGCCGTGGGCGGGTGCCCAGGGCGGCGGATCGGCTGCAGCCGGCGCGGCGGTCCCCAGACCGGTTAGCGCCATAGTGGCAGCGGCAAAGGTAAGTGCGATCTTTTTCATTATTCTTGTCCCTTCCGTTTCTCTGATACGGATTGAACGCTCTTCTCGTTCATCGTTCCACAACGCCAGATGAACGCTGAGGGTAAACCGGTTTTTTGCGATGAACGGTGCGCCGATGGGCGATGAATTGTGGCGCCGTCAGACGCCGAGGCGCTTGTTGATATCGCCGATGTGCCGGTCCGAAACACGTTCCAGCGAAGCCAGTTCGCGCAGCTCCGAATCGGGAGCACGATTCGGTCCGTACACAGCCAATCCAGCACGGGCGACGCTCCAGCCGGCGTGCCCGCGCTCGACCAGCTCGAGCGCATCGCCGGCCTGTGCGGTGCCGGGCTCCAGCACACGATAGAACCACCCGCTGCGGCCACTGGCGACGATCGCCTTGACGATCCCCTTGGCCTCAAGATGCTGTTCGATGGTGGAGCAGGGCTGGCGCGGCTGGGTGACCTCGATCAGCGCACTGCCGAGCCGGAAACGATCGCCGATCAGGACATCATGTTCGGTGAGCCCGATGGTCGAGATGTTCTCGCCCATCGAACCGGGGCCATCGAGCCGGGGCAGGGCGCCGAAGTGGTGCCGTAGCCAGGCGTAGTTGTCGTGCGGATAGTGATGCAGCGCCATTGCGGGATAGCCGTGATGCTTGCGGTCAACCTGGGTATCGATCTCGATCCCGCGCTCACCAATCGTGACCACGCCTTTGAGCGGCTGCTTGCTTATTGCGCTCGTGCTGCCGGATGGGAGAGTGGCCGCCGATCCTGCGCAGATGGCGTCGACGGCGATCTTCATTCGGCGGTTGCTGCCGCTTCCGCCGCTTCTCGGTCCCGCTGGGCGCGGCTCTTCTTTTCCGCGGAAGTCTTGAGCTGGCCGCAAGCCGCGTCGATGTCGCGCCCGCGGGGGGTGCGGACCGGTGCGCTGATTCCGCCTTCGAACACAATGTCGCTGAAGCGCTTGATCCGATCGGGTGTGGAACACTCATAGGCAGCGCCGGGCCAGGGATTGAACGGAATCAGGTTGACCTTTGCGGGCAGCTTGTACTGGCGCAGCAGGCGGACGAGTTCGCGCGCGTCCTCGTCGCTGTCATTCTTGTCCTTCAGCATCACATATTCGAAGGTGATGCGGCGCGCATTGCTGGCGCCGGGATAGTCGGCACAGGCCTGCAGCAATTCCTCGATGCCGTACTTCTTGTTGATCGGCACGATTTCGTCGCGGACATCCTTGGTTACCGCATGGAGCGAAACCGCGAGATTGACGCCGATTTCCTCGCCGCACTTGTCCATCATTGGCACCACGCCGCTCGTAGACAAGGTAATGCGGCGCTTGGACAGGGCAAGGCCGTCGCCGTCCATCACTAGCTGGAGGGCGCCCTTGACGTTGTCGAAATTATAGAGCGGCTCGCCCATGCCCATCATTACGATATTCGTGAGCAGGCGCCCATCAGCCGAGTAGTGCCCGGCGTCCTCAGCATCGTCGAGCCCCGCCATTGATCCCTTGGGCCATTCGCCCAGCGCATCGCGCGCGAGCATGACCTGTCCCACGATTTCGCCGGGGGTGAGGTTGCGCACCAGCTTCATCGTGCCGGTGTGGCAGAAGCGGCAATTGAGCGTGCAGCCGACCTGTGAAGAAACACATAGCGTCCCGCGATCCGCATCGGGGATGAAGACCATCTCGAAATCGTGGCCGTCGGCGGTGCGGAGCAGCCACTTGCGCGTGCCATCGGTCGAATGCTGCGCCTCGATAACCTCGGGGCGGCCGATCACGAAGCGTTCGGCAAGCCAAGGGCGCATAGTCTTGGCGATATCGGTCATCGCCTCGAAATCGGTCACACCGCGATGATAGAGCCAGTGGAACACCTGCTTGGCGCGCAGCTTGGCCTGCTTTGCGTCGAGCCCGGCCTCTTCGAACAGTTCGCGGATACGCGCCTTTGGCAGGCCGATCAGATCGATACGACCATCGGCACGCGGCGTGATGTCACGCGCGACGGGAACGGGATCCACCTGTCCGGCGATCGGCATGAGGTCGGTATCGGCCATGGGAGGGGCGCATATAGTGCCGATTGGTCGTGCCGCCAAGTCTCGTAAGCGGGCGCGCAAAACGCGGGTCCTCGGTTCCGGTTCCCAACGGTTTGTCGCCAAAATCTCTCGGAATATCGACCCATAAGTGTCTAAAATACAACAGTTTCCTGTTGTCTCACGTTCATGAAACCAATTTGCGTCTGGCGTCGTTGAGGGGGTCCACGACGCAAAGAGTCATGCGTCGCGATAAAACAAATGGAGTAATGAAATGAAGAAGTTCGCAACCCTTCTGGCCGCTGGTTCTGCCCTGACCATTGCCGCCCCGGCGATGGCTCAAGACACCGATGGCAGCTTCACTGGTCCGCGCGTCGAAGCTCTGGTCGGTTACGATGTAATGCAGGCCGGCAGCAGCGTCGACGATGACGGCAACGACAACAACGACCAGGACATCGATGGCGTCAGCTATGGTGTCGGTATCGGCTACGACTTCGATCTCGGTAGCGCCGTCGTCGGTCTGGAAGGCGAATGGGTCGATTCCTCGGCCAAGACCGAATTCGACAACGGTGACTTCGAAGGTTTCGGCTTTGGCCGGGTCGATGCCGGTCGCGACCTGTATCTTGGCGCGCGCATCGGCGCGAAGGTTCAGCCCGACCTGCTGCTCTATGCCAAGGGCGGCTACACCAATGCCAAGCTCAACGTCCTCTCGAATGACGGCGTCACCGAGCTGAGCCAGGACTTCGACCTCGATGGCTGGCGCGCCGGTGCTGGCGTGGAATACGCCATGAACCCGAACACCTTCATCAAACTCGAGTATCGCTATTCGAACTACCAGGAAGGTGAGGTCGATTTTGACGGTGACCTGCCCGACAGCGAACGTTTCGACGTCGATCTCGATCGCCACCAGGTGATGGCGGGCGTCGGTTTCCGCTTCTGATAGGAAACACGCAGAAGCACACGGGGCCGGGGGTGCATTGCATCTCCGGCCCTTTGCTTGTCAGCGGCGCGAGCAGCCCAGAGTTGCCGCGTCGATCGCGGTAGCTGCACCTTTCAGGTCGTAGCGGTCGGCGAAGCGGTTTCCGCGCTTGTCGACGGCGCTGATGCTCATCCTGCTGGCCGAGCGCATCGCCGCTATGATCGCGGCATCCATGGCCTTGTCCTTTGCCCAGGCGTCGCCACCGCCCCCCGTAAGCGCGAAGCTCCTGCCGCCAAGTGTCAGCGTGGCTCGCGCGTTCTTTGCCATTTCGCGAGATAGCCGGAAGTGGAGCTGGTTGCGCAACTGCCGCTTCGGCCAGGATCCGACGGTCGCATAGGGAACGTACTCGCGGCGGTCGAGATCGCGCTGCCGGGTCGGGACTTCCGGTTTGGCGATTGCGTAGCAGCGCGGCACTGAGGCATCGCGAAAGGCCGCCCAGCCCGAAAACACGCCCAGACTGTCCTTGGCCGCAACCTGCACGGAGACGACCGCCAGCAGTCCGGCAAGGAGGATAGGGGAAGCGCGCCTAGTCATAGCTTATCGCGATGACTTCCCATTCCTTGGCACCAGAGGGAAGCCTCACGGTCCGCAAATCCCCCAGCGATGCGCCGCGCAGCGCCCGTGCCATGGGCGAGTTCCATCCGATACGCCCCTTACCAGCATCTTGTTCGTCGTCGCCGACGATCGTGACAACCTTTTGATTGTCGTCCTCGTCAGCAAGCGTCACCGTGGCCCCGAAGAACACTTTCGCCCGGTCGACCTGCTCAGCAGGGTCGACCACCCGCAATACCTTCATCCGGCGTGCAAGATGCGCCAGTTCACGATCGATTTCGCGCATGCGCTTGCGCCCGTAGAGATAATCGCCGTTTTCGCTGCGGTCGCCGTTACCGGCTGCCCAGCTGACGATCTCGACGATCTCTGGGCGTTCCTTGCCTAGCAGGTGATCGTAACGCGCCTTGAGCGCAGACATGCCTTGCGGCGTGATCGGGTCACCCGCGACCTTCATCGACTGAACGAACTAGCGCAGGAAATCGGCGATCGTGCGCGGCTTGCCGCCCGGTGCCCGATTGGGGTGCATGTTGTCATAAGTGACTGCATTACCAAGCACGCGCATGATGTAATAGCGGGTCTCGAAATTCGCCGGAATCTTCTCGATCCAGGTGACATAGTCGATCGCGCCGGTACGCGGATCGCCATTGGCACGCAGCCATTGGTTCACGCGGCCCGGCCCCGCATTATAGGCACCGATGGCGAGCGGATATGCGCCGCCATAATAGTCCATCAGGCGGCGGAAATAGGCGTCGCCCAGCCGGATGTTGTACTGCGGGTCCTCGGTCAGGCTGGCCGACATGTAATTCATGCCCATCTTGCCCGCCTGTTCGCGCGCCGTACCCGGCATCAACTGCATCATCCCGCGCGCGCCTGCATGGCTGACACGATTGCGGTCGAACTCGCTTTCCTGCCGCATGATCGCATGCGCCATGGTCCAGTCGGTGCCGTAGGGAACGGAGACGGTGGGGTGGCCCAGCCGCTCGAACCCGAACAGTCCGTTCTCAGGGGCGGTTGCGCCCGCGACGACCGCGAACTCATTGAGATTCAATTCGCGCGCGAGATCGGCGACCAGCGCCATCTTGCCCGCAGTGTCGGCCTTCTCGGCCAGGGTTTCGAAATAGGCGCGTTCGGTGCGCCAGTCGCGCCGGCCCTTCGCGATGGCACGCAGCGCCTGAACCAGCGGATCGGACTTGAACGCGGATTTCTCCGCTTCAGTCGGCGGCACCTGGGTCGCTTCAACGAATTGCGGCATCTTCTGACCGATCGCATCCAGCGAAAGCTGGCCGTAATACTGGTCGGCATATTTGCCGGCTGCGGCGAAATACTCACGCGCCTTGGCTTCGTCGCCACCCTGCCGAGCGGCCCGACCGGCCCAATAGAGACCCTTCGAGCGGGTCAGCGGCGTCTTGGCCGCCATCCCATAGCGATAGAACAGCGGCGCGGCCGAGCGGCCATTGCCCATGCTCCACAACGCCTTGGTCCCGCCCAGCCACATGAGGTCGGTGTATTTGTCGCGAAGGCGGAAAGAACCCTCGCTGATGTCGGTCCCCGGAGCGAAGACATCGTCGACCTTGCTCGCGATCGCCACGGCCTGCGAGGTGCTGGCGCTCTTGGCGACGGTCAGCGCCTCAGCGATGAAGTCCTCGCCATCGTGAGCGGGTATGGCAAAGGTCGGGCGCGACGAAAGGATCGAGATGGCCCGGTCGATCTTGCCCTTTTTCCGATAGTGGCGAACCAGGTTGTAGACAGCACCGGGATCCTGCAGCGCTTCGCGTGAGAATTCCACTTCCCCGGTCGCAAACTCGTCTTCCAGCAAGGTCAGCCGGGTCGATGCAAGTCCGCGCTTGGCCGAAGAGATGCGTGACTGGTGGCGCTTGGCGGCGTCGGCCGCACCCTGCCACAGCAACGCCTCCATGCGCGCGTCATGGTCTTCCTGCGTGAAGGAAGATGAGAACATGCCGACCAGATAGGCTTCGGCCGTTTCGCCCATCACACCGCTGCGCCATGCCTCGCGAGCCATCTCCCTGGCTTCGGGCCGACCCAATGCCTGAAGCGCCAATGCATAGCGCGCCCGGCCTGTGTTGGTGAGTGGCGGGTTCCTGTCGAAGAAAGCGACCAACTGCTGCGAGGAAGGCGATTCACGGTCGAGCGCGTTTTCGGCGCGGGTACGCAGCAAGGCTTCCTTGGGAAAGCCTGGATGCCTGAGAACGAAGCTGGAATAGTCGGCAAAACCCAGACTGTCGCTCTTGGTCAGATATTCCCACTGGCTCACCGCCAGCGACATCGTGTTGGTCGGCTGGACGGTCATTTGCACGCGGTCTTGCGCCGCCACGGGCGCTGTAAGCGCGAGCGCGCTGGTACCGGCGAGGGCGAGACAGATGAGAGATTTACGAACCATGCTGGACATTCTGGGTGGCCCCTCCTTATCAGGCGCTGAATAAACGTTCGATCCCATTGCGGCGTTCCATAATTTTTCGTGCGTTTTTGGGGTAATACGAAGGACAACGGCAATGTTCAGCGGATCGATTCCGGCCCTAGTGACTCCTTTTCGCGACGGAGCGTTCGACGAATCGGCATTCCGCAAGCTGGTCGACTGGCAGATCGAGAACGGTAGCAGCGCGCTCGTGCCTTGTGGAACCACTGGTGAAGCATCGACGCTGTCCAATGCCGAACACCACCGGGTGATTGAGGTATGTATCGAACAGGCGGCGGGTCGCGTCCCCGTGATTGCAGGCTGCGGCAGCAACGACACGCGCAATGCGCTGCTGCATATGAATTTCTCCAAGAAGGCCGGAGCAAAGGCCGGGCTCTGCGTAGCACCGTATTATAACCGCCCAAGCCAGGCCGGGCTGATCGCGCATTTCAGCTTCCTCGCCGAAAACAGCGATCTGCCGATCGTACTCTACAATGTGCCCGCGCGCACGGTCACCGACATCGAGGACGAAACGGTCGTCGAACTGGTCAAGAAGTACCCGAAGCGCATTGTCGCCATCAAGGATGCCAGCGGCGACCTTTCACGCGTGGCCGATCACCGCATGGGGCTCGATCACGATTTCTGCCAGCTGTCTGGAAATGACGAGCTGTGGTTGCCGCATTCGGCCGCTGGCGGATCGGGATGCATTTCGGTGACGGCGAATGTCGCGCCGGCACTATGCGCTGAGTTCCACGAAGCAATTGCGGCCAACGATCTGGTCAAGGCGCGCGAGATCAACGACCGCCTGTTCCCGCTGCACTACGCGATGTTCTCGGACGCCAGTCCGGCGCCGGTGAAGTATGCGCTGACCCGGGTGCACGACTGGCTAGAATGCGACGTCCGCCTGCCGCTGGTCAACGCGAGCGAGGCGAGCCGCAAGGCGGTCGACGAGGCGCTGGAGCACGCGGGGCTGGTCTAGGACGCTAGATGCGCCCTTCGAACACGGTCGCAGTGATCGGCATCTCCTTCATGGTGCCGATCTCGACCTCGTAGGGATCATCATCAAGCACGACGAAATCGGCTTTCTTGCCCGCAGCGAGTGAGCCGACCGCGCCATCCATGCCGATCACCTGCGCCGCCTCAATGGTGATTGCCCGCAGCGCCTTGTCACGCGAGACGCGTTCCTCAGGACCGCGCACGACCCCATCGAGTCCCTCGCGAGTCTGCGCGATCCAGGCGAGGTAGAATGGGTCGATCGGCGCCATATTGAAATCGCTGTGCAGGCCGAGCGGCACCCCCTCGCGTTCGAGCGAGCCGAGCCGGTTCATCAGCGCTGCGCGATCGGGTCCGAAGCCGCGTTTCGAATAGGCCTCGCCCAGCACGCGGATATAGTTCGGCTGGGCCGAGACCATCAGCCCCATCCGTGCGATCCGCCGGATCTGCGCCTCCGTGCAATATCCGAGGTGTTCGAGCACTATGTCCTGCCCGCGGCGCGGCGCCAGCTTGCCTAGGCCCTCCAGCACCGCCTCGGCTCCCTCGTCACCATTGACATGGATGTGCAGGTCGAACCCGGCGGTCCAGTAGCGGTGCATCTGTTCGGTAAGTCTTTGCGGTTCGGTGAGCCACTTGCCCAGGTGACCGTCCGTGTACCCCGGCGCCCCCATCCGCATATTCTGCGCAAAGAAAGCCCCGTCTGCGAAGAGTTTGACGCGGCGCTTGAGCAGCACGTTGTCGCGGGTGAATTTTTCGCGGGCAGTGCTTAGCCACGCGTCGAGATCGTCCACCGCATCGATTTCCGCACCGATCGGCATCAGGTTGACGCGAGCGGTCGGAGCCTCAGTCCCGAAAGCGCGCGCGATGAGCCCCGCTTCGGTATCGAAACGGGCGAAGATGCCCGTCGCAAGGTCGCTGGTCGTCGTGACGCCGCGCGCATGCATCATCTGGAGAAGACCGGCGAAACCTTGCTGCAGCTTGTCCGGAGCGAGTAGCACCGGCTGCAGCTTGGCGATCGCGACCCCGAGTGCGGTCTCAGAAAACATGCCACGGGCATGGTCGCCGTGATCGGCCTGTGCCTGCGCCGCAGCCAAGGCGGCGTTGAACGCTCCCTCTTCCGCCAGGCCCATCCACTGGAGAGCAGCCGTGTTGGCGTAGATGTCGTGAAAACTGCGCTGCCACACGAGCAGGGGTCGTTCCGGCGAGATGGCATCAAGCTCGGGCCGCCCCAAGGGGCCGTGGAACAGCTCGTGATGGCCCCAAACGATGAGCGGATCGCCGGGTGTGTCGCGCACGATCTGGCTCAGCCGCTCGCGATAGGCGTCCTCGCCGCTGACGCCCGGCCATCTTCCCGAAGGCAGCACCCAATCGTCGGGCGCCAGGAACGGCACCGGCAACATGACCGCGGTCTGCATCGGATGGATGTGCGGGTCGATCAGGCCGGGGAAGATCACCTTGTCCGCGAACCGTCGGTCAAGCCTGTGTTCGCGCCCCGCCGTCCATGATGGCCCCAGTGCATCGATGCTGTCGGCGAGGCCGAGCACCATGCCATCCGCGACCGCCATGAACCTGGCATTTGGATATGAACGCGACATGGTGACGATCTTGCGAGCTTCGAACACCGTGACCGGTCCGCGCCCAAAAGGCGCGACCACGTCGCTCGCAGCGATGAGCGGTGCGGCCGCCATGCCAGCGAGGACTGCTCGTCGGTCGATTTTGCCAGCTATCATTGCGTTCTCCCCTCGACGCAGTGTTACGCGGCAGGGCGGCTTCGACAAGCGGATTCCATTGGGCGTGTTCCCGCTGGGGGTTTTCCTCGACCGCTTCCTTCCCTACATGGCGCCGCACCATGGCCCGTCCCAAACCCGAAACCTTCGACAAGCAGAAGACCGTCGCCGAGAACCGGCGCGCGCGGTTCGATTACGCGATCGACGAGAAGTTCGAGGCGGGCCTTGCCCTACAAGGAACGGAAGTGAAGGCCCTGCGCGCGGGCGAGGCTTCCATTGCCGAAAGCTATGCCGAGATACGCGATGGGCAAATCTGGCTGATCAACGCCAACATCCCCGAATACAGCCACGGCAACCGCCTGAACCACGAGCCCCGTCGCCCGCGCAAATTGCTGCTCAATGCGCGCGAGATCGACAAGCTGTTCGGTGCAGTGGAGCGCAAGGGCATGACGCTGATCCCGCTCTCGATCTACTTCAACAAGACCGGGCGGGCGAAGGTCGAACTGGCCTTGGCCAAGGGCAAGCAGGCCCATGACAAGCGTCAGTCGATCAAGGATCGCGACTGGAAGCGCGACAAGGCGCGACTGATGCGCGAGAAGGGCTGAAGCCCCCCCTTTCGCATCGGGTACGCAATGCCCATGTCGATAAGGATGCCCGCTTTGCCGAAATTCCCCCCTTCGCACTTGCGAAATGACCTCGAGCGGAGCAAGGCGGGGCCAAGGACATGAGCTCTTTGCGATCGAAAACCTGGCTGGCGGACAGCCTCCGAAAATATATGCCTTCGCGCGAAGAAATGGCGCGAAACAAGTACCTTGCGCCCATCGCGCATCGGTTCCTCACTCCTGAGCTCTGGCGCTTCACGCGGCGCAGCGTTCCGCGAGGGGTGGCATTGGGCGTTTTCGCCGGCTTCATAATCCCGGTTGGCCAGATTTTCCTGGCCGCCTTCATGGCCTTACCGGCACGGGCCAATGTGCCGCTGGCTGCGCTCGTCACCTTCATCACCAACCCCTTCACCTTCCCCTTCTGGGCGGTGGTCGCCAATCGCCTTGGCTCCTTCATCCTGAAGATCGATAGCGCTGCAACTGGTGGCGCCGCACAGACCGAAATTGCAAGCGGACGCTGGTCCTGGCTGATCGAATTGTTCGAGAGCGCGGGAGTGACCGTCTTGGTCACCGTATTCGGCTTTATCGTTCTTGCCGTCGTCGGCGCGGCGGTCGGCTACCTGGTCGCGAGCTTCAGCTGGCGCTTCATCGTCGCACGCAAGCGCGCACGCCGCCTGCGGCAGATGGAAGCTCGGCTGGACAGCAGGCTCGGGGCCAAGGAAGGATGAGGGCCTTGGCGAAGATGCAGGGCGATCGCCCTGCGGTGCTGTTGGGCGGACTCGCCGTCGCCATGCTTGTGACGGCAGTTGCGCTGCTCGGTATCTCAGGGTCGTGGTTGGTGGCTCTCGCCTATCTTTTCGGCCTCGTTCTGTTGGTGGGCGGGTTCGCGATGGTGGAGATGTTGCGCCAGTCGGTCGAGGTCGACGTCGTCGCGGCACCCGACTGGTCAGTGACCGTGGCAGCGATCGAGCAGCCCGGCGAAGCGATCGCGATTACTGACCGGGCCAATCGGCTGGCCTGCGCCAACGGCACGTTCGTCGAATGGTTCGGGGCGCAAAGCGCGCCCCCGAACCTGCCGCTGGAACAGGCTGAACTCGAAGCGCTTGTACGACTTGCTCGCGAAGCCTGGCGCGAAGGATCGGCAGTGGCGCACGGGCTCGGCGAAACCGAGAGTTTCGAGCCGCGCTGGTCGATCAGTGCCGAGCGAGCAGGGCGGGGCGAAGATCATCTCGTGTGGCGAATCCGGCCGATGGAGCGTGAAGTTGGCGAGGTCCGGGCGGAAATCGACGTAACCGGTCCGCTCGGCCGCATGCTGTCACGCTCCGGGATCGAGGCTGTGGTTACTTCGCCCGACGGCGTCATCAAGAGCGTGAGCACGGGATTTGCCGAGCGTGCAGCGGGTGATGCCGAGGCTACACTGGCCGGGCAGGACTTTGTCGGCTTCCTGCGCAGCGATGAGCGCGATCGGATTTTTTTCGCTCGCGAGGGGCGGGGCGGAACACCGCAGACGCTGATCCACGTCCCTCTCGACGCGCCCGAGCATCGTAATGCCAAGGGCCCTGACCAGGGCCAGTCGCTTATGCTTCTGGTCGATAGCGGGGTGGGTATCGGCAGCAGCTGGGACGGGTCGTCACAGGCCGGTGTTGCCCAGCTGGAGGCGCTTCTTTCTCGTCTGCCCCTCGGCCTTGCGATGACCGATCGCGATGGGCGGTTCCTGTTCGGCAATGACGCTTTCCTGCGTTCCATCGATCGTGAAGAGCGTGGCCTCCCGGCATTTCCGACCGACCTCGTCGTGCGGGAGGACAAGGGGCCGTTGTCCGATGCGGTCAGGCGCCACGGTCGCGGACCTGCGACAAGTGGGGACATGGCCATTCGCCTCGTGTCGAGCCCTGAGGAACCGGTGTCGCTCGGCCTGGCAGGGGTTCGTGGGTTAGGTGAAGCGGCAGTGCTCTTGAGCCTTGCCGACTCCAGCGAGGAAACCCAGCTCAAGCGGCAGGTCGCGCAGGCGACCAAGATGCAGGCTGTCGGCCAACTCGCTGGCGGCGTCGCGCATGACTTCAACAATGTCCTGACCGCGATCATCGGGACCTGCGATCTCATGCTGCTGCGCCATACGCCGGGCGACAGCGACTATGACGATATCCAGCAGATCCGCGCCAACTCAAACCGGGCCGCGTCGCTGACGCGACAGTTGCTGGCCTTCTCGCGCCAGCAGACCCTGCGACCGGAGATCCTCCAATTGCCCGATGTGGTAAGCGAGGTAAGCCCGCTGATCACGCGGCTGATCGGCAACAAGATCGACTATTACGTCCAGCACGATCGCGATCTTGGGCCGGTCAGGGCGGACCCGCAACAACTCGAGCAGGTCATCATGAACCTCGCCGTCAACGCCCGCGATGCAATCCAGTCGCGCGGGAACGGTGCGGGGCGGATTTCACTGCTGACACGGCGAATCAACTCGAGCCAGGTCCAGCAAATGGGTTCCGAGATCCTTCCTGCTGACGATTACACCGTCCTGATTGTGCAGGATAACGGTGGCGGCATCCCGCCTGAGGCATTGCCGAAGCTGTTCGAGCCGTTCTTCACTACCAAAGAGCAAGGCAAGGGCACCGGCCTCGGCCTTTCGACAGTCTACGGGATCGTCAAGCAGTCGGGCGGCTTCATCTTCGCCGATAATGTGAAGAACAGCAGCGGCGACCCCGTCGGCGCGCGCTTCACGATCTATCTCCCCGTCCACAAGGGCGAGATACCCTTGCGCCAGCAACCTGCGCCAGAGCCCGAGCAATCGAGCGAGTGGTCGGGCGGTGGCAGGCTGCTCTTGGTCGAAGATGAGGATATGGTCCGCGCCGTGGCCGAACGCGCCCTGACTCGCGCAGGATACGAGGTGGTCGCTTGCGCCGATGGCGAAGAGGGTCTGGCGCAGGTCGAGAAGGGCGAAAGCTTCGACCTCGTGGTCAGCGACGTGGTGATGCCGGGTATGGATGGCCCCGCGATGGCGCGCGGTATTCGCAAGCTCAAGCCGCAGCTGCCGGTGCTGTTCATGTCAGGCTATGCCGAGGAGCAGCTGCGCAAGGATATTGATATCCCCAACATGCATTTCATGCCCAAGCCGTTCAGCGTTCAGGAGATCAGCGACAAGGTCGCCATGGTCATGCGCAGGTCGGGGAAGAAATAGGCGGATCTCCGCACCGCTGCATGCTGCGTGAAAAAAATTTGTTCCGCTCTTGTTCTTTTGGAACAAAGCAGATACATCGCATTCCTACAGATGGGGTGGTCGATAACCGATGGCGGCCCCTAGGCAAGTGAAGGAGGCCATGCGATGTCCGCGAATCTCAAGCTGGTAGAAAAGGAAAACTCCGTGGATCGTCAGAAGGCGCTCGAGGCTGCGCTTGCACAGATCGACCGTGCGTTCGGCAAGGGTTCGGCCATGAAGCTGGGCTCGAAGGAAGCGATGAATGTCGAATCGATTTCGACCGGATCGCTCGGGCTGGACATTGCACTGGGTATCGGCGGCCTGCCCAAGGGCCGCGTTATCGAAGTTTATGGACCTGAAAGCTCGGGCAAGACGACACTGGCGCTGCACGTCATTGCGGAAGCGCAGAAGAATGGCGGCACCGCTGCCTTCGTCGATGCCGAACACGCGCTCGACCCCGTCTACGCCAAAGCGCTCGGCGTCGATATCGACGAACTGATCGTCTCGCAGCCCGACACGGGCGAGCAGGCTCTTGAAATTACCGACACGCTGGTCCGCTCCAATGCGGTCGACGTGTTGGTGGTCGACTCGGTGGCGGCGCTTGTCCCCCGCGCCGAAATTGAAGGCGAGATGGGTGATTCCCATGTCGGCCTCCAGGCGCGCCTTATGTCCCAGTCGCTGCGCAAACTTACCGGGTCGATCAACCGTTCGAAGTGCATGGTGATTTTCATCAACCAGCTGCGCATGAAGATCGGCGTTATGTACGGCAATCCCGAGACTACGACCGGCGGCAACGCGCTCAAGTTCTATGCCTCGGTTCGCCTCGACATCCGCCGCACCGGCCAGATCAAGGATCGCGACGAGATCGTCGGCAATGCGACCCGGGTGAAGGTGGTCAAGAACAAGGTTGCCCCTCCGTTCAAGCAGGTCGAGTTCGACATCATGTACGGCGAGGGTATTTCGAAGATCGGCGAGATCCTCGACCTCGGCGTCAAGGCGGGGCTGGTCGAGAAGTCCGGTAGCTGGTTCTCCTATGACAGCATTCGCATCGGTCAGGGCCGTGAGAATGCGAAGACCTATCTCAAGGAGAACCCTGAAGTTTGCGACAAGTTGGAAGCCGCCATCCGCGGCCGCACCGACAAGGTCGCCGAGGAGATGATGACGGGTCCGGACGCGAGCCCCGAAGACTGATCCTCAAGCGGGTGCCGTAGCGGCTCCCGGGAACACGGAAAGCCGGCGCGCGCTGCCATTGCGGTAGCCGCGCCGGTTTTTCGTTGGCTCTGCGCGGCCGTGCGGGATTGCCAATTGCAGTTTGGCGGTGATTGCGCCACGCCAGCTTGGACACGACATCTCAAGAGGAGCTGAAATGCCGGGTATCGAGGATTGGCAAGGACAGGTCGGGGAGACCTGGGCGAGCGAATGGCTCCGGACGGATCGTAGCTTCAGCAATCTTACGCCGCAATTGGTTGACCGGGTGCTGCGGCGCGAATTCACGCATGCGCTCGATATCGGGTGCGGCGCAGGCGAGTTGTCGATACGGGTCGCAGGCGCCCGGCCAGAGGCGCAGGTACTGGGCGTCGATGTCAATGAATCGCTGATCGCCACCGCACGCGAACGAGCCGGCGGTTCGTCCAACCTCGCGTTCGAGATCCATGACGCTGGCAGATGGACTCCTCCCGAGGAAGCGCGACCGCAATCACTGTTTTCGCGCCACGGTGTGATGTTCTTCGATGACCCCGTAGCGGCATTCGAGAATTTGCGCGCGGCCGCATCACCCTTAGGGGCGGCGCTCACCTTCTCATGTTTCCGCTCGCTGTCCGACAACCCGTTCTTCACGCAGATCGGTGCGTTGTTGCCCAAGGGCGAGGACCTGGCCGACCCCACGGCCCCGGGACCGTTCGCCTTTGCCGACAGAGATCGCGTCGCGAGCATTCTGACGGACGCGGGCTGGCGGGACATCGAGTTCGAGCGGATCGACTTTGAGATGATAGCGGGAGCGGGGGTAGACCCGGTCGGGGACGCTTGCGCCTATTTCAACCGCATCGGTCCTGCCGCGCGCGCGCTGGCGGGAATGCCCGAGGAAGAGCGCCCGCCCATTCGCGCGAAGATCGCCGAACTCGCGGCGAGCAATCTTCGCGACGGCAAGGTAGCCATGATGGCCTCGGTCTGGATCGTCACAGCCTCTACAAATTGAGGCCAAAACGCGGCTTGTCGCTGCCGCTGCGAACGCCTAACTGCGCTGACATGACGTCTACCAACGATATCCGCCGGTCCTTCCTCGATTACTTTGGCGGCAACGACCATGCCGAAGTGCCGAGCGCGCCGCTCGTGCCGTACAACGACCCGACGCTGATGTTCGTCAATGCGGGCATGGTCCCGTTCAAGAATGCCTTCACCGGGCTGGAAACCCCGCCTGCGCCGCGCGCCGCCAGTTCGCAGAAGTGCGTACGCGCCGGAGGCAAGCACAACGACCTCGACAATGTCGGCTATACCGCCCGGCATCACACCTTCTTCGAGATGCTCGGCAACTTCTCCTTCGGCGATTATTTCAAGGAGCAGGCGATCATCCATGCCTGGACCTTGCTGACGAAGGAATGGGGCATCTCGCCCGAGCGGTTGACCGCGACAGTCTACCACACGGATGACGAGGCCTTCGACCTCTGGCGCAAGATTTCGGGCCTGCCCGAAGAACGCATCATTCGCATCCCGACCAAGGACAATTTCTGGGCGATGGGTTCGGATGGCCCCTGTGGTCCGTGCTCGGAAATCTTCTTCGACCACGGCGATCATATTTTCGGCGGCCCTCCAGGTAGTCCGGACGAGGATGGCGATCGCTTCGTCGAGATCTGGAACCTCGTCTTCATGCAGTTCGAGCAGACCGCAGACGAGATCACCGGCGAACTGCCCAAGCCGTCGATCGATACCGGCATGGGCCTCGAGCGCATCGCCGCGGTCATGCAGGGCGTGCACGACAATTACGACACGGATACCTTCAAGGCGCTGATATCGGCGAGCGAAGGGCTGACCGGCGTTAAGGCCGAGGGCGAGCAACAGGCCAGCCATCGCGTCATCGCCGATCACCTGCGCTCGACCAGTTTCCTGATGGCAGATGGCGTGCTGCCCTCGAATGAAGGGCGCGGATATGTCCTGCGCCGTATTATGCGCCGGGCCATGCGCCATGCCCATCTGCTCGGCGCAAAGGAGCCGCTGATGCACCGGCTCGTACCGGCGCTGGTCACCGAGATGGGCCAGGCCTATCCCGAACTACAGCGCGGACAGGCGCTGATCGAGGAAGTTCTCGAGCGCGAGGAAACGCAGTTTCGCAAGACGCTCGAAAAGGGTCTTCGCCTGCTCGACGAAGCGACCGGCAGCATGGGTGACGGCGGCGAACTCGATGGCGAGACCGCGTTCAAGCTCTACGATACCTACGGTTTCCCCTATGACCTGACCGAGGATGCCCTGCGCTCGCGCGGGATCGGCGTCGACCGGGCCGGTTTCGATGCCGCAATGGAGCGCCAGAAGGCCGCCGCGCGCGCTGCGTGGAAGGGGTCGGGACAGGCTGCCGACAGTGAAGTGTGGTTCGACATCGCCGAACGCGAAGGCGCGAGCGAATTCACCGGCTACACGTCGACCAGCGGCGAAGGCAATGTCGTCGCCATCGTCAAGGACGGTGCGGAGGTCCAGTCGGCGCAGGCCGGCGACGAAGTCGTCGTCCTCACCAACCAGACCCCCTTCTACGGGGAAAGCGGCGGCCAGACTGGCGACGCCGGAACGATCTCGAACAATGCGGGGCTGCGCGCTCGCGTAACGGATACCGGCAAGCCGCTCGGCCGCTTGCATGCCCACCATGTGACGGTCGAGGCGGGCGAGATTGCCGTGGGCAACACGATCCATCTCGAGGTCGACGTCGCCCGCCGCGACCGCATTCGTGCCAACCACTCCGCCACCCATCTCGTCCATGCGGCGCTGCGCAACCAGCTGGGCGGGCACGTGACGCAGAAGGGTTCGCTGGTGGCAGACGATCGCTTCCGCTTCGACTTCTCGCATCCCAAGCCGCTCTCGGCCGAGGATATCGCCGCGATCGAGGCCGAAGTGAATGCCGAGATCCGCGCCAACGAGCCTGTCGGCACCACATTGATGAGTCCCGACGAGGCGGTCGAGGCGGGTGCGCTGGCGCTGTTCGGCGAGAAATACGGCGACGAAGTCCGTGTGCTCTCGATGGGGCGCAAGGGCGGTGAAGGCCGCAATTATTCGGTCGAACTCTGCGGCGGCACGCATGTCAAGGCGACCGGCGATATCGGGGTGTTCCGGATTGTGTCCGAGGGCGCCGTGAGTTCGGGCGTGCGCCGCATTGAGGCGCTGACCGGAGAAGCAGCGCGCCGTTGGCTCGTCGAACGCGAGGAGGCGCTCAAGGAGGCAGCCGGTGCGATCCGCGCCACGCCAGAGGAAGTCCCCGGCCGGATTGCGGCCCTGCTCGACGAGCGCAAGCGTCTGGAAAAGGAACTCGCTGACGCCAAGAAGGCGCTCGCGCTTGGCGGGGGTGGGTCGAGCGATGCTCAGGCTGCTGCCGATGAGGAGATCGGCGGGGTCAAGTTCAGCGGGCAGGTGATCGAGGGACTCAATCCCAAGGAACTGCGCCCGCTGCTGGACGATGCGAAGAACCGCCTGGGTTCGGGGGTCGCGGCAATCTGCGCTGTCAACGAGGGCAAGGCAGCCTTTGCGGCGGCAGTGACTGATGATCTGACCGATCGTTTCAGCGCGGTCGACCTGGTTCGTGCCGGTGTGGAGGCGCTTGGCGGCAAGGGCGGCGGCGGTCGCCCCGATATGGCGCAGGGCGGCGGCCCTGACGGGAGCAAGGCGGCCGAGGCGATCGCGGCGGTAAAGGCGGTATTAAGCTCCTGACCCGACAATCCCCCTGTCATAGACAGGTGGAGACGAGTCATGAGGTCATGCGCAATTCTGGCTGCGCTCGCGCTCGTAGCAGGGCCCGCTCTGGCACAGGATCAGGATGTCATCGAGACTCGGGCGGTCCTGGCTCCAAGCCAGACCGGCGGCGAAGTGGAAACCGTCAGCGTCGAAATTCGCGCATCGGCTGATATCCTCTGGTCAGGCACACTGACGTTGGGCCCGCAATACGGCAATGCCTATTACTCGCAGTCGAAAAATGAGTTCACCGAACCCTGCGCTAGCAAGCCTGGATCGACAGCGGATGCGACCAATTCAAGCACTTCGCTCAACTTGAATATCTCGCGGGCCAACTGGTCGCAGGAACCCGACAAGTTCAACATCTCATTCAGTTGGACCAGGGCGCTCGATGCGTGCGAGGGTCAGGGCAACGATACTTTCGGGTTTAACCGGGTGGTCGAGATCCCGAGAGGTCGCAAGGTGACAATATCGGGGCCAGGTGACGCCGAGGTCACCGTTACGCGCGCGCGTTAGTTCCGACTTACGCCTCGACGTTGCTGGTGCGGAGCTTCGGTCGATAGTCGAGGTGCCCCTCGCGCTCGAGCTGCTCTCGGAATTCGTCGCGCTTCTCGTGGATAGAAGCGATCACCGGTCCCATCGCAACGCCGATATCGACCAGCACGGCTTCCGAAAGCTGGAGCGAGCTTTCGAGCGTTTCGGGCACTGCATGGCTGGCGCCTGCACGATATAGCTCGGCCGCGTGATTGGTGTCGCGGGCGCGGGCCACGATCAGCAGTTCCGGATGTTCCTTGCGTAATTTGGATACGAGTCGTTGTGCGAGCACCGGCTCATCCATCGTCAGGACGACTGCCGGGGCGCTTTCGATTCCCAGGCGGGTGAGCGCGTCGCCCCGGGCCGCATCCCCAAAGGTCGCTCGATACCCGAGCCGCTTGGCCTTCGCGATCATGTCGGCATCGAAATCGATCGCGACATAGGGTCGATTGTGGGCCTTGTGCATGTCCGCAACCAGTCGACCGACACGGCCTGCACCGATAATGATGGTGCGGGGCTCGGTACCGTCGTCCTCCGGTAGCTCGGGCACAGGTTCGACGCGGCGAGCAATGACGCGGCCGAGACGAGCGAGGAGGGGAGTGATCGTTAGCCCGATAGCGGTGACGATCTGCCAGAACTGCGCTGTTCCAGGCTGGATAAGCATTGCCGAACTCGCGGCCGCGAGAACGATCAAGGTAGTCTCGCTCGGGCTGGCCATGAGCACACCGGTCTCCGCGGCCGTCGAGCGCCGTGCGCCCATCAGTCGCAGCAGCAGTCCGGTTACGCTGGCCTTGAATACCAGCACCAGCACAACGGCGCCAAGGATCATCCCCAGATTGGCCCAGACGGTCATCAGGTCGATGCTCATGCCGACCGTGATCAGGAAGATCCCCAACGCCAATCCTTTGAACGGTTCCATGATGCCTTCGACTTCGCCGTGGTATTCGGTCTCGGCGATCAGCAGGCCGGCGATCAACGCACCGACGATGGGCGACAGTCCGGTGGCAGCGGTCGCAAGACTCGCCCCGATCACGACCAACAGCGACGCGGCGAGGAACAATTCAGGGCTCTTCGTGCGTGCGGCCTGAGCGAACAGCCGGGGCAGGGCGATGCGGCCCAGGACCAACAGGGCGACGACTACCAGCCCGCCTTGCCACAGCGTGTCGACCAGGCCTTCCCACCCCTCGGATTGCGCATAGGGCGCCATTGCACCGAGGACGAACACGATCGGGACGATCATGATGTCTTCGAACAGCAGCATCGACAGGGCCGCACGTCCGACGGGCGATTGCGTTCCCGAGATCGGCAGCACGATAGCTGTCGACGAGAACGCGAGGGCGAACCCCAGCGCGAGCGCGCCGGTCCAGTATTGACCCATCATCGAAAGTACAGCGGCAAGGGCGATGCCGATGATGATCAGTTCCAGTGCCCCGAGACCGAAAACCAGTCGTCGCATCTGCCATAATCGATTGAAGCTCAGCTCCAGTCCGATGGTGAACAGCAGCAGGATTATCCCGAACTCGGCGAATGGCTCCAGGCCGTCCGGATCGGATATCGTTATGTGCGCCAGCCAGGGATATTCAAAGACCAGCTTGCCCAACCCATACGGTCCGACAGCGATCCCGATCAGGATGAAGCCGATGACGGGCGTGATCCGGAACCGGGTAAAGACAGGTATGACGATGCCGGCAGCGCCGAGAATCACCAGCGCGTCGGAAAGCATGGGGGAGGGTGCTATTTCGCCAGCCACAACGGGTACCTAGACAGCGGCAGGAGCGCTGTCACCCGCGCATTTAGCCTCCGCCAACAGTCGAGGGGCCGAGGGGTTCGGCTCGCGGTCGGGTCTTGCCCGGGTGGTCGCCCTCTTCGTCCCATTCGATTCGGTATAGGTCGAACCGGCGGTCCGCCAGATTGCGAACGGTGCCCTCGGCGCGGGCCCAGCTGAGGTCGGCGAGATTGATATCGCTGATGGTCAGCGTTTCGACATTCTCGCTGGCCTCGGCAGCGACGCCGTCGCGCGCGAAGGGGAAATCGCATGGCGTGAGGATGCAACTCTGGGCGTACTGGATATCCATGTTGGCGACATTGGGCAGGTTGCCGACATTGCCCGACAGAACCACGAAGCACTGGTTCTCGATCGCCCGTGCCTGCCCGCAATACCGGACGCGCAAGTAACCCTGGCGGCTGTCGGTGCAGAACGGCACAAAGATGATCCGCGCGCCCTCATCGGCCAGCTTGCGGCTCAATTCGGGGAATTCGCTGTCGTAACAGATCTGTACTCCGATCGGGCCGCAATCGGTCTGGATCACGTCGATCTTGTCGCCGCCCTTGATGTTCCACCAGTAGCGCTCGTTGGGGGTGGGGTGGATCTTTTCCTGCTCGTGAACAGAGCCATCGCGCAGGCAGACATAGGCGACATTGTGAATATCGCCGTCGTCCATTCGCGTCGGGTGAGAACCGGCGATGATGTTGATGTTGTAGCGCATCGCCATGTCGGAGATGTCGGCTTTCAGCCGCGGGGTGTATTCAGAGAGGCGTTCGATCGCCTCCATCGGCGACAGTTCCTTCTCTTCGAAGCTGAGCAACATCAGCGTGAAGAGCTCGGGAAAAACGATGAAGTCGCTCTCGTAATCCGATGCGACATCGACGAAATACTCGATCGCGCGCAGGAACTCCTCGTAGTCCTTCACCTGTCGGGCCTGCAATTGGCAAGTCGCGACGCGCACGGCCTCGACGCCGCGCGGGAGGCGCTTCTTCACCGGCTGGTCGTGTTCGACATAGGGGTTGCGCCAGACCATCTTCACCGCGTGGCCGCGCGATTGCTTGTCTTCGGGCAGGTACTTTTCGAGAATGCCAACGGGCTCAAACCCATTTGCTAGCTGGAAGCGCAGGACCGGATCTTGGATCTTACCTTCGAGCACTTGATCGAGGTAGTCCTGCGGGCTTTCGACGCTGTTGTTCTTGCGCCGCCGGGCACGGTCATATCCGGGCATCCGGCCACCGAACACGATCCCGGCGAGATCGCGATCTTCGGCCAGTGCGCGGCGTTCCTCGTAAAGGCGCCGTCCGATCCGCACGCCGCGCACCTGCGGGTCGACGCACATCTCGTAGCCATAGAGCCAGTCGCCGGTCGGATCGTGGCGGCTGCCATAGCCATTGCCAGAGATCTCGTCCCAGTCATGCGGCGCAAACACGACCGGTTCGGGCAATTGCATCGAGGCGCAATAGCCGACGATCTCTTCATCGAGCAGCGCGACGAAACAACCTTCGGGAAAGTTATTGATTTGCCCGCGGATTTCGCTCTGCTTGTATGGCGGTAGCTCGGTATAGGCGCGGCGCACCAGCGCAGCGATGCCGCGAATGTCCTTGATCATGGCCTTGCGCACGACGAGACGCGCCTTGCCCAGCTTCTCGCCCCCCGAACGCGCCGAAGGTCGCTTCTTGCCTACTTGCCTAGCCACCAGTTGTGCCCCGCTCCGAACCTACATCAAGAGCAATGCCGGAGCGGGGCAAATGTTTCACGCCCAGCCAGCCATTTCCTTCTCGAGGTTGGTAACGATCGCCTCGAAGAACTGCTCGGTGGTCATCCAGCTTTGTTCGGGGCCAATCAGCAGCGCAAGATCCTTGGTCATCTGGCCAGACTCGACAGTCTGGATGCAGACCTTTTCCAGCGTCTCGGCAAAGCGCACGACGTCGGGCGTTCCATCGAACTTTCCGCGGTACATGAGGCCGCGCGTCCAGGCAAAAATGCTGGCGATCGGATTGGTCGAAGTCGCCTTGCCTTGCTGGTGTTGGCGAAAGTGGCGGGTGACGGTGCCATGGGCAGCTTCAGCCTCGATGGTCTTGCCATCGGGCGACATCAGGACTGAGGTCATGAGCCCAAGCGAACCGAAGCCCTGGGCGACCGTATCCGACTGGACGTCGCCGTCGTAATTCTTGCAAGCCCAGACGAACTTGCCGTTCCACTTCAGTGCCGAGGCGACCATGTCGTCGATCAGGCGGTGTTCGTAGACGATGTCCGCTTCCTTGAACTTCTCGGCGAAGCCTTCGGTGTCGAACACTTCCTGGAACAGGTCTTTGAAGCGGCCGTCATAGGCTTTCATGATCGTGTTCTTGGTCGACAGGTAAACAGGCCAGCCGAGGTTCAGTCCGTAATTGAAGCTGGCGCGCGCGAAGTCGCGGATCGAATCGTCGAGATTGTACATCGCCATGGCGACGCCCGCGCTCGGGAAATCGAAGACCTCGAGGTCGAGGTTCTCGCCGTCGTCGCCTTCATAGACGAGGCGCAGCTTGCCCGGTCCAGGGATCAAAGTATCGGTGGCGCGGTATTGGTCGCCGAAAGCGTGACGACCGACCACGATCGGATCGGTCCAGCCGGGTACCAGACGCGGCACGTTGTCGATCACGATCGGTTCGCGGAAGACCACGCCGCCGAGGATGTTGCGGATCGTGCCGTTGGGCGACTTCCACATCTTCTTGAGGTTGAATTCCTCGACGCGAGCCTCGTCAGGAGTGATCGTCGCGCATTTCACGCCAACGCCATATTGCTTGATGGCATTGGCCGCGTCGACGGTGATCTTGTCATCGGTCTCGTCGCGCTTCTCGACCGACAGGTCGTAATATTTCAGGTCGACATCGAGATAAGGCAGGATCAACCGTTCGCGGATCCATTGCCAGATGATGCGGGTCATCTCGTCGCCATCGAGTTCGACGACCGGGTTCTTCACCTGAATTTTCTGCATAGCGGACCTTGCTGTTGGATCTGTCTTGGATGGGTTGCGCGCGCTTTAGCAGAGGCGGGGCAAGGTGCAAGTTAGCGGAAGGTTGTGCTGATCGACTGGGTCGGCCCGTCGCGTGCGCTCAAAGATCAGTTCATGATTGCGGGAGAAATGAAAAAGGCACCGCTTGCGCGATGCCTTTTGCGTTCTCGGTTCCAATGGTGGGCGTAGGAAGGATTGAACTTCCGACCCCTACGATGTCAACATAGTGCTCTACCACTGAGCTATACGCCCGGACCATCGGACAGCCGCTGTTGGCGGCGGAGGCGCCCCATAACCAAGCCTGGCACGTGGTGCAAGCGATTCGGTGCGATTTATTCTATAGGCTCGCTTCGGCGCGATCGGCAAAGATCCGCTCCACCTCCAGCACGAGATCGCGGAGGTGAAACGGCTTCGACAGGACCTTGGCCTGCGGCTGTTCGCGGCTGGCTCGCAGCGACACGGCGGCAAAGCCGGTGATGAACATGACCTTGGTCCGCGGGCTTACTTCCCCGCAACGCTGGGCAAGCTCGATCCCGTCCATTTCCGGCATCACGATATCCGATAGCAGGAGGTCGAAATGCTCGTTCTCGAGATAGGGTACCGCCTCGGTGCCACTCCCTACGCTGATGACCTCGTATCCGGCGCTCTCAAGAGCGCGGGCGAGATAGGTGCGCATGGCTTCATCGTCCTCCGCCAGGAGGATTCGGATGGAATCGGGGGCCTTCATACGAGTTGCATAACGCCCAATGCCTTAAAAAAGCATTCTGATTTGGGGCTGCCCAGCTTTGACACAGAGGGACCAACCGGGCAGCAATGGCGTCATGGCTTCAACGAAGGGCATGGGCGCCGATTCGCGGATCGAACACGGCGGTAATATCGCGGGCAGCGAACTACCCGCATTCACGCTCGAACTGCCTTCTCATCAGCGTCTGCCGGTGCTGATTTCCGCTCCGCACGGCGGCCGGGATTACCCTGAGTCGCTGCTTGCCGCGATGAGAAAGCCGGAATACGCGACGATCCGGCTCGAAGACCGCCATGTCGACTCGCTAGCCGCGGGGATCGCGCGGCAGACCGGAGCAGGTCTGCTCATTGCCCACGCTCCGCGCGCCATGCTCGACCTGAACCGAGCGCAGGATGATGTCGATTGGGACATGATCCGAGGTGGCACGCCGCTCATGCCGCGCCACTCGCACGCCAATCGCCGGGCGCGCAGCGGCCTCGGCCTCGTGCCGCGGCGACTGCCGGGTTACGGCGAGATTTGGAAAGCGCACATGACCCGGCAGGAACTCGATAAGCGGGTCGAGCAGATCCACCGTCCCTACCACGCTGCGCTGGGGCGGGTGTTGGAAGGAGTTCGCGATATCTGGGGTGCGGCCCTCCTGCTCGACCTCCATTCGATGCCTCCGCTCAAGCGGCGCAACGAGCACGGGGTGCCGGTGCAATTCGTGATCGGCGACCGGTTTGGCGCCTCTTGCCATGGGTCGATCGCCGAGCGTGCGGTGGCGTTTCTCCAGGCCGAGGGGCAGGGGGTATCGCACAATCGCCCCTATTCCGGAGGTTTCGTGCTCGATCGGCATGCGCTGCCGTCGCGCGGCCTCCACGCTGTTCAGCTCGAAGTCTGCCGGTCAGCCTATCTCGATGCGCAGCTTGCCGAGCCGGGCGACTCGTTTGAATCGCTGGTGGAGTTACTGGTTCGACTGGTGCGCCATCTTGGCGATGCAACAGCGCGTCTCGGCGAAGCGGGACTGATTGCCCAGGCGGCCGAGTAGCGACGCCGTCATCATAAAAAAACCACCTCGTGCAAGTGCACGAGGTGGCCAAGGTTCAGGGAGGATTGCACCTTTCGGTGCAGCCCGGATGCGACATGAGGGAGGCGCGATCCGGACGTCCTAGAAATAGGAAAGGGCCAGGGTCCATTCAAGACCCCGGCCCTCTCAGCAATGCAACGTTTCGTCGTAAATCGATCAGGTCGTCGGTTCTGCCATGACCGGCTCCGGAACCTTGCCCTGCGCCGATTGGCGGGCAAAAATAATCCGCATCAGGTTAAGCGAGAACAGGTGTGCATGGATGATCATCAACATGCCGTTCTTGCTCATCTCTTCAAGAACCTCGGTTGGGAGGTCGCGCAACTTCTGCTCGTCGACCATCTTGAACCCGCGATAGACGAAGGGACGGTCGGGATTGTCGTTACGGGTGATAGCGATCTCGCCGTCCATCAGCAGGTCGTGCTTGACCAACTGCTCAATGAGGTTGCGGGTCCGGTGACCCGATTCCTCGAAGCGGCGGCAGAACTCGAGGATACTGTTGGTGAACTCGCTGGCCTGACCTTCGCCAGTGAACAGGTCGTTCCCCTGGTCGAACTCGCCGACTACAC
The DNA here is from genome assembly GCF_029623755.1 of Altererythrobacter sp. CAU 1644. NCBI lineage: Bacteria > Pseudomonadati > Pseudomonadota > Alphaproteobacteria > Sphingomonadales > Erythrobacteraceae > Altererythrobacter > Altererythrobacter arenosus. The sequence continues at coordinate 2,447,091 of NZ_CP121106.1, forward strand.
CTGCGCTAGGATCGAAGCACAGCGAAAGGTCTTCGGATTCTTGGTTGAGGCGGGCGAGGATGAAGGGATAGCGGCGGACGTAAGCCGGCAGGTAGACGTTGTCTTCCAACTTTCCGTCTTCCTTGATGAAGGTGTTGACGCCTTCATTGAGGCCAAACAGTGCGATCGGCAGCGGATTGTCGTTTGCCGTGAAGACGATCGGATAGTTCCGCTGGGCATCGACAAACTCGTCGACGGTCAGGGGGATCGCATGGGTCGATGCAAAAAACTCGATGTCGTCGAAAGCCTTGCTCTTCCAGCCGGCGTGGTCGCGGCTGTTGAGGGGCATCAGGTCCTTGTAGAAAAGGGGCAATTGGGGCTGCGGCGCGCTCGCCATGAAGTCTCTCCGAAGATTCGTCAGGAATGGGCTTTAAAAACGGCCTGCCTGGTCACCCAGGAGGCCGGACGCCGGGTGCTTTAAGACTTTGTGCCATCGGGCGCAAGCGGCACCAGTTTTCCCGGGTTGAGGAGATCATGAGGGTCGAGGGCAGCCTTCACACGGCGCATGATCGACAAGGCGACTGGATCGCCCAATCGGCCCAATTCGTCGCGCTTGAGCTGACCGATGCCATGTTCAGCGCTGATCGACCCGCCAAATTCCGTGACAAGGTCATGGACGAAGGCGCTGATTTTCTTGCCTTCTTCCAGCTCCCATTGACCCGGCGTGGCGCCCGTTGGAGCCAGAACATGGAAATGCACATTCCCATCGCCAAGATGACCGAAGGCGACACCGGTAACGCCGGGATAGGCTTCCTCGACCGCCGGAATGGCATAATCGACGAATCTGGGCATCCGATCCACGGGGACCGAAACGTCGTGCTGCATGGCGGGGCCGATCGCGCGTTCGGCTGGCGCGATTGAGTCGCGCAGCAGCCAGAACTGTTCCGCCTGGCTCTCGTTAGTTGCGATCACCGCGTCCCGTATCAGACCGGCTTCCATCGCAGCAACGAGTTCGGCCTCGACCGCTTCGCGTAATTCGGTCGCGTCGGATTCGCCGGTCACGCACTCGATCAGCGCATTCCAGCTGTATTTCTGGGCGAGAGGTGCCCGGGCATCGGGCAAGTGTGCGAGAACGCTGTCGAGACAATGTTCCGGAACGACCTCAAAGCCCTCGAGCGCATCGGACATTCCCTTCTCAAAACGCAGCAGGAGTTGGCGCGCCGCCGAAATTGAGTCGAGCCCGACCCAAGCTACCACACGCTCGCCGATCGCACCGACCAGGCGCAGGTTCGCCGCGGTGACGATACCAATTGTGCCCTCCGATCCGATAAGCAGCTGCTTGAGGTCGAAACCGCGGTTGTCCTTCTTGAGCGCGGTCAATCCATTGTAGATTCCGCCGTCGGGCATGACGGCCTCGATCCCCAGCACCTGCGCGCGCATGGTCCCGTGACGCAGGACCTGTGTGCCGCCCGCATTGGTCGAAATCAGTCCGCCGATCGTAGCGGAGCCTTTTCCGCCCAGTGTCAGGGGAAAGCGCAGGTCATGCTGCTCGGCGGCCTCGTGCAGGTTCTGCAGGATTACGCCAGCCTCGCACACGACTTCCTTGGCGGAGGGATCAAGCGACCTGATCGCGTCCATTCGGCGGAGCGAGAGGAGTACGCTTGCGCCGCTTTGGTCCGGCGTTGCTCCGCCAGACATGCCGCTGTTCCCTCCCTGGGGTACGATCGGTACGGTGTAATGTGCGCAAAGTTTGGCAAATTCAGCCACTTCCGCCGTCGAAGCGGGCGAAGCTATACCAATGGCCGAGCCACTGAATCGTCCACGCCAATCGGTCAGCCACGGCTCCATCATTTCGGGATCCGTGGTAAAGCCACGCGCCCCCAAGAGGGCGCTTGCTGCGGCAATGAAGTTTGCGGCATCTGACATCGAGCGGCGCTATGACACAGCGCGCACGGCCTCGCCAGCACTTGCGAAACACGATCAAGCAATTAAGCCAGCATTCAACCCTGCGTGCTATTGGGCATGAAGCCGCCCGAGGAATTGGGCAAATTCGGGGAAACGGGGACGGACAACCAGCGAGGCTCATGCCCAATATCTTCGCCTTTCTTGCACCTGTTGCGCTCTTGCTGCCGCTCGCGGCGCCTGGCGAACCTGTGCCTGAGCGCGACGAGGCAGGGGAGGCCGCTCTCGATCCCCAGGAAAAGCTGGTAGCGGACGATTATTCCGCGGCCTCGTTCCCTCTGGGTTTCGATGCACCTTATTCGGTACCGGTTCAGAGCCAGGTGCGGATCGAGCAAAGGGTCATTGTGCGAATTTCGCCGCGGCAATCTGCCGCCCGGCAAAGCCTGATGGCGGAACTTCCAGCGAGTGCGCCGACGACGCGGTTCGAGGAGCGCAAGATGGAAAAATGTGTCCCTGTCGCCAACGTTGCAGGCGTTCAGACCGGTAGCGGCAACCGCCTGCTGCTCTATCTCCGCGACCGCCGCGTAGTCAGCGCCAACCTCGAAAAGTCGTGCCGCGCGCGCGATTTCTATTCGGGTTTTTATGTCGAGCAGAACAAGGACGGAATGCTCTGCGTCGACCGGGACAAACTGCAATCCCGCTCCGGCGCCAATTGCGAATTGGCGCGCATGCGACAGCTGGTCGCGGTTTCCGAGTAACCGATCGGTCCCGAATTCTTGACTTTCGCGCCCTTTTCAGCGAAGGGCGCGGCAACCTGGCAAGGCTCTTCCATGCCAGCCTGTAAGACTGGGCCATATGGCCCTGCCATCCGGACATCTTGATACTTATGAGTTTTGCCGATCTCGGCCTTTCCGATGACTTGCTGAAAGCGGTCGAAGCCGCAGGCTACACCCAGCCGACCGCCATTCAGGCGGAAGCGATTCCACCCGTCCTGATGATGAAGGACATCATCGGCATCGCGCAGACCGGTACGGGCAAGACGGCGAGCTTCGTCCTGCCCATGATCGATATCATGGCTGCTGGGCGGCGACGCGCGCTGATGCCGCGATCGCTCATCCTCGAACCGACCCGCGAACTGGCCGCGCAAGTCGCGGAGAACTTCGAGAAGTACGGCGTCAATCACGACCTCAAGATGGCATTGCTCATTGGCGGAGTGCAGATGGGCGACCAGCTCAAGGCGCTCGACGAGGGGGTCGACGTCCTGATCGCCACACCGGGCCGCCTTATGGACTTGTTCGAGCGCGGCAAGATCCTGCTCAACGGTTGCGAACTCCTCGTGATCGACGAAGCGGACCGCATGCTCGACATGGGGTTCATCCCCGATATCGAGTTCATTTGCTCGAAGCTGCCGGAAACGCGCCAGACCATGCTGTTCAGCGCGACCATGCCGCCGCCGATCGAGAAACTCGCCAAGAAATTCCTGAACAATCCCAAGCGCATCGAAGTCAGCCGGGCTGCTTCGACCAACGCCGATATCACCGCGTTCAAGATCAATGTGAAATCGCGCGCCAAGCGCGAAACGCTACGCTGGTTGCTGCAGCATGATCACGTAGAGACCGCGATCATTTTTGCCAACCGCAAGACGACCGTACGCGAGCTCAACAAGAGCCTCCAGCGCCACGGTTTCTCGAGCGGCGAAATTCATGGCGACATGGACCAGACCAGCCGCATTCGCGAGTTGGAGCGGTTCAAGGCGGGCGAGATCAATATTCTCGTCGCTTCGGATGTCGCCGCCCGCGGTCTGGACATCAAGGGCGTAAGCCACGTCTTCAATTTCGATACGCCGTGGCACCCCGATGATTACGTACACCGTATTGGCCGCACCGGCCGCGCTGGGGCCAAGGGTCGTGCGTTCACCTTCGTTGCCGAAGAGGACGCAGAGGCCATCGCCAATGTCGAGAAGCTGACCAAGTCGCAGATCCCGGTCTTCGGGAAGGCGGATGTGCGGGTCGACCTCGTCGAAAAGCCGACGCGTGAAGAACGGCCTGCGCGGGAGGAAACCCGCGACGAAAATCAGGAAGATCGCGTGCGCAAGGAGCGCCCCAAAAAGCCACGCCGCGAGAAGGAAGTCCGCGAGGAACCCAAGCAGCCGCGACGCGCGAATCGGGATGAAGAAGACGCACCAGTGCCCGCAGGCGAATGGAACGGTCCGCGTCCCGGATTCCTGGATGTCGGCGTCGGATAATCGGCGCGTAGTGTCGGATAGCGCCCGACAGCGGTAGCTGTCCTATCTGATCCGCGGCCCCGAACCGGTCCACTTCGCGACTATCTCGATCGTGCTGTCATCGCTGCTGCCTGCTTGTCGCGGGTAATGGTGGACGGCCAATACCGTGGCGTAGTTCTCGGCGCCCTCTCGTTGGACCATCACCCGGTCAGCCGGAGAGGGGAGCGCGAGAAATTCGTACTCACCCCAGTCTTCGGACTGGTTGGCGGTACCGCGTACCACGATGAGCTTGCCGCTGATCATCCATCACCTCGTGTCTGTATCCTTGCTACCATAGTCCGCATCCTGGTCCAGCCAAGAACATGCCACAGTCCGCCCCTTAGCCGAAGCCCGCTGGGCTGAAGGTCGGCGTTTGAGCCTGGCCGTACCGGCTAGTCGCCGCGGTACTGGGCGTCGCGTTTTTCAAGGAACGATCTGACAGCCTCTTCGTGGTCATTCGACTGGCGGGCGAGCAGAAATTGGTCGCGATCCATGAAGCTTGTAGCGTGCCCCAGCGGGTGGGCCGCGACGTCGATTGCTTCCTTGGCCATACGCGCTACCAGCGGGGGAAGCTCAGCATAGGTCTCGGCCATTTGGCGGGCCGCTTCGAGGGCATGGGATGGTTCGGCGATTTGATCGATCAGGCCCCAGTTCAATGCCTTGTCAGAGTCGACCTTCTGGCCAAGGATGACCAGTTCCTTTGCCCGCGATGGGCCAATCAAGGCCACGAGGCGGGGGATCGAACGCCAACTCATGTTCATACCCAGAGGTATCTCAGGCAGCCTGAAATGTGCGTCGGAAGCTGCAATTCGGTGATCGCAGGCCGCTGCGAGAGCGAGACCGCCCCCGATGCAAAACCCCTCTACAGCGGCGATCGAAATCTGCTCCAGCTTCGCCCAAGCGTCGCACAGATCCGGGCCAAGCCGAACTGCCGCCCGCTGTTCAAGCAGGGTCATGGAGTCTCGCTCGCTTAACTCGCTATCCCGCAAATCGGCCCCAGCGGTAAAGACCGCCGCACCAGCCAGGACAACCGCTGAGCAGTGTGTGTCACCCGACAGTTCCTCGGCGGCGGCTTTCAACTCTCTCATGAGTTGCATGGACAGCGCGTTTAGCTGGTCGCCGCGGTCGAAGGTAACCTCGGCGATGCGTCCCCTGCGCACTATAGTCACGAAATCGCCAATCGCTTGCGACGATGTTTCGAGGTCCGCCATTGTGCTCTCCACCCGTTCGATCGGCAGGCGATCGCTGAAACCATGCGGCAGCCAGTCGGCTGGTGCAATGGCCGTGTCGAGAACGTCCTGGCGCGGAATCAATCCGCCAGTTTCACGAAGCTGTCGATCACCCGCTTGGTGCCGGAATGCTCGAAATCGATCTCGAGCTTGTTCCCTTCCTGGTTTGTCACAGTGCCGTAGCCGAACTTCTCATGGAACACGCGTGCACCGATGGCGATGTCGGTGCGGGGCTTGGCCGCGAAACTTGCAGCAGAGCGCTTGTTCTCCTGCACCCGCGCCGGCCTTGTCTCATAGCCCGTCGCGAGCGCGCGCTGCCAGCCTGGCCCGCGAGCAGTGCTGCGTTCGGGCCGCGCTTGCGAGACATGGGCGAAAGGGTCTTCCTGCTCGGTCCAGTTCGCGCGCCAGAGCGATGCGCCGCCGGTGAGGGTCGTTTCCTGATCGATATGTTCGTCAGGGAGTTCTTCGATAAAGCGCGACGGAATGCTGCTGGTCCATTGGCCGTAGATGCGACGGTTGGCAGCATGGAATATAGAACAGCGACGGCGAGCGCGGGTGATCGCGACATAGGCGAGTCTTCGTTCCTCTTCGAGGCTGGCCAATCCCCCTTCATCGATAGCCCGCTGCGAAGGAAACACGCCTTCCTCCCAACCGGGGAGAAAGACATGATCGAATTCCAGCCCTTTTGCGGCATGCATCGTCATGATGGTGACCTTCTCGCCGTCGTCGGCTGCATCATTGTCCATGACCAGGCTGACATGCTCGAGGAAATCGCCGAGAGTCTCGTATTCCTCCATCGCGCGGGCAAGTTCGGACAGGTTCTCGAGGCGCCCTTTGGCTTCGGCGGTTTTCTCATTCTCGAGCATCGTGCTGTAGCCCGATTCCTCGAGTACGATGCGAAGCAGGTCGGCGGGAGTGACCTGATCAGACTGTTCGCGCCAGTGCAGGAACTGGCGAAGCAGCCCGCCGATGGTGTTGGCGGCGCGAGCCGGCAGTTCGTCGCTGTCGGCCAGTTGCAGTGAAGCGGCGGCGAGCGGCATGCCGGTGCGGCGGGCATGCTGGTGCATCTTCTCGAGCGTCTTGGCGCCGAGCCCGCGCTTGGGCTGGTTGTAGATGCGCTCAAAGGCGAGATCGTCCTGAGGTTGGGCGATCACCCGCAGATAGGCCAACGCATCGCGAATTTCGGCGCGTTCGTAGAAACGAAAACCCCCGATGATGCGGTAATTGATGCCGATCTGGATGAAGCGGTCTTCGAACTCACGCGTCTGGTATTGTGCACGCACGAGGATCGCTACCTGGTCGAGACTTGCGCCTTCGCGCTCAAGCCGTTCGATCTCCTCCCCGACGCGGCGCGCTTCCTCCGGCGCGTCCCACACGCCAACGACACGTACCTTTTCGCCGTGGTCATGCTCGGTCCACAGCGTCTTGTCGTGGCGTTCGCTATTTGCGCGGATAAGGCCGGACGCGGCGCCCAATATATGCAGCGTCGAGCGATAATTTTGCTCCAGCTTGACCACCTTGGCGCCGGGAAAATCCTTCTCGAAACGCAGGATGTTGGCGACCTCCGCCCCGCGCCATGAATAGATCGACTGATCGTCGTCCCCGACGACACAGATGTTCTTGTGATCCTGCGCGAGCAGCCGGAGCCACAGATACTGGACCGCATTGGTGTCCTGGTATTCGTCAACGAGAATGTAGCGGAACTGGCGCTGGTATTTCTCGAGCACATCGCGTTCGCGGCGGAAGATGTTGAGCATGTGGAGCAGCAGATCGCCGAAATCACAGGCATTGAGCGCCTTCAGCCGCTCCTGATAAAGCTTGTAGAACTGCTGCCCGCGACCATTGGCATAGCTCTCGTTCTCGACCGCATCGAGATCTTCGGGATTGAGCCCGCGGTTCTTCCAGCGATCGATCAGCGCGGCGAGCTGGCGCGCGGGCCAGCGCTTCTCATCGAGGTCGTTGTCATTGATCAACTGTTTGAGCAGCCGCAACTGATCGTCCGTGTCGATAATCGTGTAATTGCTTTCGAGGCCGACCAGTTCGGCATGGCGTCGCAGCATCTTCGCGCAGATCGAGTGAAAGGTGCCGAGCCAGGGCATCCCTTCGACTGCCTCGCCGAGATGTCCGGCAACGCGTTCGCGCATTTCGCGCGCAGCCCTGTTGGTGAAGGTCACGCACAGGATCTGGCTCGGCCAGGCGCGGCCGGTTGCGACGAGATGGGCAAGCCGCGATGTCAGCGCCGCAGTCTTGCCCGTTCCTGCCCCGGCAAGCATCAGCACGGGTCCCTCGGTCGTCAGCACGGCCTCACGCTGCGGCGGATTCAGGCGCGCAGCATAGGCCGGGATCTGGGCGTCGTCTCGCCGTTGGGGGAGGGTTTCTCGGGTCATTTCGGATGTTTGCGAACAGGTAGAGAACGCGGCCTGTTCCCGCAAGCTCCTTCCTCGGAGAAAATCCGATTTCGGAACCTAGCAGTGGGCTGGCCCGTTGGGTGCGATAACGGGAAACACTCAGGAGTTTCAAACCCATGAAGAATTTGATTGCAGTAGGCGCCGTGTCCGTCGCTTTCGCCTCCGCTAGCCCGGCGCTCGCCGAGCATCACATGACCAAGGAAGGCTTTGAGGTGGTCGAAACGAACGCCAAGGGCCAAGCCACCAAGGTGAGCAAGGATGGCCAGACCTATGCTGTGTGTATGGGTGACAACCAAGACAGCTGCATCAATCCGCGTGAAGCCGGCCTGAAATGGGGCAATCGCCCGCTGAGCTACTGGCCGGGCAAGCCTGCGAGCCAGATTGACGAACCGCTTCCGGCCGAGCAGCCGAGGAACTGATCGACGAGTTTCGTCGCGCTCGAGCCGCTCGGGCGAACGGTGGGAAGGGGCGGTCGTGCCATGGCGCGGCCGCCTTTTTCCGAGTCCGCGGGTGTGAGCACTTCATCGCGTTTTCTACACATGTCTCGTTCGGCAGTGGCTGGTGCGCGACTCTGCTCGACTAACTCCCTTCACTAAAAGGAAAAATCCGTCCAACTTTCGGGTCGTTCCTTGGGGAAGGGGCCGCCGAGCGTTCGTCGCGCACCGGGCTGCACATCGAGGGAGGAACCTCATGCACAGATATACGGTCGCGCTTTTCGTCGGAGTGGTAATGGTCCTGGTGGCGCCGAGTCTGGCCTAGGCCGCCAGCCGCAGGAGAGTCAGCTTGGCCTTTCCGACACGACGGTCAGCGACGACATCCAGCCCTTTGACATCGACCGTCTCGTCAGCGGCGGTCTCCAGCGCCATCCAAGTGGCCGGGCCGATCCAGCCCAGCCTGAGTAGTCGGTCCAGCGCCACCGATCCCGCGCCGGTGCCATAGGGAGGATCCAGCAGCACCAAATCGTGCGGCGCCTTGGCCGGGCCGAGCGCCATGACCGAGCCCGCGTTGACGGTGCTGCGTGACCGCGCGTTTAGCGTCGCGACATTGGCGCGGATTGCCTCCAGAGCATCGCGCTCCTGCTCGACGAACAGGCAGTTGTCGGCCCCTCGCGACAGTGCTTCGAGCCCCAGCGCCCCCGATCCCGCGAACAGGTCCGCGACGCTGAGCCCCTCGAATGTACCGAGGCGGCTGGTGAGCATGGAGAACAGCGTCTCGCGGGTCCGGTCCGCGGTCGGGCGCGTCGCCTCACCCTTGGGCGCGACAAGCTTGCGGCCGCGCCATTCGCCGGCGATGATCCTCACGGAAAGCTGTGCTTCTTCAGCTGGCTGCGGAACCGACCGATATCGTGTTTCCGGATTTCCTCGACCCGACCGCGCGGCAGTTCGCCCAGTTCGAACGGGCCATAGGCCGTGCGGATCAGGCGGCTGACCTGGAGGCCGAGATGTTCCAGCACGCGGCGGATCTCGCGATTCTTGCCTTCGGTGATCGTCATCTCGATCCACTGGTTGCGCCCGGTGCGCCGCTCGAGATTGGCATCGATCGAGCCGTAATGAACACCGTCAATGGTGATCCCGTCGATCAGCTCCTCAAGAGCTTCCTGGGTAATGTCGCCAAAGGTGCGGGCGCGATAGGTGCGCGGGATCCCGGATGATGGCAGCTCCATCTGGCGCTTAAGCTCGCCATCGTTGGTGAGGAGCAGCAGGCCTTCGGTATTGAGGTCGAGCCTGCCGACCGGCATCAACCTTGGCGCGTTTCGCGGCAGGGCATTGCGAAGGGCGGTGTAGATCGTCGCGCGCCCCTTCGGATCGCTCTCGGCCGTGATCAATCCGGTCGGCTTGTTGAATGCGAACAGGCGGGTCGGCTCGGGCTTGGCGACCGGCTTGCCGTCAACCGTAACCCCTTTCAGGTCCTTGAGAATCGTCGCAGGCGTTTCGAGAATCATCCCGTCGATTGCGACGCGGCCGTCGCCGATCATTCGTTCAACTTCGCGGCGGCTCGCGACCCCCGCACGTGCCAGAAGCTTGGCAATGCGTTCGCCTTCGGGGCGCTCGTCATTTGGTTGGGGGGTATTCGGCATTGCCTAGCGAGTAGGCCCTCAATTCACACTGCGCAACGCCTCTTCGACGATTTCGTTGAAGCGCGAGATGCCGCCTTCCAGCGTTCCGATCGTCAGCCGATCGATTGCGCCGGTCTCGAGTCCCTGTTGGCCCAGTTCGGCGGCGCGGAAATCCTCGCTGGCAAACACACCGCCGTCGAGTAGCGCCCAGCTACGCTCCCAGTGGTCGCGCGCCTTGTCGGTTGCTGGCTTCTCGGGGATCAGCATGAAATCCTCGACCAAGGTCAGATCGTGCGCCTGCGGCATCAGCACCATCACGTTTACGTAGTCCGGACTGGGCACGATTATCGTCGCAGGCAGCAGCTGATAGGCGAATGTCACCACCCGGCGCAGTTGCGCCATGTCCTGCAGGTTGACGCCCTCCATTTCTTCGAGCCGACCCACCGCAGCGCGTTGGTGCGGCCCGATCTGGTCGCCGCTGGTGATTCCGTCCTTGAAGTACGGGGCAATGGTCTTCGCATGCAAGCGGAGCACGTGATAGCTTTCGAGGAAAGCATCCATGATCAGCTTCCAATTGCCCTTCACCGTGTGAAGCTTGCGCCGGAACATGTAACTCTCGGCCATGCCGAAGGCGGTGAAATCCTCGCCCAGTGTATCGGCGTGGGCGAAATCGGCGTCGGCAACCGGCGAGAACCAGATCAGCCCGCCCGCTTCACGGCTTGGCAATTCGACGAGGCCGTAATCCGCCTTGTCCATGCCGGGGAAAGTGTCGGGCCGGGGCAGGGCGAGCAGCTCCCCATCGAGCCGATAGGTCCAGGCGTGATAGGGGCAGACGAGACGCTTGGTGCATTGCACCTCGTCTCCTTCGACCAGCCGTGTCCCGCGGTGCTGGCACACGTTGAGGAAGACATGGACCTGGCCCTCGGCATCGCGCGTAATCAGGAGCGGACGGCCGGTTGCGTCGTGCGGTACTGCCATGCCGGGTTCCGGGAGCAATGCCGAGGCGCACAGGACCTGTGGCATGCGGTCGAACAGCGCGGCTTTCTCGCGCTGGAAATGCTCCGGATCGGTATAAACCGAGGTCGGCACATAGGCGATTTCGCTGCTGCTGCGCGATTCGCCCCGCGCGATATTCTCGGCCAGAGCCAGTTGGCCGGGTGTCGGCCGCAAACTTGGTGATTTCGTATCGGCGCCGTTCATTGCAGCGTTCCTATTTCCTCACAGGCTGCGTAGTGTCGCAGAAATTCGGGAATTCGGGAAGGACGCTAGGGAATGGCCGAGGTCGCTGCTGAGAAGAGGAAATCCACCTGGCGGGCGCTCGGGTTGGCGCTGACCAACCGCAAGACCGGCTACATGCTCCTGTTCGGATTTGCCGCGGGTCTGCCCTACGCGCTGGTCCTGGGGACGCTCTATGCCTGGTTGTCCGACAGCGGCGAGATCGATCTCGAAACGATGGGCGTGTTCTCGCTCATCGGCCTGGCCTATGCCTTCAAGTTTCTCTGGTCTCCGGCGCTCGACCGCATCGACATCCCGGGATTGCGCAGGCTCGGCAAGCGCAAACAGTGGATCGTCACCGCGCAATTGCTGATCGGCGCTGCGTTGACCTCGCTCAGCTTCATCGCCCCAAGCAACGAGACTATCGGCATTTTCAGCCTGTTGGCGGGGCTTGCGGCCTTCGCCAGCGCAACGCAGGACGTGGTGATCGACGCCTGGCGTGTCGACGTCGCGGACGAGGTCGCGACGATCGACCTGCTCTCGACCGTCTACCAGATGGGCTATCGCATAGCGGCGCTGGTGGGCGGCGCCCTCGCACTGTTCCTGGCGGAGCGGACCGACTGGCCAACGGTCTATCTCTCGATGGGCGCGTTGATGCTGGTGGTTGGCTTCCTCGGACTGTGGGCCCCCGATGCGGATGCCAGCGCGCAAGCCGCGCTGTCGGACGAGGACAGGGCTGACCCCTACGGTCTGCGCAAGGCAGGCCAGATCGAACCGCGCCTGCGAGCCTATGCGCTGGGCGCGGTTGGCCTCTTGTGGGGCTGGGCCTTGCTCACCGTCGGAATTTTCATGGTTCGCTCGCTCTCCAGCAACCCGGAAGCACGGCCGGATTCGGTCGAATTCATCTCGACCATGGGCCCGCTTGTGGTGATCGCAACGGTGGTCGTTCCGTCGCTGATTGCAGCGTGGCTGGTGCGGCAGGAAAGCAAGGGCACCAATCTGCTGGCCGAGCCGGTGCCAGCGCAAAGCAGCGCCGACAGGGCGATGGATCACCTCTATCGCGCGCTTGTCCTGCCGCTGACCGACCTCATCGGGCGGCTCGGCTGGGCGATGGTGATCGTAATCGCGCTGGTGCTCACCTATCGCATTACCGACGCCATCTGGGGCAGCTTTGCCTATCCCTTCTACCTCGGCGAGTTGCAGTACACCAAGGACGAGGTCGCGGTCGCTTCCAAGTTCTTTGGGGTCGGCGCGCTGCTGATCGGCCTGGCATTGGGCGGCTATCTGCTCACAGCCATCGGCCGGATGCTGACGCTAACGCTGGGCGCTTTCTTCGCTGCCGTGACCAACCTGCTTTATGCCGATCTGGCGCGGGGCGGAGCGGTGATGCAGACGGTCGCCGACAACACCGGCTTCACCTGGCTGGTGGTGCAACTTGGCGGAGACGAGCGCCTGTCGAAGCTGATGATGGCGATCGCGGGCGAGAACATTGCCGTTGGCGTGGCGGGCGCAGCGTTCGTGGCCTATCTCTCGAGCATCGTGTCCAAGGGCTATAGCGCGGTTCAATACGCCCTGCTGTCGTCGCTCACGCTGCTGGTCGGGACCCTCGGTCGTGGCGCGCTTGGCCAGATGATCGAGGAGCAAGGCTATTTCGACGTCTTCATCCTCACGACGCTGATCGGCATGTTCGCCGTGGTGCTCTGCATTATAGAATGGATGCGGCAGGCGCGCCTCGGCAAGCGGGCTGGGATCGTGGCACCCGAAGCCGGAACCGTCCCGGCCGAATAGCTCAGTCTGGCAGCTCGTCATTGAGCCGCAGTACCTCGCCTGCGAGGTAGAGCGAACCGGCGATCAGTACGGGTACGCCGTCGTCGGGCAATGCATCGAGGGCGGCGGGAACGTCATCAGCAAATGTCGCTACCGGACAAAACGCGTCGGCCCCGAACCACTCATGGGTCGGCACCGGCACGACAGTTGTGCTGAGCGGGATCGCGCCCAGTGTCTCGACGAAACCTTGCGGGTCCTTGCCTTCGATCATGCCGATGACGAGGTGCAACTTCTGGCCTTGGAAATGGGCGGCGAGCATCGCTGCCGCGTTGGGATTATGACCGCCATCGAGCCAGACCTCGCGCGCCCCCGTCAATGGTCCCTGTTCGAGGCGGTGCAGCCGTGCAGGCCAGCTGGCCGAGCCAAGACCGCTCGCCATCGATTCTGGCGATACGCTTACCAGCTGCTGGTGGCGGAGCATGGCAACCGCCAGCGCGGCGTTTATCGGCTGGTGCGGCCCTGGCATCCCCGGCTGAGGCAGGTTGAGGGATCCGTGACGATCCGAATAGTGCAGTCCGCCCTCGTCGGCGGCTGAATGCCAGTCGAGGCCGCGCAGCGCAGGGCGCGCGCCCGCGGTCATCGCCTGATCGATCACCGCCTTGGACGGTGCCGTCGCATAGTCGAGCGTCACCAGCGGCACACCCGGTTTCGCGATCCCCGCCTTCTCGAAGGCGATGCGGGCGATCGGTTCTTGCGGCACGCCGTCCTCCGGCACCAGCAGGAAGCGCTCATGATCGATGCCGAGCGAGGCGATGCCGCAAGCGGCAAGCGCCTCCGCTTCGAGCACATTGGTCGCATCGAAGCGGCCGCCGAGCCCGACCTCGACCACGCAGGCGTCGGCAGGTGTGCGCGAGAATGCGAGGAATGCTGCGGCGACCGTGACTTCGAAGAAGCTCGGCGCGAGGTCGCTTCCGGCGTCGAGTACCTCCTCGAGCAATTCCGCCAGCGCTTCGTCAGAAATCAGCTCGCCCGCGATCCGGATCCGTTCGTTGTAGCGCACGAGATGCGGGCTGGTGGTGACGTGGACCCGATACCCCTCCGCCTCGAGCATGGCGCGCAGGAAAGCGCAGGTCGATCCCTTGCCGTTGGTCCCCGCAACATGGAACACCGGCGGCAGCGAGCGGTGCGGATTGCCGAGCCGCTCCATCAGCGCGCGCATCGTTTCCAGCCCGAGCCGCCCCTGCGGCAGGCTCAGCGCGGCCAGCCGGTCGAGCTGCGCCTGGACGCGCGGATCGTCCGAGCGTCCGAAGTCTTTCATGCGCGGGTCAGGCAGCCTTGGCGGGCTGGAGGTAGCCGAGCAGCGTGGCGAGCTGCGCCTTCAGGTCCTTGCGGTGCACCACCATGTCTACCATGCCGTGCTTGTGCAGATATTCGGCGCGCTGGAACCCCTCGGGCAGTTTCTCGCGGATCGTGTCCTGGATCACGCGCTGACCGGCAAAGCCGATCAGGCAGCCCGGTTCGGCGATATGGACGTCGCCCAGCATGGCATAGCTGGCGGTGACGCCGCCCGTGGTCGGATCGGTCAGGACGACGATATAGGGCAGGCCTGCTTCCTTCAGCCGCCGGGTCATCACCGTCGCTTTGGGCATCTGCATCAGGCTGAGAATGCCTTCCTGCATCCGCGCACCGCCGGCTGCCGTGCAGACGATATAGGCGCACTTGCGGGTCAGGGCGCGCTCTGCGCCGGCGCAGAAGGCCGTCCCGACCGCCATGCCCATCGATCCGCCCATGAAGCCGAAGTCCTGTACGCCCACGACCGCCGGATGCCCGTCGATGGTGCCCGATCCGACACTGAAGGCATCGGCATGCGGATTCTTGGCGCGCGCCTGCTTAAGGCGGTCGGTGTATTTCTTGGTGTCCTTGAACTTGAGCGGGTCTTCAGTGACCTCGGGCTGTTCAAGGACGTCGAAACCTTCGTCGAGCAGCAACGCCAGCCGTTCGTCGGCGCCGATGCGCCCGTGGTGTTCGCAGCGCGGGCAGACCGAAAGATTGTCCGCATATTCCTTCTGAAACAGCATCTCGTGACACGAGGGGCACTTGATCCAGAGGTCCTTCTCGGTGCTGCGCTTGGGCAGCCAGCCGATCGAATTGCGGACGCGGGTAAACCAGTTCATGCGCCAATACCTTTCGCGGGGGCCTTTGCCGCAGAATGCACCGCTTCGGCAAGCGCGGAGGTGAGTTCGCGCAGCTTCGCGGGCGCCTCAATGCCATGCTCGCCAACCAACTCGACCAAGGCAGAGCCGACCACGACGCCGTCGGCCACCTTGGCGATTTCGGCAGCCTGTTCCGGAGTGCGGACGCCGAACCCCACCGCGACCGGAAGCGCGGTCGATTGCTTGATGCGGCTGACATTGGCATCGATTGATTCGATCGCGGCCTGCTGCTTCCCGGTGATCCCGGCCACCGAAACGTAGTAGACAAAGCCCGAGGAGCCTTCGAGCACCTGCGGCAGTCGCCCGGCGTCGGTGGTGGGCGTGGCAAGCCGGATCATGTCGATCCCGGCTTCGCGTAGCGCGGGGCCGAGCGCGTCGTCCTCTTCGGGCGGGATATCGACGCAGATCACGCCGTCCACTCCGCAACCCTTGCATTCGCCGGCGAACCATTCGGCACCCCGACGCACCATCGGATTGGCATAACCCATCAGCACCAGCGGAACGTCGGCGTGACGGGCGCGAAACTCGTTGGCGATCATCAGGACGTCGCGCGTCGTCGTGCCCTTGCCGAGCGAGCGCAGGTTCGCTGCCTGGATTGCGGGGCCATCGGCCATCGGATCGGTGAAAGGCATGCCCAGTTCGATCACATCGGCGCCGCCCGCGACCAGCGCGTCGAGATTGGCCGCAGTGTCGCCATCGCCCGCGGTGATGAAGCAGACGAGTGCGGGGTGCGGCTTGGCGAAGGCGTTGGAGAGGCGGCTGGATTCGGTCATTTCGAGGCAAGAATTCCTACAGGATGGAACACATGGAACACAGTCCTATGGGCCCAAAACTCTTCGCCGATCTGGGCGGGGATTGCGTCATAGTTCCAATGGCTTGAGGCGGTTTTCATGCGTGTCGTATGGCATCGTTGTAGGAGTGTAGGACAGCTGGGTCACTTCAATAGTCTTGTGAAGGTTGCCAGTATCGCGAAGGCGACGGTCATCAATCCAGCCCATATCAAGATATGACTAAGCTCAGTTTGCGTTTCTGACGCAAGAGACAAACCCAATCGAACGCCTAAAAAGATTGGAAATCCGAAGACTAGCCAAAAAAGTCCACGTCGCGGCTGGTATGGCAGTTGCAAGCGAAGAAATGTAACCGTCTGAGACTCGCTGACCTTCTCCGGCCTGCGCTTTTTCCGCGAGCGATTGCGCCTGCGGGTCAAATCTCCACTCCCAGCTTCTCAGCCACGGTGAAAATGTCCTTGTCACCGCGTCCGCACAGGTTCGCGAGGATGATGCTGTCATCGGGCATTTCCTTGGCGCGCTTCGCCACCGCTGCAATGGCGTGGCTGGGCTCGAGCGCGGGGATGATGCCTTCGGTCCGGCAGAGCAGCTGGAACGCGTCGAGCGCTTCCTCGTCGGTGACGGCGGTGTATTCGACGCGGCCCATGTCCTTGAGCCACGCGTGCTCTGGCCCGATGCCGGGATAATCCAGCCCCGCGCTGATCGAGTGGCCTTCGGTGATCTGGCCGTCCTCGTCCTGCAGCAGATAGGTCTTGTTGCCGTGGAGGATGCCGGGGAAGCCGCCGAGCAGCGACGCCGCGTGCTGGTCTCCGTCGAGGCCGTACCCGGCTGCCTCGACTCCGAGCATCTTCACGTCGGGATCGTCGAGGAAGGGGTGGAACAGGCCGAGCGCGTTCGATCCGCCGCCGATCGCCGCCACCAGCAGGTCGGGCAGGCGGCCGGTGCGGCTGAGCATCTGCGCCCGCGCTTCCTTGCCGATCACGCTCTGGAAGTCGCGCACCAGCTCGGGATAGGGGTGCGGGCCTGCCGCTGTGCCGATGATGTAGAAGGTGTCGTGGACGTTGGCGACCCAGTGCCGCAGCGCTTCGTTCATGGCGTCCTTCAGCGTCGCCGCGCCCGCCTTGACCGGCACGACCTCGGCGCCGAGCAGCTTCATGCGGAAGACATTGGGTGCCTGCCGCTCGACATCGGTTGCGCCCATGAAGATGATGCAGGGCAGGCCGAAGCGGGCGCAAACGGTGGCCGTGGCAACCCCATGCTGGCCCGCGCCGGTTTCGGCGATGATCTTGGTCTTGCCCATGCGCATGGCGAGCAGGATCTGCCCGATGCAATTGTTGATCTTGTGCGCGCCGGTGTGGTTGAGCTCGTCGCGCTTGAACCAGACCTGCGCGCCGTCCAGCGCCTCGGTCAGCCGCTCGGCGAAATAGAGCGGGGAAGGGCGCCCGACGTAATGTTCGAGCAATTCGTCGAACTGCGCCTGAAACGAAGGATCGGCCTGCGCCGCGCGATATTCCTTCTCGAGATCGAGCACGAGCGGCATCAGCGTTTCGGCCACGAAGCGGCCGCCGTAATCGCCGAAATGCCCGCGTTCATCGGGCATGTTGCGGAATGAGTTGGGTTGGTCGGTCATTTGTCTCTCAAGCTGAGAGAGCCGCTTTGCAGAAGGCGCGGATCAAGTCCACATCCTTGACGCCCGGCGCGCTCTCCACGCCTGACGACGTATCGACCAGCGGGGCGCCCGTTGCGCGGATCGCGTCGGCGACGTTCGCTGGAGTGAGCCCCCCGGCGAGGCCCCAGTCGACCTGGTGGTCGTGCCCTTCGAGCAGTTCCCAGCGAAAGGTCTCGCCATTGCCGCCGGGAAGCTCCTTCGCCGGGGCATCGAACAGGAGGCGGTCGACCTTGCCGTGGAACTTCGCGCAGCGTTCGAGCGTGCCGGCATCCTTGAGGCCGAGCGCCTTCCAGCACTCGATTCCGATCTTCTCGCGGATCAGCCCGATCCATTCCGGCGTCTCGCTGCCATGAAACTGGAGGATGTCGGGCCTGACTTGCTCAATGCCCTTGCTTACCGTCGGCACGTCGGCATTGGCGGTCAGCAGCACGGTCTTGACGCGCGCGCCGGCAATGTACCGCAGTTCGGCGGCCTGCTCGAGGCTGACATGGCGCGGGCTCTTCTCGAAATGGACAAAGCCGACATGCGTCGCACCCGCTTCGATGGCGGCTTCGAGCGCTTCGGGGGTTGAAAGCCCGCAGATCTTGATTTGAACCGTCATTGTCGGACCTACAGCGTCGCCTCGATCGCGCGCGCGGCGGCTTCGGGATCTTCGGCGCGGCTGATCGGTCGGCCGATGACGAGCACGCTGGCGCCGTCATCGCGCGCCTGCCGCGGGGTAACGACGCGCTTCTGGTCCCCTGTTGCCTTGCCGCCGGGGCGCAGGCCGGGAACGACGAAGAACCCGTCCTTCCACTGCTTGTGAACCGCCTTCACCTCCTGGCCCGAGCAGACGATGCCGTCGAGCCCGGCATCATGCGCCAGTTCGGCGAGCCGCATGACCTGGTCGTGCGCACTGCCGTTGACGCCGGTGCGAGCAAGGTCGCGCTCGTCGAGGCTGGTGAGCATGGTTACTGCCACGACCTTGGTATTTTCCGCAGCCGCAGCCTTGGCATCTTCCATCATCGCGCGACCGCCGGCTGCGTGGATCGTCACGATCGCCGGTTCGAGGACGTGGATCGCCTGCATAGCACCGGCTACGGTGTTGGGAATGTCGTGCAGCTTCAGATCGAGGAAGATCGGCAGGCCGACATGCGCGATTTCGTGGACGCCGTGGTGGCCATGCGCGCAGAAGAATTCGAGGCCCAGCTTGACCCCGCCGATATGCGATTTGACCTTTTGGAGCAGCGCCTTGCCCGCGTCGATCTGCGGGACGTCCAGCGCCAGAAAGATTGGGTTGCTCATGCGTCCTTCGAAGGTGTCAGCGGTTCATCGCTGGTAGGGGTTTCGTTCGCCTCCGTAGCGGCAGGGGCCGGTGCGGGGGCAGGGTCAGGGGTGGTCTCCGCAGTCGCGGTGGGCGTGGGTGCGTGACGCGCGAGAGCCGAGGATTTCACTGCATTCTCAAGCGACTGGATCCGCCGGCCCTGCTGCCACTTGACCCCGCGATGGACTAGCCACATCGGGATGAGGCCGAGCAGGAAAGCCACGATCACCAGCGCCGGCACCTTGGTTTCGAGTACGAGATCGCTCCACAACGTCACTTCGACCGGTTTCCAGTTCAGCGCCGAAAACGCCAGCAGGACGACCAGGATCAGGATCCAGACGATTGTGCGAACGACCTTCATGCTTTCTTCCCCCGCGCTCTGCTGCGACTGATCGCGAAACTAAGGCATTTGGCGCGCGAGTCTAGGCACTTGGCCGGAACCCGGTCCTACCCGAAGACCCGATCGAAGATCGTGTCGACATGTTTGAAGTGATAGGCGAGGTCGAATTTCTCTTCGAGTTCCTCGTTCGAAAGCGCTGCGGTGACTTCTTCATCCTGCTTGAGCAGGTCGAGCAGCGATAGCCTGCCATCCGATTCCCACACCTTCATCGCGTTGCGCTGGACCAGGCGATAGGCGTTGTCGCGCGTGATCCCCGCTTGGGTCAGCGCCAGCAGGACGCGCTGCGAATGGACGAGGCCGCCCATCCGGTCGAGATTCGCCTGCATCCGTTCGGGATAGACCAGCAGTTTGTCGACAACGCCGGTGAGGCGGGCGAGGGCGAAATCGAGGGTAATGGTGGCATCGGGGCCGATGAAGCGCTCGACCGAGGAGTGCGAGATGTCGCGCTCATGCCACAAGGCCACGTTCTCGAGCGCCGGGATGGCATAGCTGCGGATCATGCGCGCCTGGCCGGTGAGGTTTTCGGTCAGAATCGGGTTGCGCTTGTGCGGCATGGCCGACGAACCCTTCTGCCCGGGCGAGAAGTACTCCTCCGCCTCGAGCACTTCGGTCCGCTGCAGGTGGCGCACTTCAACCGCCAGTCGCTCGATCGAGCCCGCAATTACCGCCAGAGTGGCAAAGAACATCGCATGCCGGTCGCGCGGGATCACCTGGGTCGAAACCGGCTCAATGCTCAGGCCGAGCTGTTCGGCGACATAGGCTTCGACCGAGGGATCGATATTGGCGAAGGTTCCGACCGCGCCCGAGATGGCGCAGGTGGCGATTTCCTCGCGCGCGGCGACAAGACGCGTCTTGCAGCGATCGAACTCGGCATAGGCCTGCGCCAGCTTGAGCCCGAAGGTGACCGGTTCGGCATGAATGCCGTGGCTGCGCCCGATGGTGGGCGTATATTTGTGCTCCTCGGCCCGGCGCCTGATCGCTGCCAGCAGGTCGTCAAGATCGGCGAGCAGGATATCGGCCGCGCGGCTGAGCTGCACCGCCAGCGTCGTGTCGAGCACGTCGCTCGAGGTCATGCCCTGGTGCATGAAGCGTGCTTCCGGGCCGACTTCGTCTGCCACCCAGTCGAGGAATGCGATCACGTCGTGCTTGAGCACGGCTTCCTTGGCATCGATAGCAGCGACGTCGATTTCGGGATTGGTAGCCCACCAGTCCCACAGAGCCTTGGCCCCGCTCTCGGGCACCACGCCCAGATCGGCGAGCTTCTGAGTCGCATGCGCTTCGATCTCGAACCAGATGCGATAGCGCGATTCCGGCTCCCATATCGCTGTCATGGCGGGGCGGGCATAGCGGGGGACCATCAAGAACTCCGATGAGATAGGAAAACCGTGACGCGCCGCTATGCTCTGGGCGGGCGAATGGCAAGGGGCGATGGTCGCTGGAAGTCCGATACGCCCCTGCAAACTGTAGACGTGGCCGTAGAGTTCCGGGCACCGATGTGACGCAACCATGGGATGGGCGAAGGTCAAACAGGATGAGTGACGCGGAGACAACGCAAGACCAGCAGGTCCCACCTGCCGAACGAACGCTCCTGCGCAGGCTGGTGAGAATCTACACCGGCAGTGCCGTTGTATTCTGGCCGTTCACTGATCTCGCCATGCGTTTCTTCGTCGCGCTACCCTATCTTCGGTCGGGCCTGATCAAGGCGAACGACTGGGACAAGGCGGTCTTTCTCGCGACAGAGGAATATCCGGTCAGCTGGATGGCACCGCAGGTTGCGGCTGCAACTGGTCTTGGAATCGAGTTGCTGGCGCCGCTGTTATTGCTCTTGGGTTTCCTGACCCGTCCGGCGGCCTTTGCCCTGGCAACGCTTACCATCGTCTCACAAGCCGTCTATATCCCTACGACCACAAACCTAATGCTCATCGCCATCCTGATCTGGTATGTGTTTTTCGGACCAGCTGCCATCTCGGTCGACCACTGGTGGGCGCGGAATGATCGCTTCGAGAGCGACTGGTTTGTGAGAAATGCGCTGCGGCTGGGAGCATGGAGTCGCAAGCATATCGCGCCCTATTTGCTTCTCGCGATGCGATGGTGGCTAGGCATTTCGCTGTTGGCGCTCGCTGACGTGTTTGAGCCATCTATCGGGTTCGCGACGTGGCTCCCCATTACCAGCTTCACAGGCCTGCCCAACTGGATCGCGATCTTGTTCGCGGCATTGCTGTTCACTGGAACGGCGGCCAGCCCAGTTTCCTATATTCTCACATTCTTGATTGCCGCCTTCATGTTCGCCGACGTCCATCCTGATGTGACTTTCTATCCAGTATTGCTGCTTGGCCTCTACGATGCGCGAGGAGCCGGGCCGTTTTCGCTCGACAATGCAGTCGAGAGGTGGATCGAGCGGAAGTTCCCCGCCACGGCAAGCAGCACAATCGATCCTGACGACTGGCTTGGTGTGCTCAAGCAATGGAAGGTGGCTTCTTGGCAGCGCTATCTGGACTTCAGGGCCAAGCGCCAATTCTAGGCCAGCCAAAACCGATCTCGGTTTCACCGGTTGGCCGCCCCGAAGCGTCAAATCGGCGCTCTACGATCCGCCCGATGCCTTCGCGATCGACGGTGACGACAGTTGAGCAGCGCGTGCCGTAGAGCGAGTGACGGATAAAGGGCGGCGTTTCGCTGGGTTCGATGGCGACGTCCGATGGCGTGATTGGTTGGGTTCCGAAAGCGTCGAGGCTGTCATCCGCGAGTACGTCGAACAGCGGCGCGAAGCCGGAATCTTCTTCGCCGAGCCAATCGAGCATAGCGCCCTTCGACTGCAACGTCTTCGCCCATGGTTCGTCCAGCCGCCCGTTCGAGAGCCCGTAGATTCCGTGCGGCAGATTAGCGGCGGTGTCCTCTGGCCGGTTGGTGAGGAATCGCGCCTGTGACCCCGAGATCTCGATGATGTTGAACGGGTTGTACTGCTGCAGGTCGTCCCCGTCGTGCTTTCCGGCGAGCAATCCCGTCACCAGTTCCCCGCGCGATCGCCGCGACGGATCGGGCGCGCCATAGCCGCGCAAGTTGGTCACCAGCACGAACCGTCCTGCCTCTGTCACCCCGAGCCAGGTCCCGCCCGATTGCAGGTCGCGCCCGGCGATGACGCCTTCTGGGTCGTCCCAGCGGGCGAGCGGGGCGGCGGGGCGCTGATGGAATTCGTCGCGATTGCCGATCGCGACCAGTTGCCAATCCGGATGGGCATTCCAGGCGACGGCGGCGACGCACACGGCCTAGATCAGACCCTTCGAACGCAAGCTGACATGACCCCCGCGTCCGATGATCACGTGGTCGTGGACCGTCACGCCGAGCAGGCGCCCGGCCTCCGCGATGCGTTGGGTAATCTGGATGTCGGCACGGCTGGGCTCGGGATTGCCGCTGGGATGGTTGTGAACCAGGATCAAAGCGCTCGCGCCGACATCCATCGCGCGGCGAATCACCTCGCGCGGGTGGATCGCGGCTTCATCGATTGAACCGTCGCCGACGTGATGATCGTCGATCAGCCGGTTGCGCGTATCGAGGTAGAGCACGCGGACGCGCTCGACGGTCAGGTGGGCCATGTCGATGCTGAGGTAGTCGAGCAGTGCCTGCCAGCTTCCCAACACCGGCTGCTCCCGCACTTCGGCGCGGGCCATGCGGCGGGCGGCCAGCGCCACGCTCTTGAGCGCGGCTGCGGATGTCTCGCCCACGCCCTTGACCTGTTGCAGCGCGCCGGGATCGGCATTGAGCACGCCCGCCAGCGAGCCGAACCGTGCCAGCAGTGCCTTGGCCACCGGCTTCGTGTCACCCTGGCGTATCCCTGCAAACAACAGATATTCGAGGACTTCGTAGTCCGCGAGCGCCTCCGCCCCGCCACGCAACAGACGCTCGCGCAAACGCGCACGGTGCCCGGTCCCGCCATGGTCCGCTGCGGATTTGCCAAATTTTTCTTCAGCTTGCGGCAACCTTTCCCCCGTCACGTTGTTGCATTGCTTGCATTGCCTTTCGCTGGCTAGACGCGCAAGAGTGGGACGTAATGGCGGACGCCGAAGAGCCAATTTTAGAACCCGAGTCTTCGCGTCGCCTCTGGCCGAGGCGCAAACGTTGGCGCACGCTGATCGTATTTTGCGCCCTTATTTTCGGCGGTATCCTGCTCGGCTGGCTGTCGCGCGAGCGCATCGCGACCAACATCATCGAAGATCAATTGCAGCAGATGGGGCTGCCGGCGACCTATGATGTCGGCGAGATCAGGCCGGACCACCAGGTGCTCGAAAATGTCGTGATCGGCGATCCCGACCAGCCGGACCTCACCATCGAGCGCGTCAAGGTGCATCTGCGCTATCGGTTCGGCACCCCGGCCATCGGCAGGGTCGAACTGGTGCGGCCGCGCCTGTTCGGCAGCTATCGCAAGGGCAAGCTGAGCTTCGGATCGCTCGACCCGGTGATCTTCGCGGAGAGCGATGAGCCGCCGGGACTGCCCGACCTCGATCTGCTGCTGGTCGACGGACGCGCTCTGATCGAAACAGATTATGGCCCGATCGGCATCAAGGCTGAGGGCGAAGGCGAACTCGACGATGGTTTCCGCGGCATTATTGCGGCGGTTGCGCCCAATCCTGCAGGGGGTGGGTGCCGCGCGGAACGCGCAAGCCTTTATTCTCGGGTGGTCGTGGGCGGAGGCAAGCCGAAGCTGGAGGGCCCATTGCGGCTCCGCTCGCTCATCTGCGAGCAGGGGCCGCGGGTTGCCGGGCTCGATACCCAGGTCGAGGCGGTGATCGACAAGGATCTGGCGGGACTAACCGCGACTGTCGGCGTCGATGGCAAGCGGCTGGGATATGCTGACTACACCGCCCGCGCGCTGGGCGGGTCGGTGGTGATCGACTGGCGCAAGGGGTTGCTCAACGCCAAGTACGATCTTGCCGCGCGGTCATTCGATAGCCCGCAAGTGGGGCTCGATCGGCTCGCGCTCGAAGGGAACTTGCGCGCCCGCAACGACTTCGACCGCGCCGAACTGGAGGCCAAGCTTGCCGGTGAGAGCCTGGCATTGGGCCCGGCGTTCAACGAAACCCTGGCTGGGTTGAGAGAAAGCGGGAAGGACACCCTGCTCGCGCCCCTGCTGGGCCGCATGCAGACAGGATTGGCTAACGAGCTGCCCGGAGGCGAGATCTTCGGCGAGCTGTCCCTGCGCAAGTCCGGCAAGAGGTACAGCGGTGCGGTGCCCAATTTCCGCATCGAAGGCGCTAGTGGCGTCACCCTGTTCGCGCTGTCGCAGGCGCAGTTCAGCACGCAGGGCGAGGGCGCGCCGCGGCTTACCGGGAACATCTTTACCGGCGGGGCCAATATTCCGAATATCAGGGGCCGGATGGAGCGCGGCTCGAACGGCGCGCTGGCTATGCGTTTGAGGATGGAAGAGTTCGGCGCCAGGGATAGCGCGCTTGCGATCCCCGAACTGGTCATCTCCCAGTCCCCCAATGGTGCGCTTGGATTTGCCGGAGAGGTGCGGGCCACTGGCCCTATTCCGGGCGGGGCCGTGCGCTCGCTGACCCTGCCGGTAAGCGGCAACTGGTCGGCCGCCGGTGGGCTGTCTATGTGGCGCAAGTGTACTGACATTCGCTTCGACCAGCTGAGGCTGGCCGATCTTTCGCTTGCGAGGCACGGACTCAGGCTCTGTCCCTCGAGCGGAAACCCCATCGTCAAATACGATCGGGGCGGGCTGAAGGTGGCCGCAGGTATTCCGGCGCTCGACCTCAGTGGGTTGCTGGCGGACACCCCCCTCAGGCTGCGGAGCGGGGCGATTGGCTTCGCCTGGCCCGGGGCCATGTCGGCCAAGAACGTGGATATCGCCCTGGGTCCGGCGCCGACGGCCAGCCGGTTCACGATCAGCGAGCTTGATGCAACCTTCGGCGACGAGATCGGTGGTCGCTTCAACGACGCCGACGTCTCGCTCGACGCAGTTCCGCTCGACCTGCGGAACGTCCAGGGCAACTGGCGCTATGCCGGCGGGGTGCTGGCGATCAACGATGCCAACTTCCGTCTCATCGACCGCGAGGCCGAGGCACGGTTCAAGCCGCTCGAGGCACGCGACGGCTCGCTGACCCTGCAGGACAACATCATCGACGCGCAGGCGGAGTTGCGCCATCCCGGCAGCGACAGGATCGTTACCGCAGTGACGATTCGTCACAACCTCGGCACGAGCTCAGGCTTTGCCGATCTCGATGTCGCGGGGCTGAAGTTCGACGAGGCTCTCCAGCCAGAGGATCTGACCGAACTGGCCAAGGGCGTGATCGCTCTGGCCGACGGTACGGTGACGGGTACCGGCCGGATCGACTGGAACGAGCGCGAAATAACAAGCTCGGGAGCCTTTTCCAGCGATGGCATCGACTTTGCGGCTGCCTTCGGGCCGGTGAAGGGCGCGAGCGGGACGATTGTATTCGACGATCTGCTCAACCTCACGACCGCGCCGGGGCAGACGCTCAAGATCGCCTCGGTCAACCCCGGGATCGAGGTCTTCGACGGAGAGATTTCGTTCGATTATCGCGACGGGCAGTTCCTGTCGGTGCGCCAGGGCACCTGGCCCTTCATGGGCGGAACGCTGACCCTCCGCCCGGTCGATCTCAACCTCGGCATCAGTGAGCAGCGCAGCTATGTCTTCGTGATCGAAGGGCTCGATGCAGGTGTTTTCGTCGCCAAGATGGAACTCGGCAACATCAGTGCTTCCGGCACTTTCGATGGTGAAGTGCCGATCACCTTCGACATCGACGGCAATGGCAAGATCGATGGCGGACAGCTGGTCTCACGTCCTCCTGGAGGAAATCTCTCTTACGTCGGCGAACTGACCTACGAGGACATGGGGACGATGGCGAATTTCGCCTTCCAGTCGCTCCGCTCGCTCGATTACCAGGTCATGACCGTGAACATGAACGGCAATCTCGCCGGCGAAATCATCACCGAAGTCCGGTTCGAGGGCGTCAGCCAGGGCGAGGGCACCAAGAAGAACTTCTTCACCAGGCAGATTGCCGGGTTGCCGCTGGAGTTCCGCGTGAATATCCGCGCCGCCTTTGCGCAATTGCTGACAAACCTGCGCTCGCTCTACGATCCCGCCTTCGTAAAGGATCCACGCGAACTTGGCCTCCTGACCGACGATGGCCGGCGGCTGCAGCGCCAGGTTTCTCCTCCGCCCGAGGCAATCAAGCCCGAAGACCTCATTCCCGATGAATCACCCGTTCAGAACCAGGAAAGCGAGAGCATGCCATGACACATGCCGAATTGACCCAGGCTCGCAGTGCTGCGACACACCCCTCGATGCAGGGGAATAGTTCATTGCGAAGCATGTGTCGGCCGGTTGGGCTGTTGTTGCTCGGCGCGGTTGCGTTGTCCGGATGCGTCTCTGTCGAGGCACCGGACAAGCCAATCGTGATCGAACTCAACATCAACATCCGGCAGGAAGTGATCTACCGGCTCGCGGAGGACGCGGGCAACACGATTGAAGAGAACGCAGATATTTTCTGATGGAAGGCGCTAAGACAATGACTTCGCTTCGCAAATTGGCCCTTGGTGGCGCACTTGCCGTGACTGCCATCGCCGGTATCGCCACTCCCGCGCTCGCCCAGCGCGACCCCGCTTATGATGCCGCCCGCAGCTCGGGAAAGGTCGGTGAGAAGATGGACGGCTACCTCGGGGTTGTCGGCACCGCTACCACAGACCTGCAGCGCCTGGTGGATGACATCAATATCAAGCGCCGCGCCGTTTATGCCGAGAAGGCGAGGGCGAATAACGCCACGCTCGAGGAGTACGCGCTCACCGCCGGCTGTCTCGCGATTGCGCGCACGGTTCCGGGCGAGAAGTACCAGGCACCCGATGGCAGCTGGCAGACCCGGACCAGCGCTGCACCGCAGCGCGATTCGCGTTGTCCGTAGGCGGGCCTCGTTACACCATCGCACGGCGCGCCCCGGACGAACTCCATCATTAGTATGATTTCGCCAGTTTGAGCCCCTCGGGCGGTTGACTTGGCTAGGCCCCCCTTCTAAGGGGGCGGCGCCCTCGGCGGGCACCTCTTGCCCGTGCCGTGCATTCCCAATCTTAGGAGGCTGGCATGAGCGACGAGAAACCCGCACGGGAACCCATCGCTGAGGATGCGCGGATCGACGCGCTCGAAGAGCGGCTAAAGGCCGCACGCGAGCGTGAAGAGCAGCGCAACCGACCGCAGGTTTCGGGCGCCGATGCGAACTATCGCAGCGGCAACCGGGTACTGGCGGATCTCCTCGGTGGGATTCTCGGTGGCGCTGTTATCGGCTGGTCGATCGACTATTTCGCCGGAACGTCGCCCTGGGGTCTGTTGGTGATGCTGTTCTTCGGAATCGTCGTCGCCTTCAGGAACATTATTCGTGCGGCGAACACTCGCCCCGACGATTCCGAATAGGGTCGTCCGGGGCGTGTTCATATAGAGTTTTAGGGACCTAGCGATCGTGGCAGCCGAAGAGGGCAAAGTCGATCCGATGCATCAATTCACCATCGAGCCGTTGTTCGGCTCGCAGGGGTGGGAAGTTGCCGGACTCAACATCGCATTCACCAACTCCGCGCTGTGGATGTTGATCACCACCGTGATCCTGTGGATCTTCGTCGCGGGCGGCATGAAGCGTGAGCTCGTGCCAGGCCGCTGGCAGATGATGGTGGAGACCTTCACCGGCTTCATCGACGATATGCTGGAAGCGAACATCGGCAAGGAAGGGCGAAAATACGTGCCTTATATCTTCAGCCTTTTCATGTTCATCCTGTTCGCCAACCTGCTCGGCCTGTTGCCGTTGGGCGTGGTCGGGCTGCACCCGTTCACCTTCACGAGCCACTTCACCGTCACCGGTGTCCTGGCCATCATCAGCTTCTCGATCGTCCTGATCGTCGGCTTCTGGAAGCACGGCTTCCATTTCTTCAGCCTGTTCGTGCCGCACGGCACGCCGCTGCCGATGATCCCGATTATCTTTCCGATCGAGCTGATCTCCTTCCTGGTCCGGCCCTTCAGCCTCGCGCTGCGACTGTTCGTCGCGATGATGGCCGGGCACGTCCTGCTCAAGGTGCTGTCGAGCTTCGTGATCGGCGGTATCAACGCGGGCGCCGGTTTTGCCGCCCTGGTTAGCATTCCCAGCTTTGCCCTCATGATCGGCATCAGCGCGCTGGAAATCCTGGTCGCCGGCATCCAGGCATATGTTTTCGCTCTCCTGACGTCGCTCTACATCAACGACGCAGAGAACCTTCACTAAGTTTCGTCCTTCACTACAGTTTCTACCTAAAGGAGTTTTTCAAATGGACGCAGAAGCAGCCAAGCTCGTTGGTGCTGGCCTCGCAGCAATCGGTGCCGGCATGGCCGCCATCGGCGTGGGTAACGTTTTCGGCTCGTTCCTCGAGTCGGCTCTCCGTAACCCGGGTGCAGCAGACGGCCAGCAGGGCCGCCTGTTCATCGGCTTCGCCGCAGCCGAACTTCTCGGCCTGCTGGCCTTCGTCGTCGCGATGATCCTGATCTTCGTCGCCTGACGATTTCGTGATTTTGTGGGGTCGGTCGCACTGCGGCCGGCCGCATGATCTATCCTGACGATCCTGATTTCGGACCGGACGCATGCCTCAGATTGCCCAGCTATTGGACACATGGTCGAGCCAGGTTTTCTGGCTGCTGGTGTTCTTCGGCGTTACCTTCTTCATCATCGGGCGCGGAATGGTGCCCAAGGTGATGGACACCGTCGCCCTGCGCGACAAGCAGATCGCCGATGACCTTGCCGCAGCGCAGGCCGCTCGCGATCATGCCGACGAACAGGAAGAGGCGTGGCGCAAACGCGAGAACGAAAATCGCGCCCAGGCCCAGGCCGTGATCGCTGAAGCCAAGGCGGAAGCGGCGGCCAAGTCCGAAAAGAAGATCGCTGCCGCGCAGAAGCGCCTCGATGCCAAGCTGGCCGAGGCGGAAGAGCGCATTGCCGAAGCGCGCAGCGCGGCGATGGGTGAAGTCGAGGCAGTCGCTGCTGAAGCGACGCAGGACATCGTAGCCCGGCTCGCCGGTGCGGATGTCGATGCCGCGGCCGCCCAGGCTGCCGTGAAGGAGGCAATGGCCCATGGCTGACGTTCTCTCGCTCCTCGCTGGCGCTGCCGAAGCGGCAGGCCACAGCGATCCGACCGCATTCGGCCTCGAACCCTATCAGTGGGTTTCGGTGTCGATGGTGGTGCTGATTGCCGTCTTCGTGTGGAAGAAGGTGCCCGGCCTCATCACCGGTGGTCTCGACAACAAGATCGCGGCGATCAAGCAGCAGCTTGACGAGGCCAAGGAATTGCGCGCCGAGGCCGAGAAGCTGCGCGACGAATATGCGGCCAAGATCGCCAATGCCGAGAAAGACGCCGAGGCGATGGTCGAAGGCGCCCAGCGCGAAGCCGACGCGATCCTCGACAAGGCTGAAGCCGACAGCAAGGCGATGGTCGAACGGCGCAAGAAGATGGCCGAAGACAAGATCGCCGCTGCCGAACGCGAAGCGGTTGACGACGTCCGCAGCAAGGCGGCCAAGGCGGCCACTGCTGCAGCACGCAAGCTGATTGCCGAACGGCACGACGAGGATTCCGACCGCAAGCTGGCCGACGAAGTCATCTCTTCGATCTGATCGGACGATTTCAAATAGCATCAAGAGGGCGGCCAATTGGTCGCCCTTTTCGATTCTAGGGTTCCAGAATTACCTTTCCGATCAATTCGCCCTCCGCCATCGCATCGAACGCCTCTCGCCAGCGCTCGAGCGGCAGGGTGCGGTCGATGTGAGGCGTGATGGCGCCGCTCACCGCCAGTCGGGTAACTTCCTCGGCAATACGCCGACCACGCTCGGGGAAGCGGCGGGCATATTCTCCGGCACGGACGCCAACGACCGAGAACCCCTTGATCAGCGGGATGTTCACCGCGATCTCGGGGATGCGTCCGGCTACGAAGCCGATCACCAGCAACTTGCCGCCAAACGTCACGCAGCGCGTGCTTTCGTCGAAGACGTCACCACCGACGGGATCGAACACGAGGTCGCATAACCTGCCATCGGTGAGCGCGATCACTTCTTCGCGGAACCGACCGTGGTTGAGGATCACGTGATCGGTGCGGGCAGCAGCGGCGATGGCGCCGATCTTGTCTTCACGGTGGGTGGCCGCGATCACGGTTGCTCCAAGCGCCTTGGCGAGATCGCAGGCTGCAAGCCCGACGCCGCCGCTGGCGCCATGAACCAGCACCGTCTGTCCCGCTTCGAGCCCGCCCAGTTCGACCAGCGCGGTGTAGGCGGTCGAGTAGGCGGCGCCCATCGCTGCAGCTTCGGCAAAGCCAATTCCCTCCGGGATCTTGCGCAGCGTCTGCGCCGGAACGCTGGCATATTCGGCAAATCCGCCGGTCTTCGCGCCGCCCATGACGCGGTCGCCCGCTTCGAACCCTGTCTCGGGACCCGCCTCGACCACTTCCCCGGCCATCTCCATGCCGAGCGTGAAGGGTAGCCCCGGTTTGAACTGGTACTTGCCCTGCGTCATCAGCAGGTCCGGGAAATTGAGCGAAGCGGCGCGAATCCGCACCAGAACTTCGCCCTTTCCACGCGTGGGTGCGTCCAGATCGGTCAGTGCGACGCCCGACAGGTCGCCGCTCAGTCTCTCGACCCGCAGGGCCTTCATCGAACTAGAAGTTATCCTTGCCCGCGCGCAGGGCAGCAAAGGTCTCTGCCGGGCTGCTTCCACCCCAGCGTTCGCGCAATTCGGGGCTGTCGGCGCGCAGGAAGGGATTGGTTTCCAGTTCTCGCGCAAGTCCCATCGGCACGGTCGGCTCGCCGCGTGACCGCTTGTTGGCGATCTCCTCGGCATAGTGATGCAGTGCCTCGTTCTCGGGATCGGCATGCAGTGCGAAGGCGGCGTTCGACTGGGTGTATTCGTGCGCGCAGTACAGCGTCGTCTCGGGGGGAAGGGCCCTGATGCGCTCGAGGCTGGCCCAGAACTGGTCGGGATCGCCTTCGAACATCCTGCCGCAGCCCAAGGCGAAAACGCTATCGCCGACGAAGGCGATGCCGGCTTCGGGCAAGTGGTAGGCGATGTGGCCGTGGGTGTGCCCGCCCACGTCGATGACGGTGGCCGAGAACGCACCCAGTGCAACCGTGTCTCCGTGTTCGATCACGCGATCGATCGGGGTCAGCCGCTCCACTTCGCGCGGGGCCACGACGATTGCACCGCTCGCAGCGACGATGTCCTTGTTTCCGCCAGCGTGGTCGGGATGCCAATGGGTGTTCCAGATCTGGGTGATCGTCCACCCCTTGGCTTCTGCCTGGCGCAGGTATTCCTTGCCGTCGGGGGTGTCGATTGCCGCAGTTTCACCGCTGTCAGGATCATGCAGCAGGTATCCGTAGTTGTCGGACAGGCACGGGAACTGGTGAACTTCGAGCATGGTGTTTCCTTGCTGTCCTATCGCTTGGCTGCTTGACGACCCATCCTAGCACGTGCCCGAATGTAGGAAAGGCCCGCCACTCGTGGTGAGCGACGGGCCTTCCCCAGTCCCGTACGTACGGGAAACTGTTTGAACGACTTAGTCGTCCTTCTTCTTGAGCGCTTCGCCGAGGATGTCGCCGAGCGATGCACCCGAGTCGGACGAACCGAACTGTGCCACGGCTTCCTTTTCTTCGGCGATCTGGCGTGCCTTGATCGAGAAGGTCGGCTTCTTCGAACGATCGAAGCCAGTGACCATCGCATCGACCTTGCTGCCGGCCTGGAAGCGGTCGGGACGCTGTTCGTCGCGGTCGCGGCCGAGGTCCGAACGCTTGATGAAGCCGGTCGCGCCGTCGTCGCCAACCTGTACCTCGAGGCCGCCATCGCGGACTTCGAGAACGGTGACGGTGACGGTCGAGCCCTTGCGCAGTGCGCTGGTGTCCGCGCCTTCTGCGGTCGGCGCGCCCTTTTCGAGCTGCTTCATGCCGAGGCTGATGCGTTCCTTGTCGACGTCAACATCGAGAACGACGGCCTTGACCTGCTCACCCTTGCGGTGGAGGGCGAGGGCGTCTTCACCCGAGATGCCCCAGGCGATGTCCGACATGTGAACCATGCCGTCGACGTCGCCATCGAGGCCGATGAACAGGCCGAATTCGGTGGCGTTCTTGACTTCGCCTTCGACTTCGCTGCCCACCGGATGCTTCTCGGCGAACTCTTCCCACGGATTGCGCTGGGCCTGCTTGAGGCCGAGCGAAATGCGGCGCTTTTCGCTGTCGACTTCGAGCACCATCACTTCGACTTCCTGCGAGGTCGAAACGATCTTGCCCGGGTGGACGTTCTTCTTGGTCCAGCTCATTTCCGAAACGTGGACCAGGCCTTCGATGCCCGCCTCAAGCTCGACGAACGCGCCGTATTCGGTGATGTTGGTCACCGTACCACTCAGCTTGGCGCCGATCGGGTACTTGGCAGCAACGCCATCCCACGGATCCGATTCGAGCTGCTTCATGCCGAGGCTGATGCGCTGCGTGTCTTCGTTGATGCGAATGATCTGGACGGTCACGGTCTGGCCGATCTCGATCACTTCGCTCGGGTGGTTGACGCGCTTGTAGCTCATGTCGGTGACGTGGAGCAGGCCGTCGATACCGCCGAGGTCGACGAAGGCACCGTAGTCGGTGATGTTCTTGACCACACCATCGGTGACCTGGCCTTCGGCCAGCTTGTCGATCAGTTCGCTGCGCTGTTCGGCGCGGGTTTCTTCAAGCACGGCGCGGCGCGAAACGACGATGTTGCCGCGGCGGCGATCCATCTTGAGGATCTGGAACGGCTGCGGCACGTCCATCAGCGGAGTGACGTCGCGCACGGGGCGGATATCGACCTGCGAGCCGGGCAGGAAGGCCACGGCGCCGTCGAGGTCGACGGTGAAGCCGCCCTTGACGCGGCCGAAGATGCGGCCTTCGACGCGCTTGCCTTCGCCGAATTCGCTTTCCAGCTTGTCCCACGCGGCTTCGCGGCGGGCGCGGTCGCGGGACAGCATGGCTTCGCCGTCAGCGTTTTCGACGCGGTCGACATAGACCTCGACTTCGCTGCCGACGCTCAGGCCGTGCTCGTCTTCGCCGCGGGAGAATTCCTTGAGGGAGATGCGGCCTTCGCTCTTGAGGCCGACGTCGATCACGGCCATGCCGTTCTCGATTGCGGTAACGGTACCCTTTACAACGCGGCCTTCGAAGCCTTCGTCGCCAGCACCACCGAGTTGTTCATTGAGAAGCGCTTCGAAATCGTCGCGCGTAGGATTGGCAGAAGTTGCCATAGGATTCAGTTTCCTGTCTTCGTTTTGCTACCGGCCACCGGTTTTTCCGGGGTCTTTCTCCGTCTCCGAGCACCATTGCTCGGTCAAACGGGGCAAGAGGCCGACATCTCCGTGGGGCCGAATGCCGCCGCGAAGGTCCTTTCAATCGGAAGATTGCGAGAACGGCCGCGCGCCTAGGGGAATAGCCGGTGAAATGCAAGCAAATTGCACCCTGCGCCGCTGCCCGAAATCCTACGCGATGGAACACATGGAACACTGTCCTGTACCTCGAATCCCGGCAAGCGATGGAGGCATCTTTCGCTCATCTGGAGAATGCCAGCGCGGATCGCTGTAGGACAGGGCGGTCAGGCGGGTAGGGCGTCGAGCTGGCGGTTGTGCAGCCCTGTCAGCGCCAGGAGAGCGCTGGCCGCGCCGATCAGGCACATCAGCATGTCCCATTGGGTATCCCACTGGTCGCCCTGCGTCCCGAGAAACTCCTCGGCACCCTGGCCGAGCGCCATCGCCGCGCCGAACTCGATCAGTTCGTACGTCGCGCTGACCGCGAGGCAGCAGGCGAGCAGGATGACCGTCAGCAGCCAGCCCCGCTTCATTCCGCCAAGCCTGATCAGCAGTTCGCGCAGGACGATCGCAGGGACGAAGCCCTGGATGAAATGGCCGAAGCGGTCATAGGGGTTGCGCGCGAGCTCGAGCCAGTCCTGCACGGCGAAACCGATCGGCACGCGGGCGTAGGTATATGCTCCGCCTAAAATCAGGACGAGGCCGTGGAAACCGATCAGGGCGAGGGCCAGCGTGGTCAGCGGGAAGCGCTGGGCGCTCCACCACAGGATCGGGAGGGCGATCAGCACCGGGGCGACCTCCATCCACCAGGTGGCGCGATCGTATGGCGCCCAGCCTGACCAGACCAGCGCGACGAGCCACACAGCAGTGAGAACAGCCAGCCTGCCGCGATGATCCGCCAAGCTCATGGTTGCCGTGCCAGAGCCTTTTCGACCGCCTCGATTGCGGCGGCGATGGACCGATCCTTGTCGAGACTGGTCGTGTCGAGAATATAGGCGTCGGGGGCGGCCTTGAGCGGTGCATCCTTGCGATTGATATCGCGCTCGTCGCGGCGAATGACGTCTTCCTCGATCTCCATCAGTGGGATATCGATCTCGCGCCCGGTCATCTCGAGCCAGCGACGCATGGCGCGCGCCTCGACGCTGGCGGTGACGAACAGCTTCACCTCGGCTTCGGGCGCAATCACCGTGCCGATATCGCGTCCGTCGAGCACCGCGCCACCGGGTTGTTCGGCAAAGGCGCGTTGCCGCTCGAACAGCGCGCGGCGAACCTCGGGGTGGACGGAGACGCGGCTGGCGAGGCCGCCGGTTTCCTCACTGCGCAGGATCGGATCGTGCAGCAGTTCATCGGGAAAATCGGTGGCAGCGAGGGCGTCCGACGGATTGTCGGGGTCGCCTTCGTTCAATTGCACCTGCCGCCCGACCGCCCGGTAGAGCAGGCCGGTATCGAGATGGGGCAGGCCGAAATGCGCGGCAATGGCCTTGGCGATGGTGCCTTTCCCAGAGGCGGTCGGTCCGTCGACGGCGATGATCATCGCGCGGCTTTGCGCGAGCGCAGCGCCTTCCACAAGCCCCAGATGGCGATTGCCGCCCAGAAGCCTTCGAGCACCAGGCTCGGCCAGTTGGTATGGACCACCAATGACACGGTGAGCAGCGCCGCCCCAGCGAGATTGGTGCCGTGGAGGATGAACGGGTTCGGATCATCCTTCCACGTGAGATAGAAATAGGCACCGATGATGCAGGCCATGCCGATGAAGCCGATCAGCGTGTAGATGTCGAGGTCGATCACGCCGCCGCCTCGTCGAGCAGCGCCATGAAATTGGGGAAGCTGGTTGCGATAGGCGACGTGTCGTCGATCTCCACCCCGTCGCGCGCGGCGAGGCCCGCGACTGCCATGCTCATGGCGATCCGGTGATCGAGATGGGTGGCAATAGGTTGGTCGCCAGTGCCGGCAAGCGGCTCGCCACCCGACCCGTAAATGGTAAGCCCGTCCTCGTGCTCCTCAACGCGCGCACCCGCGAGCGCCAGGGCGGTCGCCATTGCCGACAGTCGGTCGCTTTCCTTGACCCGCAATTCGTCGAGGCCGCTGGTGGTGGTGGTGCCAGACGCCTGCGATGCCGCGACAAACAACACCGGAAATTCGTCGATCATGCTCGGTGCGACGGCCGGGTCGACATCGATCCCGGTCAGCTTTGAGTAGCGCACACGCAGGTCCGCGACCGGTTCACCCCCGATCTCGCGCCGGTCGAGTTCCTCGATACTTCCGCCCATGTCGCGCAGCACGCCGATAAGTCCCGCGCGGGTCGGATTGAGGCCGACATTCTCGACCATGAGGTCGCTGCCTTCTGTGATGAGCGCCGCGACGATAAAGAAGGCGGCTGACGAGGGATCGCCTGGAACCTCCACCTGCTGCGGCGAGAGGTCAGCCTCGCCGTAGATGCGGATGATGCGTTCACCATCCACCTCCTCGACCTCGAGCTCCGCGCCGAAACCACGCAGCATGCGCTCGGAGTGGTCGCGGGTCGGCACCGGCTCGATCACCGTGGTGATGCCTGCGGTGTTGAGCCCGGCGAGCAGCACTGCGCTCTTGACCTGTGCGCTCGCCACGGGGAGGCGATAGGTGATCGGCACGCCCGGCGATGCGCCCCGCATGGTCAGCGGCAGCGTTCCGCCCTCGCTCGCTTCGAAACTTGCGCCCATCTGCGACAGCGGTTCGATCACGCGGCCCATCGGGCGCTTGGAGAGGCTGGCATCGCCGGTGAAGGTCGCGGTGATATCGTGGCCCGCAATCAGGCCCATCAGCAGGCGCGTGGAAGTGCCGCTATTGCCCATCTCGAGCGGGCTTTCCGGCTGGAGCAATCCGCCCACACCGACACCGTGGATGCGCCATTCTCCGCCGATCTTCTCGATCTGCGCACCCATCTTGCGCATCGCTTCGGCGGTCGCCATCACGTCTTCGCCTTCGAGCAGGCCGGTAACGCGCGTCTCGCCCACCGCCAGCGCGCCGAACATGATCGAACGGTGGCTGATCGACTTGTCGCCGGGAACGCGCAGCCTGCCGGTCAGAGGGCCGCGGGGCATGAAACGATGGGCTGGCAAGGGTGATCCGTGGGGCTGAATATCGATGAGAAAGGCGCGCGGCTTTTGACAGGGGCATGCCCCTATGGCAAGGCGCGCCGCGCTCTTGATTCGGGGCCTTTTGCTACCCATCAAGATAGAAGAATTTTTCGCGCGGCCCGTCACGGCATCCACGGGCCCGATCAAAGGATTATTGAAAACATGGCCAAGCCAGAATGGGGAACCAAGCGCAGCTGTCCGAAATGCGGCGAGCGCTTCTACGACCTCGGTAAGGAAGATCCCGTCACTTGCATCGAGTGCGGCGAGGAGTGGCACCCCGAGCCGGTGCTGAAAACCAAGCAGCCGATTCCGTTCGAGGAAGAAGAGAAGAAGAAAGACAAGGAAGCGGACGCAGATCTCAGCGGCGACGATGATGATCTGGACATCGACATCGACGAAGATGACGATTCGCCCGACAATGAAGTCGATCTTGGCGGCGACGACGATCTGGGCGTCGATACCGGCAAGGGCGACGACGACGACGACAGCTAATTTAGCTGTTGCAAAGGGGAGGCGTGCTTTATAAAGGGCGCTTCCCGCAAGGGTGCGGCGCTATTGCTGCGCTGCAACATATCGAGTGCTCGGGGCCTTAGCTCAGCTGGGAGAGCGCTACAATGGCATTGTAGAGGTCAGCGGTTCGATCCCGCTAGGCTCCACCACTCGAAACTGACAAGTCGGATTTCCTCGAGGGATTCGCACGCTGGCCGACGAGTTCTCGTCCGCCGGCGTTTTTCGCATTTCACGGGTTCTCGTAGCCCGAAAAGGAGTTTGAACACGCATGTTTGACAGCCTGTCAGATCGCCTCGGCAGCGTGTTCGATCGCCTGCGCGGACGCGGCGCACTGTCCGAACAGGATGTGCGCGACGCGATGCGCGAGGTGCGTGTGGCGCTCCTCGAAGCTGACGTCGCATTGCCGGTTGCCCGCCGGTTCATCGATGCCGTCACCGAGAAGGCGATCGGCCAGGACGTGCTGCGTTCGGTTACGCCGGGCCAGCAGGTGGTCAAGATCGTCAACGACGAACTGGTCGACATGCTTGGCGGGGTTGAAACGCCCAGCCTTAATCTCGAGGCCCGCCCGCCAGTCGTGATCATGATGGTCGGCCTGCAGGGCTCGGGTAAGACGACCACGACGGCCAAGCTCGGCAAGCTGCTCAAGGAAAAGCACGGCAAGAAGGCGCTGATGGCGTCGCTCGACGTCAATCGCCCCGCGGCGCAGGAACAGCTCGCCATCCTCGGTACGCAGGTCGAAGTGGCGACCCTGCCGATCGTGCAGGGCCAGCAGCCGGTCGATATCGCGCGGCGCGCGATGGAATCGGCCAAGCTGCAGAACGTTGACGTCCTGCTCCTCGACACCGCAGGCCGCCTGCATGTCGATGAAGCGCTGATGGCCGAGATGAAGGCCGTGGCTGGCGTTTCCGCGCCGACCGAGGTCCTGCTGGTGGTCGACAGCCTGACCGGCCAGGACGCTGTCAACGTCGCGCAGAGCTTCAGCGGCGAAGTGCCGCTCACCGGCGTGATCCTAACCCGTATGGACGGTGATGCGCGCGGTGGTGCGGCGCTGTCGATGCGCCATGTCACAGGCAAGCCGATCAAGTTTGCCGGTACGGGCGAAAAGCTCGACGCGATCGAGGTGTTCGATCCCAAGCGCGTCGCGGGCCGGATCCTCGGCATGGGCGATGTCGTCTCGCTGGTCGAAAAGGCCGCCGAGACGATCAAGCACGAAGACGCCGAGGCGCTCGCCAAGCGCATGGCCAAGGGTCAATTCGATCTCAACGACCTGCGCACCCAGCTGCAGCAGATGCAGAGCATGGGCGGCATCGGCATGCTCGCGGGCATGCTGCCGGGAATGAAGAAGGCCAAGCAGGCGATGCAGGCCAGTGGCATGGATGACAAGGTTCTGGTCCACATGGATGCGATCATCGGCTCGATGACGCCCAAGGAACGCGCCAATCCCGCCCTGATGAACGCCAAGCGCAAGAAGCGCGTAGCGGCCGGATCGGGAACCGAGGTGCAGGAAGTCAACAAGGTGCTGAAGATGCACCAGGAGATGTCCCGCGCCATGAAACAGATCAAGAAGATGGGCGGGCTCAAGGGGCTCGGCGCACTGTTCGGCAAGGGTGGCATGGGTGCCGCCATGCCTGGTCTTGGTGGCCCGGGCGGAATGCCTGGCGGCATGCCGGGACTGGGCGGGGGGCAAGGCCCCTCGGTCGATCCGGATACGCTCACGCCCGATCTGCGCGATTTATTGAACAAGAAGTGATTTCAGAAGTTTACATTCGAAAGGTAAGTTGAAATGGCAGTTGCAATTCGTCTCTCGCGCGGTGGCGCGAAAAAGCGTCCCTACTACCGCATCGTCGTAGCCGACGTGCGCAGCCCGCGCGACGGCAAGTATCTCGAGCAGATCGGTATCTACAACCCGATGCTGCCCAAGGACGACGCCGGTCGCGTCAAGCTCGACGAAGATCGTGCGCGTCACTGGCTGTCGGTCGGCGCCAAGCCGTCGGACCGCGTTCACCGCTTCCTCGACGCAGCCGGCATCCTCGAACGCGCTGCGCGCAACAACCCGAAGAAGGGTGAACCGGGCGAAGCTGCCAAGGAACGCGCCGAAGAGAAGGCCGCCAAGGCTGCCGAAGCCGAGGAAGCTGCCAAGGAAGCTGCTGAAGCTCCGGCCGAGGAAGAAGCTGTAGTAGAAGAAGCGGCGACTGAAGAAGTTGCCGCTGAAGAAGCGCCGGCTGAAGAAGCTGCTGCCGAAGAGGTTCCCGCTGAAGAAGCTGCCGCCGAGGAAGCACCGGCCGAAGAAGCTGCTGCTGAAGAAGCACCGGCTGAAGAAGCAGCCGAAGAAAAGGCCG
Source organism: Altererythrobacter sp. CAU 1644 (assembly GCF_029623755.1). NCBI lineage: Bacteria > Pseudomonadati > Pseudomonadota > Alphaproteobacteria > Sphingomonadales > Erythrobacteraceae > Altererythrobacter > Altererythrobacter arenosus. Next base: position 2,486,577 of record NZ_CP121106.1, read on the forward strand.
AGTAATCCCGGCCATGTCGGACAAGCCCGTTACGCTGGCCGCCGTCACCGGTGCGCATGGTGTGACGGGCGAGGTCCGGCTCAAGCTCCTGGGCGAGGGGATCGATACCCTGTCGCAGCACAAGAGCTTCAATGAGGGCGCGCTGACCCTCACTAAAATCCGCAGCGACAACAAGGGCGGTGCCATCGCGCGCTTTGCCGAGGTAAAGGATCGCACTTCGGCCGAGCAGCTGCGCGGCACCGCCCTTTCTGTTTCGCGCGATGCTCTCCCGGCCCTTGAAGATGGCGAATACTACCATGCCGACCTGGTCGGGCTCGCCGTCGTCACGGACGCAGGCGACACCGTTGGCAGCGTCATTGCAGTGCAGAATTTCGGCGCGACGGACATCGTCGAGATCGAACTCGACCCGCTACCCGCCAAAGGCCCGAAGACGTTCATGGTCCCGATGATCGAGGCGGCAGTGCTTGAATGGGATGGCGTGCGGATGGTCATCTCCGCAGATTTCAAGGATGATTAGTGGATGGTCGGGGACATTGCCGTCGGAATTGGGTTTTCAGTCATTTGGTTCGCAACTGCTTCGCTCGCAGCTGCCATGTTGACCATCCTGTTTGGCTCGAAAGCAGCCAAGTCATCCCGGATTACCAATGCTACGGTACTCTCGGCCTTATTCACCGCAGCTTCGCTCATCGCGATTACCGTTGGGACGGGTGAGACGATTGAGGCCGAATTGATTCTTGGGATCGCTCTGATCACGGCGCTTGGTGCGCTTCTAGTCGCGTGGCCGATCACCTTCCTCGTTTTCAGGCGATACGATCGTATTAGCGATCACGCATATTCCGTCTTCGAATAGACCGATGTACTTCATCGGAGCCTTGATCATTGCCGGCCTCACTGCAGGCTTTGCGACCTCCGTGGCGCTGTTCATTCGCAGGGTCTGGCCCAATGTTTCGCTGAAACGCAGGCGGTGGATCGCGCCGATCGTTGGCGCCGTAATGGCGATGAGTCCGGCCTTCGTCAGCGCCGCGAAGGAAGGCGCGGGACCGGTGTTATCCGTTCTTCTCCTGTCCGGAGTGCTGGCCCTCTTGGCGGGCTATCCCGCGGTGCGGTTCTTTGATTCGCCACCCAGGAACTAAAGGACCCCGCGCAAGAGGGGTTGCGCGAGGTCCTTCGTGGTGCCGGAGGTCGGTTCAGCCGCCTGGGAAAGGACATTGATTGGCTGAGCGTTCCGGCCGGCTTCGCCAGATCGTCAGCCTAGAGCAGAACCACGTGGCCCGCGCTCTGCGCCTCGACTGCTGGAACGGCGAAATATCCCGCCATCACCACCACCGACAGCGTTACCGCCACAACCGCCGATACAATTCGCCTGGCAAGCCCGCGGCGTTCCTCGGCACGCTGGTCTTCCGATCCGCGGAACAGGTCTTCATTAGACTGGCCGCCTGCGCAGCAAAGATCTCGTTCTCTCATCTCGAATTCCTTTCGCTCCTGATGCGAGGAGGATCGCGAAAAGGCCGAGTCGACGCCAACAAAAGGATTGCCTGAAGCTATAAGGTGGCCTTATCATCTACCCGTGAAGCTTCCACCTCTCCCCGCGCTGCGCGCATTCGAGGCCGCCGGACGGCTTGAGCATTTCTCGCGCGCGGCGGAAGAACTTGCGATGACGCAGGCCGCTGTGAGCTATCAGATCCGCCAGCTCGAGGACTTCCTGGGCGAGAAGTTGTTCGAGCGCGAGCGAGGCAGGGTACGGCTGAGTGCGACGGGGCAGCGGCTGCATCGACCCATTAGCGAAGCTTTTGGTGCCATGCGCAGCGCCTTTGCCGATCTGGAGCAGGAACGAAGCGCGATCCTGTCGCTGAGCGGACCGGTGTCATTCGGCGCGACCTGGCTGTCGGGTTCGATCGGCAGGTTTCAACTGCTCTATCCCGATCTTGCGCTGCGGCTCTCGCTTACCAACGATGTGGTTGACCTTTCGGGAGGGGACTTCGACCTCGCTATCCGCATGGGGAAGGGCAATTGGGAGGGACTGCGCGAGCATTTCCTCTTCCGGCTCTACGTTACCCCGATGTGCTCGCCCGAGTTCGCCGAGAGCCACCGCCTCGAGACGTCGCAGGACCTGCTCAAGGTGGAACGCATCAGTCCGCACGATTTCATGTGGAGCGACTACTTCGCGAGCGCAGGCATTGGTGAGAAGCCGAGCGAGATGCGCGGCATCGCGCTTGAGAACCAGTCACAGGAGGCGAGCGCCGCCAAATCGGGCTTTGGCGTGGCGCTGCTCACCCCGCTGCTTTGGCGGGAGGAAATCGACAATGGCAGTCTGGTCTGCCCGATCGATCACATCCATTATTCCGATATCTGTCACTTCGTCGTCTATCCCGAACGACGGGTTGGCATCCGCAAGATCGAACGCTTTCGCGAATGGATCTCGGCCGAGATTGCGCGCGCTGAGCTTGGCATTCCGCCGGCAGCCTTTGAGCGTCCGGTCAACTAGCGCCTGAGCGGGGTCTGCGCCGCGAGGTGGTTGCGGATCGTGGTGGCAGCAATGCCCGCCTGGCCCATCGCCGCGCTGATCTGGTCGAGCCCGACCACGACGTCGCCAGCCGCGAACAGCCCGGGCACGCTGGTTTCGTAGTGGTCATCGACCACGATGCAGTCGCCCTCGCTGACCTTGGCGCCGCAAGAGACGGCCAGGCCAGAACGCACCACCGATCCAAGCGCGGGATAGATGCTGTCGAACGCCATGCGGCCTTCCGCCGTGTCGAAGGCAATCTGGCCGTTCTCGATGGCAAAGCCGCCGCAGGGGCCCGCGACCCGCGCGATACCGGCGGCATCGAGCTCGGCCGAGCATGTATCCGACAGATCGTGGTCACCGTCCGGCGAGACCAGCGTCAGATCGGCGGTGTAGGTGCGGATGAACTGCGCTTCCGCCGTGCCGTGATCAGCGGTGCCGATCACCGCAACCTTCTTGTCGGTCACCTCGTAGCCATCGCACACCGGGCAATAGCGGATCAGCCCGCGCGACATGGCCTCGTCGTGGAGTTGCTCTCCGATACCTTCGGGGCGGTTGTTGACGACGCCAGTAGCGAGCAGGACGGTGCGGGCGCGAAAGGTCTCGTCATCGCATGTTACGACGAATGTCTCGCCTTCTTTCGTGAGATCCGTCACCCGCTTGGGCTCGCGCATGGCGCCGTATTTGGCGGCCTGATCGCGCATCCGTTCGAGCAATTCATTGCCATTGATCCCGTCGGGAAAACCGGCGTGATTGTGGCTGGTCGGGATCCAGCTGGCGCGGCTGGTGCCGCAATCGAACAGGCGAATGCTGAGGTAGTATCGCGCGAGATAGATGGCTGCGGTCAGCCCGGCCGGCCCCGCGCCCACGATGATACAGTCGTCGATCTTCCCATCCATTGCAGGCTCAATGCAGCAATCGCGTATTGGCTCCGAGAAATCGCTTTACATAACCATCTAGGAATATAACTTATCGGTAATGAACGACTCGCTCGACCTAGCCTTTGCTGCGCTCGCCGATCCCACGCGTCGTGCGATCCTCGCCAGGCTAGGCGAGGGCGAAGCAAGCGTGGCGGAACTGGCCGAGCCTTTCGACCTCAGCCAGCCGGCGATCTCCAAGCATCTCAAGGTGTTGGAGAATGCAGGATTTATCGAAACCTCGCGGGTGGGGCAGTCCCGGCCGCGACGATTGCGCCCTGCCGGGCTCGAGGCGCCGCAACGCTGCATCGAGCAGCTCGCCTCATACTGGCCGGACCGCTTCGATCGGCTCGCGCAATTTCTCGCCCAAGCTAAGGAGAATGGCCAATGAGCGACATTCCGGTGTTTACCATTACGCGAGTATTCGAAGCGCCGCGCGCGGTCGTGTTCGACGCGTGGGCGGATCCGGAGAAAATGGTGCAATGGTCTGGCCCTCCGGGGGCAAAGCTCACGACCCTGTCGGGCAGCATTACCGAGGGCTCGGCTATGCACACCCGCTCGGACCACCCGCAGATGGGGACCACCTATACCCTCGCCCTGTGGCGCGAAGTTCGCCCGCATTCGCGGATCGTTTGGGAACAGAGCTTTGCAGACGAAACAGGTGGCAAGGTGCTTCCTTCCTTCTTCAAGGCGTGGCCCTTGACCTTGTTGACCGAGGTCGATTTTGAGGATGCCGGCATGAACACGCGGGTCACCCTGCGCTGGACCCCGATCGAGGGTTCGGAGGAGGACTTTGCCGAATTCGCTCGGATGATGTCCTCGATGAATCAGGGCTGGGGCGGCAGCTTCGATGAGCTGGAGAAATTCCTTCGCGATTGAGAGTTTCGCAGGCCGGGATGGCATTGCGCCGCCAGCCGCGCTAACCGCCGATCATGTCCACGCTTCAAGTCGCCATCTGCCAGGCTGCACCAATCCCGCTCGCGATCGGCGACGGAATCGACAAGGCCGTGCGGCTGGCCCGCGAGGCGGTCGAGGGTGGGGCGCAGGTCGTGGCGTTCGGCGAAACCTTTCTCGGCGGCTATCCGTTGTGGCTCGACGAGGCTCCGGGTGCCGCCTTGTGGGACCATCCCGGTACGCGCGCGCTCCATGCCATTCTGCTCGAACAGGCAGTGATCGAAGGCGACGAGCGCTTCGACCCGCTGCAGGAGCTGTGCGACCAGACCGGCGCGCTGGTGAGTATCGGCACGCATGAGCGTATCCGCCGCAGCCTCTACAATACGCAATTCGTGTTTCGGCCCAATGCCCAGCCGCTGCCGCACCGCAAGCTGGTCCCGACGCATGGCGAGCGGCTGATTTGGATGCGCGGCGATGGCTCGACGCTCAACGTGCACGAGGCCGAATGGGGCAATCTCGGCCATCTGATCTGCTGGGAGCACTGGATGCCGCTGGCGCGCGCAGCGATGCACAATCTGGGCGAGGCGGTGCATGTGTGTGCGTGGCCCACGGTGCGCGAGCAGTACGCCATCGCCAGCCGCCATTATGCGATGGAGGGGCGCTGCTTCGTGCTGGCCGCAGGGCTGGTGCAGGCGAAGGAGGACCTGTTTGACGGGTTGGTACGCGTGGGCGGGAATGCGGAGGCGAAAGCGCTCATCGAAGCCATCGAAAGCGAGCAACTCAACCGCGGCGGCTCGATGATTATCGCCCCCGATGCGCGGGTGGTCGCGCAGGCGGGCGAGGGCGAGGAGATGTTGTTCGCAGAGCTCGATCTGCCTGAGGTCGATGAAGGTTTGGCCTCACTCGATACCGATGGTCACTACTCGAGACCGGATGTTTTCGACCTGTCGGTTGACGTGCGCCCGAAAGACGGAGTGAAATGGAATGCTGATTGAAAGCCCGCTGGCACTGATCGCTGTCTGTACGACAGGCGGGGCCGTGCTGAATCTGGCAATGATGAAAGTCTCTCGCGAGATCAAAGCGGGCTACCGGCACTTGCTGGCCGGCGCTGCGCCAACAGCCGCTTCGCTCGCCGCCATGATCGGGACCAACGACAGTGTAGTGGCGAATGGCTCGGACTTGATGACCTTGGGTGCTTCGCTGGTCGGAGGACTTGCGGCGGCCATTGGAGCAACGAAGTTCGTTACGCCCCAGCAAAGGCTTCGCCACCGCTGAACGCTGGCGATTGTTGGCAAAGCGCACTAGGGCGCTGCCATGACCTTCGCCGCCACCATCCTCACACTCTACCCGGAGATGTTTCCCGGGCCCTTGCGGCTGTCGCTTGCCGGGCGTGCGCTGGAGGAGCAGCGCTGGTCGCTCGACACCATCCAGATCCGCGATTTCTCGCAGGACAAACACCGCACGGTCGATGACACGCCGGCCGGCGGCGGGGCTGGCATGGTGCTCAAGGCCGATGTGCTCGCGGCGGCGGTCGATCATGCCCGGATGCTGCAACCCAAGACCCCGATCCTGGCCATGACCCCGCGCGGGAAACCGATCACGCAACAGCGCATTCGGGAGCTTGCCGCGGGGCCGGGGGTGACCATCCTGTGCGGCCGGTTCGAGGGTTTCGACGAGCGGCTGTTCGAGGCGCGTCCGGAGATCGAGCAGGTCAGCCTCGCCGACGTGGTCCTCTCGGGCGGAGAGCCTGCCGCGCTGGCCATACTTGACGCTTGCATTCGCCTGCTTCCCGGCGTAATGGGCGCGCCCGACAGCGGAGCCGAAGAATCCTTCGAAGAAGGACTGCTCGAATATCCGCAATATACCCGACCTCAGGAATGGGAAGGGCGCACGATCCCTGAAGTGCTGCGATCGGGGGATCATGCGAAGATCGCTGCTTGGCGCAAGGCAAGGAGCGAAGAAGACACTCGGTTACGCAGGCCGGATTTATGGGAACGCCATGGTGGCGATCCGGTCCAGCCTGCCTCTGGCGCGCAGCGAGAAGAAGAAGGATAGGTTCGATGAACCTCATTCAGCAGCTCGAAGCGGAAGCGATCGAGAACCTCGGGAAGGACATTCCCGAATTCCGCGCCGGTGACACCGTGCGCGTCGGCGTGAAGGTTGTCGAAGGCACCCGTGAGCGCGTCCAGAATTTCGAAGGCGTTGTCATTGCCCGCTCGAACCGCGGCATGGGCAGCAACTTCACCGTGCGCAAGATGAGCTTCGGTGAAGGCGTGGAACGCGTGTTCCCGCTGTACTCGCCGATCGTCGACAGCATCACCGTGGTTCGCCGTGGTGTCGTGCGTCGTGCCAAGCTCTACTACCTGCGTGGCCGCACCGGTAAGCGTGCGCGCATCGCGGAACGCAAGGTCAATGTGAAGACCGACGCATAAGCGACCCGGTTTTCTCATACGAGACAAGCGAGGGCGGTTCCTGCGGGAGCCGCCCTTTCTCGTTCTAGGCCGCAGTGGCGGTTTCCGCCCGCAGCCATTCAAGCGCCTTGGTGGCGACTTGATCCGCAGCTTCTACCTGCGGGTAGTGGCCGACATGCGGCAACAGGTGGTGGCGTGCCTCGGGCACCACTTCGCGCCAACGGCGGTAGAGATGCTCGCCCGACACCGGATCGAGCGCCCCGTCGATCAGCCCGATCCTGTCCTGGTTAGCCTCCACCGCATGTTGCCAACGCTGCTTGTGGGTCTGCCGGTCGATCATATAGCGCAGCAGCTTGTGCTGGATACGATGCCCGCCATTGTGCCGGATGAGTTCCCAGAATTCATCCAGCTCGCGATTGCTTGGCTGGGTATCCGGTCCGAACACCTCGGAGAAGGCCTTTCCGAAGCTGTTGCGGTTCATAATCCAGCCAAGCACGAAGCCAATCGGCGAGATGCCGAGTTTCTGGATCGGGCGCGGACGGTGGAAGTCGGGGAATATCCCGCCGTTGAGAAACACCATCTGCCCTAGGCCGCTTGCGCCAGAACCCTCCGTTTGCCGTGCGAGCAATTCCTGCCCGACAGATACCCCGTAGTCGTGCACCAGCGCATCCCAATCGCTGATGCCAAGATGCGCGAGGAGCGCCTCGTGCAGATCCGTTTGGTGCAGCAGCGAATAGCCTTTGCCATCCAGCCCGTTCCTTGGTTTGTCTGAGAGGCCGAAGCCGAGCATGTCGCAAGCGATCAGGCGGTGGAATTCGCCAAGAGCTTCCCACACCGGCACCCAGTCCCATGCGCTTGTCGGGAATCCATGCACCAGCAGCAAAGGCTTGCCGGATCCGCCGGTCCAATAGGCAATCTGCTGGCCCTTGAAGTCGAAATAGTTCGCGTCCTTGCGCCACTTCGCGATATCGGCGTGCATAGCTTTTCCCCTTGCCAAGGCAGGCTAGCCGAGGCAGCGGGGCGTTCAAGCAAGTTCGGGCAGGCAAGCTCAGGCATTCGGAGAAGTTGAATTGGGCTATCGTGTAGCCGTGGTTGGTGCGACCGGTAACGTCGGTCGCGAAATGATGGCGATCCTCGCCGAGCGTGAGTTTCCGTGCGACGAGGTCGCGGCGGTGGCGTCTTCGGGTTCGACCGGGACCGAGGTCGAATTCGGCGACACCGGCAAGATGCTCAAGTGCAAGAACATCGAGCATTTCGATTGGGCAGGCTGGGATATCGCGCTATTTGCGGCTGGTTCCGGACCGGCCAAGGAATATGCCCCCAAGGCGGCGGCCGCCGGCTGTGTGGTGATCGACAACAGCTCGCTCTTCCGCATGGATCCGGATGTGCCGCTGATCGTGCCCGAGGTGAACCCGGACGCGATCGACGATTACAAGAAGCGCAACATCATCGCCAATCCCAACTGCTCGACCGCGCAGCTGGTGGTCGCGCTCAAGCCGCTCCACGATGCGGCAACGATCAAGCGCGTCGTCGTCTCGACCTACCAGTCGGTCTCGGGCGCCGGCAAGGCGGGCATGGACGAACTGTTCGAACAGAGCCGGGCGATCTTCGTCGGCGACCAGGTCGAACCTGCCAAGTTTACCAAGCAGATCGCCTTCAACGTCATCCCGCATATCGATGTGTTCATGGATGACGGCTCGACCAAGGAAGAGTGGAAGATGGTGGTTGAGACGAAGAAGATCCTCGATCCCAAGATCAAGCTCAACGCCACCTGCGTGCGCGTGCCGGTGTTCGTGGGCCACTCCGAAGCGGTCAATATCGAGTTCGAGAACGAGCTCGGCGCTGATAAGGCGATGGAGATCTTGCGCGAGGCTCCGGGCGTGATGCTCGTCGACAAGCGCGAGGATGGCGGATACGTCACCCCGGTCGAATGCGCGGGCGACAGCGCGACCTACGTCAGCCGCGTGCGCGAGGATCCGACGGTCGAAAACGGACTGACCCTGTGGTGCGTGAGCGACAATCTGCGCAAGGGCGCGGCGCTCAACGCGGTGCAGATCGCCGAACTGCTGGGCCGCAAGCACCTCAAAAAGGGTTGAGCTTGGGCTTTTTCGATTTCACCAACGCGCTGCTGCGGAAACCGGCAACATCGGTGACCGATGGCCTGCGCGACGGTGATCACGACGGGCCGGCCTATGATGACGTAGCGCGCGAGCATGCGGCCTATGCCGGGGCGCTGCGTGAACTTGGGCTCGAGGTCGAGGTGCTGCCGCCGCTCGAATCCTTTCCCGATTCGATCTTTGTCGAGGACCCGGCGCTGGTGTTTGGCGAGGGCGCTATCCTGCTCAATCCCGGCGCGCCGACGCGGGCGGGCGAGGTGGCGGAGATCGCGCCCGAGCTCGAGCGGCGCTTCGAGCGCGTACTGACGCTTGCCGAAGGGCATGTCGACGGTGGAGATATCCTCACCACGCCCGACGAAGTGCTGATTGGCCTCTCCGCGCGCACCGACGCGGACGGAGCGAAGGCGCTCATCGCTGCGCTCGCCGTGCTGGGCCTTAGCGGCAGGGTGGTGACCACGCCGCCCGGCGTGCTCCATTTCAAGACCGGCTGCGGGCTGATCGACGAGGAAACCGTCGCAGTGATCGCCGAACTCGACGATCAAGAGATGTTCGGATCGCTGCGCCGCGTGGTGATTCCCGCCAATGAAGCGGCGGCCGCGAACCTTCTCCGGGTCCGCGGCACGGTCTTGATCGGCGAGGGCTTCCCCAAAGCGCGCGAACTGGTCGAGGCGCTGGGTGTTAAAACCCAGGCGCTGCCGGTCTCCGAAATCGGCAAGATCGACGCCGGCCTCTCCTGCATGTCGCTTCGCTGGCAGGCTGCCTGACGAGCATTACACGGCGGGGCGGCCGCGCTAGTCGCCTCCGCCAAACATGGCAAAGACTTGCTCGCCAGTGAGGTCCTGCGTTTCTTCGGCGAACGAATAATAGTGCGGCTTCTCGTCGATGAAGACCTGCCGCTTGAATGTCAGCGCATCATCGGCCGGGAAGATCCCTACCGGAACGATCGTCTGGCCGGTCTGCTTGATCCGATAGAACAGATGCGTGCCGCAATTGCTGCAGAAGCCGCGCTCAGCCCATGGCGATGAATCGTATACGCTGATCGAATCCTGGCCCGTGAATTCGACGAACGTCCCGCAATCCACCTCGATGAACGGGCCGCCGCTCCAGCCCCGGCACATCGAGCAATGGCACGCGCCCACTTCATTGCTCGCCTCCAGCGCTTCGAGCTTCACTGCTCCGCAAAGGCATTGTCCGGTTCGCTTGCTTGTCGACAACCTGTCCTCCTGCAAAATGATTGGCATCCGAGCGTCCGTTATCGGACTGCAGCTTGCGCTTGTCGACGGGCTTATGGAATATGCAGCGCATGACCCTGACCGCAGACCTCTATTTCAGCTTCCGTTCGCCTTACAGCTATCTCGCCATCGGGCGTTATCGTCGGCTGACCGAAACCAATGACGTCGATATCGCCTTGCGGCCGGTCTATCCGATCGCCATTCGCGATCCGGACATCCTGTTCACCAATGCGCTGCAAGGCCGGTACATCTTCATCGATGCGGCGCGCTCGGCCCAGATGCTTGGCATTCCCTATCGCTGGCCGCGCCCCGACCCGGTCGTGCAGGACATGATGACGCGCAAGGTGTCCGAGGACCAGCCGTACATCTATCGCCTCACCCGCATGGGCCAGGCGGCGCAGCGGCAGGGCAAAGGGATCGCTCTTGCTGACGAGGTCTCGAAGATCATCTGGTCGGGCGAGGTCGATGACTGGCACGAGGGCGATCATCTGGCAGGCGCGGTGGCGCGCGCAGGTCTCGATCTGGCCGAACTCGATGCAGCGATCGAGGCCGAGGCTGAAGAGCTCGACGCCGAAATATCCACCAACCAGGATGCGCTCGCCGCCGCCGGCCACTGGGGTGTGCCGACACTGGTGTTCGAGGGCGAACCTTTCTTCGGGCAGGACCGGATCGAGATGGCCAAGTGGCGGATGGAGCAGAAGGGGCTGACTGCGCGATGACCGAGGCGATCGAAAAGACCGGCGGCTGCCAGTGCGGCAAGGTGCGCTATCGCGCGACCATCGATCCCGCGCAGGCCTATCTGTGCCACTGCCGCATGTGCCAGCGCGCGACCGGAGGGGTGTCGATCGCTTTCATCGGTCTGCAGAAGGCGGACATCGCCTGGGAATCCGGCCCCGACTGGTATGCAAGCTCGCCGATTGCCAGGCGACCGTTCTGTTCGAATTGCGGCACGCCGCTGGGTTTTGCGTTCAACGACAGCGAGGGGATGGATATCACCGTCGGCAGCCTCGATGAGCCGTACGGCATCGAGCCGCACTGGCACTTCGCTTCCGAAAAGATCCACGAAGCCTGGGTCGACACGTCCAACCTGCCGCGCAAGAAGATCACCGATTACGAGAAGCTCAACCAGATGTGGATCGACGCCACCGGGAGCGTGCCCGAGTGAGCGAGATCACGTCCGAGCGTTTCCGATCGTTTGACGGTACGCAGCTCGCAATTCTTCGAATCGGCTCCGGTCCCCCAGTGGTACTGCTGCACGGCCTGTTCTCCAGCTCCGACATGAACTGGATCAAGTGGGGCCATGCCGCAAAGATCGCCGATGCCGGGTTCGAGGCAATCATGCTCGACTTCCGCGTGCATGGCCAAAGCGAAAGCCCGCGGGATCCGGCGGCCTATCCGCAAAACGTGCTGGTCCGCGATGTGGTCGCGCTGATCGAGCACCTCGGGCTGGCGGAGTACACGCTGGGCGGATTTTCGCTTGGTGCGCGCACATCGCTCCATGCGGTCGCGCATGGCGTGCTCACCCCCGAACGCTTGATCGTCGGCGGGATGGGGACTGCCGGGCTCGGGGAGTGGAACAAGCGCTCGGCGCATTTCAAACGCGTGATCGACGAATTCGACACCATCACCAGCGACGATCCGGCCTATTACTCGCGCCAGTTCCTCAAGTCGCAGGGGGTGGACCGGGTTGCAGCGCGGCTGCTGCTCGATACCATGCCCGATCTCGACCTCGCCATGCTCGAGAATGTCACCATGCCGGTGCTGGTCGTGTGCGGGGAGGAGGACCGTGACAATGGCTCGGCGCAGGAACTCACTGCCCTGCTGCCCGACGCAATCTATGTCGAGACCCCAGGCAACCATCTGATGAGCGCCACAAAGCCCGAAATGGGTGACGAGATCGCCGCGTGGCTCACATCCACGCAGTAGGACTCCAGACGGCTTCTCGGGCGTTACGTTTTCGTCCCGCCGTTCGTCGAATGACTGCCCACCCGGCTTGATTCCCGCGCGCGGCACGTTCAAACCGGTTGCCAACGAAACCAATTGCCATCTTGAGAGGATCGCACTGATGAAATTCGCTAGTTTTGCCCGCGTTCTGGGCACCTCTGCGCTTGCCACTTCGCTCGCCGCTTGCGCCACAACGCCCGCTCCCGATGTCGAGAGCACTGCCGCCATCGAGGCGGGGGAGGTCGATCCCTATCCGCTGACGCCGCAGGGCGCAGCCGACTGGGTGGCGATGGTCGAGAAGGACCTGCTCGGTTTCTCGGAAGAATACGCCCGGGTGCAGTGGATCAATTCAACCTACATCAACTACGACAGCGATTGGCTGGCGTCGAAATACGGTGCCATCTCGACGGAAAAGTCGGTCGCCTACGCCAATGAGGCAGCCAGGTATGCCCGCGTCGCAGGGCTCGATCCCGAGGTGGCGCGCAAGCTCGACATCCTGCGCAACGGGATCGTCATGCCCGCTCCTGTCCGCGACGGGGCTGCCGCCGAACTGGCCGAACTGTCGACCAAGCTCGGCTCCGCCTACGGCAAAGGTCAGGCGACGCTCAACGGCCAGTCGATCCCCGGCGTCGATGCCGAGGCGGAGATGGGCAATCTCGAACGTACGCCCCAGGAATTGTCGGAAATGTGGGTCAGCTGGCACGACAATGTCGGCGCGCCGATGAAGGACGATTATGCGCGCATGATCGCCATCGCCAATGACGGCGCCAAGGAGCTGGGCTTCGCCGATCTCGGCGCAATGTGGCGTTCGAACTACGATATGGACCCCGACCAGTTCGCCGCCGAGACCGAACGCATGTGGCAGGAAGTGAAGCCGCTGTACGTCGCGCTTCACACCTATGTTCGCTCGAAGCTCAACGAGAAGTATGGCGATGCCGTGCAACCTGCCACGGGCCCGATCCGCGCTGACCTGCTCGGCAACATGTGGGCGCAGGAGTGGGGCAATATCTATCCGCTCGTGGCGCCCAAGGGAGCAGGCGACATCGGCTACGATCTGACGGAGCTGATCGTCGAAAAGGGCTATGACGAGCGCGAGATGGTGAAGGTCGGCGAACAGTTCTTCTCGTCGATGGGGTTTGCGCCGCTGCCCGAAACGTTCTGGGAGCGTAGCCAGTTCACCAAGCCGCAGGATCGCGAGGTCGTCTGCCACGCCAGCGCCTGGGATCTCGACAATGTCGACGACCTGCGGATCAAGATGTGCATCAAGCGCAATGCCGACGACTTCAAGGTGATCCACCACGAGCTCGGCCACAACTACTACCAGCGCGCCTACAACCAGCAAGACTATCTACACCTCAACGGCGCCAACGACGGTTTCCACGAGGCGATCGGCGACATGATCTCGCTCTCGATCACGCCTGAGTACCTGGTCCAGATCGACATGCTCGATCGCAAGGACGTGCCGAGCGCCGACAAGGACATCGGCCTGCTGCTGCGCGAGGCGATGGACAAGGTGGCCTTCCTGCCGTTCGGACTGCTGGTCGACCGTTATCGCTGGAGCCTGTTCGACGGATCGGTCGCGCCGACCGACTACAACGAGCAGTGGACCTCGCTGCGTTACCAGTACCAGGGCATCGTCCCGCCGGTGCCGCGCGGCCCCGACGCTTTCGATCCGGGTGCGAAGTACCACGTGCCGGGCAACGTCCCCTACACGCGCTATTTCCTCGCGCGGATCCTGCAGTTCCAGTTCTACAAGGCCGCCTGCGACCAGGCCGGTTGGGAAGGGCCGCTCCACCGCTGCAGCTTCTATGGCAATGAGGAAGTCGGCAAGAACCTCAACGCCATGCTCGAGATGGGCGCCAGCAAGCCCTGGCCCGACGCGCTCGAAGCCTTCACTGGCGAGCGGCAGATGAGCGGCAAGGCGATGGTCGAATACTTCGCGCCGCTGATGGATTGGCTCGAAGAGCAGAACCAGGGCAAGCCGCAGGGGTGGTGATGTGATGATCAGGCTGCTTGCCCCCGTTGGCGCATTTTCGCTCCTCGCCTGCAGCCCGGCTGCGATAGGGGAGGACGATGCGCCGGCGGCGGAGGCGCCGCAGCTTGAGGGACAATATCTGTTCGTCGCCAACAAACGCGGCAACAGCCTCTCGAAGATCGATCTTGCCAGCGGTGAAGAGGTGAAGCGCGTCGATAGCTGCGCCAACCCGCACGAGTTGGCGGTGTCCCCCGACGGCCAGCACGTGGCGCTTGCCTGTTACGGAGAGACCAGCGTCGAGATTTTCGCGACCGCTGATCTCTCCCGGGTCAACCGCCTCGACCTTGGGCCTGATGCACGACCGCATGGGATCCACTGGGGTGGAGCTTTGGTGGCAACGGCGGAAGGTAGGCAGTCGATTTTCGTGATCGAGAGCCCGTTGCGGGCGACATCGCAAATGCGCGAGTACAAGACGGGCAAGCGAGGCAGCCACATGGTCGCCGTCGCGCCCGACAACGAGACGGCCTGGACGGTCGATATGGGTTCGGGAACGGTCACGCGCCTTGACCTTCAGACCTTCGGTCCCGCGCGCTCGGTCGAAATCGGAACCGAGCCGGAAGGGATCGATCTGTCGCCCGACGGGGAGACGCTGTGGGTTTCGGCGCGCGGTTCGGACAAGGCGTTCAAGCTCGATCCGGAAACGCTCGAAGTGCAAGGCGAAATCCCGACCGGCCGGTTTCCGCTTCGGCTGGCGATCCGCCCGCAGGGAGATGTGGCTGTCACCTCAAACCTGGCCGACGGATCATTGACGGTGATCGACCTCGCCACTGCGGGAGCCATTCGCACCATTGCGGTTTCGAGTCCGGAACAGGCCGAGGCGCGCATCCAGGTGACGATCCTGTGGTCCGACGATGGCGAGCGGATCTATGCTGCCGAGACGCAAAGCGATACGGTGGCCGAGATCGACTACGTCAGTGGCAAGGTCCTGCGCCGGCTCAAGACCGGCGAGGGCGGCGACGGCATGGCCATCCTCGAATGAGCGAAACGAAGCCGCTCGCGATCGTCGGCTGGCGCGAGATCGTCCATCTGCCCCAACTCGGCCTTGCCAACATCCCGGCCAAGATCGACACCGGCGCGCGCACTTCTTCGCTGCATGGATCGGTGATCGAGGAGTTCGAACGCGAAGGACAGAAATACATCCGGTTTGCGGTCGACTTCCCCCAGCAGAAGGTTCGCCAATTGTGCGAGGCGGTGCATGTCGACATGCGCGGGATAACGAGCTCTAACGGGGAAACGCAAAGACGCTACGTCATCAAGACCCCACTCAAGATCGGCAGCCTCAGTTTCCGTGCGGAAATCAGCCTTGCCGACCGTAGCGACATGAAATTTCCGATGCTAATTGGCCGATCGTCGCTAAGGCGCCGATTTGTTGTCGATTCCGGCCATTCCTGGTTGCAGAGCCCCGGCCGCGACCCCGTCAAAGGACACAAGACATGAAAATCGCCATGTTGGCGCGAAATCCGAATCTGTATTCGCACCGGCGCATGGTCGAGGCAGCGGAGGCGCGGGGCCATACGCTCGATATCCTCAACACGCTGCGCTGCACGGTGAACATCGCCAGCCACCGGCCGACGCTGACCTACAATGGTGCGACATTGGCCGGATATGACGCTGTGATCCCGCGTATCGGTGCGTCGATCACCAACTACGGCCTCGCGGTATTACGCCAGTTCGAGATGGGCGGGGTGTGGCCGCTCAACGAAAGCGTCGCGATCGGCCGCAGCCGCGACAAGCTGCGCAGCATGCAGATCCTGGCCAAGCACGGGCTGGGCCTGCCGCTCACCGCCTATGCCAACGACCCGAAGCAGGCGGAAGAAATCATCAAGGCGGTAAAAGGCCCGCCGGTCGTGATCAAGCTGCTCGAGGGGACGCAGGGCATCGGCGTGGTGCTGGCCGAAACCATGTCCTCCGCCAAGTCGGTGATCGAGGCGTTCCGCGGCGCCAACGTCAACATCCTGGTGCAGGAATTCATCAAGGAAGCGGGCGGCACCGATATCCGTGCGCTGGTGGTCGGCGGCAAGGTGGTCGCCGCCATGCAGCGTACCGGTGCGGCGGACGACTTCCGTTCGAACCTCCACCGCGGCGGCAGCGCTCAGGTGATCAAGATCACCCCGGAAGAACGCTCGACCGCCGTTCGCGCGGCCAACCGCATGGGCCTCAACGTGTGCGGTGTCGACATGCTGCGATCGAACCACGGGCCGGTGATTATGGAGGTCAATTCCTCACCTGGTCTTGAGGGGATCGAAAAGGCCACCGGCAAGGACGTCGCCGGAATGATCATCAAGTTCATCGAGGACAACGCCAAGGCCGGGAAGACCAAGACTAAGGGCAAGGGGTAAAATTTGCCGTTCACGGGAGCTAAAGCTCTGTAACGGCATTGGTTTTGCATTATCAATGCAGGACCTTCACTATGCGCCTAATCCTTGCTGCTTCGCTTTTCACCTTGACTGCGCCCGGCCTTGCCGCGGCCCAGCAGCTCGAACTCGCCCCAAACCAGACTTTGCTGGAAGTGCAGGCGACCGGGGAAGCCTTTGTATCGCCCGACCGCGCGATTCTGAATGGCGGGGTCATCACTTTCGCGACCAGTTCGCGTGAAGCGGTGAATGCCAATGCGGTAGCAATGAACAAGGTCGTCGACGCCCTACGCAAGGCCGGGGTCGACCCGCGTGACATCCAGACCCAGAACCTCTCGCTCAATCCCCAATTCAACTACAGTGGACGTGACGGCCAGCCGCCGGAAATCACCGGTTATCAGGCTACCAACTCGATGTCGGTTACCGTCAGAGATGTACGCAAATCGGCCGAGTTGCTGACGGTCATGTTCGACGCGGGCGCCAACAATGCTTTCGGCCCGAATTTTTCGCTGGCCGATTATGACGCCGCGACTGTCGAAGCACGCGCGGACGCAGTCAAAAAGGCTGGCGAGCAGGCTAAGGCCTATGCGGATGCATTCGGCATGAAGATCGTCAAGGTCCACCGCATCAGCGAGCGCGCAGGTGGATCTTACTACCAGCCGATCATAACCCGGGCCAATCGTATGGCGCCCCCACCGCCTCCTCCGCCATCGCCGGCGGCGGTCATGAATGTTTCTGCCCTCTCAGCAGTCGAGGTGGGCGAGATGCAGCAGAACGTCACGCTATTCGTGGACTATATTCTCGAGCCACGTGGAGGTCGGCTCACGCATTCCGCGCCATCAGCCCGCCGTCCACTGGGATTACCGCGCCGGTGATGTAACTCGCGGCGGGAAGCACCAATGACAGAGTGATGTGCGCGACCTCTTCCGGCTCGCCATAGCGCTTCAGCGCCGTGCGACGCTTGGCGAATACTGTCTTGTGTTCTTCGGGGACTTTGTCGGTCATCGCGGTGCGGATCGGGCCGGGGCAGATGCAGTTCACCGTGATGCCCTCCGGTCCGAGATCGACCGCGAGCCCGCGGGTCAGCCCGGTCACACCGGTCTTGGCGGCCACATAGGGCGTATCGCCTGGTGTCGCGCCGAGCCCCTCGGTCGAGGCGATATTGACGATGCGGGCGGCATCGCTCTTGCGCAGATGGGGCAGGGCAGCGCGCACCATCCGTTGCTGCGCGGTCAGCATGACGGAAAGCGCTCGATCCCACACCTCATCATATCCGTCGTCATCCAACGACCAGAAGCTCGAAACGCCAGCGTTGTTCACGAGAATGTCGATCCCGCCGAAATCCTCGGCGATCCGCGCAACCACGCGCTTGATCGCATCATGGTCCGATACGTCGAGCGCGTAGGCACGCGCGCCATCGCCGCATTCGGCCGCCACCGCCTCGCAGGCCGCCTGATCGAGATCGGTCACGGCGACCTTTGCGCCTTCGGCGGCGAATAGCTTCGCGGTTGCTCGCCCCATTCCGCTTGCAGCTCCGGTGACGATGGCCACGCGGCCAGCGATCGAGCGCGAGCGGTTGGGCGCGCCACTCACCGGAACGGCGGCTCATTGAATGCGCGCAGCTTGCGTGAATGGAGCCGATCGCCTTCGTCGCGCAGCTTCTTGCAGGCCACGATCCCCATCTGGAGGTGGGCCGCGATGGCCTCCTCATAGAACTGGTTGGCCTGGCCCGGCAGCTTGATCTCGCCATGGAGCGGCTTGTCGCTGACGCAGAGCAGCGTGCCATAGGGAACACGGAAGCGATATCCCTGCGCGGCGATGGTCGCGCTCTCCATCTCGATGGCGATGGCGCGGCTCTGCGAGAAGCGCTTGGCGCTGTTCGAGTAGAGCAATTCCCAGTTGCGGTCGTCAGTGGTGACAACCGTGCCGGTACGCATGCGTTGCTTGAGGTTCGCGCCCTGCGTGCCCGAGACCGCCTCGGCCGCGCCGGCCAGCGCCTGCTGGACTTCCGCGATCGGAGGAATGGGAATTTCGGGCGGAAGCACGCTGTCGAGCACGTGGTCGTCGCGCAGATAGGCGTGAGCGAGCACGAAATCGCCGATCCGCTGGCTCGATCGCAAGCCGCCGCAATGTCCGATCATCAGCCAGCTATGGGGGCGCAGCACCGCCAGATGATCGCAGATCGTCTTGGCGTTGGAGGGACCGACGCCGATGTTGACCAGCGTGATGCCGCTCTTGTCGTTGCGCATGAGGTGATAGGCGGGCATCTGGTGCTTGCGCCATGCCGTGTCGGAGAGCTGGTCGCGCGCATTTCCGGTAGTAGCGCGGATATCCAAACCGCCCGCTCCGGTCAGACCGGTATAGCCATCGCTGCCGATCTGCTGCGCCGCCCAATCAACGAATTCATCGACATAGCGGTGATAGTTCGTGAACAGGATGAAGTGTTGGAAGTCTTCGGTCTGGGTGCCGGTGTAGTGCGCGAGGCGAGCCAGCGAATAGTCGGTGCGCAGTCCATCGAAGAGCGACAGCGGCAATTCGTGATCGGGCTCCTCGACCTCGGCACCGTCTGCCAGTTCGTCTCCGATCAGGGCGAGGTCGGTCGAGGGAAAGTGCTTGGCCAGTTCCTGAGGCGCGATACCGACCATGGCAGCGCCTGCTTCGCCGTCCAGCACATAGGGGAAGGGGATTTCCTGGCGCGAAGGCACGACTTCCAGCCGTACGTCGTAATCCTGCATGATCAGCTCGATCTGTTCCTCGAGATAGCCGGAGAACAGTGATGGACGGGTGATGGTGGTCGAGTAGGTCCCCTGCTGCTCGAGCCGGCCGAATGCGCGGCTACGGTCTGAAGGATTGCCTTCGCCTTCGAAATGAAGCCTCAGTTCGGGATAGGCGTAGCTGCCATCGGTGCGCTTGCGCTGCGGAGGGATGGTTCCGTCTTTGGCGTAGGCCATGATATCCTCGCGCAGGGTCGCTACGGCGAGGTCGTATACTCGGGTTATTTCGTCGAAGATTTCGGAAAAGGTCTGCATGACCGGCGTCTAACGCCTTTTCATGACATTTCAACCTCGCGAGCGAGGGAGTCGGCACAAAGAAAAAGGGCGCGACCGCCATGGCCGCGCCCCTTCCTAATTTCCGTTCGGCAATGGCCGATCAGGCGTCGTCGTCGCTCGCCTCGTCGGCAGCAGCGTCTTCGGCGCGCTCTTCAAGCAGTTCGGCGGGGATTTCACCCGGCTCGAGGTTCGGCGCGATGCGGTTGGCTTCGGCCTGTTCCTCGATTTCCTTCTGCTCGTCTTCGAACATCTGCGCGAGAACGTCGACACCCTGGCTCTGCAATTCAGCTTCGTCGTCCGAACGGGCGACGTTGGCCTTGACGGTTACGTGCACCTCGGGGTGGAGGGCAACGGTCACGTCGTGCATGCCGATGGTCTTGATGGGGTGGCCCATCACGATCTGCTTCTTGTCGATAGCGTGGCCCTGGTCATTGAGACCGGCGACGATATCGCGAACGTTGACCGAGCCGTAGAGCTGGCCGGCGTTCGACGAAGCGCGGATCAGGACGATCTCTGCACCGGCAACCTTTTCGCCGAGCTTTTCGGCTTCGCCACGACGTTCGGCGTTTTCCTTTTCGAGGCGGTCGCGGTTGGCTTCGAAAACCTTCTTGTTGGCTTCGTTGGCGCGCAGGGCCTTCTTCTGCGGAAGGAGGAAGTTGCGAGCGTAGCCGTCCTTGACGGTAACGACGTCACCAATGGTGCCGAGCTTCTCGATGCGTTCGAGGAGAATGATATCCATGTCTACTCTCCCCTTACTTCACGACGTAGGGAAGCAGGCCGATCTGGCGGGCACGCTTGATGGCCTTGGCCAGCTCGCGCTGCTTCTTTGCGGAAACTGCGGTGATACGCGACGGCACGATCTTGCCACGCTCGGACATGAATCCCTGCAGCAGACGGACGTCTTTGTAATCGATCTTGGGCGCATTCTTGCCAGCGAACGGGCAGGACTTGCGGCGGCGGAAAAACGGGCGGGCCATCAGTCGCGCTCCTCACGGTCAGAGCGACGCTTACGGTCGCGTTCGTTCTTGCGCATCATCACCGAAGGGCCTTCTTCATGCTCATCCACGCGGATGGTCATGTAGCGGATAACATCTTCGTTGATGCGGGTCTGGCGTTCGAGTTCCTCGACCACCGCGCCGGGGGCGTCGATGTTGAGCATCACGAAATGCGCCTTGCGGTTGCGGTCGATCTTGTAGGCAAGCGACTTGAGACCCCAGGTCTCGGTCTTGGTAACCTTGCCATTGTTAGCTTCGACGATTTCGGTGGCCGTAGCCGCCAGCGCATCGACCTGAGCTTGGCTCAGATCCTGACGCGCGAGAAAGACATGCTCGTAAAGAGCCATCTCGCTTCCTTTCACTTCGGGCCGATCGTTGGCTGATCCTGCAGCGTGCAGGGGCCCCTCCGGCTTTCTTCACACCCCCGTGGCAGCGGTTCCGCCGCAGGGAAGGCGCGCACATAGCGGTTTTGCCGCGGAATGCAAGGCGACTCTTGGGCTTGTTTCGCCGGAACGGTGCGGGCAGGGGTTCGTTGGCAGACAAAGCCCAACAGGAGAAGAAGCTTGCCCGGTGGATTGGTTGCACTGCTCGATGATATTTCCATGATTGCGCGGGTCGCCGCGGCCTCGATCGACGATGTGAGCGTCGCCGCGGGCAAGGCGGGAACCAAGGCAGCGGGGGTGGTGATCGACGATGCGGCGGTGACGCCGAGCTATGTGACCGGCCTCGATCCCTCGCGCGAACTGCCGATCATCTGGAAAATCACCAAGGGCAGCCTGAAGAACAAGCTTCTGATCCTGCTACCGGGCGCGCTCGCGCTTAGCTGGTTCCTGCCACAGGCGATCATTTTCCTGCTGATGCTGGGCGGTGCCTACCTCTCCTACGAAGGGGCGGAAAAGGTGATGGAGAAGCTGGGCGAGCCCAAGCACGGCAAGACGCTGGGCGATGTGATCGAGGACCCGGCGAAGTTCGAGCAGCAGCGCGTCAACGGCGCGATCCGCACCGACCTCATCCTGTCGGCCGAGATCATGGCGATTTCGCTCAACGAAATCGCGACGATAACCGACAGCTTCTGGGTTCGCGCCGCCGCGCTGGCCGCCGTCGGCATTGCCATCACTGTGATCGTCTATGGCGCCGTGGCGTTGATCGTGAAGATGGATGACGTGGGGCTCCACCTCGCCGAGCGGGAAAACGGTTTCGCCAAGAAGTTCGGCGCCTTCCTGCTTCACCTGATGCCGCGCCTGCTGGTGGCGCTGTCGTTCATCGGGACCATTGCCATGCTGTGGGTCGGCGGAGGCATCATTCTCCACGGTCTCGAAGAACTGGGGCTGCATGCGCCGGCCGAACTGGCGCACGGCCTCCAGCATGCAGTTGAGGAAGCGACCGGCGCGCTGTCGGGCATCCTCGGCTGGCTCACCTATGCTGGGCTTTCAGCCATATTCGGCCTGGTGCTGGGCGCGATCATCGTCTTCGTGCTGCACCATGTCTTCAAGTTCGACCCGCATGCCGAGGCGCACTGAGTGACCGCCACGCCGGTCCTCTACACCTGCGCGCGCTCGCGCGGTCTGCGTGCGACCTGGGCGGCCGAAGAAGCGGGCGTCAACATCGATCTGAAGGTTCTGCCGTTCCCGCCGCGTTATCTCGTGCCCGAGTACAAGGAGATCAATCCGCTCGGGACGATACCCATGCTAATCGATGGCGAAGCCAGGATGACCGAGAGCTGCGCGATCGCGCACTACCTGGCGTCCAAGGACGGGCCGTCCCCTTTGGTTGTCGCCCCGGGCGAGCCGGATTACGCCGCCTATTGCGACTTTACCTATCACGCCGACGCCACCATCACCTTTCCGCAGACCGTGTTCATGCGGTTCGTGCTGTTTGAAAAGGACAAGGGGCTCGAGGAAGCCGGGCATGCCTATGCCAAGTGGTTCTGGAAACGCCTGGTGAAGCTCGAGCAGCGGCTCGAGACTCGCGAATTTCTGTGCGCCGACCGCTTTACCGTGGCGGACATCTGCTGCGGCTATGCATTGGTGCTGTCCGAAAATGTCGGGCTGGATGAAGGCGTGCCAGATAGCCTCAAGGTCTATCGCGAGCGGCTCAAGGGGCGCGACGCCTTCAAACGCGCGGTAGCGCGCGAAGAAGCCGGGCTAAAGGCGCTGGAGGAAGCTGGTCGTTAGGCTGCCTGGTCGGGCGTGACCGGGCGTTGCGACAATTCCAGTCGCTGCAACTTGCCGAGCATGTCGCGCGGAAGCTGGTCGACAAATTCGATGTAGCGGGGCCGCTTGTACCCGGCGATCTGGCTCTTGAAGCGCGCGGTGATTTCCTCGCGGGTCAGCTCCATCCCCGGTTTGAGCACCACGAAGGCCTTCACCGCTTCGCCCCATTGCGCGTCGCGAACTCCGCAGCATCCGGCATCGGCCACTTCGGGCATCTGCGCGAACACTGCGTCGACCTCGGCCGGATAGACATTCTCGCCGCCGGTCTTGATCAGCTCCTTGGCGCGGCCGAGCAGGTAGACCAGACCCTTCTCGTCCATGGTGCCGAGGTCGCCGCTGCGCAGCCAGCCGTGCCCTAAAGCCGCTTCGGTCGCTTCCTCATTGCGCCAGTAACCGAGCATGACCGTGGGGCCGCGCATGCAGATTTCGCCTTCCTCACCGGGGGCAAGCCGGTTTCCTTCGGGATCGAGAATGGCGAATTCGACATGCGGCATCGCCCAGCCGATCGAGCGCGGGTGCGCGCACATGTCGGGGTAATCGATCGCCGTCGCGAAACCGCAGATCTCGGTCTGCCCGTATCCGCCAACGACACGCGCATCCCACTCCTGCTCGATGAACTCGTACAAGGGTACAAACCCCGGTCCGGCGCCGCCGGTGTAATCGGTGAGCGGCATGACGCCCTCGCGCACCGGCTCCAATGCGCGCCAGGGCAGCAGGATCTGCGGGAACGCGCTGGTAGTGGTGCATTGTTCGCGGTGGAGCAGGTCGAGCATGGCTGCCGCGTCATCATCGCGACCTGCAAATATCATCGTGCCGCCGCATGCCACCATCGCGGCGATTTGCTGCATGCCCACCACATGGAACAGCGGATTGACCGAGAGCAGGCGTTCCCGTTGCGTCCACCCGCGCCGCGTACACATGCCCAGTGCCGAGGTCGCAACCGCGCTGCCCGCCTGCAGGCACCCCTTGGGCCGCCCGGTCGTGCCGCTGGTGTACATCATGTAGAGCGGGCGCTCGGGAGCGAGCTTTGGGGCGTCTTGCGGCGGCTGGGCGACCAAAACAATCGCCTCGAACGCGCCTTCAGGATCGTGCCCCTCATCGACCAGCACTGTTTCGCCGGGCTCGCTTTCGCCGAGCAGCGCTTCGAAGCGGGGGTTGGCAAAGGTCAGTCTCGGCTCGGCATTGCCCATGATCCAGCCGATTTCGCCGGGCGCGAGGCGCCAGTTGAGCAGCACCGCAATCGCGCCGATGCGCCCGCATGCAAGCAGAGTGGTGACGAAGGGCGCGCCGTCGGTGAGCAGCAGCGCGACCCGGTCACCGGGTGCGATGCCTTTGGTGAGCAGCCAGCGCGCGAGGTTTTCGACGCGCGCATCGAGTTCGCCCCATGTCAGGCGCTGGGCGCCATCCACGCTCGCTTCTCGCTCAGCCAGCCGCAGCGCATTGGCGCGCAGCATGGTGTCGAGGGAGAAATCGCGTGAGTGCATGGATCACGGCTTAGCCGCGTGCGGAGATTTGCTCCAATATCGATTTTGCGAAGGCGGTCAGCGTGTCGTCGCGGGCGCCCATCACCACGATCCGGTCGCCGGGCTGCGCCACTTCGACCATACGCGCGCCGCAATCCTCGCGCGCCGGGATATGCTCGGCCTTGCCGCCATGCTCCTCGATCATCGCGATGATCCGTTCGGTGCCTTCGCTGCGATCGACCGTTCCGCCGAAGTAGACCGGGTCGCACATCACCGTGATATCGTCGGCATCGAGTTCGCGCGCGAAGGTCTCGGCCAGTTCGTGCCCCATCTGCTTGAGCGGGCCGTAGCCATGTGGCTGGAAGAACGCGATCACGCGCCCTGGCGTACTCTTGAGCGTGCGCAGGGTCGCGGCGCATTTCTCGGGATTGTGGCCGAAATCGTCGATCACGGTCACGCCATCGGGCGAAGTGCCGATGATATCGAAACGGCGCGCGAGGCCCGCAAAACTCGCGAGCGCCTCGACGGCCAGCGCCACCGGCACGCCGGCGCTGGCTGCCCCAGAGATCGCAGCCAGCGCATTCGATAGATTGTGGCGCCCCGGCATGCCGAGCACCAGCGCGTGTTCACTGCCATCGTGGCGATCGATCACGGCTGCGGCCTGGCGGATCGGCCCATTGGCGATGCTGCCCGCGACGATCCCGATCTGGGCCTTTTCCTGTTCGATGCCGAAGGTCACGACCTCCTTGGCGCGCGGCAGCAGCGCGAGCGCCTCGCCGTCGTCGGCGTTGATTGCGGCAATGCGGCTGCGCTTGAGATAGTCGCCGAACAGCACGCGTAGTTCTTCCATGCTCTTGTGATCGAGGCTGACGTTGAGCAGCACGCCGACCGCAGGACGGTAGAGCGCGATCGAGCCGTCGCTTTCATCGACTTCGCTGACATAGATGCTGCGGCCGCCCACGACTGCGCTGGCATAAGGCCGCTCCGGCGTGACGAAGTTCTTCATCACCGCGCCGTTCATTATCGTCGGTTCGCGTCCGGCATAATGCATGATCCAACCGAGCATGGCGGTGACGGTGGACTTGCCGCTCGTCCCGGCGACCGCGAGGCCCGCGCCGCTGGTGTTGAAAAGGATCGAATTGAGTTCGGCGCGCGTGAGCTTGAGATTGCCCAGTTCCTTGGCGCGCACCATCTCGGGCACGGTGTCCTCCACCGCGGCGGAGGCAACCAGGATCTGCTCCTGCGAGGCGATGCCGCTGCCATCCTGCGGGTGCAGCACATAACCCTGCCGTTCCAGCGAGGTGAATTTCTCGGGCGTGCGGCCCTGGTCGAAGCTGCGATCCGATCCCGAAATCTCGACGCCGCGACCCTTGAGGATCTGCGCCAGCGGCAACATGCCCGAACCGCCGATCCCGCAAAAGAAGAACGGTCGGGTTAGCAATTCGTCATAGGTGGGGAATTCACTCATGCGCGCTCGGTATTGAGTTGTGCTGTGGCGCGCAAGGCGGCTAGTGAGCACATATGACACGGATTGCCGTATGCGCCCCCGCGACGCCGATTACGCGCGAGCATGCCGAAGCTGCCGAGCGATTGGTGGCGGACGAATTTCCCGAGCATACGATCTTTTTCCACGATCAGTGTTTCAGGAGCGCGGGCCATTTTGCCGGTACCGATCTCCAGCGGCTCGAAGCGCTGGTCGAGCTGGCCAACAACCCCGATTATGACGCCGTATGGTTCGCCAAGGGCGGCTATGGCTCGAACCGGATCGCCGAGGCGGCAATCTCGCGCATGAACGCGGCGGCGCGGGCCAAGACCTATGTCGGCTTTTCCGACATGGGTTATCTGCTTGCGGCGCTCTATCGCAACGGGATCGGCCAGCCGGTCCACGGATCGATGCCCGTGAGCGCGCGCAGCGAACGCGGGCGCGAGGCGGTGCGCCGGGTGCTGCGCTGGTTCTCGGGCGATGGCAGCGGATTGGAACCGAGCCTCGATGGCAAGACCCCGGCTGTGGCCTTCAACCTCATCACGCTGGCGATGATCACCAACACGCCGCTGATGCCCGACCTCTCGGGGCATATCGTGATGGTCGAGGAGGTCAGCGAGCATGACTATTCGGTCGACCGGCTGTTCTTCCATCTCGCCAATACGCTTCCCCGGATTGCCGGGCTGCGGCTGGGATCGGTGACCGATGTACCAGAGAACGATCGCGAGTTCGGCCAATCGGTCGAAGCGATCGCCAAGTTCTGGTGCAACCGAGCCGGATTTCCCTATCTCGGTCGCGCCGAAATCGGGCATACCGCTGCCAACAGGATCGTACCCTTCGGCCTTGCCAGCCCTTCGACCGCTGGCTAACCGCGCCCCAATTGGCCCAGGCCAATCGAGGAGACATTGATGCGAGCTTTCATTTTTCCGGGGCAGGGCAGCCAGAAGGTCGGCATGGGCGCCGAACTGGCCGATGCGAGCGCTGCTGCGCGTGAAGTTTTCGAAGAAGTAGACGAGGCGCTGTCGCAGAAGCTGTCCGCGATCATGCGCGACGGTCCGGAAGACCAGCTCACGCTGACCGAGAATGCCCAGCCGGCGATCATGGCCAATGCCATTGCGACCTTGCGCGTGCTGGAAAAGGATTTCGGCGTTTCGCTGGCAGACAAGGGCGGTTGTGTTGCGGGGCACTCGCTCGGCGAATATTCGGCGCTGTGTGCGGTCAGCGCGTTCTCGCTCGCCGACACTGCGCGGCTTCTTAAGCTGCGCGGGCAGGCGATGCAGGCCGCAGTCCCGGTCGGCGAGGGCGCGATGGCGGCGCTGCTCGGCGCGGATATCGACAAGGCGCAGGCACTGGCTGAAGCCGCCGCGCAGGGCGATGTGTGCGAGGTCGCCAACGACAATGATCCAACCCAGGTCGTCATTTCGGGCCACCGGGCAGCGATCGAACGTGCGGTCGAACTGGTCAAGGATCACGGCATCAAGCGCGGCATCCTGCTGCCGGTGTCGGCGCCGTTCCACTGCTCGCTGATGCAGCCCGCCGCCGATCGCATGGCCGAAGCGCTGGCGGCGACCGCTCCGGGCCAGTTCGCGCTCCCGGTCTATGCCAATGTCACGGCCGCAAGGGTCATCGACCCTGCCGAGGAACAGCAGCTGCTGGTCGAACAGGTCACGGGCCGCGTTCGCTGGCGCGAGAGCGTGCTGGCGATGCGCAACGATGGCGTTGAGCAGTTCGTCGAACTGGGGGGCAAGGTGCTCGGTCCGATGGTCGGCCGCATCGATAAGGAGGCGGCAACTGCCAGCCTCATCACGATCGAAGAAATCGAAGCTTTCGCCAAGGAGATCGGCTGATGTTTAGCCTCAAGGGAATGAACGCGCTGGTCACCGGCGCGAGCGGTGGGATCGGTTCGGCCATCTGTCATGCGCTCGCTTCGCAGGGCGCACGCCTCGCAATCTCGGGCTCGAACGCTGCCAAGCTGCGCGCATTCCGCGAGGAGCTGAACGACAACTACAAGCACGATGAAGGCGGCCACGTCGAGATCACCTGCAACCTGTCCGACACAACGCAGGTCGAGGAGCTGATCCCGGCGACCGTCGATACGCTTGGCGGGATCGACATCCTCGTCAACAATGCCGGCATCACCCGCGACAACCTCGCCATGCGGATGAAGGACGAGGAATGGGACGATGTGATCCGCATCAACCTGGAGGCAGCCTTCCGCCTCATGCGCGCTTCGGCGCGCCCGATGATGAAGAACCGTTTCGGCCGGATCATCACCATCACCAGCGTCGTTGGTGCGACCGGCAATCCCGGCCAGATGAACTATGCGGCGGCCAAGGCCGGGCTCGTCGGCATGACCAAGAGCTTCGCGCAGGAAGTCGCCAGCCGCGGCATTACTGCCAATTGCGTCGCGCCCGGCTTCATTCGCACGGCGATGACCGACCAGTTACCCGACGCACAGAAGGAAGCGCTCAACAGCCGCATCCCGATGGGCCGGATGGGCGAGGGTGAGGATATCGGCGCTGCCGTTGCCTTCCTGGCGAGCCGCGAAGCGGGCTACATCACCGGCGAAACCATGCACGTGAATGGCGGGATGGCTATGCTCGGCTGACAAAGAGCGAATTTTCGCTCTTTTTCCCCAAGGAATCCGGCTCCTGCGCCGAGTGAACTTGCTGCGATAGCCAGCCACGCTAAGGTCTGTTGACAGATATCCGGCGCTGAGGGGCGATTCCGGCCACGCGGCGTCCGGTGGGACAGAAGCCAAACAGGCATGAGAAGGTAGAGATGAAGGCCACAATCGAACGCGCGACGCTGCTGCGTTGTCTCTCTCACGTTCAATCGGTGGTGGAGCGCCGCAACACCATCCCGATTCTCTCCAACGTGCTGATCGACGCCAGCGATGGCGGAACGCTCAAGGTCATGGCGACCGACCTCGATCTGCAGGTGGTCGAGAACATGGCGGCCGCTTCGGTCGAAAGCCCGGGTGCGATTACCGTGTCGGCACACCTCCTGTTCGACATTGCGCGCAAGCTGCCCGAAGGCAGCCAGGTGAGCCTTGAGACCGCTGACAACCGCATGGCGGTGAAGGCCGGGCGCAGCCGCTTCTCGCTCCCGACGCTGCCGCGTGACGATTTCCCGGTGATCGTCGAGGGCGACCTCCCGACGAGCTTCGAAGTCCCGGCCAAGACGCTGGCCGAGATGATCGACCGGACGCGGTTCGCGATCTCGACCGAGGAAACTCGGTACTACCTCAACGGCATCTTCCTGCATGTCACCGATGACGACGAGCCGGTGCTCAAGGCTGCGGCGACCGACGGCCACCGTCTCGCGCGCTTCACGCTCAAGCGTCCCGAGGGTGCCGAAGGCATGCCCGATGTCATCGTGCCGCGGAAGGCCGTGGCCGAGCTGCGCAAGCTGCTGGAAGAATCGCTCGACGGCAATGTCCAGGTCGACCTGTCGGCAAGCAAGATTCGCTTCACGCTCGGCGGCGAGGGTGGGGTGGTGCTTACAAGCAAGCTGATCGACGGGACTTTCCCGGACTACAGCCGCGTTATCCCGACCGGAAACGACAAGCTGCTCAAGCTTGACCCGAAAAGCTTCTACGAGGGCGTCGATCGCGTCGCGACCATCGCCACGGAGAAGACCCGCGCGGTCAAGATGGGGCTCGAGGCGGACAAGGTCACGCTGTCGGTCACGTCGCCAGACAATGGCACGGCAGCCGAGGAAATCGCAGCCGATTATGGCGCCGATGCGTTCGAGATTGGCTTCAATGCCAATTATCTCAAGGACATCCTCAGCCAGATCGATAGCGACACGGTCGAACTGCATCTGGCCGATGCCGGTGCGCCGACGCTGATCCGCAAGGACGACAAGAGCCCGGCGCTCTATGTGCTGATGCCGATGCGCGTCTGATCGCGTGTCGGCCGAAGTTCGCATCTTCGGCACGGTCATTTCGACCTATACGCGGATCGTTCAGATCACCTGCGAGGAGGCGGGTCTCAGCCATGAGACCATCGCTACCGCTGCCCCCTCTCCGGAGAACCGTC
Source organism: Altererythrobacter sp. CAU 1644 (assembly GCF_029623755.1). Lineage (NCBI taxonomy): Bacteria > Pseudomonadati > Pseudomonadota > Alphaproteobacteria > Sphingomonadales > Erythrobacteraceae > Altererythrobacter > Altererythrobacter arenosus. The sequence goes on from NZ_CP121106.1 coordinate 2,516,231, forward strand.
ATCCATTCGGCAAGGTGCCGGTGGTGGAGGTTGACGGTCTTGAGCTCTACGAGAGCGTCAGCATCGTCCAGTATCTCGACAATGCGCACAATCGCGGTGCGCTCCAGCCGGACGACCCCGGTAGAAGAGCGGCGATGGATCGCTGGGTTGCGATCGCGAACAACTATCTCTTCCCGCTGTTCGAACACGGGCTGGTAATGCCGTGGATCATGCATCGTTTCGCGGGAATGCCGATCGACCGGGAGCGGATCGACCGTGCGCTGCCCAATATCTCGCGGGCGCTCGCCTTTTGCGATGCCGAGATCGCGGTTGACGGAGCATGGACGACTGGTGCGTTCGACCTCGCCGATGTCTTTCTCTACTGCGTCCTGCGCGGCGTTCAGCTGACGCCGCAGGGCGGGGCAGGGATCGCGCAATGTCCGCAACTTTCGGCATGGATGGCAATAACCGAGCAGCGAGGCAGCATTCGAGCGACGCGCTGGGAAAGCGAGCCGCAATAGGCTAGGCAGGTTTCAAAAGGAGACCCGCCCATGACCACTCAAGTTCACGTCGCCCGAAACCAGCTCGATCAGGCTGAACTCGCGGAGGTCGATGCCGGGCCCCTGGCAGATGGCGCGGTGAGGCTCGCGGTCGAAAGTTTCTCCGTCACCTCGAACAACGTCACTTACGCTGTGGTCGGCGAAATGGTCGGCTATTGGAACTTCTTCCCCGCGCCGGAAGGCCAGGGCATCGTGCCCATGTGGGGCCATGCCAAGGTGATCGAGAGCAACTGCCCTGACATCGAGGTGGGCGAACGCGTCTATGGCTACTTGCCGATGGCGAGCCACCTCGATGTGGTCCCGGGCAAGGTTTCGACGCACGGCTTTGTCGACATGACTGCGCATCGCCAGCCGCTGCCCCCGATCTACAACCAGTATTCGCGCCTCGCTGCCGATCCCGAACACGATCCGGCGCGCGAGGCCGAGCGCATGATCTACGGCCCGCTGTTCAAGACCGGTTACATGATCGACTATTTCATGCGCTCGAACGACTGGTTCGGGGCTGAACGTGTGATCCTGACCAGCGCATCATCGAAAACCGCGATGGGTCTGGCGAGTTCGGCGAGGCAGAACTCACCCGAGGTCAGGCGCATCGGGCTCACCTCCGCGGGGAATGTCGAATTCGTGAAGGGCACCGGCCTCTACGACGACGTCCTGGCCTATGGCGACGTCGAAAGCCTCGACCGGCTACCCAGCGTCTCGGTCGATTTTTCCGGCAATGGCGGGCTGCTGGCGCAGATCCACCAGCACCTCGGCGACAGTCTGAAATATTCCTGCCTGGTCGGGGTGACCCATATCGACGATCGCCGCGGACCTGCCGGCTCGGCGCAGGACTTGCCCGGACCGACTCCGACCCTGTTTTTCGCGCCCGACCACATCGTTGCATTCTTCAAGGAGTACGGCCCGCAGAAAGCAGCCGAGATGATGGCATCGGCGTGGCAGGACTTCCTGCGCACGGTCGAAGGTTCGGTCCAGATCGAGCGGAACGCGGGTCTCGAGGCTGCGCGCGACGTGTTCGTCGAGATGGTCGGCGGGACGGTCGATCCGGCGCGAGGGATCGTGATCGAACCTTAAGAGAACGCTCCGTGACGCCCGGTGCCATCGCGAAAGCGCGTGGCGCCGGTGCGGGTTTCGCCGCTGGCGATGGTCTGCTGGCCGATCCGGATCTCGTTGACGATCGCCTCTTCCTCGGTGAGCGACCATTGCTCGCGCGCCGAACGAAGATCACCCCGTAGGCAGGTTTGGGGGAATGCGGCGATTTCCTTGGCAAGCGCAATGGCATGGTCGAGCGCCAGACCCGGCGGGGCGAGGCGATTGGCGAGTCCAATGGCGAGCGCTTCTTCTGCATCCACCGGACGACCGGTCAGCATCAAGTCCATGGCGCGCGAATGACCGATCAGCCGTGGCAAGCGGATCGTCCCCATGTCGACCAGCGGGACGCCGAAGCGGCGGCAGAAAATGCCCATGATCGCATCTTCGGCCATGACGCGCAGGTCGCACCACAGCGCAAGTTCCATTCCGCCGGCGACGGCATGACCTTCGATTGCTGCAATCACGGGCTTCGTTAGCCGCATCCGGCTTGGCCCCATGGGCGCGCGGCCGGTTTCGGAAACCCCATTGCCGTCGCCTTCGGAGATCGCCTTGAGGTCCGCCCCGGCGCAGAACGCGCCGCCGGCGCCGGTGAGGATCGCTACCGATGCATCCTCCTCGGCATCGAACCGCTCGAATGCGTCGAACAGCGCCTCGGCAGTATTGCGGTCCACCGCGTTACGCCGCTCCGGCCGTTCGATCGTGACGATCGCGACCGGACCGTCGCGACGATAGCTGACTGTCACCAGGCTACTCCGCCGCCTCGGCCATTTCGACGCGCTGTGGCCCGCGGATCAGGCCGCCAGGAGTTGCACCGGTCCACTCGCCTTGGCGGAAGGTCACGGTGCCATTCTTGATGGTTGCGACGTAGCCGTCTGCCTTCTGCAACAGTCGCTTGCCGCCCGCTGGGAGATCGAAGGCAAGCCAGGGCTTGCCCAGCTTGATCGCATCCATGTCGATGACATTGAGGTCGGCGAGATAGCCCGGGGCGATGATCCCGCGATCCTCCAGACCATAAAGCCGCGCCGTATCGTTGCACTGGCGCTTGATCGCGTTCTCGAGGCTTATGGTACCGCGCGTACGGTCGCGGACCCAGTGCTGGAGCATGAACGTGGGCGAGGCGGCGTCGCAGATCGTGCCGCAGTGTGCGCCGCCGTCGGACAGCGAATTCACCGTGTCGTCCGACTGCTGGAGATCCATCAGGAAGTCGAGATTACCGTCCGCGTAATTGAGGATCGGGAGGTAGATGAACCCCTTGCAATCGTCGCGGCACAGCAGGTCATAGGCATATTCATCGCCCGACATGCCAACCGCCGCCGCGCGCGCGAGAATGCTCTCCTCTGCGGTCGGTTCGTAGTTGAAGTCGGGGTCCATTTCGTACTGCATGTTCCAGCCGCCGCAGACGACCATCACAAGGCCCATGATGTCCTGGTTGACCTCGGAGAAATCGTGCTGCTCGGCCAGCATTCGCGCCTTGAACTCGGGATCAAGGAGCTTCGTTTTCTGCTCTTCCCAAGTGAGTTCCTCGATCTCCTTCCACGCGGGTTTGAGCCGGAAGGGATGCACCGTTCCTTGCCACGCCATGACGATCCCGTTGCCGCGCAGCGCGATCTGCGCAACGATGTTGGCACCATTGTCGTTCTCCGCGCGCATCGAGGAAATCTGTTCTTCGAGCGGCAATTCCTTGGCAATCGACTGGAGCGCGGCGAAGGTGACGGGGAGGCCGGTCTCGCGGCTCATCTTGCCCATCCAGCCGAATTCGTCCCACTCGCGCCGCATGTCGCTCGCCATTTCGAACACGCCGTGGCCTGCGCGGCCCATCGCGCGTCCGATCTCGACCAGCTCTTCCGCGGTGGCCGTGGTGCCCGGCACCACTTCGCCATCGATGTCGCGGTGGAGCACGGTGCGCGAGGTCGAGAAACCCAACGCTCCCGCGCGCACGCCTTCTTCGACGATGCGCCCCATCGCGGCGATATCATCCTCGGTCGGTATGGCGCCGGGCCGCTCGCGATCGCCGAGGACGTAGGCGCGCACCGCGCCATGCGGCACATGGGTGCCGACGTCGACGGTCCGCGGCAGCTTCTCGAGCGCGTCGAGATATTCGGGAAATGTTTCCCAGTCCCAATTCATTCCTTCGGCCAGCGCCGTGCCGGGAATATCCTCCACGCCTTCCATCAGGCCGATCAACCACTCGTGCTTGTCGGGCTTGGCCGGGGCAAAACCAACGCCGCAATTGCCCATCACGACCGTTGTGACGCCGTGCCAGCTCGAAGGAGCCATTTCCTGGTCCCAGGTTGCCTGCCCGTCGTAATGCGTGTGCACATCGACGAAGCCCGGAGTGACGACCAGATCGCTGGCATCGATTTCCTCGGCGGCATCGCCCGCGACTTCACCGACCTGCGCGATCAGCCCGTCCTTCACTGCAATGTCGCCGGTGAACCGCTGCTCGCCGGTCCCATCGACGATGGTACCGCCGCGAATGATCAGATCGAATGCTGGCATTGTGAACTCCTCTTCCGGCGAAGAAGGTCTCACAATGCAACCTGTGAGTCCAGCCGGTTGAGAGGCCCTGCCTTGGCGTAGTCGGGCTGAAAGCGAGCCCGATCGAGCACTAGTCCCTGGCGCGGATCATGGCCTCGATATCGACGAACTTCTCGCGCGGCGCGCCCTCGCGAGCGGCCTGCTCTTCGGCTTCCTCGATCTTCTTCCAATCGCGGAAGGTAACCACGTCGAGCCCGCGTTCTGCGGCGAGCGCATCGAAGCCTTCGCGTCCGCGCTTGGCGGCTCGGCCCAGGACGCCCGAGTCCATGTCCTCGCCAATCTTCTCAACGACGCCGTAACCATCGGGACGGTTGGTGCCGATCGTGCCGCTAGGGCCTCGCCGCGCCCAGCCGACGCAATAGATTCCCGGCAGGATGCGCCCTTCATCATTGGCAAATCGGCCCGCGCGCTCGTCGAACGGCACGTCGGGTATGGGAGATGTGCGATAGCCGATGCAGGTCACGACCAGGTCCGCAGGAACATCGTAGAACTCGCCGCTGCCGGTCGCACGGCCTGCGCTGACTTCAGTGCTTTCAACCTTCACCTTGCGTACACCGCCGTCGTCGCCTTCGAACGCGACCGGGTTGGCAAAGAAATCGAATTCGACCTCGATGGGCTTGTCCGCATGGATCGCCTCTGGGATCGCGGCAAAGCTGCGCAAATGCGTGACCGATTTCCGCAGGCCCGGTTCGAGCAGTGCGTCTTCCGCTTCGTCGGGCAGGTCGGCCTTGTCCACCCGCGGGCTGGCGCGTTGGAGCTCGGCCAGTTCGCCGAGTTCCTTGGGCGTCATCATGATCTGGTGCGGGCCGCGCCTGCCCAGCACGGTGATCTTCTTGATCTTGCTGCCCTTGAGCGCATCGAGCGCGTGCGCGACGATGTCGGCGCCTTCAAACTCGGCTTCGGTCTTCGAGAGGATCCGTGCGACGTCGAGTGCGACATTGCCCATGCCGATCACGACGGCGTGGCCGCCCGCAAGGTCGGGGTCCAGATCGGCAAATTGAGGGTGGCCGTTGTACCAACCGACAAAGGCCGCACTGCCGAAAATGTTGCCGCAATCCTCGCCATCCAGCCCGAGCGAGCGGTCGTGCGGCGCGCCGGTTGCCAGAACCACCGCATCGTAAAGCTCAAGAAGCTCTGGGATGGTGACGTCTTCGCCGACTTTGACATTACCGACGAACCGGACGTTATCCGAAAGTGCGACCTTCTCGTAGCGGCGCGAAACGCCCTTGATCGACTGGTGGTCTGGCGCGACGCCGGTGCGGATCAGGCCGTAGGGGACTGGCAGCATGTCGAAGACGTCGACCCGGGCGTCATCGCCCCAATGTTTCTGGGCTGCTTCAGCCGTGTAGTAACCGGCGGGGCCGGAACCGATGATCGCGATATGCCGCATTCCTGTCCCTCCCGTCGCGATCCGCCCTGTGCCCTAGGCGGCCTTTGGCCTCTGTACGGCTTCCGGTTCGTCAAGGAAGCGGTTCATCGCCGCGACGCATTCGTCGCTATGGCTCAGCAGGAAAAGATGCCCACCGCCCCTCAACACCAGCATTTCGCTTTCGGGGATGAGCTTGTCGAGGAACCACCCATTCGCGAGCGGGACGATGTGGTCTTCATCGCCCATCATGATCAGCGTCTTCTTGCGCATGAAGGGCAACATCGGCGCGCTGGTCCAGCCCAGCATCGCCAGCAACTGGTAGAAATAGCCGCGCGGGGAGGGCGGTTTGAGGCGATGGATATGTTCCATCTTGTTGACGCTCTTGCCGAGCGCGCCGCCGTATAGCGTCTGGAAGTGTTCGGCCATGAAGGCGGCATCGATATAGCGGCGCGGATCGGCCATCTTGCTCAGCGATGACGGGTTGCCGGGCACCATCAGCATTCCCGCACTGGTCGCGGCCAGGATCAGGCGACGCACGCGTCCGGGATGCTGGATGGCGAAGTGTTGCGCCATCGCGCCGCCCCAACTGACACCCATGACGTCTACCTGGTCGACCCCCAGCTTGTCGAGCAACTGGGTCGTGGTCCACGCCATGGTGACGGTGTTGTAAGGCACGACCGGATCGGGTGAGCCTCCGACACCGGGCATGTCGAACATCACGAAACCGCGATCGGGCAAGGCCTCCGCCAGCGGCGCAACCGCCTCGATATTCGCCCCGATTCCGTTGAAAAACAGGATTGGGAGGTGGTCGCTGGGCTGATCGAGACGCCAGGTGGCAACCCGCAGCGTCCGGCCACCGACCGATTCCATGGTGATGCGAGCGTCCCGCATCGCTTCGTCGAGGGCTGCATCGAGCACCTCTTCGCGCTTATCGCCCAAGCCCAGTTCCTTCCTGCGATTCCCTAGCCGGAACCCTGTTATCTTTCCTCGACTACGTAGAGTCCGGGGGCCGGGTCCAGTGGCTGGTACTCGTCATTCCCCAGTTCTTTGGGGGCGGCCACCTTCTTGCCCGAGCGTTTCTGGACCCATTCCATCCAGAACGGCCACCAGCTGCCCTTGACCTCTTCAGTGCCCTCAAGCCACTTCTCGGCCGTGTCGGGCAGCTTGCCCTTCTTCTTCTGGGTGTAGTATTTCGCCTTGGGGTTGCCAGGCGGATTGAGGATCGCCTGCATGTGACCCGATTGGCTCAGGACGTAAGTGATGTCCTTGGAGCCGAAGAGCTGGGTCGAACGATAGGTCGCCTTCCAAGGCGTGATATGGTCGGTCACCCCGCCCAGGATGAACAGGTCGGAATCGACCTTGCTGAGATCGATCTTGTGATCCGCCATCTCGACCTCGCCCTTCTTGGTGAAGGCGAGGGTCTCGAACAGGGTCAGGAAGTCGCCCATCAGCGTGCCGGACAGGTTGGTAGCGTCGGCATTCCAATACAAGACGTCGAAAGCGGGCGGATCGGCCCCCAACAGGTAGTTGTTGATGACGTAGTTCCAGATCAGGTCGTTGGGCCTGAGCCACGCGAACCCGCGGGCGAGGTCGTCTGCCTTGATAATCCCGGCCTTCTCGGCCCGCCGCCGGGCGAGCTTCATGCCGTTCTCGGAAACGAGCGAGCCTGCCTCGATGTCGAGCTGCTTGGGGTGCAGGACGCACACCATCAGCGTGAGCGCACCAAGGATATCGTTCTTGTCGGCGGCAAGCTTGGAAGCGACGATGCTGGCAGTCTGGCCGCCCGAACAACCGGCGTTGACATTGACCTTGTCGGAACCGGTGATGGCCTTCACCGCCTCCATCGCCTCGACGCAGGAATCGACATAGTCGTCCATCCCCCAGACGCCCTGTTCCTTCGACGGGTTGCGCCATGAGATGACGAAGGTCTGGATACCGCTGTCGACCAGGAACTTGATGACCGATTTTTCCGGCGACAGATCGTTGATGTACATCTTGTTGATCTGCGGCGGGATCGTCAGCTGCGGGATCGCATAGACCTCGTCGGTCGTCGGCGCATAGTGCACCAGCTCGAACATCTCCGTCCGATAAACAACCGAACCTTTCGAGGTTGCGATGTTCTCGCCCAGCTTGAACGGTCGCTTGTCGACCTGACTGACCATGCCCTTGTTATGGATCATGTCCTTGTAGGCGTTCTGCAATCCCTTGATCAGCGACAGACCGCCACTGTCGATCAGGCGCTTCTGCGCCGTCGGATTGCCGACGAGCGTGTTGGTGGGAGCCAAGGCGTCGATGATGATGTTCGAGATGAAGTTTGCCCGGTCTCGCTCGAGGTCGTCGAGCTCGAGCTCCTGCAGCCAGTTGTGCATGCCCTTCTGCACGGCGAGGTAATACTGCGCGCCTGCACGGAAGAACGGATTGTATTGCCAGGCCGGATCCATGAAGCGCTTGTCCTTCGGATCGGGCGCAAGGTCCGACTTGCCGGTCATGATCTTGACCATGTCTTCGCCAAAGGTCTGCGCATGCTTCATCATGCGTTGCGGATCGGAAGCGGTTTCACGCAGGAGGAGGGCGACGGCGCCGATAAAATCCTCGCGCGCAATACCGATCAGTGGACCGAGCGCGGTCGTCGATTGAGCGGCTTCGTTCTCGAGCGTTGTTCCCTTCGCCATTGGCTCTCCTCTCATCATCCCATCTGCCCGCCAAGCTCATGGCCCGCAGCCCGGGCATTGGCAAGCTTCTCAACACCTAACGCGTTCAGGCGCCAAAGGTCCATGCCAATGGGCGGACACATTCGGAAAGCGGGCCTTTCCGGCACGAATGTAAAATTATCCAATTGGAAATGGTTCGTAGTTAAGTCAGCAGAGCCGAACTGGGTTCGGAAGGGAAGCAAAGAAGAGAATAGGCCAGAGAACAAGGTTAATGTCCGGAATTTTCAGCCGCAATGCTCCATCGGCATCCGCGCGAGGCGGAACGTCGGGTGATGGGCTGTTCTCGCTTCGACGCAGTGGGTTGCGCCGTAAGGCAGAAATGCTGGAAAGCTTTGAATCTGCGGGGCTAGGCTGGTTCTGGTCGACCGACGCCAAGGGGCGCATCACCTACCTCTCGACAAGCTGTATCGAGGAAATGGAGTGGAATCGCGATGGCGTCTTTGGCCATCCGCTCAGTGACCTCGTCATTCCCGACGAAGGCGACGTGGAAATCGACGGGAAACGAGAAGTGCGCCCGCTATCGTTCCTCCTCGGTTCGCGAAACGCGATAAGCCAACTGATCGTTCAGGTCGCCGGATCGGATCCTGAGATATGGTGGGAGCTCGCCGGTAACCCGCATTTCGATCGCCGGGGAGAGTTTGTCGGCTATCGTGGCAGCGCACGCGACGTTACTGCGCGTATCAGCAGCGAGCGCCAGGCCGCTCGGCTGACGCGCTTCGACCCGCTGACCAAGCTTCCGAACCGCAATCGCTTGCGTACCATGCTCGGGCAGGTTCTGACGAAGTACCGCAACGCCAAGCGCAGTTGTTCACTGATTGTTGTCGGGCTCGATCGCTTCAAGCACATCAATGACACGCTCGGTCACAAGGCCGGTGACGAACTCCTCGAACAAGTTGCCGCGCGACTGCTCCGCATTTTCAAGGGGCACGGCGAGGTGGCACGCCTCGGCAGCGACGAATTTGCCATCATGCTGCCGGACATCGATGACCGTGGCGAACTGGGCGAGTTCGGCAACCGGATCATCCAGCTCATATCGCAGCCCTATTCCATTAACGGCTCGCGCGCGATCATCGGCACATCAGTTGGCTTCGCGACTGCACCCTACGACGGGGTAGACACCGACGAGCTTCTCAAGGCGGCTGACCTCGCGTTGAGTGATGCCAAGGCGCACGGGCGTGGCCGCTACCGCTTCTATTCCACCGAACTGGCCGACGGTGTGAAGCGCCGGCGGCAGATTGAGGAGGACTTGCGGGACGCCATAGCGAGCAAGCAATTGGTGCTGCATTACCAGCCGATTGTCGACGCTTCGACCCACGACCTGAAGTGCCTGGAAGCCCTGATGCGCTGGGAGCATCCCGAGCGGGGTATGATTTCGCCCGGGGTCTTCATCCCGATTGCCGAGGATATCGGCCTGATCAAACAAATGGGCGACTGGGCACTTGAGCATGCCTGCGTCCAGGCAGTCGAATGGCCCGGGGAACTGCGCGTCGCAGTGAACGTCTCGGCGATCCAGTTCATGGACGAAGGATTTCCGCAGGTTGTCGAACGCGCCTTGCGTCAATCCGGACTGAAGCCCGACCGGCTTGAGCTCGAGATCACCGAGAGCGTGTTCATGGGCGATCACAGCCAGACCCAGAGAAAGTTCAGGGAACTCAAGGCATTGGGAGTCCGTCTTGCGCTTGACGATTTTGGGACGGGCTACAGCTCGCTGAGCTATCTGCGCCACGCGCCATTCGACAAGATCAAGATCGACCAGAGTTTCGTGCGCGGGGCGACCGAGGCTGACAACAACAACTCCGCGATCATCAGCTCGATCATCAGCCTTGCAGCAGCGCTGAACATGGAGACCGTTGCCGAAGGTGTTGAAACCCAGGACGAACTGAAACTTGTCACCGAAAAAGGCGCCAGCCACTTGCAGGGGCGCATCTTCTCGTTTGCGATCAGCCACGAAGAGCTCCTGAAGCGAATTGCCAATCACGAATTCACCTACGAGCCGTGCGGTCCCGATCGCTATCGTGCGGACCGTCGAACCGAGTATCGTCGGATTGGACTGGTTCACGACGACCATCGCTATAGCGTTGTTTTGCGTAACCTTTCCAAGACGGGTGCTCTGGTCGAAGGTTTGCTCGACGTTCCTGTCGGGGTTGATGTCGTGCTCGATCTCGGGGGAGGGCAATTGGCGGTTGCTACGGTGCGAAGGTCGCATGGCATCAGCCAGGGTCTCGAGTTTGAGACACCCTTGATCAGCGACGGTGCGGACGGACTGTGTACGCGTCATCGTGTATCGCCGTATCAGATCGAGGCTGCAGGCCGACCCTTGCGTGCCCTTTCATCGGACCCATACGCCATGCTCATGGCTGGTCAGCAGGTCGAAAGGCCAAAGGCGTTTCGCGAGGTTGAGATCGGGCCTGGACGCTCGAAAGCGGCCTGATTCGTAACGCCAAATTTACACCCCCCGTTAGGCTAAAAGTAACCAACCGGATTTACTCCTGACCAAGGACCGGAAGGATCATTACCGGATCAAGCGTGGGAGTTTAGCGGAGTGCCGCTTAAGGGCCTCTTTTCAGCCGTAAAATCGAGTGGTTCCAGGGCCGCTCGCGAGGACGTGGGCGCCGGCGCCGGCTTCGCGATGTCGAGCGATGAGAAGCTGGCCATGCTCGACGAGCTGGAGCGTTCCGGGCTGGGCTGGTTCTGGGCGACCGATCTCGAAGGAAATCTCACCTATCTGAGCGGCGCGATTGCCGAGCGTTTGCAGGTCCCGATGGACCAGATGATCGGGCAAGCGCTGCCGGCCGTATTCGCGTCTTGCGATGGCGAAGGTCGCACCAAGTCGCTAGCGCTCAAGCTCGGCGCACGTAAGAGCTTCTCGGCATTTCCCGTTAGCCTCGCAAGCGGGGCCAGCGACGTGGTCATAAACCTGTCCGGTCGCCCTGTGTTCGGGGAAACCGGAGCATTCGAGGGCTTTCGCGGCACCGGTGCCGATATTACCGAGCAGCATCACCGCGAAGAAGAGACCCAGCGTCTGGCAAAGTACGACTCGCTGACCGGCCTGTCGAACCGCCATCGCATGGCGCAGATCATCGACAATACCCTGACCGCGTTCCGTAGCGCGAAGCGTAATTGCGCGATCATGATGATGGACCTCGACCGCTTCAAGCAGGTCAACGACACGCTTGGCCACGCCGCCGGGGACGAGCTCTTGAAGCAGGTTTCCGCGCGACTGCAGCGTGCTGTCGAACGCGATTGCGAGATAGGCCGGCTGGGCGGCGACGAGTTCCAGATCATGCTGCCGGACATGGATGACCGCGGGGAACTGGGCGAAGTCGCGGCCAAGATCATCGCCATGCTGACGCAGCCTTATTCGCTGGAGGAAGGGCGCTGCGTCATCGGCGCATCCGTCGGTATCGCGATTGCTCCCCACGACGGTGTCACGCGCGAGGAAGTTGTGCGTTCGGCCGACCTTGCGCTCTATGCAGCAAAGAACGGCGGGCGCGGGCAGTTCCGGTTCTACACAGGCGATCTCGAGAACGAGAGCATCTTCCGCCGGCGTCTGGAAGGCGATCTGCTCGAAGCGATCCGCGAGGAACAGCTGTTCCTGAAGTATCAGCCGGTCGTCTCGACGGTGACCGGCAAGGTGGTCGCGCTCGAAGCCCTGGTCTGTTGGAACCATCCACAGCGGGGCGAGATCGACGAAGAAGAATTCCAGTCGATTGTCGAAGGCAGCAGCCTCCAGGTCGATGTCGGTGAGTGGACCATTCGGCAGGCCTGCCGCGAAGCGAGCAAGTGGCCGGAAGCCCTGCGCGTTTCGGTCAACGTGCCGACCAACCAGTTTACCGCAGAGGGATTTGTCGAATCCGTCGGCAACGCTTTGCAGGAGACCGAGCTCGATCCCTCGCGGCTTGAACTCGAAGTCAAGGAATCGGCCTTCCTCGGAGACACGAATGTCGTCGACAAGACCTTGGCGAGCCTCTTCAAGCTGGGTGCCCGCCTGACGCTCGACGAATTTGGAACCGGCTACTCATCGCTCAGCTACCTGCGCCGCGCGCCGTTCAACAACATCAAGATCGGGCAGAAATTCTTCGCCGGCTCGATGGATCGCGGCAGCCGCGAGATCGGTTTGATCAAGGCGATCGTTGCGCTGGCCATGGCCCTTGGCATGGAAACCACCGCTACCGGAATCGAGACAGTGCAGTTGGTGGAGCAACTGCAAGGTGCCGGGGTGACCTGCCTTCAGGGTGGAATCTATTCGGACCCGGTAAGCGGGCAGGACGTCATGGATGAACTCGCGGCAGGCCACTGGGAACTCGAACCGGGCAAGCGCACCAAGCGCGCCAAGCGTCGCACCGTCTATCGCAAGATTCAGGTAATCCACGACGACCATTCGTACGAAGTCACCCTGCGCAATCTCTCCAAGTCCGGGGCGCTGATCGAAGGTCTGGTCGATGTACCGATCGACACGCAGTTCGTCGTCGATCTTGGCGGTGGTCAGCTTGCTGTTGCGACGGTCATTCGCAGCAATGCCGACACTCAGGGTCTGGAATTCGAACTGCCGCTGGTCGACGACGGGGCAGGCGGGCTGTGCACCCGTCACCGCGTATCACCGTATGAACTGGCCGCAGCAGGCGCGCCCCTGGCAGCACTCTCGACCGGCGACTACAAGGCGATGCAGGGCGGAATGCTCGATCCGACGAAGAGTATTCCCAAGTTCATGTATGCCAATCCGGCAGCATTGGACGCGGCATAGAGCTTTTGCCTTCACAATAGTGGCTGACAGGGCGATGCAGTGCCGCTAATTGCGCGGCGCAATGACCGACCTTTCCAAGATCCGCAATTTCTCCATTATCGCGCATATCGACCATGGCAAGTCGACGCTCGCCGACCGGCTGATCCAGGCCTGCGGCGGGCTGACCGAGCGCGAGATGAGCGAGCAAGTCCTTGATAACATGGACATTGAGCGCGAACGCGGCATCACCATCAAGGCCCAGACCGTCCGGCTGAACTACACCGCCAAGGACGGCGAGACCTACGAGCTCAACCTGATGGACACCCCCGGCCACGTCGACTTCGCCTATGAAGTCTCGCGCAGCCTCGCCGCCTGCGAGGGCGCGCTGCTGGTGGTCGACGCCGCGCAGGGGGTCGAGGCGCAGACGCTCGCCAATGTCTACCAGTCGATCGAGCACGACCACGAGATCGTCCCCGTCATCAACAAGATCGATCTGCCCGCGGCCGAGCCCGACAAGGTCCGCGCCGAAATAGAAGACATCATCGGCCTTGACGCATCCGAAGCCGTGCTCACCTCCGCCAAGTCGGGCATCGGGATCGAGGACGTGCTCGAAGCCGTCGTCGCGAAAATCCCCCCGCCCAAGGGCGATCGCGACGCCCCGCTCAAGGCCAGCCTCGTCGACTCCTGGTACGACCCCTATCTCGGCGTGGTCATCCTCGTCCGCGTCATCGACGGCGTTATCAAAAAGGGCCTCAACGTCCGCTTCATGCAGGGCGGCACCCAGCACCTCATCGACCGCGTCGGCTGCTTCACCCCCAAGCGCACCGACCTGCCCGAAATCGGCCCGGGCGAAATCGGCTTCATCACCGCGCAGATCAAGGAGGTCGAGCAGGCCCGCGTCGGCGACACCATCACCACGGTTAAGGGCGGGGCGGACACGCCGCTCGCCGGCTACAAGGAAGTGCAGCCGGTGGTGTTCTGCGGCTTGTTCCCGGTCGACGCCGCGGATTTCGAGAAACTGCGCGAGAGCATCGGCAAGCTGCGCCTCAACGACGCCAGCTTCAGCTACGAGATGGAGAGCTCCGCCGCGCTCGGCTTCGGCTTCCGCTGCGGCTTCTTGGGCCTGCTGCACCTCGAGATTATCCAGGAACGGCTCGCCCGCGAATACGACCTCGACCTCATCACCACCGCGCCCAGCGTCGTCTACCGCCTGCAGCTCGGCAATTCGCGGACCGAGGACGCGCGCGAGATGATGCTCCACAACCCGGCCGACTGGCCCGACACCAACCGGATCGAGGTGATCGAGGAACCGTGGATCAAGGCCACGATCTACACGCCCGACGAATATCTCGGCGCCATCCTCAAGCTGTGCCAGGACCGGCGCGGCGTGCAGACCGACCTGACCTATGTCGGCGGGCGCGCGCAGGTGAGCTACGAACTGCCGCTCAACGAAGTGGTGTTCGACTTCTACGACCGGTTGAAGAGCATCAGCCGCGGCTACGCCAGCTTCGACTACGAGCAGATCGGCCTGCGCGAAGGCGACCTCGTCAAGATGAACATCCTCGTCAATAACGAGCCGGTCGACGCGCTGTCGCTGATCGTCCACCGCTCTGTGGCGGAGGAGCGCGGCCGCGGCATGTGCGAGCGGCTGAAGGACCTCATCCCGCGCCACCTGTTCAAGATCCCGATCCAGGCCGCGATCGGCGGCAAGATCATCGCGCGCGAGACCATCGCCGCGCTGCGCAAGGACGTGACCGCCAAGTGCTATGGCGGCGACATCACCCGCAAGAAGAAGCTGCTTGAGAAGCAGAAGAAGGGCAAGGCCCGGATGCGCGAATACGGGAATGTGAGTATCCCGCAGGAAGCCTTTATTGCGGCGCTTAGGATGGGTGAGGAGTAGGGGTGAAGCCCCGCGCCTAGGCTGAGGATCGCGCAGCGACCGGAAGCCTAGAAGCGAGAGGCTGTAACCCCGGCCAGCGGGTCCTCCTGAGCTTGTCGAAGGGGGAACCCGTCTGACGTCAGGCGGCGCATGGAGCGATTGCGCCAGCAATCGCGGAACGGCGCGTGGCGCTTTTAGGACACAAGTGGCTTCTTAGCCTTTGCCTCATTTCTCGTGAGCAAAGTAGGCAATTCAGCGTCAGGATAGCCTTTTCCTTTGATACTCACTTTACCTTGCTTGACGGCATTCTCCAGCGCGACACCTGAGCCGAGTGACCTGTAAAACCTGACCGAAAAGTCGGAAGCAGCATCATCACCGATAGAGTCTGCCATCGCTACGACAAATGAGGTGTGATCGAGAAACTTCTTTGCACCTTCAACGGTGTCACATGCCATGAGAATAAGGCCATCCGGCTTGAATTCCACTGCATCAAGCAACTCGACAATTGTATCAAAGTCGAGCGCAGTACCACCAACATCGCCTATCCGCTCGTTGTCGAACAGAAGCGTCTCGTCGCCCCCGTGCCCTGAAAAATGAACTACGTGAGGACGGAATTCATTTAGCGCATCTATCAGATCATCGAAACTCGGCGCCAAGAACGGGCGAAGATCAATCTTATGTGACAGCGCGACCTCTCTTATGGCCTTCGTTACCTGCTTTGCTTCTTGGAGGGTATTAAGTGCAGCGCTTGGATCAGGATTGGTAACAAGATATGCAATCCGAAGTTGCTTCCCCCTCACTTTCTGCATCGATCTTCTTCCGGACCTTATCTTGACGAAGCTAGGCGCGCCTTTCACACCCATGCTTCGTTTGGTTGCAACACTTGCAGCGGCCTTGCTGTCGTCGGCAAATTTCAGAATCTCATCTTTGTGGGCCCTAATCGTCTCGAGCTTACCATAAAGAATTCTGCTACCGTCCTTTACGCTGCCGTCGTTTTCCGACTTCGAGATTAGATGGTGCTTCGCCAGGTGGTCCAAGGCGTTCTGAGCTTGCTGAGACTTGTCTTTTGGAATTCCCGCAGCATTCATGATTTGTTTCTTGGAGCGCGGTTTTCGGGCGCGACCGTAGATGTTATTGAATATCTGCCTTCGCACGACCTCACGACCAAGCTTCTTCGCGTAATGTAAGATCGTCTCGGGATTGTCGCCTGCTGGATTCACGATGGCCGTCGGGTTGGGCATCGTCAGTCAGCCTTATCCAAATTTTTTGCCTTATTTAAAATACCTTTGGGGAACATTACACTGACAGTCTTCTGGCTAACGCCCAGTAAGCTCCCCACATCCTCCTGGGAAAATCCACGCGACACCAAATCGATTATCATCGCCTTCTTGATGAAATCGACGTCAGCAGCAATCGTCTCCAATACCTTATCAGCCATCCTTTGTGCCTTTCTTCGGGCTCGCCATCAAATTGCTTACAGTCTGCTGGCTAACCCCAAGTGCGTTGGCCATCTTGCTTTGCGAACAGCCGGCATCCGAAAGTTCCATCATTTTGAGTTTTCTCAGCATTTGCAACTCTTTAAGAATTTGGTCATCCAAACTGGCCATTGATCAGTCTCCGCTCTTCATACTTTTTGAAAGCCCCTTCGGCAGCAATCGACTCATAGTAGCCGGACTGATTTCAAGCATCGAGGCGATCCTATTTTGGGGCGTTCCACCCTCCAGAAGCTGCAGGATCAGCAGGCGCTTCATATCCCGCATTTCGGAGAGCAGCGCATCTTCAGACTTACTCATTGACTAGCCCTTCTTTGCAATGTCCTTGAGCAACCCTTTCGGAAACATGCGACCGATCGTGGTGCCATGTATGCCTAGCGCCGACCCAAGCTCGTCCTGTGTTAAACCAAGTCGGATAAGTCCAACGATCATGAGCTTGCGGATCATCTCGAGTTCTTCAAGCTCCGATTTTCTTTCACTCATTGTTTCTCCGCCTTTTTCTTCGCCGCGTAAATAGTTTGACTCACGGCGCCTGAACTTCCCCCGACGACTGCAGCGATCTCTTTTGGTGTGAGCCCGGCATCATTGAGAAACAGAACCTTTTCAGACTTCGTCGGTAGATGCGCAACTGCAGATAGCGCCTGAATTTTGATCAACGTATCAATCTTCGAAGTTATTTCCGTGAACTGATCTTCGGTCATGTGAATTTCTTGGCCTCCGTGTCTGGAATGGGATAAACGTGCACAGGCCGCACTTCTTGTCCGTCCTCGACACGGATCATGATCCCAGCATCGACCCATCGATTTAGCGACTTACGAAAATTGCTCCTGTCAAGCTTCGCTTCATTCGCAACTTCTGTCTGAGATCGGCTGCCGTCACATAGATTGTAGGCCAATACGTATTTTAGGCTATCGGTTCTCGGTGCTACGTGCGCGAGTATGTCCTCGACAGAAAACGTCTGTCGAGCGACAGTTGCGAGTATTGCCCGCAAATAGATTTCATCTTTAGACATAGGCCCCCGTCAATAAAGAACAGGCAAGCCTACTCTAAATTCCGGGCGACTGTAAGGCGCGCCGCCGATATTCCCACAGGGAAATATAGGGTTACTTCAGCCTCATAGATTTTGAGGCAATGCTAATCCCACCCCTCATCCTTCAACCTTCTCACCTTCGAAGAGTCTTTGTTTTCCGCACCCGACTCCGCGGGCGCGATATCCTCGCTAGCGCTGCGGGCGGCCAGTCGGCCTTGCGGTCCTGCGGACCGATCACCGCTTTCCAGCAGGTGTTGTGAGTTGAGATCCCGCGCCTTGAGCGCCTCAAACCGCTCCCACGCCTCGCGGGTTTCCTCGCTCAGCGCGTCCCACTCGCGCTGGCGCTCGGCCTCGACCTGCCGCCGCAGCGCCTCGATCTTGCGATCGATGCTCGCGCGCACCTCGGCCGCCGAGACCTGGGGCCGGTTGGCCTGCTGCTCCAGCTCCCACTCGCGCCGCCACTTCTTCTTCTCCCGCTCCAGCGTGGTGAGGTCCATGCCGCTCATCCCCTTGGCCCGCCCTTCTGCGAAGCGATCGGGCGCGCGGTTCCTGAGCATGAACATCAGCAGCCGGTCGTTGTAGCTTTTCCTCAGGCCCACCAGCTTGCCATAGGAATAGACCGGCACGTCGACGCCGTTGAGCGCGCGGTCCATCGCGACGTCCTCGATCCGCTGCACGCCCAGTTGTAGCGCGGTCTCCCACGCCTTGCGGAAGCTTTGCGCGCCCTGCTGGCGGCGCAGGTGGTAGGCGCCCTCGCTGCTCATGTTGACGGCGGCCGCGGCGGCCCTGACGCTGCCGGTGTCGGCCAGCGCCTCGATAAAGGCGCGCTGGCGCGCGTCGGTCCAGCCGTCGTCGCGCTGGCACTGGCGGGGGACGGGGGTGAAGTCGGGCAGCTCGCCAGCGGTAACGGGGAGCCGGGTTTCGCGGGGGTCTTTGCGGCGGGTCATGGGATTCCTTGTTTTCCGCAAGCGCGTCCGCGCTCGCGATATCCTCGCGGCTTGCGCCGCTGCGGGCGGCCGGTCGGCCTTGCGGTTCGCTGGCGCGAACCGATCAGGATCAAGCAGAAAACTCGGAAGTAGGAAATTCTCGCGCAGCGCCACCTGCCACACGGACACGCCAAGACACCCCGCGCCAGGTGGGCACGGGGCGTCCGGCTCCGTCGCGGGGGCTCAGCCCCCGGTCAGGATCACGAAACGGTGTTGCTGTCGTTCAGCGTCGTGGAGACGGTGCTGAACGTGGTCGACAACTCGTTGCCCACCGATTGCAGCGCCGTGATGGCGGCGACCGCGATCAGGGCTGCTAGGAGCCCGTATTCGATGGCGGTTGCGCCGCTTTCGTCCTGCAGCAGATTACGCAGCATAACGGATCCCTCTGTTGTCCAAGCATGGCCGTTGTTGGCCTGTTCTCCCCCGTGCCCTAGCCCCGGCGGTGTTAAGCCCGCTTCGCGAAACACGGTTAATCCCGAATTAAATATGATCCTGCGGATTGCGTTCAGAACTTCACTTGGCGTTCATTCGCGTGCTGGCTATAGGCTCGGGCCATGACGACACTCCCGCGCATTTCCGCCAAGCCCGTACTGGCCGCCGTGATGGCCGCCTCGACCGTATTCCTGGCCGGTTGCGCCGGCCGTGGAGGGGGCGACGAGGATGTCGCCTACGTCGCGCGCGACGTCGAAACGCTTTACACCGAGGCGAAGACCCAGCTCAGCCGCGGGCGGACCAAGCTGGCCGCCGCGCTGTTCGACGAGGTCGAGCGCCAGCATCCCTATTCGCCCTGGGCCCGCCGCGCCCAGCTGATGAGCGCCTTCAGCTATTACGTTGCGCAGGATTACAACAAATCGATCCAGAGCGCGCAGCGCTTCCTCTCGATCCACCCGGGCAACAAGGACGCGCCCTATGCCTACTACCTGATCGCGCTCAGCTATTACGAGCAGATCAGCGACGTGCAGCGCGACCAGAAGGTGACCGAACAGGCCCGCACCGCACTGCGCGAAGTGTCGCGCCGCTTCCCCAACAGCGAATATGCCGCCGACGCACGGCTCAAGCTCGACCTGGTCAACGATCATCTCGCCGGCAAGGAGATGGAGATCGGGCGCTATTACCAGAAGTCGGGCAAGTGGCTCGCCGCGCAGCTGCGCTTCCAGAACGTGGTCGAGAACTTCCAGACCACCAGCCACGCGCCCGAGGCGCTCTATCGCCTGACCGAAAGCAGCCTCTCGCTCGGCCTGAAGGAAGAGGCAGTGAAGTTCGCCTCGGTCCTGGGCGCGAACTATCCGGGCAGCGAGTGGTACGACAAGGCCTATGACCTGATCCAGAAGCACGCGCAGGGCGTCACCGCGACCTGACCGGCACCGGACGCGGAAAAATATTTCCGAATCCTTGAAACCAGATCGATTTGGTCGCATTTAGTAGATGCGGACCGGGCCCCTCTGGCGGGCGTTTGAAAGAACGCTCGTGATGTCGGACCGTATCGGATGACCGATGCGTTGCTGGCGGGCCCTCCCAACTCTCTCCATGCCCTCCGCACCATCGGTTCTCCGATCGATTAACTCTCGATCTAGGAGTGATTGATGACGGCCCGAATGTTCAAACTGACCCAGATCCACCAGCGGATCGACGAGCGTATCCGGCTCGAAATGCGCAAGCTGCGCCCTGACTGGATGGAGCTCACGCGGCTCAAGCGCATGAAGCTGCGCGCCAAGGACGCGCTCTACCGTTTGTCCCAACACCGCAAACCGGCCTGATAGCCGGGGTGGCCGGGATCGTGCGTCCTCCCCCACCGCACCCAGCGATCCCGGCCGCCATACCCGATTTTTCCCTGAAGCTGCCCAACGAGTATTTCCATGGTCACCACGATTGCGCCGATGCTGCGCGAGTTCCTGCAAAAAGAAAGCGCCGGCGGAATCACGTTGATCTTTGCGGCAGCCCTGGCGCTGCTGGTTGCCAATAGCCCGCTGGCAGCGTCCTACACCGAATTCCTCGGCATCCAGGTGGTGGCGGGGATCGGCTCCTTCCTGATCGACAAGCCGCTGTTGCTGTGGATCAACGACGGGCTGATGGCGCTGTTTTTCTTCCTCGTCGGGCTCGAGGTGAAGCGCGAAGTGCTCGATGGCCAGCTGTCGAGCTGGGACAAGGCCTCGCTTCCCCTGATCGCCGCGGTCGGCGGGATGGCGATCCCGGCCGCCATCTTCCTGATGCTCAATTCCGGCTCGCCCGAGACGCAGGCCGGATGGGCCATTCCGGCCGCGACCGACATCGCCTTTGCGCTCGGTATTCTTTCGCTCCTCGGCCCGCGTGTGCCGGTGGCGCTCAAGGCGCTGCTGCTCGCGATCGCGGTGATCGACGACATCGGCGCCATTGCCATTATCGCCCTGTTCTATTCGGGCAATATCGACATGACGATGCTCGGCAGCGGCGCGATCGTCCTGCTGGTGCTCGGCATGGTCGGGCGCTTCCGCATCGGTTCGAGCATCCCCTACGTGCTGCTGGGCATCCTGATGTGGGCCTTCGTGCTCAAGTCGGGCGTCCATGCGACGCTGGCGGGCGTGGCTGCGGCCATGTGCGTCCCGATGGTCGCGCGCGACGGTGAGCGCCCGCTCGAGCGGATGGAGCATGCGCTCCACCCCTGGGTGGCCTTCCTCATCATCCCGATCTTCGGCTTCGCCAATGCCGGCGTCTCGCTGATCGGGCTCGAGCCCTCGGCGCTGTTCGAGCCGCTCCCGCTCGGCATCGCGCTCGGCCTGCTCGTCGGCAAGCAGATCGGCATCTTCGGCTTTGCCTATGCCGCGGTGAAGACCGGCATGGCCAAACTGCCGGAGGATGTGAACTGGCGCCAGGTCCATGCCGTGTCGCTGCTCGCGGCCATCGGCTTCACCATGAGCCTGTTCATCGGCAACCTCGCATTTGCCGACCCGGTATTGATCGATGCGGTCAAGCTGGGCGTGCTCGCGGGCAGTACGATCGCGGCGATCGCCGGATACCTGCTGCTGCGCGCGACCCTGTCGCAGGAACCGGAGCCCCAGCCCGAATTGGCCTAGGTCGGCCCGACGCGCGCAACTTGTTGTTCGCAAGCGTGCGCGCGGCTCGTGACGAGCGCCTGCGCATGGGCTAGAGATTCGGGTCTGCAATGCTGACCCGTCTCTCCATCCGTAACATCGTGTTGATCGAGGCGCTCGACCTCGATTTCGGGCGCGGGCTCGGCGTGCTGACCGGCGAGACGGGGGCGGGCAAGTCGATCCTGCTCGATGCGCTCGGACTGGTCCTTGGCGACCGGGCGGAAACCGCGCTGGTGCGCGGCGGTGCGGACAAGGCCAGCGTCAGCGCCAGCTTCGAATTTGCCAATCTCCCCGATGCGGTCGCCGCGGCGCTCGCCGATGCGGATATCGAGATCGAACAGGGCGAGCCGCTGATCATTCGCCGCCAGATCAAGGCCGACGGGGGAAGCAAGGCATTCATCAATGACCAGCCGGTCGGGGTTGCGCTGCTGCGCGAGATCGCACCGGCGCTGGTCGAGCTGCACGGACAGCATGACGACCGCGGGCTGGTCAATCCGCGCGGCCATCGCGCGCTGCTCGATCGCTATGCCGAGAGCGACGCCGAGGGGCTGGCGAAGAACTGGCAGGCGTGGCGCGCGGCGGAAGACCGGCTGGCGGAAGCGCGCGATGCGGTCGAACAGGCCAAGGCCGACCAGGACCTGCTGCTGGCGCATCTTGCAGAACTGACCGCGATCGAACCGCAGGCGGGGGAGGAGGCGCGCCTCGCCGAAACCCGCGCTTCGATGCAGAAAGGCGAGCGGCTGTCGGGCGACCTCGATGAGTTGCGGCATATCTGGGAGGGCTCGGAATCGCCGCTGGCCCACCTGCGGGTCGCGGCCCGCCGGCTCGACCGGATCGCCGAAGAGCATCCACTGCTGGCCGACGCGCTGGCTGCACTCGACCGCGCGGTGATCGAGGCGGGCGAGGCGGAGGACAAGCTGCAGGCTGCCGCCGAGGCGCTCGAACACGATCCGATGGCGCTCGAAGCGGCCGAGACGCGGCTGTTCGAATTGCGCGCCATCGCGCGCAAGCATCGCTGCGAAGTCGACGAACTGCCCGAGAAGATGCGCGAAATGCGCGGCCAGCTCGACAAGATCGAGGGGGGCGAGGCCGAACTCGATGCGCTCGAAGCGGCGGCGAAGGATGCGAGCGAGCGCTATCTCGCCAAGGCGGAAGCGATCCATCAGGCGCGGCTGCGCGCGGCCAAGGCGCTCGACAAGGCGGTGGCGGCCGAGCTGGCGCCGCTCAAGCTCGATGCGGCGAGCTTCCTCACGGCGGTCGGCAAGCTGCCGCAGGAGAAATGGGGCGCCAACGGGATCGACAGCGTCGAATTCCTGATCGCGACCAATCCCGGGGCCGATTTCGCGCCGCTCGCCAAGATCGCCAGCGGCGGCGAATTGTCGCGCTTCATCCTCGCGCTCAAGGTCGCGCTGGCCGAACAGGGCGGGGCGGCGACGGTGATCTTCGACGAGATCGACCGCGGCGTGGGCGGGGCGGTCGCCTCCGCCATCGGTGAACGGCTCGCGCGGCTGGCGCAGGACGGGCAATTGCTCGCGGTGACGCACAGCCCGCAGGTCGCCGCGCGCGGGCAGACGCACTACCTGATCGCCAAGAGCTCCGAAGGCACGGTGACCAAGACCAGCGTGACGCTGCTCGATGCGGCCGGGCGGCAGGAGGAAATCGCGCGGATGCTGTCAGGCGCCGAAGTAACGCCCGAGGCGCGGGCCCAGGCGGACCGGCTGCTGGAGGGGGTCTAGTCGGTCGCTGCGGCTGACGGCTTTTTCGTGGGCAAGGGGCCTTGCACACACTCCGGTTGTCCTGAGAGCGGTGGTGCATTGTCGACCAGGACTTCCACCCACATCCAGCCAAACGAAAAGGGCGCCGCAGCGGGCACCCTTTCCACTATTCCGATTTTGGCGAGCTCAGAGCTGGCCGAGCATGTGCTCCGCGCTCGAGACCGAGAAATCGCCCGGCGCCTCGACATTGAGTTCCTTGACCACGCCGTCCTCGACGATCGCAGACCAGCGCTGGCCGCGCTTGCCCAGGCCGAAGCCCGAACCGTCCATCGTCAGGCCGACGGCTTCGGCGAAATCGCCATTGCCATCCGCCAGCATGGTGATGTCGTCGCTGCCGGCCGCGCTCTTCCATGCGCCCATGACGAAGGCGTCGTTCACCGCCGTGGCGGCAATCTCGTCGATACCCTTGGCCTTCAGTTCCTCGGCCTTTTCGACATAGCCGGGCAAGTGGCGCGCCGAGCAGGTCGGCGTGAAGGCACCGGGCACCGAGAACAGCGCCACCTTCTTGCCTGCAAAATACTCGCTCGAGCTGACCTGCTCCGGACCGTTCTCGGTCGCCTTGACCAGCGTCACTTCGGGAAGCTTGTCCCCAACCGAAATTGCCATCGTGAAAATCCTTTCCTGATCCCGTCCTTCGCCCCCGACTTAGTGATTGCCCGCGATCCTGCAACCGCTTTCGCTGGTTAAGATCGCTTCACCTTCAGTGTTTAGCGCCGGGTAAATGCCCGGGCGCACAGTGGCTGTGGGGCAAGCATGGGAGGCTTGCCGAAGAGGGGACCAGACATGACGATACTGAAGAAGGCC
This sequence comes from Altererythrobacter sp. CAU 1644, assembly GCF_029623755.1. NCBI lineage: Bacteria > Pseudomonadati > Pseudomonadota > Alphaproteobacteria > Sphingomonadales > Erythrobacteraceae > Altererythrobacter > Altererythrobacter arenosus. The sequence continues at coordinate 2,540,238 of NZ_CP121106.1, forward strand.
GCGCTGGGATTGGCTGCCGTTTCCACGCTCGCCTGGCCGGGGGTCGCTTCGGCCGACGCGGTGACCAGCAATGCCGAGAACATTCGCAAACTCGACATCATGCTGATGGTGACATCGCTGCGCTGCCGCACCGGGCCGCACAATTTCCAGGCCGACTACCAGACATTCTCGCGCACGCACCTCTCGACGCTCAACCGCGCCGCAGCCCAGTTGCAGGGAGATCTCTCGCGTCGCCACGGGGCCAAGGGAGCGAAGCGGGCGCTCGACCGGATCAGCGTGACCATGGCCAACCAGTACGGCACCGGGCATCCGTGGCTCGAATGCGCGGCGCTCAAGAAGGTGACCCGCGACCTGACTGCTGAACGCGACGTTGGCCGCTTTTCGACCGCTGCCACCGAGCTGCTCGACCATCGCCCGACGACGCGCTGGGCGGCGCTCTAGACGATCTTCGGAACCTCGGGCTGGAACGGGTCGCCACAAGAGCAATCCAGCCAATGGGACGAGGGCGGTGCCAACTCCTGGCGCCGCCCTTTTTCGTCCGGACTATCCGACGCGGAATAACGATATAAAGATCGCTTTATATTTGCTTCGCCGGGTTTGAGTCGCTAGAGGCGCCGCACGAATTGCAGCTTCGCCATTCGCGCGAAGCCCTCTGCCGATACCAGGAGAAGACCGTGGCCGAAGCCAGCCAAGACTACATCGTGAAGGACCTCTCGCTCGCCGATTACGGCCGTGCGGAAATCGCCATTGCCGAAACCGAAATGCCCGGCCTGATGGCGCTGCGCTCGGAATATGGCGCTGAACAGCCGCTCAAGGGCGCGCGCATCACCGGTTCGCTGCATATGACGATCCAGACCGCGGTGCTGATCGAGACGCTGGTCGCGCTCGGCGCCGAAGTGCGCTGGGCCACCTGCAACATCTTTTCCACCCAGGACCACGCCGCCGCTGCCATCGCGGCCCAGGGCATCCCGGTCTTCGCGATCAAGGGCGAGAGCCTGGCCGAATACTGGGACTACGTGGGCCGCATCTTCGACTGGTCGAGCGATGAGGATCCCGACTGCACCGCCAACATGATCCTCGACGACGGTGGCGATGCAACCATGTTCGCGCTGTGGGGCGCCCGCGTCGAGGCCGGCGACGAACTGCCTGAGCCGACCAATGCCGAGGAAATCGAATTCCAGCGCGCGCTGAAGGAATTTCTCGCCAAGAAGCCGGGCTACCTCACCGCCTCGGTCAAGAACATCAAGGGCGTGTCGGAAGAGACGACCACCGGCGTCCACCGCCTCTACCACATCGCCAAGGGCGGCAAGCTGCCGTTCCCGGCGATCAACGTGAACGACAGCGTCACCAAGTCGAAGTTCGACAACCTCTACGGTTGCCGCGAATCGCTGGTCGACGCAATCCGCCGCGCGACCGATGTCATGCTGTCGGGCAAGGTCGCCTGCGTGGCCGGCTTCGGCGACGTCGGCAAGGGCTCGGCCCAGTCGCTCCGCAATGGCGGCGCGCGCGTGCTGGTGACCGAGATCGACCCGATCTGCGCGCTGCAGGCAGCGATGGACGGGTTTGAGGTCGTGACCATGGAAGACGCGGTCAAGGTTGCCGACATCTTCGTCACCGCGACCGGCAACGAGCATGTCATCACCGCCGACCACATGGAGGCGATGAAGGACAAGGCGATCGTCTGCAACATCGGCCACTTCGACAGCGAAATCCAGATTTCGGCGCTCAACAATTACGAGTGGAACGAGCTCAAGCCGGGCACCGACCTGGTGAAGTTCCCCGACGGCAAGGAAATCATCGTCCTCGGCCAGGGCCGCCTGGTGAACCTCGCCTGCGCGACCGGGCACCCGAGCTTCGTGATGAGCTTCAGCTTCACCAACCAGACGCTCGCCCAGATCGAGCTGTGGAAGAACGCCGGCGACTACAAGAATGACGTCTACGTCCTGCCCAAGCACCTCGACGAGAAGGTCGCGGCGCTCCACCTCGACAAGCTCGGCGTCAAGCTGACCAAGCTCAACCAGAAGCAGGCCGACTATATCGGCGTGCCGGTGGAAGGGCCGTTCAAGCCCGAGCATTACCGCTACTAAGCGGCGCTTCATCGACAAATCAGGAAAGCCCCTGCGATTGCGGGGGCTTTTCGCTTTCTGGGCCATTGCATCGCGGGCATGCGGCGCATAGCTGGGGCACCATGGAACTTTCGCTCACCGCGCTCGCCCTGATGGGGCTGCTGCTGGCCGCCTGGACGGTCGGCGCCGCGGTGATGATGGTCAGGGCATCGAAGCGCGTCGAGCGCCACGATGCGATCAAGAAGAGCATGCGGCGCATGAGCCAGATGCTCGACGAAGCGCCCGCAGTCCCCCTGCTGGTCCGCGCGGATGGCAAGATCGAGGCGCCCGAGCGGCTGGCGCGCTGGCTCGGCCTCGAGAAGATGCCGCAATATCTCAGCGAACTCGACGGCGGCGACGGTTCGGGCCTGTCGGCACAGCAGCTCGACGAGCTATCGGCCGCTGTCCGCAAGACGCAGAAGACCGCCGCCCCGTTTCGCATGGCAATTACCCCGCCGGGCTCGAACAAGGCGCTGGCGCTGCGCGGAACCCTGTCCGATCCGCAGATTTCCCCCGGCGGTGCGGCGCTGGTGTGGGTGTTCGATTTTTCAGAAAGCGAACACGAACTTGCCGGGCTGCGCGAGGAAGCGGCGCGCGCCAAGGGCGATTTCGCGGCGCTGGTAGGCCTGATCGAGGCGGCGCCGATGCCGATGTGGTTTCGCGGTGGCGACGGACGCCTGCGGCTGGTCAACAAGGCCTATGTCGCCGCGGTAGGAGCCCAGGGCGCCGACGAGGTCGTGTCGCGCCAGGTCGAACTGATCGAGCCGGTCGACGGGCTCACCCCGGCCCAGATCGCGCAGCAGGCGGCGCGGCAGGAAATGGCGGTCGAACGTATCGTCCCGGCCACGATCGATGGCAAGCGGCACAGCTTCCGCGTCAGCGATCTCCCGCTCGGCACCGAAGGCGTCGCGGGCTATGCGGTCGATATCGAGGATCTCGAGGCGCAGAAACGTGCGTTCAACGCTTTCCGCAAGGCGCAGCGGGCAATGCTCGACCAGCTCTCGATCGGGGTTGCGCAATTCGACGAGGAGCAGAAGCTGGTTTTCGCCAACCAGCCGTTCCTGCGCCAGTTTGCCCTGTCGCCCGACGCAGTGCGCGAGGGGCTGGCATTCGACCGATTCCTCTCGACCGCACGCGAGAACAAGCGCACGCCCGAGGTGCGCGACTTTCCGACCTGGCGGCGCGAGCACGTCGACTGGTTCTCGCTCAGCGAATCGTTCGAAGAGCATTGGCCGCTTCCCGGCGGCGTCCACCTGCGGACCGTTGCGCAGCCGATGCCCGACGGCGGGCTGGTGCTGATCGCCGAAGACCGGACCGAGCAACTGGCGCTCTCCGCAACCCGTGACACGCTGCTGCGTACCCGCACCGCCACGCTCGACAGCCTGTTCGAAGCGCTCGCGGTGTTCGCGCCCGACGGATCGCTCCAGCTGTGGAACCGCAGCTTTGCCGGCACCTGGGGTCTTGCCGAGGACCAGCTCGATTCGCACCCGAGCGCGGACCGCCTGCTGGAGCTGGTTGCCCCCAATCTCGCGCGTCCGGCCAAGGCCAAGGCGATCGGCGAGATCATTCGTGCGGCCACGCTCGATCGTAAGGAGAAGGGCGGGAGGATCGAACTGGCCGATGGGCGCACGCTCGAATTCGCCGGCGTGCCGCTGCCGGATGGCAACGGGCTGCTGACCGTGCTCGACATCACCGATTCGCAGAAGGCAGAGAATGCCCTGCGCGAACGCAACATCGCGCTGGAAGAGGCCGATGCGGTGAAGGCGCGCTTCCTCGCCAATATGTCCTACGAATTCCGCACGCCGCTGACATCGATCGGCGGCTTCGCGGAACTGATCCAGAGCGGCGCAGCCGGGCCGGTTTCCGAGCAGATGGCAGAGTACACATCGGCGATTCTCGAATCGGTCGCGCGCCTGACCGAACAGGTCGAAAACGTCCTCGACCTGTCGCAGAGCGAGGCGGGCCTGCTGCCGCTAAGCAAGGAGAGATTCGAGCTGCTGCCCTTCGTGACCGAAGTCGTGCGGAGTCGCGAGGGTCCGATCGTGGAGGGCAATCTGTCGCTCGACCTGCGCGGCAATTCGGGCGGACTGGTCGAGGCCGACAAGCGCCAGCTCGGCAGGGTGATCGGCAATCTGGTCGACAATGCGATTGCTGCGACCCCGGCGGGCGGCAAGATCCTGGTCGATATCGGCAAGACCCGCGAAGGCGCCCGGATCGTGGTGTCCGACAACGGGCGCGGCATGAGCGATGACGAGCTTTCGCGGGCGCTCGACGGATTGCGGCGTTCGCCCGATGGCTCGCTCGAACGGCGGCAGGGGCTGGGTCTCCCGCTTGCGCGCCAATTGGTCGAGGCACATGGCGGCACGCTGTCGCTGCTCAGTGAGCCGGGCGCCGGCACGACGGCCACCATTCTTATCCCGTGAAGCAGGAACTCCCCGATCTCGCCTCGGTCGAGGTTTTCGGTGAACGTATCGCCGCGCGGCTGCGTGCAGGCGACGTGATCGCGCTGACCGGAAATCTCGGCGCGGGAAAGACAACGCTCGCCCGGGCGATCCTGCTGGCGCTGGGGCATGAGGGCGAAGTGCCGTCGCCGACCTTCACCATCATCGAAACATACGACGCGCCGCCGCTGCGCCTGCCCGCAGTCCATGCCGATTTCTACCGGCTCGAACGGCCGGAAGAGGCCGCGGAGATCGGCCTCGACGACTATCGCGAAGGCGCGGCGCTGATCGCCGAATGGCCTGACAAGGCGGGCGGTTTCGCACAGGAGTCACAATGCCTCTCCATTTGTCTCGAATTTGCGGATGAGGGGCGGATCGCAATTGTCGAAGGTGGTGAGGATTGGCTAGGGCGGATGCCATGAGCGAACTTCCGGCTGGGATCGAAGAATTTCTCGAAAATGCGGATTGGGGCGGGGCGGAGATCGACCCGATCCCGGGCGATGCCTCGTTCCGGCGTTACTTCCGCATCCGTCGCGGTGACGACCAGGCGATGCTGATGCATGCGCCGCCGCCGCATGAGGATCCGCAACCGTTCCTGACGGTCGGGAACTGGCTGACCGAATTCGGCCTGCGCGCGCCGCGCGTCTATGCCGCGCAGCCGCGCGAGGGCTGGGTCCTGCTGGAAGATTTCGGCAACGACCGGATGCGCGACTGGCTCGATGCCAATCCCGATGGCGAACAGGCGGCCTATGAAGGCGCGATCGACGCGCTGATCGAGCTTCACACGAAGCCAGCCGGGCCCTTCGATCCTTACGACATAGCGATGTATCACCGCGAGGCCGGCTTCATGACCGAGTGGTATTGCCCGGCGATGCGGCTTGACGCCGACGAGGCGGGGTATTTCGCCGCCTGGGACGAGGCGCTCGCGCCCATGCTGACGCGCCAGAACCCCGGCGTCACGGTGCTGCGCGACTATCACGCCGAGAACATCATGCTGCTGGGTGATCCGCGTCAGGGGGCCGAGCAGGGGTTGATCGACTTCCAGGACGCGCTGGTGGGTCACAAGGCCTATGACCTCGTCAGCCTGCTGCAGGACGCCCGGCGCGATGTTTCGCTGGAGCTCGAGCGCGCGATGCTCGATCGCTATATCGCTGCGACCGATGCCGATGCGGAGTTCGAGGCCGACTATGCGCGGCTCGGCGCACAGCGGAATGCGAAGATCGTCGGCATCTTCACCCGGCTCTACAAGCGCGATGGCAAGCCGCGCTATCTCGACCTGATCCCGCGCGTGTGGGAAGCGATGGAGCGCGACCTGGCGCATCCGGCGCTTGCCCCGGTGGCGCGCTGGTTCGACGCCAACATCCCGCCGGAATTGCGCGACCAGAAGGGCGGCAGGCCTGAATGAGGCAGCTTGCGTCCGATACCGCGATGGTCATGGCGGCGGGCCTCGGCAAGCGGATGCGCCCGCTCACCGCCTCGCAGCCCAAGCCGATGGTGCGGGTCGCAGGCAAGCCGCTGATCGACCATGCGCTCGACCGGCTCGCCGATGCCGGCGTGACCAAGGCGGTGGTCAACGTCCATTATCTTGCCGATGCGCTCGAAGCGCATGTGACCGAGCGTGAATTGCCGGCGATTACCGTGTCCGACGAGCGGGCGGAACTGCTCGAAACCGGCGGCGGGATGATCAAGGCGCTGCCGCACCTGCCCGACCCGTTCTTCTGCCTCAACGCCGACAATATCTGGCTCGATGGGCCGCGCAGCGGCTTCCACGACCTGTCGCAGCATTGGAATCCGGACAAGATGGACGCGCTGCTGCTGGTTGTCCCGCATTCGCGCGCGATCAACTTCAGCGGGCAGGGCGATTTCCATATGGATGCGCTCGGACGGCTTTCGCGACGCAAGCCCGGGCGGATTGCGCCCTTCATCTACACCGGCATCCAGCTCGTTTCGCATCGCCTGCTGCGCGATGCGCCCGACGGCCGCTTCTCGACCAATGTCCTGTGGAATCGCGCGATCGAGGAAGGCCGCCTGTTCGGCACCAGTTTTACCGGACAGTGGTTCGAAGTCGGCAGCCCCCAAGCGATCAAGCCGACCGAAGACGCGCTGGCGCGTGGCTGAGCGCGGCGGCCCCAAGGTTTACTCGATCGCCGCGCACCGCGGTTTCGCCGATGCGCTGGTGGCGGGCCTGCTCCCGCGATATTTCGATCCCGAGCTCGGCCTGTCGCGGCTGACCCTGCTGCTGCCGTCGAGCCGCGCCGCGCGCACGGTGAGCGAGGCCTTCATCCGGCTGACCGGCGAGCAGGGCATGCAGGGCCTGCTGATGCCGCGCATGGCGATGGTCGGCGACCTCGACCTCGACGAGACGCTGAGCGCACTGCTCGACCCGCTGGGCGCGAGCGAGATCCCCCCGGCGGTCGACCCGACGCGGCGCTGGCTCGAACTGGCGGAGCTGCTGCGGGTTGAATTGGAGGAGGCGGGGCGCGTGGTCCCGGGCAGCGCCGGGCTGCTGCGGCTGGCGCGCGAGACCGCGGCGACCATGGACCGGCTGCTGGTCGAGGAGGTGGCGCCCGACGACCTGATGAGCGAACGGGTGCTCGATCTGCTCGCAGGCAATGTCTCGCGTCACTGGCAGGACAGCATTCGCATCTTTGCACGCGTCCAGGCGCGCTGGCGGGCCCGTCTCGAGGAACGCGGCGAAGTCGATGCGGCAACGCGCCGCAACCTGCTGTTCGATCGGGCCGCGCGGCGCTGGCGCGAGGAGCCACCGGAATCTCCCATAGTCGCCGCCGGGGTGACCAGCGCGGCGCCCGCGCTCGCCCGCATGCTGCGCGCGATTGCCCATCTTCCCGAGGGTGCTGTGATCCTGCCCGATGTCGACCTCGCGATGGACGATGCCGCGTGGGAGGAACTCGGTCTGGCGGGGCAATCGAAGGAACCGGGCGGTCCGGTGTTTGCCCGGAGCGATTCGCTGACTCATCCGCAATATCACCTCAAGCTGCTGCTTGGCCGCATGGGGCTGAACCGCGCGGAGGTCGACCAGTGGCACCGCAAGGGGCTGGGCGCGGCATCGCCCGAGCGGACGCATGCGATTTCCTCGCTGTTCCTGCCCCCCGAAGCGAGCAAGGCCTGGGTCGATCTTGACGCGCGCAAGCGGCGGCTCTCGGGCGTGCGGCTGATGACGCGGCCGACCAGTGAGGAGGAAGCGCAGGCGATCGCCCTGCTGGTGCGACAGGCGTTGGAAGCTCCGGAGAAGCGCGTGGCGGTCGTCACTCCTGACCGCGGGCTGGCGCGGCGGGTCGTGCGCCATCTCGAGCGCTGGAACATCGCTGCCGACGATACCGCCGGTACACCGCTCAACCTGACCGCGGCGGGCCGGTTTTTCCTCCAGCTCACCGAATGCGTGACCGAAGGATTCGCCCCGGTCCCCCTGATCGCGGCGCTGGCGCACCCGCTGGTGCGGAGGGACGGCGACCGCCGCGCATGGCTCGAAAACCTGCGCGCCTTCGAACGGCGGCTGCGCGGCCCGCGGCCATCGCAGGGACTGGAGGTGCTGGGCGAGATCGCGCGCAAGGCCGGGGTCGAGGATTGGTGGAGCGACGAGGTCGCGCCCGTGCTCGCGCCGCTGGCGCTATCCGGGGAACGGCTCCCGCTGGCCGAATTGCTCGACCTGCTGATCGGGGCGGGTGAGGCCCTGGCAGGCGAAGATCTGTGGGCGCAAGAGGACGGGCGGGCCTTGTCGCGCTTCGTCGAGGAATTGCGGTTGCAAGCGCGCGAGACGGGAACGCTGGTCGCAGTCTCGGACATCCACTCCGCTTTGCGCGATGCGATGGAGCAGGTGGCGGTTCGGCCACCCTATGGCGGACATCCGCGCGTCGCGATCTATGGCCTGCTCGAAAGCCGCATGACCCGCGCCGACCTGGTAATCTGCGGCGGGCTCAACGAAGGCACTTGGCCGGGCGTTCCGGGGAGCGACGCGTTGCTCGCGCCGCCGATCCTGCGCGCCCTCGGCGTGCCGGGGGCTGACTTCCGCATCGGCCTGTCCGCGCATGACCTCGCCGGGGCGCTCGGCGCCCCCGAAGTGGTGCTCAGCCGGGCCGAACGCGACATGGACGGGCCGACCATCCCCTCGCGCTTCCTGCTCAGGATCGAGGCGCTGTTGAGCGAGAATGCCGAGGCGCACCGCGAAGCGGAGATTCCGCAGCTGGCGCAGCATCTCGATCGCCTTGCGCCCGCTGCCGAGGTCTATCCGCGACCACGCCCCGATCCTTCGGCGGAACTGCGCAAGGTCACGATCAAGGTGACCGCGCTCGATCGCCTGCTGGGCGATCCCTACCAATTCTACGCGCAGGAAATTCTCGGGCTGCGTGTGCTCGACCCGCTCGATGCCGAGGCGACACCCGCGCTGCAGGGCACGCTGGCGCATGAGGTGCTTGAGCGGTGGCACAAGGCGCGCAAGGCGGATGCGAGTGCTGGATTGATCCCGATTGCCGAGGAAATCCTCCGCGACAGCAGCCTCCATCCCTCGATCAAGGCGCTGTGGAAGCCGCGACTGTTCAAGGCGCTCGAATGGGTCGAGGCGCAGATTGCTGCGCAGCAGAGCGAGGGGCGCGAAGTGATCGGCGTCGAGCGCAAGGGCGAGATGCTGGCCGATGGCGTGCGTATTCATGGGCGCGCCGACCGGATCGATCGTCTGCCCGATGGAACGCTGGCGATCGTCGATTACAAGACCGGCAGCCCGCCATCGGCGGCGCAGGTCGAAGCGGGCTATGCATTGCAACTCGGCCTGCTTGGCCTGATCGCGCGCGAAGGCGATTTCGATGGCCTGTCGGGTGCGGCCTCGACCTTCGAATACTGGTCGCTCGCCAAGAAGGACGGCGAGTTCGGCTATGTCGATGTACCGATGAAGGTCGGGCGCAAGACGAGCGGCTTGCTGCCCGAGGAATTCCTGCCGCGGCACGAGGACTTTCTCGAGCGGGCTATCGCGCGCTTCATCCTCGGTCGCGATCCCTTCACCGCCAAGGAAAATCCCGACTATCCCGGCTACACCGATTACGACCAGCTGATGCGGCTCGAGGAATGGCAGATCCGCGTAATCGACACCGATGACGGCGCCGGGCCGGGAGGGCCCCCGGCATGAGCGGGGCGGTCTATCCCCTCCAGGGCAACCAGCGCGAGGCGGTCGACCCGCGGCTAAACGTCTGGCTCTCCGCCTCGGCTGGGACTGGCAAGACGCAGGTGCTCTCGGCGCGCGTGCTGCGGCTGCTGCTGCGCGAAGGCGTCGATCCATCGCAGATCCTGTGCCTCACCTTCACCAAGGCAGGTGCGGCGGAAATGGCGGTGCGGATCAATTCCGTGTTGGCGCGCTGGGTGCGGCTCAAGGACACCGAACTGGCGAAGGAACTGGGTCATCTCGGTGCCGATACCGGACCCGAGAGCCGCGAGCGGGCCCGCACCCTGTTTGCCAGCGTACTCGATTGCCCTGGCGGGGGCCTGCGCATCGACACGATCCATGCTTTCTCGCAATGGTTGCTCGCCAATTTCCCCAACGAGGCTGAACTAATTCCCGGCTCGCGACCGATGGAGGATCGCGAGCGCGAGCTGCTCAGCCGCGAAGTGCTGGGCGAGATGCTGACCGAGGCAGAGCGTATCCACGACAGCGCGACGCTCGACGCAGTGGCCGAATTCACGACACGCAAGGATCCCGACGCGCTGCGTAGCTGGCTGATGCGCTGTGCCCGGCAACATCGCCTGTGGTTCGGACGGACCGCATGGCAACCGCCGATGCGTGGGCAGGTGCTGCAATTGCTGGGACTGCCGAGCGATGCGGATGCGCTGTGGATGGCAGACGCGCTCTCGCCCGAGATATTTCCCGACCACCAGCTTCGCGCTATGCTGCCGGTGCTCGCCGGATGGAATGCGAAGACCGGCCAGGAAAGCGCGAGTTTCATCGAGCATTGGCTCACGCTCGAGACGGGCGCCCGCATGGATGCCCTGGGCGGTTTCTACGACACCGTGCTCAAGAAGGACGGGACGCCGCGCACGATGAAGAAGCCAAGCGACGAGGACCCGCACTTCGTCGCGCGCCAGCAGGAGGTCGTCGAAGCGGTGGCACTGGTCGCCGAGCGGCAGACGCTGCTCGACCTCGCCGATTTCCTCGCGCCGGCGCTGGAACTGGGGCGGAAATTCGCGCTCTTGTGGGACGAGGCCAAGACCCGCGAGGGCCTGCTCGATTTCGACGACCTGATCGAGCGCGCCGCACAACTACTGACCGAAAAGGCCGATGCGGACTGGATCCGCTACAAGCTCGACCGGCAGTTCGATCACATCCTCGTCGACGAGGCGCAGGACACCAATGAGGCGCAGTGGAACATCATCCTCGACGGGCTGATCGACGACTTCTTCTCGGGCGAGGGTGCGGCGGCGGGCAGGTTGCGGACCATCTTTGCAGTCGGCGATTACAAGCAGGCCATCTTCGGTTTCCAGGGCACCAGCCCGGAAAATTTCGAGGCCGCCAAGTTGCGCGTCAAGGCGGGGATCGGCAACGCCGCGGCGAGCGACGAGGTGCGCCGCAGCGGCTTGACGCCGCAGTTCGGGGATCTCGACCTCGGCCAGTCGTTCCGCACTGCCAGGAGCGTGCTGACCTTCGTCGACGGTGCGATTGCGGCGATCGGACCGGGTGCCTTCGGCCTCAAGGACGAACCGTCGCTGCATATCGGTGAGGAGCGACCTGGCCTCGTCACGCTGTGGGAGCCGGTGCGCGATGCCCGCGGCAATGATGCAGACAGCGAGGCGCAGGACTGGCTGGCGCGCCACGACCGCATGCTGGCCGAGAAGATCGCGACGCAGGTGCAGCGCTGGGTCAAGGGAGGCGAGCCCTTCGCGCTCGAGAAGGGCCGGAAGCGCAATGCCAGCGCGGGCGACATCATGGTGCTGGTGCGCAAGCGGCGCGAACTCGCCGCGCTGATCGTCGCGCGGCTCCATGCCAAGGGCGTGCCGGTGGCGGGCGTCGATCGCCTGCGCCTCGGCGCGCCGCTGGCGGTGAAGGATCTGGTGGCGGCGCTCAAGTTCGCCGCGCAGCCGCTCGACGACCTGAACCTGGCCAATCTGCTGGCTTCACCCTTGGTCGGGTGGAGCCAGGAGGAACTGCTCGCTTTCGTCCCGCGGGGGGAGAAGCGACGGTTATGGCATCACTTGCGCGAGAGCGACGAACCGCAGGTTGCGCACACCGTCGCCAAGCTGCGCGATCTCCTCGCGGGGGCCGATTTCGAGACGCCCGAGGCGTTGCTTCACTGGATGCTGGTGGGGCCGTGGCAGGGGCGCCAGAAGCTCATCGCGCGGCTCGGGCGCGAGGCAAACGATCCGATCGACGAACTGGTCAATGCCGCCTTCGCCTATGAAGCGGTGCATACTCCTTCGCTGGCAGGTTTCATTCAGTGGTTCGAGGCCGGGGACAGCGAACTCAAGCGCGATGCCGGGGAGAGCAGCGACCTCGTCCGCGTAATGACGGTGCATGGTTCCAAGGGCCTACAGGCGCCGATCGTGATCCTCGCCGATGCCGCCGGTCGGCCGAGCGAGGACGGGGAGCTATCGCTGCGCGAGGACGAGGCGATCGGACAGGGCCGCGAGGTTCCGGTTCCGGCTTTACGCAAGGAGGAGATCGCCGGCCCGCTCGATGCGCGCAAGCAGGCGGCAGTGGCTGCCGAACTGCAGGAGCACTGGCGGTTGCTCTATGTCGCGATGACGCGCGCGGAGGAAGCGCTGTTCATCGGCGGGTCGCTGGGGCCGCGCGATGCCAAGGGCCCGCATCCCGATAGCTGGTATGCGCGTCTCGCGCCGCTGTTCGGCGAGGATGCGCTGGAGGACGATCTGTGGGGCGCCCGCAGCGAATGGGGCGAGCGCTCTCCGCCCGTGCGGGAAGAAGCGGGCACACCTCCAGCGGAGCACGGGACATTGCCGGACTGGGCCCGTACGCCGATCGGGCCCGAGCCGCGGCCGCCGCGTCCGCTGGCGCCGTCTCGCGCAGGCGAGGAGCAGGGCGCCGATCCGCCGCTTCCGGCTGGTGAGGTGCGCGAAGCCGCGCGGCGCGGGGTGCTGATCCACCGGCTGCTCGAACGCCTGCCCGAACTCGAGCGTGACCAGAGGCGCGCGGCCGCGGAGGCCTGGCTCGCCAGGCAGGCGCACGACCTCTCCGAGAATGCGCGAGCGGATATCCTCGCTCGCGCGTTGCAGGTGCTCGACCATCCCGACTTCGCTGAGGTCTTCTCACCCGCAGCGCTGGCCGAGGTGCCGCTTGCTGCGATCGTCGGGGGCGAGGTGATCGCGGGCACTGCCGACCGGCTGCTAGTGACCAGGGACCGCGTCACCGTGGTCGATTTCAAGACCGCACGGCGACCGCCGACTTCCGCCGCGGCGATCCCCGAATCCGTGCTCAAGCAGATGGCGGCCTATGTCGCCGCGCTCGAGGCGATCTATCCCGGCCGTGCGGTGCGCGCAGCGGTGCTTTACACGCAAACACCTGAGATATTTGCCCTTTCCGATGCCCAGGTCTGGACGTTCAAAAACGCCTTCCAGAAAAGCTAGGAAAGCTTTCCACACCCAACCGTTGTCCCCACGGCAAAGCCGCCTAGATTGGTGGCAACGAAAATTCAGGAGATTCCCCAATGGCAACCGTCAACGTCACCGACGCCAGCTTCCAGAGCGATGTGCTCCAGTCCGACAAGCCCGTGCTGGTCGATTTCTGGGCCGATTGGTGCGGCCCGTGCAAGATGATCGCGCCCGCGCTCGAAGAAATCAGCGACGAGCTGGCCGACCAGGTGACCATCGCCAAGATGGATATCATGGAGAATCCCGATACGCCCGGCAGCCTGGGTGTGCAGGGCATTCCCTTCCTCGCGCTCTACAAGGGCGGCGAGAAGGTGGCCGAACTTACCGGCGCCCGGCCCAAGAGCCAGCTCAAGGCGTGGCTCGAAGGCGAGCTCTAATCCCGCGGCGCCAGCGCGCGCTTCGCAAATTCGTCCCATATGGCCGGGGTTGATGCACCGATCAGCCCCGGCTTTTCATGTTCGTCGACGCGGTATTCGCTGCCGTCGAGCCGCGCCGCCTTGCCACCCGCCTCGTTGAGCCAAAGCACGCCTGCGCCGTGATCCCAGGGCAGGGTGCGCTTGAAGCTGGAAACGTCATTCTCGCCCAGAGCGAGGCGCGGGTATTGCTCGGCTGCGCAGCGCGGGATATCGACCAGCCGGTAGTGCGGGGCGAGGCGCGCATCGACCAGCGCGCGCTGTTCCTCGGTCAGGAAAATGCGCGCGATCGCCGCGACCGGTGGCGCTTCGCCGGTGGTGCGCGAGGCAATGCGCTCCCCATCGACAAAGGCGCCGGCGCCGCGATGCACGTGGCAGAAGCGGTCCGACAGGCAATCGTAGATCCAGCCGGAATGGCACAGCCCGCCGCTGGCCTGCGCGAGGATGATGCCGAAGGGCGGCTTGCCATGCGCGAAATTATGCGTCCCGTCGATCGGGTCGACGATCCAGCAGTCGCCGCCCAGCGCGCCGAGCACCGCCGGGTCGGCATGCGCCGCCTCTTCGCCGACGATGGCAAGCGAGGGGTCCAATGCCGCCAGACCTTCTGCCAGCATGTCCTCGGCTTCGCGATCGGCAATCGTCACGAGGTCGTCGCTGGCCTTCTCGATAACGTCGCCATCTGACAGGTTGCGAAACCGCGGCAAGATGGCGCGCTGGGTTACCTCGCGCATCAGCGCCAGGATCGATGCGTCGAGGCCGGTCACGACCGGTAGTCGGCGTTGATCGAGATGTAGCCGTGGGTAAGATCGCAGGTCCACACGGTTGCGCGGCCTTCGCCCACACCGAGGTCGACCGCGATGTCGATGTCCGAACCCTTGAGATGCGCGGCGACGGGTGCCTCGTCATAGTCCTCGACCGGGAGGCCGTTTCGCGCGGCCCAGATGCCGCCGAAGGCGATCGAGAGTTTGTCGCGATCTGCCGGTTCGCCGGCCTTGCCCACGGCCATGACGACGCGGCCCCAATTGGCGTCTTCGCCCGCGATGGCGGTCTTGACCAGCGGCGAGTTGGCGATCGAGAGGCCCACGCGGTGCGCGCTCTCATCGGAGGCGGCGCCGGACATGCGGATGGTGATGAACTTGCTCGCGCCTTCACCGTCGCGCACCACGAGTTGCGCCAGCTGGCGGCAGACATCCGTCAGTGCGGCGGCAAAGGCGTCGGCCCCCGCGTCGTCAAAGCTTGCGAGCGGCGCATTGCCTGCCCGGCCAGTCGCAAAGGCCAGCACAGTGTCGCTGGTCGAGGTATCACCATCGACGGTGATGCAGGAAAAGGTCTGCCGGTTCGCGGTGGACAGCAGCTGCTGCAGGAAGGCGGGATCAACCGCCGCATCGGTGAAGATGTAGCCGAGCATGGTCGCCATATCGGGCGCGATCATGCCGCTGCCCTTGATGATGCCGCACAGCGTCACGGTCTTGCCGCCGACGACCGCGCTCGATGTTGCGCCCTTGGTAAAGGTGTCGGTTGTACCAATCGCTCGCGCTGCATCTTCCCACCCGCAAGGTTCTGCGGCGAGAGCCTTGGCGACGCCGTCGCGCGCCTTGTCCTTGGGCAGCGGCACGCCGATCACGCCGGTCGAGGACACGAACACCTCCCCGGGCGCGCAGCCGATCCCCTCGGCCACCTGCGCCATGATCTGCTCGACCGCCTCGCGTCCGCGATAGCCGGTGAACGCGTTCGAATTGCCGGCGTTGACGATCAGGGCACGCGCACGGCCGGATCTGACCTGCTCACGCCCCATTTCGACCTCGGACGAGGCGCAGGCGCTTTGCGTGAAGACGCCCGCCACAGCAGTGCCTTCCGCCAATTCGGCAAAGGTCAGGTCCGCGCGGTCCCAGTTCTTGTAGCGCGCATTCGATACGCGCAGCGTGACCCCGTCGATCGCGGGCATATCGGGAAAGGGCAGGGCGAGGGGAGAGCGTTCCAGGTCCATCGGCCGCGAGTTAGGGCAGCGCGATGCAGCTAACAAGCTTGCATTGATCAATCGAATTGGCCAACTCGCGTGGTGGAGGCTGTTTATGCTGGGAATTCGCGCATTTGTTGGTGTGATCGGCGTGATCGCTGCGGGAAACCTGATGGCCCAGGAACCCGTGCCATCGGCCCCTGTTCAGGCAGATGCAGCGAAGAAGGCCGCGACGACGCCACCGCCGATCAGGGTCATTCCCTCACCCCCTCCGCCGCAGAAATTCGATCCCCCTGAGGAATTGCCCGCCGATCCTGAACCGTTGGGGGACAAGGATGCCTGGATCACGGCCAATGACTATCCGCTGCGGGCGAAGCGGGCCGGAACCGAGGGGCGGACGGCGTTCGAGCTTGCGATCAACCAACACGGCCGCGTCTATTCCTGCCTCGTTACCGAAACGAGTGGAAATTCCGAACTCGATTCAGCGACATGCCGGCTCGTGCGGGCGCGGGCGCGCTTTCGTCCGGCCTTCGACGCTGATGGGAATCCCGTTCCAGGCAAGTACAACGAGGCTGTTCGCTGGACCCTCAGAGCATTTCCGACACCGGAGGTTTACGGCGCTGCCTTCGCCTTCACCGTGACCGAGGACGGTTCCGTCGTGGATTGCGAAGTCAACGGAATGATCGGGACGGTTCCCAAGGGCTTGCTCGAGCGGAATCCCTGTACCCGCGTCCGCAAATTCGAGCCGTTCCGCGATGCCCAGGGCAACCCCGTGCGCAAGCGTGTGACGACCAGTTACGCGCAAGATGTAGTCGATTTGCCCGCGACAGATGGGAATTAGAGAAATTCGCATGCCCGAACGTGGACTTTTGGCGCGAAAATAACTATCTTGCCGCGCAATGTTACGCCGTCTTCTCGCCTGCCTCGCGCTGCTTACCGGACTTGCCGCCATCGGCTCCCCGGTCAGCCCCGCCATGGCCGAGGCGCTGACAGGCCAGGTCGGGCAGAGCGTCGTCGCCGCGCAAGCGGAAAGCGGACAGAAATGTGTCTGCGACTCGCGCACCGCAACCGGACCGGATTCGGAGAAATGCGCGGATCGCAATCCCGCTCCGCGCAAGACCATCCGCATCTACATCCCGACCGTGCAATTCGGCGCCGATCGCGCGTACGAATAGCCTAGGGCTACAATCCGCCTGATTTCCCGGCAGCCGGCAGTTCATGCGCGGCTGCGCCTCTCTACATTTCAGTCCCGACAGGACCATCCATGCTCAACACCGTTCTCAAGTCTGTTTTCGGCTCGTCCAACGACCGCTACGTCAAGTCGATCGGCAAGATCGTCAATCAAATCAATGCTCTCGAACCGCAGATCCAGGCGCTATCCGATGACGAACTGAAGGCGCAGACCGACAAGTTCCGTCGCCAGCTCGACGATGGGGCATCGCTCGACGATATCCTGCCCGAAGCCTTCGCCACGGTCCGCGAAGCCTCAGTCCGCGTGCTCGGCATGCGGCATTTCGATGTGCAGCTCGTCGGCGGCGTGGTTCTTCACCGCGGCGAAATCGCCGAGATGCGTACGGGCGAGGGCAAGACGCTGGTGGCGACGCTCGCCACCTATCTCAACGCGATCGAGGGCAAGGGCGTCCACGTCGTTACCGTCAACGACTACCTTGCCCGCCGCGACGCCGAATGGATGGGGCAGCTCTACAGCTGGCTTGGCCTGACCGTAGGCGTTGTCGTGCCGAACATGAACGAGTTCGAGAAGCGCGACGCCTACAATGCCGACATCACCTACGGCACCAACAACGAATACGGGTTCGACTACCTGCGCGACAACATGAAGCACGAGCGCCGCCAGATGGTGCAGCGCCCCTTCAATTTCGCCATCGTCGACGAGGTCGATTCGATCCTGATCGACGAGGCGCGTACGCCATTGATCATCTCGGGCCCGACCGAGGACAAGCAGGACCTCTACATCTCGATCGACGAGGTGGTGAAGACCATTCCCGAGGATTGGTACGAGAAGGACGAGAAGTCCAAGAGCATCCAGCTGACCGAAGACGGCACCGAGGAAGTCGAGAAGCTGCTGATCGAGAAGGGCCTGCTGGCCTCGACCAACCTCTACGACGTCGAAAACACCCAGGTCGTCCATCACCTCGACCAGGCGCTCAAGGCGGTGCACATGTTCAAGCGTGACACCGACTACATCGTGAAGGACGACAAGGTCGTCATCATCGACGAATTTACCGGCCGCATGATGGACGGCCGCCGCTGGTCGAACGGCCTGCACCAGGCGGTCGAGGCCAAGGAAGGCGTCAAGATCGAGCCCGAGAACCAGACGCTCGCCTCGATCACTTTCCAGAACTACTTCCGCATGTATCCCAAGCTTTCGGGCATGACCGGTACCGCGGCCACGGAAGCAGCGGAATTCTGGGACATCTACAAGATGAACGTGGTCGAGATTCCGACCAACGTCCCGGTCCAGCGCATCGACGAGGAAGACGAGTTCTACAAGAACACGCTCGACAAGTTTGCCGCCATCGCCAAGGCGATCAAGGAAAAGAACGAGATCGGCCAGCCGGTACTGGTGGGTACCGTCTCAATCGAGAAGTCCGAATTGCTGAGCCAGTTCCTCGAGAAGGAGGGCGTCGAGCATGCCGTCCTCAATGCCCGCTTCCACGAGCAGGAAGCGCATATCGTGGCGCAGGCCGGGCGCCTGGGCGCGGTGACCATCGCCACCAACATGGCGGGCCGCGGGACCGACATCCAGCTTGGCGGTAACATCGAGTTCCGGATCGAGGACGAGCTGTCCGAGACGCCCGAAGGTCCCGAGCGCGACGCGGCGATCCAGAAGATCAAGGACGAAGTCGCGGCCGAAAAGGCCAAGGTGCTCGAGGCGGGCGGGTTGTTTGTGCTCGGTACCGAGCGTCACGAGAGCCGCCGCATCGACAACCAGCTGCGCGGTCGCTCGGGCCGCCAGGGCGACCCCGGCCTGTCGCGCTTCTACCTCTGTCTCGAGGACGACCTGCTGCGCATCTTTGGCCCGGACACGCTGTTCGCCAAGATGATGAATTCGAATCTCGCCGATGGCGAGGCGATCGGTTCGAAGTGGCTCTCCAAGGCCATCGAAACTGCCCAGAAGAAGGTCGAGGCGCGCAACTACGACGTCCGCAAGCACGTCGTGCAGTTCGACGACGTGATGAACGACCAGCGCAAGGTCATCTACGAACAGCGCGGCGAGATCATGGAGGCCGACCGCGTCGATGACGTAGTAGTCGACATGCGCAATGACACGATCAACGCGCTGGTGGCCGATGCCTGCCCGCCGGGATCGTATCCCGAACAATGGGATATCGATGGGCTCAAGGAGCGGGTCGAGGACGTGCTCGGCCTCAATCCGCCGATCGATGCCTGGCTCGAGGAAGACCATGTCGAGCCCGAATTGCTCGAGGAGCGTCTCGCTGCAGAAGCCGACGCGGTGATGGAGCGCAAGTTCGCCAATGCCGACGAGGGGATCTGGCGCCAGGTCGAAAAGAGCATCCTGCTCGAACGGCTAGACCACCACTGGAAGGAACACCTCGCGACGCTCGACGCGCTGCGCCAGGTGGTGAACCTGCGCGCCTATGCGCAGAAGCAGCCGATCAACGAATACAAGCAGGAAGCATTCGGCCTGTTCGAGCGCTTGCTCGACACGCTGCGCGAAGACGTGACCCGGATCCTGCTCAAGTCGGAGATCAGGGCCGAACCGGCGCCGATGCGCGACCTGCCGGACCTGCCCGACTTCCTCACCGGGCACATCGATCCGCTGACGGGCTTCGACAATTCCGACGATGGCGACGGCTCGTTCGAACGGCCAGAGCTGTTCGGATCGCTCGCCGGTTCGCCGCGCGCTGCGTCAGGCCCGGGCGGGGCCGATGCCCGCAACCCCTATGCCGACATGGACGTCAGCCGCAACGCGCCGTGCCCGTGCGGTTCGGGCAACAAGTACAAACACTGCCACGGCGCAGCGTAAGGACCAGCCAGCCGCGCTCGCTCGATCAGAGCGGTGAGCGCGGCTCGCGGACCATCGGCACGAGCGGCGGGCTGCCGGGTTCGGGATGGATCGGCTCGCCCATCTGCTCGAACCCGCAGGAGTTGTAGAAGCCAGTATTGGCCGGGTTCGAATTCTCGAGATAGGCCGGCATGCCCTTGGCGTCGCAAGTATCGAGGACGGGCTGGATGAGCTTGCGTCCCAGACCTTTGCCCTGCGCGCTGGGGCGCAATCCAATGCTGAAGAGATAGGCGTGTTCGAATTTCGGATGGCGATCCGCCATGGCCTCGCCGGTCCGGATGCCGCGCTTGATCGCTGTCATGCCTGACGTGAACAGCGTGTTCATGGCAAAAATCGCGTAGTCCATCCGGGTGAAATCACCGTATTCTCCGGGCATCATCCACATGCACGCGCCTTCATCGCCCATGCGATAGCAATAGCCGCGCGGCGCGTAGATGCGTTTCGCCTGGAACCGGAAGAGCGAGCGGATCCCGGCAAAATTCCCGAACATCCACAGGTTGAAGGGATCGTTGCGAAATGCTTCGGCGGTGATGTCACCGATCAGCCCGGCGTCCGCAGGCCCGGCACGGGTCAGTTCCGGTCCAAGCTCGATATCCTGCGCCTGCATGGCAATTGCTCCCTCCAATCGACCCACAAGCGCTCTAGCACTGAGGTATCGGCGCGGATAGAGAGCCATCATGCCGTTCCTCGCTGCTGCATTCTTCGTCACCGCCTTGCTCTATGCCGCGGTCGGCTTCGGCGGCGGATCGACCTATGCCGCGCTGCTGGCACTGTGGGGCGTGGACTATCGCCTGCTGCCGCTGATCGCGCTGGCTTGCAACATCGTGGTCGTGGCGGGCGGAACAATCAGGTTTGCCCGGGCGAAGGTCACGCCGTGGCGCGACGCGCTGCTGGTGACGGCGCTGGCGGCCCCCGCCGCCTTCCTCGGCGGCCTGACCCCGATCGCGCGCGACGCCTTCATGGTCCTGCTCGGCGCAAGCCTGCTGCTCACCGGATTGACCATGCTCATTCCCGTTCGCGAGAACGCCGTGGCGGAACCCGGACGGATCGCGCGCTACATGCCCATCATCGCTGCGCCGCTCGGCTACCTCGCGGGATTGGTCGGCATTGGGGGCGGGATCTTCCTGGCGCCGCTATTGCACCTGACGCGCTGGCGCGATGCGCGCGCAATCGCGGCGACCGCGAGCCTGTTCATCCTGATCAATTCGCTGTTCGGCCTCGCCGGGCAGATGCTCAAGCATGGTCCGCACGCGTTCGGACAGGCGATTTCGGGTGCCTTGCCGCTGCTCATCGCGGTGGCGATCGGGGGACAGATCGGCAGCCTGCTGGCGATCCGCTTCCTGCCGCAGCGCGCGATTCGCTGGCTGACAGCCGCGCTGGTGATCTGGGTAGGTGGGCGGCTGCTGCTAGGCCTTTAAGCCGTCAGGCGCGGCCAAGCAGGCGCGAGAGGAAACCGCGCGGCTCGTGCATTGGGCGGATCGGGCCATAGTGCATCCGGCGCAGGGTCGGGTCGCTATAGGGGCGCGGTGCGCTCCAGCGGTCCGGCTGGCTCGATCGAAAGCTGAATTGCGACATGGCAAATCTCCTAATTCGAGACCCTGCTCATGCGCGTCGCGGCCGAATACTCCATCGCGTTAACCTGCCGTGTCCACCAATGGGATTGGGGACAAGTCAAAAGTTAACGGGCTTGCGAGCCGGCGATGTGGGTGAAGAAGTGGCTCCCCGAGTTGGATTCGAACCAACGACCAAGTGATTAACAGTCACCTACTCTACCGCTGAGCTATCGGGGAGCAGCCTTACGGCGGAGGCGAGCCTATATGGTCGCCGCGCCAGCTTTGCAACCCCGTTTTCGCGGGTTTGCGCGGGTCAAACCACGAATTGTTCGGCGACGATCCGCTCGTCGAGGGCATGGCCCGGATCGAACAGCAAAGTCAGCTCCGAATCGCGCGCGACGGCCAGCGAAACCTCCGCGATATCGCGCACTTCCTTCTGGTCGGCGACCGCCGAAACCGGGCGCTTGTGGGGTTCCAGCACCTTGAAAGTGACCCGGCTGCGATCGGGCAGGATGGCACCGCGCCAGCGCCGAGGGCGGAAGGGGCTGATCGGAGTCAGCGCCATCAGTTCGGAATCGAGCGGCAGGATCGGCCCGTTGGCCGAGAGGTTGTAGGCGGTCGAGCCCGCGGGCGTTGACAGCAGCACGCCGTCGCACACCAGTTCGGGAATGCGCACCCGATCGTCCACCGAAACCTCGATCTTGGCGGTCTGACGCGTTTCGCGCAGCAGCGAGACTTCGTTGATGGCGAAGAAGCTGTGCGAATTCCCGTCCTGCGTTCGCGCCTCCATCAGCAAGGGCGCGACCGCGATCGAGCGCGCCTTGGCCATGCGTCGCATCGGGTTGCTGCCACTGCGAAAGCGATTCATCAGGAAGCCGACGGTGCCGAGATTGAGCCCGTAAGCCGGAATGACCCGGTGCGAATCGAGCATGGTGTGCAGCGTCTGGAGCATGAAACCGTCACCGCCCAGCACCACGACGGCATCGGCCTCTTCGATCGGCGCCCAGTCATGCTCGCGCGAAAGCTCCGCATAGGCCTCCTGCGCACGCTCGACATCGGAGGCGAGCAGGGCCACGCGTTCGAATTCCTGGCTGCTTGTCACCTTGGACGCCCCTTCCGCGCGCTGGCTTGCCGTTCACCATCCCTATGACGCACTGTGCCATTTTTCAACGCAACCACATTAGGCAGAAGAATTTTCCTTAGATGTCCGTTACATTTGCATCATGACGATGGGCGATATCCCGCGACGGACACTGCGCAGTGGCGAACTGCCGGCAGGGCTTTCGCGCGCGCTAGAGGGCGATCTGGTGACTGCGCTGGGGCGGGGCGAGATCGAAGTGCTGTTCCAGCCGCAATTCTCCTGCGCCGATGGCCGAATGGTGGGGGCAGAGGCGCTCGCCCGCTGGCAGCATCCGACCTTGGGCGAGATCGGTGCGCGCGACCTGTTTCACATTGCCGAAAAGGCGCACCTGGTCGCACCGCTGTCGCGCCAGGTGGTGGCGCAGGCGATGCAGCAGGCATCGCAATGGCCGGAACACCTCGGGCTGGCCCTCAACATCACTCCCGAAGAATTGGCCGAGCGGAGCTTTGCGCAGGATTTCGCCAGCGGGATCGGGCGCTCCAACATTGCGCCTTCGCGGCTGACGCTGGAAATCACCGAAGACGTGCTGCTGCGCGATCTCGACCTCGCGGCCGAGGCGCTGGCTGCGCTGCGACATATTGGCCTGCGCGTTGCACTCGACGACTTCGGCGCGGGTTTCTGCAATTTTCGCTACCTCAAGGAACTTCCGCTCGACGCGATCAAGCTCGACCGCAGCATGGTGGTCGGGATCTGCCGTGACGAGCGGGATCTCGCGGTGCTGCGCGCGATCGTGGGCCTGGCGCATGCGATGGGGCTGGAAGTGGTGGCGGAAGGGATCGAGACCGAGGCACAACGCGATGCGGTGATCGCCGAGGGCTGCTCCTACTGGCAGGGCTTCCTGCGCGCGGCGCCGATGCGCAATGACGACATGCTGCGGATGGCGCGCGGCTGATCTCGCTCAGGCGAGCGCCTTCTCGCGCTTCTTCGCCTTCCTGGCGATGCTCGACAGACCCTTGGTCAGCTGGAACAGGCCGTTGAGCCGGCTGTGCGGGTCGTTCCACGCGCGGTTGATCACCAGCTTCATGTCGGGCCGCAGCTTGGCCGTGCCCTGCAACCTGTCGACATAGGCGATCAGGCCCGGGCCGTCGGGGAAATCGTCGTTGTGGAAGGTGACGAGCGTGCCGCGCGCTCCAACGTCGATCTTGGCGATATTGGCGGCGATCGCCTGGTGCTTGATCTCAATCAGGCGGACGAGGTTCTGCGTCGCGTCGGGCAGGGGACCGAAACGGTCGATCATCTCGGCGGCAAGCGATTCGATCTCGGCCTTGTCCTTCGCATCGTTGAGGCGGCGATAGAGCGCCATGCGCACGGCGAGATCGGGGACGTAATCCTCCGGGATCATGATCGGCGCATCGACCGTGATCTGCGGGCTGACCGTTTCCGGCTTGGCCTCCAGGCCTAGCTCGCCCGCCTTGGCGGCCAGGATCGCATCCTCGAGCATCGATTGGTAAAGCTCGAAGCCGACCTCGCGGATATGGCCCGACTGCTCGTCGCCGAGCAAATTGCCGGCGCCGCGAATGTCGAGGTCGTGGCTGGCCAGCTGGAAGCCTGCGCCGAGGCTGTCGAGATCGCCCAGCACCTTGAGCCGCTTCTCGGCCACCTCGGATAGCTGCACGTCCTTGCGATAGGTGAGGTAGGCATAGGCGCGCAGCTTGGCGCGACCCACCCGCCCGCGGAGCTGGTAGAGCTGGGCGAGGCCGAAGCGGTCGGCGCGGTGGATGATGATCGTGTTGGCGCTGGGAATGTCCAAGCCGGATTCGACGATCGTGGTCGAGAGCAGCACGTCATACTTGCGGTCGTAGAAGGCGCTCATGCGCTCCTCGACCTCGCTCGCGCCCATCTGCCCGTGGGCGGAGATCGATTTCACTTCTGGCACATGCTCGTGCAGCCAGTCCTCGACCTCGGCCATGTCGGAGATGCGCGGAACGACGATAAAGCTCTGTCCGCCGCGATGATGCTCGCGCAGCAGCGCCTCGCGCATCACCATGTCGTCCCACTCCATCACGTAGGTACGCACCGCGAGCCGGTCGACCGGCGGGGTCTGGATGGTCGAGAGCTCGCGCAGCCCGCTCATCGCCATCTGCAGCGTGCGCGGGATCGGGGTGGCGGTGAGGGTCAGCACGTGGACGTCGGCGCGGAGTTGCTTGAGCTTCTCCTTGTGGGTCACGCCGAAACGCTGTTCCTCGTCGACGATCACCAGGCCGAGGTCGCGGAATTTTGTGTTCTTCGACAGGATCGCATGGGTGCCGATGACGATATCCACATCGCCCTTTTCCAAGCCCTCGCGCGTTTCGGCCATTTCCTTGGCCGGGACCAGTCGCGATAGCCGCCCGACCTTGAGCGGGAAGCCGGCAAAGCGCTCGGTGAAGTTCTGGTAATGCTGTCGGGCGAGCAGGGTGGTTGGAGCGACTACCGCGACCTGCTGGCCGTTCATGGCGGCTACAAAGGCTGCGCGCAGGGCTACTTCAGTCTTGCCGAAGCCTACATCGCCGCACACCAGCCTATCCATCGGACGACCGCTTTCGAGGTCGCGCAGCACGTCCTCGATGGCGCGGTCCTGATCGTCGGTTTCCTCCCACGGAAACTTCTCGACGAACTGGTTGTAGGGGCCGTCCTCGGCGCTCAGCACGGGCGCCTTCTTGAGCGCGCGCTGCGCAGCGACCTGCATCAGCTCGCCTGCGATCTCGCGGATGCGCTCTTTCAGCCGGGCGCGGCGCTTCTGCCAGGCCTCGCCGCCGAGCCGGTCGAGCATGACCGCGTCCTCGGAGGAGCCGTAACGCGTCAGGACGTCGATGTTCTCGACCGGGATGTAGAGTTTGTCGCCGCCCTTGTATTCGAGCATCACGCAATCGTGCTTGCTCTTGCCGACCGGGACAGGTTCCAGCCCAAGGTACTTGCCGATGCCGTGCTCGACATGGACCACCAGGTCGCCGCGGGCGAGCGCCTGCAGTTCGGCGAGGAAGGCATCCGAATCCTTGCGGCGCTTCTTGCGACGCACAAGCCGATCGCCGAGCAGGTCCTGTTCGGTCAGCAGCTCGAGCTGGTCGTTGGCGAAGCCGGTCTCGAGCGGCAGCACCATTGCGACGGGCTGGCCCTTGGCAGAAAGCCCGAGCGCTTCCTGCCAGCTCTCGGCAAGCTTGGTCGATGCGCCGGCTTCAGACAGGATCGAGGCGATGCGCGCCCTACTGCCCTTGGAATAGGCGGCCAGCAGCGGCTTCTTGCCCGCTTTGCTGAGCGACTGGAGATGCATGGCGGCGGCTTCGTAGACATTGTCGCCGCGCGCGCGCTCGGGGGCGAAATCGCGCGCCGAGGAGAAGCCGAAGTCGACCACGCGGTCGCCTTCGGGCTCAGCGAAGATCACGCTGCGATGGACCTTCTGCGCTTCGAGCAGCCCGGCCAGTTCTTCGGGCGCGAGATAGAGCGCATCCTCGCTCAAGGGACGATAGCTGCCCGCCGCCTGTCCCGCCGTCTTGCTGCGCGACTGGTGATAGTCGGCAATGTCCTTGAAGCGTTCTTCGGCAGCTGATTGCGCGCCGCTGTCGATGACCACGACATCATCGGAGCCGAGGTAGTCGAACAGCGTGGCCATTCGCTCTTCGAACAGCGGCAGCCAGTGTTCCATGCCCGCCAGCCGGCGACCCTCGCTCACCGCCTCGTAAAGCGGATCCTGCGTCGCATGCGCGCCGAACATCTCGCGATACCGCAGCCGGAATCGCTTGATCGATTCCTCGTCGATGAGCGCTTCCGAAGCCGGCAGCAGCAGGTGGGATTTGAGCTTCCCGGTCGACATCTGCGTCGTCGGGTCGAACAGCCGCAAGCTTTCGAGCTCGTCGCCGAAGAAATCGAGCCGCAGGCCCTCGTCGAGGCTCGACGGGAAGATGTCGACGATCGATCCGCGCAGCGCGTATTCGCCATGGTCGACGACGGTATCGGTCCGCGAATAGCCCTGGCGTTGCAGCAGGGCGGCGAGGCTCTGGTGGCCGATCGTCGTGCCCTGCTTGAACTCGCGCACGCTCTCGCGGATGCGGAAGGGGGTGAGCACGCGCTGGGTCAGCGCGTTGACAGTCGTGACCAGCAGCTGCGACCCAGACTTACCGGTCTGCAGCCGGAACAGCGCCGAGAGCCGCTTGGCGCTGACCGAGAGGGCGGGGCTGGCGCGGTCGTAGGGGAGGCAATCCCACGCCGGGAATTCGATCACTTCGAGCTCGGGCGCGAAGAATTGCGCCGCTTCCGCAACCGATCGCATCGCCGCCTCGTCGGGCGCAATGAAGACCGCGCGGTCCCTGGCTGCGCGCGCGAGATCGCTCATCACTAGCGGCTGCGCACCGCGCGCTACCGACGAGAGCGTGAGCGGCGCCTTGGCCGAGAGGATGCGGGAGAGATCGGGCATTGTCAGGTCAAAGGTCGGATGCGGGGCATGTTCCCGCGAGGCTGCAAGCGCCTAGCGCGGGATATCGACATAGTCGAGCCGCTGCATCAGCTCGATCTGCTTGCCCTGGAACTTCGGCGGTACCGGTTGGGTTTGCATCGCCCAGGCCATGACGTCGACATCGTCCTCGTCGAGCAGCGCCTCGAACCATGCCAGCTCGGCCGCTTCCCAGCCCGCCGAATAGCGATCGAAGAAACCGCCGAAGATATAGTCCGCCTCGCGCGTGCCGCGATGCCAGGCGCGAAACTTGGCGCGGGCAAGGCGGGCGGGAAAGGTGAGGGCTTCGGGCATGGAAAAGGGGCGCCAATCACTGATGGAATGGCGCCCCTCTGTCCGATCATGCCCCTGCAATCAAGGGCGTGATGCGATCACGGATGCGTATGGCTGTAGGTGACCATCGAGTTCGCAACGATTTCGTTGTCCTCCGCGATGAGCTTCTTGGCCTCGTCTTCCCCACCGGCAACTTCGGCGAAGGCCTTGCGGAAGGCGACGCGCTCGGGCGGGTTGTGCGAGTCGAGCATTGCCAGGCCGCGCGGCATCTTGAACACCATCATGATATCCCACGGTCCTGACATCAGCCAGTGAACCTCCGGCTGCGGCAGTCCGGCCTTCTCCGTCGCCGGTCCCCAATACTTCTCGCCCATCTCGGTCCAGCGCTCACCCGCGCCTGGCTTGAGCTTGAGAAATTCGATCCGATAGGTCGTCCGTGGCTCTTCCGGTTCATCCTGAGCGAAAGCAGGCGTGGCAGTGAAAGCCAGGCTCGCGGCAGCGATGCCAAAAGCAATTCTAGTGATCATATTGTCTTCCCCCAAGTGCTTTGGTTCCGCGACCCGAGGTGCTTGGCTGTGTCGTTCCCGCATGTAAGTCCCAAGGGAACGCCGCCTTGCGCGAGGTTAGAATGTAAAACGTTCACAATTGCAAGTTTTCCAAGGGAACTTCGCAGGCGCGGTCATTCTCGCTAGAGCAGTTGCGATGCGTCCCGAGGTCCTCAATCCGCTGTTCGTCGAGACCGACGCGCTCGAAGGCGTGGGGCCCAAACTGCGCAAGCCGCTGGAGAAGCTCGGGCTCACCCGCCTCCGCGATATCGCCTATCACCTGCCCGAGAGGTTCGTGACGCGGCGGCCGGTCGAGAATCTCGACGAGGCGGGCGAGGGCGAGCAGATCGTCATCGCTCTGACGCCGACCGAACACCGCGCAGCACGCAACAATCGCGGCCCATACCGCGTGCTGGCCCAGGATGCGGTGGGCAACATCTGCGCACTGACCTATTTCGGTCGCGCCTCCTTCACCGCCAAGAAACTGCTGCCGGTAGGCGAGAAGCGCTGGGTGTCGGGTCGGCTCGATCGCTACGGTGACATGCTCCAGATCGTCCACCCCGACCACGTCGAGAAGGACAGCGGCGAAAGCCTCGCCCGGCTCAATGAGCCGGTCTATTCGCTGTCGGAGGGGCTTACCCAGCCGCGCGTTGCGGGGTTGGTGGAGCAGGCGCTCGCCCGGCTACCCCAACTTCCTGAATGGATCGAGCCCACGCAGTTCGAGAAGGCCGGCTGGCCCGCGTGGCGCGACGCGCTCCACCTCGCGCACAAGGGGGAGCATGCCGCCGCGCGCGATCGGCTGGCCTATGACGAGCTGCTCGCCAACTCGCTTGCGCTGATGCTGGTGCGGGCGGACAACCGCCGCCGACGCGGGCAGCCGCTGCAGGGCGACGGGCACCTGCGCGACAAGCTCGACCTGCGGTTCCCGCTGACCGGCGCACAGAAACGCTCGATCGGCGAGATCGAGGGCGACCTGGCGCAGGAGGCGCCCATGCTCCGCTTGCTGCAAGGCGACGTGGGCGCGGGCAAGACCGTGGTCGCGCTCGAGGCGATGCTGATCGCCAACGAGGCAGGCAAGCAGGCGGCGCTGCTGGCACCTACCGAGATCCTTGCCCGGCAACATTTCGAGACGCTGCGCAGTATGGCGGCCTCCACCGGGGTCGAGGTCGCGCTGCTGACCGGGCGCGACAAGGGCAAGGCGCGCGAGAGCATCCTGATGGGCCTGCTCGACGGGTCGATCGACATCGTCGTCGGCACGCATGCGATCTTTCAGGACAGCGTCGCCTACAAGGACCTGGCGCTGGTGGTGATCGACGAGCAGCACCGTTTCGGCGTGGCGCAGCGGCTGCAACTGGCGAGCAAGGGGCGTGCGACCCCGCACACACTTGCGATGACCGCCACGCCGATCCCGCGCACGCTGACGCTTGCGCAATATGGCGAGATGGACGTCAGCAAGCTCGACGAAATGCCTCCCGGTCGCCAGCCGATCGACACAGTGGTGGTGTCGCAGGATCGGCTCGAAGACGTGATCGCCGGGGTTTCGCGACATATCGGCAGCGGACAGCAGGCCTATTGGGTCTGCCCGATGGTGCGTGAAAGCGAGGTCGACGATATCGCCGCCGCCGAGGCGCGCTATGCCCAGCTCAATGAGCGGTTCGGAAACGACGTCGTCCTCGTCCACGGGCAACAACGGCCTGAAGAGAAAGACGCGGCGATGGAGCGCTTCGCCAGCGGCGAGGCCAAGCTGCTGGTTGCCACCACGGTTATCGAGGTCGGGGTCGATGTGCCCGCCGCGACGCTGATGGTGATCGAGCAGGCCGAACGATTTGGATTGGCACAGCTCCACCAGTTGCGCGGCCGGGTGGGGCGCGGCAGCGAGAAAAGCGTGTGCCTGCTGCTGCGCGGCGGCGCGCTCAGCGAAACGGGGCGCAAGCGGCTCGCCTTGATGCGCGAGACGCAGGACGGCTTCCGTATTGCCGAGGAGGACCTCGAACTGCGCGGCGGGGGTGAGTTGCTGGGTACGCGGCAATCGGGCGACACGCCGTTCCGCGTGGCCAATCTCGAGCAGATCACGCGGCTGCTGCCGGCGGCGCACGACGACGCGCGGCTGCTGATGGAACGCGACGGCGGCTTGTCGAGCGAGCGCGGCGCTGCGGCACGTATCCTGTTGTATTTGTTCGAGCGCGACTGGGGTGTGCAGTTGCTGCGTGGTGGTTGAGCCTGCTTAGTGGCGGTGGCTTGCCAGCAGTCTGACGCCGAAACCGACGAAGACGAGCCCTGTGATCCTGTCAAGCCACTGGGTCACGGTGGGCCGTCTCAACACCCTGGATATCGGCCTGGTCGCAAGGATCAGCGCGACGAACCAGCCGATGCCAAGCACTGCGTGAATGAGTGCCAGCACGGTGCTGCTCGCAAAGACGTTGGTGCCCAAAGGGATGAATTGCGGCAGGAACGATACGTAAAACACGCCAACCTTGGGATTGAGCATGTTGGTGAGAAATCCGCGCCAGAACCAGCCCTGCGAACTGTCACCCTGACGCGGCAGATCGCTGGCAAATTCCCGCGCCGGTGCTCTCAAGAGCTTGAACCCGAGATAGAACAGGTAGAGCGCACCGATCCAGCGCAAGACATTATAAGCCGCTTCCGAAGCCGCCAACAGCGCGCCCAATCCGGCTGCAGCGATCAGGCCCCAGCCGAGACAACCTGCGGCAATCCCCAGACCTGCTTGCAAGGCCCGCCGCCCGCCTTCGACAGCAGCCGTCCTAAGCACCAGCGCCGTATCCAGTCCGGGCGTGATGGTGAGGAGCAGCGCTGCAATAGAGAATGCCAGCAGGTATTCGGTTGGAGGCAACATCGCGAAGGTTTCTCCTTAATTGTCCAATCGGCCCGCAAGCATTTCGACCAGCGCCTGTGCTGCCAGACTGACGTCCTCCCACGTATCGCGGAAATTCTCTTCGCCGTCGTAATAGGGGTCGGCGATCGCGGCACCTTCGCGCCCTCTGACCATGTCCATCAATAGCGCGACCTGCGCGATGCCGCCTTCGGGCTCAAGCGCCCTGATATTGCGCAGGTTCTGGTGATCCATCGCAAAGATATGCGTGAAACGCGTAAAATCCTCGCGCACCAATTGTCGCCCGCGATAGTGGCGGATGTCGATCCCGGCACGGGCGGCAGTATCGATGCTGCGCGGATCGGGCGGCGCATCGACATGGTAGGCGGCGGTCCCCGCGCTGTCGGCTTGGACATCCAGCCCGGCTTCCTCGGCAGCGGCACGAAACGCCGCCTCGGCCAATGGCGATCGGCAAATGTTGCCGAGACAGACGAAAAGAACGGCGGGGCGGCCCCGGTTTGGACTGTTCATGCCCAACCGATGCCGCCCCGCGCGCGATGTTTCAAGTATTCTACAGGTTAGGCGAGTGCATTCCCGCTACGCACGAAGTTCACGTAGAGACCGTGAATGACGCCGGGGATGAAGAACAGCAACGTGAGGATCAGGTTGATCCAGAAGTCGCGGTCGAGTCCGTGCTTCAGTGCCACGCCCAGCGGCGGCAGGAGGATCGTTGCGATCAGGGTGATGATGGCCATCATGATGGTCGTTCCTTTGAATAGTCAGCGGGCGGCGCGCCATTGCGCCAGCCTTTGACTTTTCAACGGTTTCAACAGGGGGCGGGTTCCGAAAAATACCCGGGAACCAAACACTTCCTAACTGATTGAGAGGCCCCCATCGATGGGCAGGCATTGGCCGGTGATGTAGTCGCTGTGCGGCGAAGCGAAGAACACCGCAAGGCCTTCCAGCCCCTCGTGATCGCCGAAGCGGCGCAAGGGTATGCGCTTGGTCATCCACTCGGCAAAGCGCGGGTCGGCCGATTCGGTCATGTCGGTCTCATAGAAACCGAACAGGAAGGCATTGGCAGTGATCCCGTGGCGCGCCAGCTCAAACGCTGCTCCGCGGGTCAGCCCGTTCACCGCGGCCTTCGACGCCGCGTAGTTGGAACTGCGATTGACCCCCATGATCGACTGGCCGGATGAGGTCGCGAGCAGCTTCCCCCCTTCGCCGCGCTCGATCATGTGCGCGGTGACATGGCGATAGGTAAGGGCGACGCCGCGCGCGTTGATCGCCATGACATCGTCCCACGCCTGCGGGGTCATTTCGGGGAGGGCACGGCCGCCACCGACGCCCGCATTGGCGAAACAGACATCGACCTTGCCGAACCGGTCGAGCGTCGCGGCCAGCGCTGCGGCGATCTGGCTATCTTCCAACACATCGCAGGAAAATGCCGCCGCCTGGCCTCCGCCGAGCGCGCCCAGCTCTTCGCAGGCGGCGCGGTTCTTGTCCGCGTTGCGGCCCCAGATCGCGACATCGGCGCCGGCCTTCACGAGCCCGCGCGCCATCGCCAGGCCCAGGCCGCCATTACCGCCGGTGACGACGGCCACCTTGCCGCTGAGATCGAACAGGTTCATCGCCGCCAGCGTGGCGCAATTGGAGCCCGCTAGCAAGCGATGCGGATCAGATGACCTCGTCGCCCGCGTTGGCGACCGATTCGAGGTCCTGGCCCAGACCGCGAACGGTGTTGCACGCCGACAGGGCGAGCGATGCGATCAGGATGATGACAAGCGAGGATTTGCGCATTTTCGTTTTGATCCCTTGGTGCCCCCAAAAAGAATCTGGTCGGGGAGAGAGGATTCGAACCTCCGGCCCCTGCCTCCCGAAGACAGTGCTCTACAGGGCAAGCATGTCCTAGACCCCCATTCCAACTGAGGCGCTGCTCATGCGAATCTACAGCAACAGCTCTGAATGTGAAGCGGATTGTGTCGCTGATGTGTCAGAAGGGAAGGGTAGGACCCCCTCTTGATTGGTGCATTTTCCCCACCTCAGAGAGGGGGTCAGAGCGACCTGGGATAATTTTCCGAAAATCTGAAACTGAAGCTAAGACCTTTCGAGCCAATCTGCCGATAGGTGATCCAATCAATGCAACTGTCTTCAACGATTAAACGTGGAGTCTATCACCTCCTTGAACGATATTTCGCCCGCGTAAAGTTGTCGCTCCATTTCCGTCAGCTCCGCAGGTGAAAGCATTCCTTGCTCCCTAATCGTCATAGTGAAGTCAGGATTGACCTTCCTTATAATGGGCGGAATCTGCTCATTGAGTTGCCGGATGATCTCGATGCGCAATGCAGCTTGGAACTTTCGAAACCGCAATCGCCAGACCGACGTAAAGAAATCAGACTTTTCCTCGCCGTAGTAGTCTCTAGCATTCCAGCCGGTGTCCCTTATCGCTTGGAATAGAGCAATCTCCCAGTTTCTTCTAAAGGCCGAGAAATCCCATAGATTGTTCTTGGGGTTTGGGTTTTCGAGCGTAGTTCTTGGAAAGAGCTTTTCTGTGTCTGGGTACGATATTCTGCTCAGTAGACTCAGCCGCTTCATAAGGCGCTTGCGCTTGCGCCGAAGGTCGGCGGGAAGCTCAATCCTTAGAAGGCGGCTGCGATCTAGGACTCGAATCTCTTGAGGTAAGATTTCTCTTTCAAGGCCCAACCGCCGTGATTCTCGCTCCGGCAGAACTTGTATTAGCGTTGAGCCAATCGCAAGGATACGGCTGGAGTTAGGGTGTAATGAGCGAACATCCCATTTGTTGTTCTCAAATTTTGCGGTGATCTGAATCACGCTATGGCCAGAATAGAACAACTCCATCGCCGTGGACGACAAGAAGTGCCTCAGGGCATCGGCAATATGGCGGGAGTTGTATTGCCGGTCGAGTGAGGCCAGAACCAGCTCAGCAAGTGGTTTGTCATTCGTCTCAAGATCGAAATAGGCGTCTCGTTCTCTTCTTGAACCGAGCGGGACCAAGTGCTCCAAGTCCTGCAAGAACATATGGACATAATGACTGCGAAAGTCGTCAATCGGCTCGCTCAATATCAGTCGCTCAAAGCCTGAAGGTTTAACTGGTGGAAACCACTCAGGCTGCTTACCCCGAGTTAGCTTCATCATCTTTCTGCCTCTCTCTCGAAGCTGGCTTTGAAGTCAGCGACTGCTCGCGGAAGTTCAAAATCTCCTTCGACTTTCTCTAGTAGCAAAAGAAAGATTGCCGCTTCGCTCGGTCGGCTCATACCAATTCCGGCAATGCATCGAATAACTGCACTTGGGTGCTGCTTTGCCCCGTAGTCATAACTCATACCATCATCGAACCCTTGATCTCGGAGGACATGGTTCAAGCCCATACTCCATCGAGTCCTGATTATGTTTCTCGGCCCAGCGTAGAACGACTCTCGCAATGCAGAGGAAATGGCGATAATCCATCTTAGATAGCCTTGGCGATCCTTCGCATTCGCGAGTAGGCTTTCCCATACCTTGTCAGCCTCTGACTTAAAGTCGTCGCTTTCATGAAGCTCGCCAAACGCTATCGCATATCCAGTCAATGCGAGCATATCCTCCGCGATAGTTCCGAGAAGCGATAGAAAGTATTCATCGCTCACCTTGCCCTTCTTATCCTCAAAGCGAGAAAAGGCGATTTGAGCGAGAATCCCGAAAGCTAGAAAAAGCTTCTTGAACCGGCGTGGATCATTCTCTCGACATGCTCTGTAGCATTCTTCTGCAAGCAAGAAGTAGCTTTGGCCGAAATAGTCCGGCAGTTCTTCTGCTTTCCCAAGATCACTGGCCAAGAACCCTATGATCGGCATCGAACAAAGCTGGTCAAGGAGATCAGAGCGCAATGTCAAAAACTCTTCGCGCATCGCGGTCGTGTCGATCTTTGTGATCTCATATTCTGGGTAGACCTCTAGAGCATAAGCGCTTTCAAGAGCGGACCCTAGGTGATCCATGAAACCGGCAAACTGAGTGGCGGATCGAAATGAGCTTAGAAGAATCGGCGTCGCAAGATGCTCGCGCTTATCCGAAATCCGGCTTCTAACCGCTTCTGTTGTGGTTCGCCGCATCTCTTGTATCACGGCTTCCAGACCGTCCTTTAACGCAGTGGTGAACTCCTTGGCGATCAGTTGGGTGATATACCCAACGGGCATAAGAGGGCGACCTTCCACCAGTCGCTCAAACGCTATCCTTGCTTTCGTGTTTTGGAGCCTGACCAATACCGGTGCAGGGAAACCAGAAAAATCAGGCTTTGCCCAATTGATGCCATTGGAAAGATTCTGCAATTTCTCGGCAAATAGGATCGCCGATCTCAGATATTCATACGCGAACATGTACGAAGCTTGGGTGAGGCCCAAGTGCAAAGATATCTCCTGAATGTCCGGCTTACCCTTTTTTCCGTCAAGAGGTAGCTCCGGCGCAATTTCATGATTGCTAGTGAGGTCAGAGAATCGCTTGAGAAAGGAAATACCTTCATCGGCGAGAAGCAAGGTGGCAATCGCCTCGTTGGCAGACTGTGCATATTGCAACGTGCTGTAGGCTGCTGAATAGTCCTCCAGCTCCAAACTCTGTCGAAATGATGCCAACAATCCATCAAGCAACGCATCCTCGAACCAGCGTTCATCAATCTCCTCTTTGGGGAACAGATGCATGTCCGTTTCCAGCGCCATGCTAGTGCTGGAATCGCTTTCAAAGAACCACTCTGGGTGTTTGGGCGTCCTCTTGAACCAATAGCTTTCAGCAGGGATCTTCGGGCGCTCCTCGGCATAATAGATCAACAGGCCAGCGAACGCACGGTCCACTTTGCGATTTGGTTTGGAAGATTGACCAAGAGCGTTGGACGAATTGAAGCTGAGGTATCGGAGAGTAGAAAGACGCTGTTCAACAACCTTTTGTCGATGTGCATCAAGGTGGATGGAGCGCCGCCCTGAATTGGAGACCTCGCCGATAAGCCGAGTCACTTCGGGTAGGATTTCCGCGTCTACCAATCTTGAAACATCGAAGAAAAGAAACAGCCGCTTACCCAACTCGAAGATGCATAAGATCGCGACCAGACCGCCTAGCAAGACGGTGAAGAAGATCGTGTATCCGGTTTCATATCCGAGGTAGCTGAGACCAATGGAGATTAGACAAAGAATTGTGAGATTGATCAGATACGATGAGTAAACGTTGTTGACCTTCTCACGGAGAATTAGGTCGACAACATCGCTTCGGATTTGGCTGTAGCTTGAGCTGAGGATTATTCCGAAGGTGGCGAAGTAGATACCAAGAAAGACCGCTCCGATCTGCCCAACAATGCTCAGAAATTCCGAGTTCTCAGGAGACAGCACAATCCAGTTAGGTGTGATCTCGGCAATTGCCGGAGCCGCGAAATGCTCGACGGTTTCGACAATTATAACGAAGACACATGCCGCAATTATGCCTTTAAGACTGATTGAGAGAAGTTCACGATAGATGGAACGAGTGTATGAAAGAGTCTCAACGTCTTTTTTGACTGTGCTTGAGAACCGATCAACTCGAAACGCAAGTCTAGAAAACAGACTCCGTGCTTTCCAGAAAACGGTGTGCATTTGTGCGCGTGCAATTGCTAGGCTGCCAGTTGCACCAAAAATTTGTCTGAAGAACTCCATACGCACGCAACGTCGTACTTTCGTGACTGCCTGACAACCCAGTGTTGCACGAGAGCCTGAAGATCACACAACAAAATTGATCCTTTCAGTCGCGGTGGCTAGGGTCATTTGGCAGCGCGGTATGTCCCGCCTGTGAGGCGTCGTAACCTCTGAGCTTCCGGCCGGTCAGATTTATTCTGGCCGGGTGGCTGTCGCGCATGTCCAAGGTTCTGCCCAAAGGCGGCAGCGCCTTTGCGGAAGCCTAGGTTACGAACACCCGGCTTGACGGGTTGCCTCTGAATTGAAGTTGGAGGCTGTTTTGAGAATTTCCGTTCTGCTTGCTCTGTTCGCTACGTTCTTCGCTACCGGAGCTTTCGCCCAACCTTGGAAGGTTGGCGATGAGCGCGAAGTGGACGAGGGCTACTACCTCACCCTGTTATCTTCCGAGAGTGGCTGGCGCGTCTGGCAGATCGAAACGAGGGAGGGAATCCGTTGCTCGGCAGTCAAATCAGCAGAGGGCAAGCCCCATCCAGAGCCAATTGGCGTGGCAGATCATTTCTGGCGCGGGACACCCTATTTGGTGGTTTCAAAGGGACACCAGTTCGGCTCACTAGGGCGAATTTGGCGCTTCCGGCTCCAAGGCGTTCACGGCAAGGGGCAAAAGACGCAGTTTCGCAAAGTAGGTGATCGCTTTTGGACAGATTGGAAGCATTCTCTCGACCTGTCGCCAATGGCGGGGGAGAGGATTGAAGTTGCAATTTCCAGCTATGAATATCCGCATTCTTTGGTTGGCGGCGCACATGAAAAGGGTGTGCTGGACCTAGACGGCTTGTCCAAGGTGGTGGAGGCGGTCGAAGCCTGCGGGACGCTCGATTATTAGAAATATTCTGTTCGTTTTGTCTGTCTGTCTAGTAACTTTCTAAAAATAATAGGAAAAACCAATCAATGACTGACGGCATGAGAGATGGCTTTCTCTTGGGAGCCTAGACAGACAGGCACAGAAATCATGCAGCCTCCTCAACCTCTGGAGGATCGGCTATCAAACCCTCGTAAGCCTCCCTCCGCTTCTCGTGCGAAGCGGATTGCCAATAGTCCGCCCTGTGCAATGCCCATAGACTGGCTTTGCCAGCAGAGAGCCGAGATTGCCCCAACGGCTGGCAGTCTAGCGACTGCAACGCCGTCGAAAGTCTCCTAGGAGAGTCTGATCGCACCCCCTTGTTTCGTAGAGCCTTACGAACATCGTCCAAGGTGCAAACTTCCTTTAGCGGGTAGGGCATGTCTTCCAGCAGTTCCCGCAGACTTTGCACCAATGGTGTCTCGCTATGCTCCATGAGGCGTTCTTTGGCGGGTGTCATGGGTGGATGAGCCTTGGGGTTAAAGTCGCCAACGTAGATGAACTCAAAGTAGGCTTTGACGATGCCAAGATTGGCTTGCCACCATGCGTAGAACTCGGTCCAATATGCCGGTTCCCGTTTCTCGGCTGGAGTGTCGATCACGAAGAAGCGGCGGTCCGCTTTCTCAATGAAAATCGGTGCATCCAAGTTCGAAAGGAAAACGAAGTTGGCGTAGTTTGGGACTTCCCTTTGCGCCCTGTGCTTGATGTTAATCACTGCAGTTTCGCAGGTGATAAGTGCCTTCAAGCGATTGTAGACGTTTATCCCGCTGCCAAGGTTCAACTCCTCCAACACCACTAGAAGGGTGTTTTCGAGATATGATTGAAACGCGCTGTCCATCTCCTCGGAATTGGTCAGACGAGTGTTCTCAAAACCTAGGAGTTTACGCCAGATGTCGACCAGCGTGCTCTTGCCGACACCGTGCTCCTTCGACTGGAGCAGCAATGCATAGCTCAGCTTCTGGCCGGGATTGGCAATCGTCCACGCAATCATTTGGACAAGGTGGTCCCGCTCGAACTTATCTGGAACAAGGTATTCGAGAAACTCGGTAAGCGGGGTCCAATCGCCTTCGACCGCTTCAATCGCTGGCGCACGATATGTGTTGAAGAAGCTCTCCCCGTTGTAGGAGATAATTCCCATCGGTTGGCTTGGCTCAAACCGGAAGTCCAAAACCTTGTCGATCAGACCGGCGCTTGTGAGGAAGCTGGCGAATGTGCCTTTGTCGTTCGGTTTCACGTCCGCGAACTGGCGGGAGAAGGCTTCCGGCTTCAGTTCCTGATTGGTCCTGGGGGACCGAAAGCGGTCTGGTGTAGCGACATAAAGCCATTGGCGAGCGACCGTCAGCCAATCCGTAGGAGCCAAACTGCCGCGATCCCATGCGCTTTCTAGCGTCGCTTCAATCTCGCTCCCGCTCAGTCCTA
The DNA here is from genome assembly GCF_029623755.1 of Altererythrobacter sp. CAU 1644. Lineage (NCBI taxonomy): Bacteria > Pseudomonadati > Pseudomonadota > Alphaproteobacteria > Sphingomonadales > Erythrobacteraceae > Altererythrobacter > Altererythrobacter arenosus. The sequence goes on from NZ_CP121106.1 coordinate 2,578,527, forward strand.
TTGCCAAAGCCTCCGGTCGGAGTGTTTCGGCGACCATCGCCCATTCCAGTTCAAGGGCGGCAACATGGTTGGCAAGTACTACAGCGACACGAAACAGGGTATCGTTGCGTTCGCCTTCCTTCGCCTCTCGAAGCATGGCAACCCCATCGGTAATCTGGCGATTTAACCAGTAGCTGAATTTTTCGGCTTCTAGATACTTTGCGCGGCCTGATTGCTTAGCAACCTCCGTTGATGACGATTCCTGCCTCCAGAGGTCGAGCACCTCGGCTGGAAGCTCGGCAAAGTCACAATCGGCTGGCGAAACTTCCCATTCATAAAGGCAGCCATTGGGATGAAGCGATCCGGGGCCGACAATGTAGCCGCCTTCGCCACGCACATCTAATTCTACGCCCTGCAAGCCGACCTTGTTGCGTAGCTCAAATGGCGGATTTCGGAACAGGTAGTGGCGACCCTTGGCAGTTCGGACCGTCGGTGTGCTGGGTAGGTCTAATCCGTCCACCAATGCCTGCGCCTCTTGGCTATCGACATCTAGGACAAATAGGTTGCTGACCGCTCCTGTTACGATGGCGACATTGGCTTCTGCGCCTTGCCAATCGTCGATTTGCCGCTCGGTCGGTCGTTCAGACTGAAACGCTTTCCACGACATGCTCGGAATTTTCTTGCCTCTTGGCAAGATGAACACCGAGAATCCTAGGTCGTGAAGCGCCCGAAAGTCGGGCAGGCTTTGAGTAGTTGTTGTATTCGGATTTCCCATGCAATTTCTCCTGTAGGTTTGGGTTTGATCCGAATGGACACGCACAACCCTGCGGCTCTTAAGATGAGAGATCGCGAGTGGAGATTTTGATGGGAGATCAGAGCTTAGATTGAACAAGCGATGGACAAGACAGAGTCCCACTTGTTGCTGCGTTATATAGACGTGCCAATCTGAATCGGGCCTGAGAATTTGATTAACCTGCGATTCATTTTGCGTTAATCTGGCGTTCATCTAATTTGCAAGCAACTGGTCCATTCTCCTTCTAACCACGTCAGGAGAGAGGTGGGTATATCGGAACAGCATTCGCGGGTCTTTATGGCCCGAAATCAACGCCACTTCTGGTATGTTTAGGCCAAGTTCGAACAATCGAGAGATGGCCTCATGTCTAAGATCGTGGAACCGCAAATCATGTATGTCTGCCCTGCGCTTCGCTCGTTTCCATGCTGCCTTGAGAGCATCCACCGTCAAGGTGAATACGCAATCGTCGTAGCGGTCCACCTCCTGTAAAATTGCTGTTGCCTTTGCAGACAAGGGAATTGTGCGGGGCGTGTCCGTTTTGGTTTGTGCAATGTGCGCGGAGCGTTGCTCAAGATTGATATTCTCCCAGCGCAGCGAGAGAATTTCGCCCCTCCTCATGGCGGTCTCAAGTGCGAACTGAACGACCAATTTCACCTGAGCGTTTCGACATGTTGATAGGGCTTGCTCCAATCGCACTTGCTCGGCTGGAGATAAGCGTCGGCTCCTTTGATCTCTAACTTTTGGTTGGATGACATCCTCGGTGGGATTGCCTCCAAGATAGATTCCCCACTGCTTCTGTGCGGTATCGAATACATGGTGCAGAAGCGAAAGCTCTCGCCGCACTGTGCCGGGTTTAGCCTCTTGCAGGCGGTCGTCACGATATGCCGACACTGCGGCTTGGGAGACCTGCCCAATGGATAGCGAGCAAATTGGATGACGTTGCATCTTGGTTAGTCGCAGATGCTCGCTCTCGTAGCTCCGCTTCTTTGGTGTCACAGAGGTCTTATATCTCTCAATCAGCTCTCCTAGGGTGGACTGTAACACCTCTGGCCTCACGCGAGACGCTTGCCGTGTGTCGATTTTCGTTTCCTGCTCTCTCGCCCATGTTTCAGCTTCGGATTTGCTGGCAAAGCTACGGTAGCGAGGGGTGAATCCTTTGCGTCTAACTTGCACAAACCAACTGTCTTTCCGCTTCGAAATTGTAGCCATTCTTTGCCTCGCTGTGTCACCAGTGTGTCAGCAGCGAACCAGAAGGCTTGTCGTGCGAACCAACGCTTCACCTGCAATCGCAGGTAAGACGCTGAAGTTACGCTGGAAATCTAGGCTGTGTCGTTGGTCGGGGAGAGAGGATTCGAACCTCCGGCCCCTGCCTCCCGAAGACAGTGCTCTACCAGGCTGAGCTACTCCCCGACCGTGTCGGTCCCATAGATAGCTGCCAAAGAGCTGTGGACCGAGGCAAGGCGCGCCCTATAGGCAGGGTTAGCCGGGGTGGCAAGCGGGCAATTGCGGGTTTAGGGTTGCCCGATGGCGAGCATCTCGATTCCGTCCGAACTAGTCGGTCCAGGCCACCCCGAATGGCAATATCTCGACCTCATGCGCCAGATCTGGGCGCAGGGCAGCGAACGGGTCGATCGCACCGGTATCGGCACCCGGTCGATCGCCGGCGCCATGCTGCGATTCGACCTTGCCGACGGCTCAATGCCGCTGCTCACCACCAAGCGCGTCTATTGGAAGACGGCGACGCGCGAGATGCTGTGGTTCCTGACCGGCGAGACCAACATTCGCCCGTTGGTGTTGCAAGGGGTGAAGATCTGGAACGAGTGGCCCCACGCCAAATACGTGCGCGAAAGCGGCGATGACATTGCGCTCGAGGACTTCGTGCAACGGATCGCCGCTGACGAGGATTTCGCCGCGCGCTGGGGCGATCTCGGCCCGGTCTATGGCAAGCAATGGGTCGATTGGCCCACCTACCGCTATCGCAAGGATGGGCTGTACGAGAAGGGTCCGGGGATCAACCAGGTTGCGCAAGTGGTCGAGAGCCTGCGCACCAATCCGGGCAGTCGCCGCCACATAATCGAAGGGTGGAATGTCGCCGAGCTCGAACGGATGGCGCTGCCGCCGTGTCACAAGACCTATCAGTTCCACGTTTCGGGCGAGGGCAGCGAGGCCAGGCTCAATTGCCTGCTCTACCAGCGCAGTTGCGATGTCGCGTTGGGCCTGCCGTTCAACCTGTGGTCGGCGGCGCTGCTCACGAGGATGATCGCGCAGCAGGTCGAGATGGAACCGGGCGAACTGGTGTGGATGGGCGGGGACGTCCATCTCTATCTCAACCACGAACACCTGATCACCGAGCAGCTCACCCGGGAACCGCAAGGGCTTCCGCGGCTTGAGATAATGCGGCGCCCGGCGTCGATCTTCGACTACCGGATTGAGGATTTCGAGGTTCGGGACTACACGCCGCACGGGCCCATCAAGGCGCCTGTCGCGGTGTGACCTCCGGTCGAGCTTGACCTCGGCACCCGCGTGAAATAAAATGTCGCGCAGTTAAAAGATTGCTATAGCCTCTCGCGGCGGCAGTCTTTCCGCGAGGGAGAGCAGTTTATGGCCGATAGGCCGAATGGCACTGGCGATGCTGGGCACAACAAGCCCGCGCTTTCGCTCCACGTGCCCGAACCCAAGTATCGACCCGGAGACACGGTCGATTTCAGCCATCTGAACATTCCGGATGCCGGTGCGCAGGCGCGCCCGGACGAGACCTGCGAGCCCAGGGAAATGAGCGGGCTCGCCTACGATCTGGTGCGTGTGCTGGGTGACGACGACAAGGCACACGGCCCGTGGGATCCCAAGCTTGATCCCGAAACCTTGCGCACGATGTTGGGCCACATGGCCATGGTCCGCGCCTTCGACGAACGTATGTTCCGCGGCCAGCGGCAGGGCAAGACCAGCTTCTATATGAAGTGCACCGGCGAAGAGGCGACCAGCGTCGCGGCCGCGATGGCTCTCGCGAGCGACGACATGGTGTTTCCCAGCTACCGCCAGCAGGGCGTGCTGATCGTCCGCGGCTATCCGATCGTCGACATGATCAACCAGATCTATTCGAACAAGGCGGACAAGCTGAAGGGCCGCCAGCTCCCGATCATGTATTCGAGCCGCGAGCACAGCTTCTTCTCGATCTCGGGCAATCTCGCCACCCAGTTGCCGCAAGCGGTGGGCTGGGCGATGGCAAGCGCGGTCAAGAACGACAGCCGGATTGCTGCGACCTGGGTGGGCGAGGGCTCGACGGCGGAAGGCGATTTCCACTCTGCCTGCACCTTCGCCACGGTCTACAACGCGCCGGTCATCTTCAACGTGATCAACAACCAGTGGGCGATTTCGAGCTTCTCGGGCTTTGCCGGGGCTGAACGCACGACCTTTGCCGCGCGCGCGCTGGGCTATGGCCTCGCGGGCCTGAGGGTCGACGGCAACGACGCGCTGGCGGTCTTTGCGGCGCAGCGCTGGGCCGCCAACCGCGCCCGCGCCAATGGCGGGCCGACGCTGATCGAATACTTCACCTATCGCGCCGAGGGGCATTCGACCTCGGACGATCCCAGTGGCTATCGCAGCGCACACGAGCGCGAGGAATGGCCGCTCGGCGACCCGATCAACCGGCTCAAGAAGCACCTCATCGCGATCGGCGAGTGGGACGAGGAGCGGCAGGAGAAGATGGACCTCGACTGCGCCGAGCGCGTCAAGGCGGCGACCAAGGAGGCCGAGAAGAACGGCATCCTCGGCCACGGCCTGCACCATCCGTTTCACACCATGTTCGAGGACGTGTTCGAGGAACTGCCCTGGCATCTTGAGGAGCAGGCCGCGCAGGCGACCCGCGAACGCAAGATCAAGTGGCCCGAAGGGAGGCCCGAGCAATGAGCGCGGATGTGAAGGAGCAGGACGCAGCCGTGTCGGGTGAAGCCGCCGAGCGTCGCATCAACATGATCGACGCGATCAATGACGCGCTCGACATCATGCTCGCGCGCGACCCGGACGTGATCGTGATGGGCGAGGACGTCGGCTATTTCGGCGGCGTGTTCCGGTGCACCGCGGGCCTGCAGGAAAAGCATGGCAAGACGCGCGTGTTCGACACGCCGATCAGCGAATGCGGCATCATCGGCGTGGCAGTGGGGATGGGGGCCTATGGCCTGCGCCCCGTGCCCGAAATCCAGTTCGCCGACTACATCTATCCCGGGCTCGACCAGCTCATCAGCGAGGCGGCACGCCTGCGCTATCGTTCGGCCTGCGAATATATCGCGCCGCTGACGGTTCGCTCGCCCTTCGGCGGCGGTATCTTCGGCGGCCAGACGCACAGCCAGAGCCCGGAAGCGATCTTTACCCATGTGTCGGGTCTCAAGACCGTGATTCCCTCGACACCCTACGACGCCAAGGGCCTGCTGATCAGCGCGATCGAAGACAATGATCCGGTGATCTTCTTCGAACCCAAGCGCATCTATAATGGCCCGTTCTCGGGCTATTACGACCGGCCGGTCGAGCCGTGGAAGCGGCACAAGGACAGCGTGGTGCCTGAAGGTTACTACAAGATCCCGCTCGGCAAGGCGCGCCACGTGACCGAAGGCGAACAGCTGACCGTGCTGGCCTATGGCACGATGGTGCATGTCGCCGAGGCGGTCTGCCGCGACAAGGGCGTCGATGCCGACATCCTCGACCTGCGCACGCTGGTGCCGCTCGACATCGAGGCGATCGAGGCGTCGGTCGAGAAGACCGGGCGTTGCCTGATCGTCCATGAAGCGACTCGTACTTCCGGCTTCGGGGCAGAACTGTCCGCGCTCGTCACCGAGCGTTGCTTCTACCATCTCGAAGCCCCGGTCGAACGTGTGACCGGCTTCGACACCCCCTATCCGCACAGCCTCGAATGGGCCTACTTCCCGGGCCCGGTTCGCATCGGCGAGGCAATCGACAAGATCTTGAGCGAGTAACCGCGATGGCGAAATTCACTTTCAACATGCCCGACGTGGGCGAAGGCGTGGCCGAGGCGGAGATCGTCGAATGGCACGTCAAGGTCGGCGACACGGTGGCCGAGGACCAGCACCTGGTCGACGTGATGACCGACAAGGCGACGATCGACATCGAAAGCCCGGTCGAAGGCAAGGTGATCGAGGTGGCGGGTGAGCCCGGCGACACGATTTCGGTCGGAGCCATGCTGCTGGTGATCGAGGTCGAAGGCGAGGTCGAGGACGCACCCGAACCGGCACCCGCGCCCAAGGCCGAGGTCGTCGAAGAGCGGATCGAGGTCGAGACCTCGGATGCCTCCGATGCCGATGACGCGATTGCAGCCGATCCCGAACCGGAACCGCTGCCCGCACCCACGCCGGCTCCCGAGCCGACCGCCCATGCGAAGGTTCTCGCCACACCGGCGGTGCGCAAGCGCGCCAAGGACCTCGGCATCGATTTGGCGGAGATCAAGCCCGCCGAGGACGGCCGCATCCGCCACGGCGATCTCGACCAGTTCCTCGCCTACAATTCGGCCGGCGGTTTCGCACCGGCCGGCCGCACGCGCGACGACGAGCCGATCAAGGTCATCGGCCTGCGCAAGCGCATTGCGCAGAACATGGCCGCTGCGAAGCGCCACATCCCGCATTTCTCCTATGTCGAGGAGATGGACGTTACCGAGCTCGAGCGCATGCGCGCACAGCTCAACGAGGGTCGTGGGAGGAAGCCCAAGCTGACCATGCTGCCGCTGCTGATCACCGCGATCTGCAAGCTCATTCCGCAATTCCCGATGATCAACGCGCGTTACGACGACGAGGGGGGCGTGGTGACGCGCCACGGCGCCGTCCATCTCGGCATGGCGACGCAGACCGACAACGGCCTGATGGTCCCGGTGATCCGCGATGCCCAGGCCAAGAACCTGTGGCAGCTCGCCAACGATATCGGCCGCCTTGCCAATGCGGCGCGCGATGGCTCGGCCAAGTCGGACGAGCTGTCGGGATCGACCCTGACGGTGACTTCGCTCGGGCCGCTCGGCGGCGTCGCGACCACGCCGGTGATCAATCGGCCCGAGGTGGCGATCATCGGTCCCAACCGCATCATCGAACGCCCAATGTTCGTGCCTGACGGCATGGGCGGCGAGCGAATCGAGAAGCGCAAGCTGATGAATATCTCGATCAGTTGCGACCACCGCGTGGTCGATGGCTATGACGCCGCGAGCTTCATCCAGGAGCTCAAGAAACTGGTCGAAACGCCGGCGCTTTTGCTGGTCGAATAAAGTTCGATTTTTCGCGCGAAGGGCCGTTGACACTATGTGCGACCGGCCCTATTTGCGCGGCTCCCAAGTGGCTGCGCGGGTGTAGCTCAGTTGGTTAGAGTGTCGGCCTGTCACGCCGAAGGTCGCGGGTTCGAGTCCCGTCACTCGCGCCACTTGGGACATTTCTCCAAAAGAACTTCCTAGAGAAGCTGGTCGATTTCGATCGACTGATCCTTTGCTGGCAGGCTTACCAGCATCCCATCCTTGGCCATCCTGAGGTCGCCATCGAACAACTCCGGCGCTTCGCCCATGAAGAAGCGCTCGACCAGCCGCGCGGGCGGGGCGGGCACGAGATGGTAGAGCACCAGCGTCTTGGCCCCGGCCTGCTGCGCCACACGCGCGGCATCTTCGGGCGAGGTGTGATAGTCGGGAATGTCGGCCATGATCTTGGCGCCATCGGGCTGGCCACGCTTCTGCAGCGTCGCTCCGATCTTGCCGACCATCTGCGGGTTGAGCGCCTCGTGGAACATGACGTCGGCCCCCTTGGAGAACTCTGCCAGCTCGCCTGAGTATTTCCCGTCGCCGCTGATGACCACGGTGCGCCCGCCGTATTCGATCCTGAAGGCGAAGGCATGGTCGACCGGCGCATGATCGATGCGCAGCGCGCGGATCGAGACCGTGTCGTCGCTCAGGGCGAATCCGTCGTCGACGATCTTGGCTTCTCCGCCGAAACCGCCGGGGCGTGCCACTTCGGGCCCGTGGTGGGCGATCCGAAACCCGCGGTCGATGTCATAAGCCTCGATAAAGCCGGCAACGACACGTTCGGTGCCCTCGGGGCCATAAATGGGGAGGGGGCTAGCGCGCCCACCGGCCATCCATGCCTGCAGCATCAGCTCGCCCAGCCCGTCGAGATGGTCGGAATGAAGATGGGTCAGAAATGCTGCGTCGAGCGACGCCATCGGAAAGCCCATCCGGCCAAGCTTGCGGATCGATCCTGAGCCAGCATCGAAGATGTAGCCCTTGCGGCCAGCCAGCACGGCGAGGCACGGGCCCGCGCGCTCGGCATCGGGCATGGGCGAACCGCTGCCACAGACATAGACATGCAGACCGTCGGGCAGGGTGGCCGAGCGATCGATTCCGACCTGCCGTTCGACCGCAGCGTTGTACACGCGCTCTCCGATCCAGCGCTGGCCGAACAGGGCGATTGCAACCACAGCCAGGAGCGTCGCTCCAAGCAACCCCAGGACGATTTTCTTCAGCGACATCGCGTATCCCCCCCACCTTGCAACATCTGATCTAGACCGCGATCCGAAGGGAATCCACCAGCGATAGCGGTAGGCGTGACCCCGCGTCGGACCGATTTTATTCAACCATCAGGTTGATTGTTTGGCGTGGCTGTGATTACTTAACCAAATGGTTGAGAATAGCGATCACACCGATTCGGTCTTCCGAGCCCTGGCCGATCCTACTCGGCGACAATTGCTGGAGCGCTTGGCAGGGGGCGACATGACGGTGGGCGAACTTGCGGATCCGCTGCAAATGACGCTTGCAGGCGCGTCCAAGCATATCGGCGTCCTCGTCGATGCCGGACTGGTCCGCCAGTCGAAGCGCGGGCGCGAAAAGCTCTGTTCGCTGGACCCGGCGGGATTGCTGCAAGTGCGCGATTGGGTCGAACACTACAGCGCCTTCTGGAAGACTCGTCTCGACGCTCTCGACGCAGCATTGAAGGAGGATGGCGATGACTGATTACGGCAAGCTGCTCGGTCCCGGGAAGCTCGAGTTCCGCCGCGAGTTCGATGCGGACATCGAGAAGGTCTGGCAATTCCTCGTCGATCCCGAGAAACGCAAGCTGTGGTTTTGCGGCGGTTCGACCGACGACCATGTCGGCGGCAAGATGGTTCTGGAATTCGATCACCGCCGACTGTCGGAAAGTCCTCCGCCGGAAAAATATGCCGACGAAGAGGTTGTCACCCACCAGTGCACCATCCTCGAATATTCTCCTCCCAACCGATTGGCATTCAGCTGGGGCGAAAGCTCGACCTCAGAGACTAGCGAGGTAGTGATAACCTTGCAGGAGATTGGCACGGGAAGGGCACTGCTCGAACTGGTCCACAGCGATCTCACGGGCCGCGAAATCATCGTTAGCGTCTTTGCCGGATGGCACGGCCATTTCGATCTCATGGCGGAAGTGCTCGCAGGCGGGCGCCAGACCGATTTCTGGGTCCGTGATCAACAACTGGAAGCTGAGTATTCCGAACGGATCGACTAGCCTGGCGGGCTCCAGCGCCCCGTCTCCATCCAGATCAGGAACCGTTTGAGGGGCAGCAGCCAGATCAGGCCAAGGACGACGTAGACCACCAGCTGGGCCCACGACGGCCAGCCCACGATCCAGTCACCGACGTAACGCGCGATCAATATCGCGTAGACGATCAGTCCGGCGAGCAAGCTCAGGATGCCGACGGGAATTCGCCAGGTCGGTTGCTCGCGCATCAGAACGGTCCGTAGAAGCGTGTGGGCGTGACTACGGCGCTTAGCGGTTGATCATGGTCCTCGATCGGAAGCGCTTCGACCAACTGGCAGTCCCACGCCATGCCGATGGCGATGGTGGCGGGATGGTCCGCCAGCCAGCGATCGTAGAACCCGCCGCCCTGGCCCAGGCGCTCACCGCGCTCGGTAAAGCCGACTAGCGGCATCAGCAGCACATCGGGCGCGATTTTGGGCGCGTCGTCAGCGGGCTGCAGGATCCGCATTGTCCCTTCGACCAGATCGCTTTCACCCAGTGGGTCGGTGTGGAGATGGAACTGCATCGGTTCGTCCAGGCGTCCGATGCGGGGCAGGGCGACCGTGTGGCCGCGCTCGTAGAAGAACTGGGTATAGGCCGTGGCGGGTGCCTCGCCCGGCATGGCGCGATAGAGCCCGATCACCGCATCGGCGGGAATCATCTCGATCAGCGCTGCGGGCGGATGGCGAAAGACCAGGCCGCGCATCGATTCGGGCAGCGATGCCGCGTGTTCCTTGCGTGCGGCGCGCAGTCTTTTGCGCAGAGTTGCCTTGTCTTCCACCGTCGCAAACACCGTCCGTGTCGAGCCCAGTCGAGACACGAGTGGGCGGTTGCATCCCGACTACGCTCGCTGCGAACGGAGCCTCCTGAATAGAGTGGCGGAACCACCATGGGTCGTTTGCCCGAGAAATCCTCTGACGCCTAAACGTCAGGTGGGCGCCGTTTACCCCGACCCCCCGGACGAACCAGTGGACCAAGGCAGGGACAGCTCCCTAGGATTGCTTATAGCCTCAGGGATATTCAAACGGCTCGTGCCGGGCAGTCCCGCCGCGCGCTATTTAGGAGGCCGCGGCCTTACCCTCAAGCACTTCCGCATGTTTCTCGAGCCAATCGGCGAGATCTTCGAGTGTTTCGGCCGCTTCGTCGCGCCCAGCCTGCGCTGCAATGGGCGCGGCATCGCGCAAACGGCCCAATTCCTTGGCCAGCGCGTCGCGCTCCGCCTTCATGGCATGGAGTTCGAGCCGAAGCTCGTCGAGTGCATTGGAGTCCCCGTTTGTCGGCGAGGCCGACTGGGCAGTGCCTTGCCTGCTCTTCGCCTCTTCCAACTCGTCGGCCAGGAGCAGGGCCGCAAACAGCAGGTTCTGCGCGGGTGACGGGCTGAGGTTGTCGCCAAAATTGGCCAGCTTGCCATCAATCAGCGAGGCGAGCTTGCGGACCTGGGATTCCTCTCCATCGGCACACGCAAGGCTGTAGTTCTTGCCCGCGATGGTGACGGAAACCTGGCTCACGCCTCGAGCTCCGCGATCAGCTTGTCGAGGTCGCGGATGGTCCCGGCGACCTCCTCGCGCAGCGCCTCGTGCTTGTTGACGAGGCTCATGACGTTGGGGCTGGCCGCAGCGGGATTGGCAGAAATTTTCGCGCTCGCAGCATCGATCCGGGCCAAAGCGGCCTCGATACGCGCCATCGCAGCCAGGCTACGGTCCCCCTCCATCGGGGGAAATTATCAAGAATGGCCAGCAAAGGCAAAGGTTTGAGTCACGCTGTTGATAAGTGCTGTGAGTCCGGCCCCGATACCCGACAAATGGGGACGCAAAGCGCGACTTGCTTGACCTCGCTCGCTGCCTCCGCGAAGGGTCGCCCCGCGCCGAATCGACACGCGGGCCAGCGGCGTTTCCAGCGGGTCTGCGACTACCAGCAGGAGCCATTTTCGCATGAGTCTCGACACCGCCCGCCTGCAGAACATGGCGAATGCCATCCGCGCCCTGTCGATGGATGCGGTCCAGGCAGCGAATTCGGGGCATCCCGGCATGCCGATGGGGATGGCCGATGTCGCAAGCGTGCTGTGGTCGAACTATCTGAAGTTCGATCCGTCCCAACCCAAATGGGCCGACCGCGATCGCTTCGTGCTGAGCGCGGGCCATGGCTCGATGCTGATCTATAGCCTGCTCCACCTGTCCGGCTACGCGGCGCCGACGATGGACGACATCCGCAATTTCCGCCAGCTCGGCAGTCCGTGCGCGGGTCACCCGGAGAACTTCCTGCTCGAAGGTGTCGAATGCACCACCGGCCCGCTCGGCCAGGGCCTGGCGATGGCAGTCGGCATGGCGATGGCCGAACGGCATCTCAACGCGGTGTTTGGCGACGACCTCGTCGACCATCGCACCTGGGTGGTCGCGGGCGACGGCTGCCTGATGGAAGGCATCAACCACGAGGCGATCGGCCTTGCCGGTCACCTCAAGCTCGGCCGGATGGTCGTGCTGTGGGATGACAACAACATCACCATCGACGGCGCCACCGACCTGTCGACCAGCGAGGACATCAAGGCCCGCTACGCGGCGACCGGATGGCACGTAGTGAGCTGCGACGGGCATGACTTCGCCGATATCGACTGTGCGCTGGCCGAAGCGGTGGCCGATGATCGCCCCTCGCTCGTCGCCTGCAAGACCGTGATCGGCAAGGGCGCTCCGAACAAGCAGGGCACCAGCGCCACCCATGGTGCACCGCTCGGCGCCGAGGAAATCGCCGCGGCGCGCGCGGAGCTGGGATGGGAACACGAACCCTTCGTCGTGCCGGATGAGATCCTCGCCGACTGGCGCGCTACTGGCGAGCGCGGCCGGAATGCTGCGGCCGAATGGGCCGGTCGCATCGCCTCCTCCGACCAGAAGGCCGAATTCGAACGCCGGATGGCGGGTGAACTGCCGCACGGCGATGCGATGAAGAACTACGTCGCTTCGCTGATCGCCGAACCCAAGAAGGTCGCGACCCGCAAGGCGAGCGAGATGGCGCTGGCCGAGATCAACCCGCGCCTGCCCGACACGATCGGCGGCAGCGCCGACCTGACCGGGTCGAACAACACCAAGGCCGGCGGTATCGACGCCTTCACCGCCGACAATTACGGCGGCCGCTACGTTTATTGGGGCATCCGCGAATTCGGCATGGCCGCTGCCATGAACGGCATGGCGCTGCACGGCGGCGTGATCCCATACGGCGGTACCTTCCTGGTCTTCACCGACTATGCGCGCGGCGCGATCCGTCTGTCGGCGCTGCAGCAGGTGCGCGCGATCTACGTCATGACCCATGACAGCATCGGCCTCGGCGAGGATGGCCCGACGCACCAACCGGTCGAGCACCTCGCTTCACTGCGAGCCATGCCCAACCTGCTGGTGATGCGACCGGCAGACGTCGTCGAAACCGCCGAATGCTGGGAAATCGCGCTCAAGCAGAGCGACCGCCCTTCGGTGCTCGCGCTCAGCCGCCAGAACCTGCCGCAGGTGCGGCTCGAGGATGCGGGCGAGAACCTGTCGGCTCGCGGCGCCTACAAGCTCAAATCGGCCGGAGCCGACCGGAAGGTCGTGATCATGGCCACCGGTTCGGAAGTGCACCTCGCGCTAGAATGCGCCGAGCAGCTCGAAGGGCAGGGGATCGGCGTCGATGTCGTGTCGATGGTTTGCTCCGAACTGTTCGACGAGCAGGGCGATGACTATCGCCGCGAAATCATCGGTAGCGACGCGCTGCGCGTCTCGATCGAGGCCGGCACCACCTTCGGATGGGAACGCTACACCGGGATCGCTGGGCTGCGCATCGGGATCGACCGCTTCGGCGCGTCGGCCCCGGCAGAGGTCCTGTTCGAGAAATTCGGCTTCACCGCGGATCAGATTGTCCCGCAAATCATGAACAAATTGAACGGCTAATCAGGAGTTTATTTCATGGCGACCAAGGTTGCGATCAACGGCTTCGGACGTATCGGGCGGCTTGTCGCGCGCGCGATTCTTGAACGAGACGACCACGATCTGGAGCTGGTTTCGATCAACGATCTGGCGGATACCAAGTCGAACGCGCTGCTGTTCCAGTATGACAGCACGCATGGCCGTTTCCCTGGCACCGTCGAGGTCGGCGATGGCTTCATCTCGGTCAACGGCAAGAAGATCGCCGTCACCAGCGAGCGCGATCCGGGCAACCTGCCGCATGCCGAACAGGGCGTCGACATTGCGCTTGAATGCACCGGCTTCTTCCAGAGCCATGATGCTGCCGAACCGCATCTGAAGGCAGGCGCCAAGCGCGTTCTGATCTCGGCCCCGGCCTCGGGCGTATCGGCGACGATTGTCTACGGCGTGAACCACGAGACGTTGACCGCGGACGATGTGATCGTCTCCAACGCCAGCTGCACCACCAACTGCCTCTCGCCGATGGCCAAGGTGCTGCACGATACCGTCGGCATCGAGCGTGGCTTCATGACCACGATCCACAGCTACACCAACGATCAGCGCATGCTTGATCAGATGCACAGCGACATGCGCCGTGCGCGCGGCGGTGCGCAGAACATGATCCCGACCACCACCGGCGCCGCACGCGCCGTCGGCCTGGTGCTGCCCGAGCTCAAGGGCAAGCTCGACGGTTCGTCGGTTCGCGTTCCGACCCCCAATGTCAGCCTTGTCGACCTGGTGTTCACGCCGAGCCGCGACACCAGTGCCGAAGAACTTAATGCCGCGCTCAAGGCGGCTGCCGAGGGCAAGATGAAGGGCGTGCTCGACTATACCGACCAGCCGCTCGTCAGCTCGGACTTCAACCACCACCCGGCCAGTTCGACCATCGACAGCCTCGAAACCTCGGTGATGGAAGGCAAGCTCTGCCGCGTGGTCAGCTGGTATGATAACGAGTGGGGCTTCTCCAACCGGATGATCGACACCGCCGGCGTGATGGCCGGACTGATCTGAGGAACTGATAATGGCGGGCTTAAAGACGCTTGACGATCTGGGCGACGTAACGGGAAAGGTTGCGCTCGTCCGGGTCGATCTCAACCTCCCGATGCAGGAAGGGCGCGCGAGCGACCTGACCCGCGTCGAGGCGGTGAAGCCCACCATTCTCGAACTGAGCGAGAAGGGTGCGAAGGTGATCCTGCTCGCTCATTTCGGACGGCCCAAGGGCCAGCGCAGCTCGGTGCTTTCGACCAGCATGGTGCAGGGCGATGTCGAGCGTGTGCTCGACAAGGAAATCATGTTCATTCCCGAGGTTTCGGGACCTGTCGTCGTGCAATCGCTCGGCATCCTGCGAGCGGGCGACATCGGGCTGATGGACAATGTCCGCTTCTGGCCCGGTGAGGAAGCCAACGATCCCGAGTTTGCCAAGGCGATCGCGGCGAATGGCGATTTCTACGTCAACGATGCCTTCTCCGCTGCGCACCGCGCGCATGCGACGACCCAAGGGCTGGCGCATCTGTTGCCGGCCTATGCGGGCCGCGCGATGGAAAAGGAGCTGACGGCGCTCGATGCCGCGCTCGGCAATCCCGAAGCGCCGGTTGCCGCCGTGGTAGGCGGGGCCAAGGTTTCGACCAAGCTCGACGTGCTCAAGAACCTCGTCGGCAAGGTGCAGCACCTCATCATCGGCGGCGGAATGGCCAATACCTTCCTCGCCGCCAAGGGCGTCGACGTCGGCAAGTCGCTGTGCGAACACGACCTGACCGGCACCGCGACCCAGATCATGGAGGAAGCCGACCGCGCGGGCTGCACCGTCCATCTGCCGTATGACGTTGTGGTGGCGAAGGAATTCGCGCCCAATCCCCCGTCGCTGCGCACCTGCAACGTCCACGAAGTCGCCGAGGACGAGATGATCCTCGATGTCGGCCCGCTCGCGGTCGAGGCCCTGGGCGATGTGCTCAAGACCTGTCGCACGCTGGTGTGGAACGGGCCGCTGGGCGCGTTCGAGACCGAGCCGTTCGATGCGGCTACCGTGGCACTCGCCCGGACCGCTGCTGCGCTGACGCAGGAAGGTTCGCTGGTTTCGGTCGCCGGTGGTGGCGATACGATTGCGGCCCTCGCGCATGCCGGCGTAACCGACGATGTGACCTATATTTCAACCGCTGGCGGAGCCTTCCTCGAATGGATGGAAGGCAAGGAACTCCCGGGCGTGGCTGCGCTGGGCGCCTGATCATGAGCAACATTGCGGCAGAGATCGAGACTCTCGAGCATCGCTTCATGCGCGCATGGATGCGACGTGAGGCAGGCGAAATCCGCAAGCTGGCAGCGCGTGACTTCATGCTGATTGTCGCTTCGGAACCGGCCCAGTTGCTCGATCGCCCCAGCTTCGTCGAAGCCATGGCGGGGCCTCTCTCCTGCACTGGTTTCAGGTTTCACGAAGTCTGCGTGCGCAAGCATGGCCGTGCGGCGTGGTTCACCGCGCGCGCGGAGCTGGAACTGCGGATCGATCGCCGCGACTGGACCGGCAATTTCTGGGTCAGCGATCTATGGCTGAAGGGCCGCGTCAAGCGCGGCTGGAAAATGGTCGAGCGCAGCCTCGCACGGACCGATGGCGATGAGCAACTGCCTGGCTCGCTCCGCCAGCTTCAGCTCTGGCACTGAGGGTCAACGATACTCCGGGTTGGGCGCGTCGAAGCGACAGCCCTCGTTCCACAGCTCGCGCGAATTGCCATGCGCCGGGACACCTCCGGCGTCCTTCAGCATGCGGGCATAGTGCATCAGGTTCCAGGTCATGAATGTGGTGTTGCGGCGGGTAAAGTCATTGTCGAACCCCGCCCGCGTGCCATCATCCAGCTCGTCGCCATAGGAGGCGCCGGGTCCGGCCTCGCCGATCCAGCCGGCATCGGCCTGCGGCGGGATGGTGAAGCCGACATGCTGCATGGCATAGAGCGTGCCCATGGCGACGTGCTTGATCCCGTCCTCGTTCCCAGTGACGAGGCATCCGCCGACCTTGCCGTAGAAGATGTACTGGCCCTTGGCATTGGTCTGGCCCGAGTGGGCATAGAGTTTCTCGATGATGAGCTGGCAGACCGAGCTCTTCTCGCCCAGCCAGATCGGCGTTCCGAGAACGACGATATCGGCGGCCTCGACCTTGGGCCAGACCTGCGGCCAATCGTCGCGCTTGGCGCCGTGCTCGGTCATGTCAGGGTAGACGCCATAGGCAAGGTCGTAGTCGGTGGCGCGAATGCGCTCCACGCTCACGCCGTTCCGGGTCATAATCGCCTCGGCCATGTCCATCAGCGTGTCGGTATGCGAGGGCTCAGGCGAGTATTTGAGCGTACAGTTGATGAAGAGCGCCTTGAGGTCGCCGAAATCGGTTGTGTTCTCATCGCACAGTCGTTCTTGCGTCGCGTCCAGCATCACCTTCTCCCGTTGCTCCTACAAACAATACGAATGAGCCGCGGAAAGGTTACGAAACGCCGGTTGCGAGGCGGGACGCCTCTGGCTATTGGCGCGCCAAGGCATTCGTATGCACAACCTATTCTACAGGGCAGGGACTTCCATGAATTTCGAAGAGATGAAGGCCAAGATCGCAACCGGCGAAGGTTTTATCGCGGCACTCGACCAGTCGGGCGGATCGACCCCCAAGGCGCTGCGCGGCTATGGCGTGTCAGACGACGAATGGAGCGGTGATGACGAGATGTTCGCCCGCATCCACGAAATGCGCAGCCGGGTCATCACTTCGCCCTGCTTCGGCGGCGGCAAGGTCATCGGCGCCATCCTCTTCGAAAAGACCATGGACGGCATGGTTGACGGCATGACCACCGCCGACGCGCTGAAGGCGCGCGGGGTGGTGCCTTTCATCAAGGTCGACCAGGGTCTCGCCGACGAGGACAGCGGCGCGCAGATGATGAAGCCGCTCGACAAGCTGCCCGCGCTGCTCGAGAAATCGGTTGCCGCCGGAATGTTCGGCACCAAGATGCGCTCGGTCATCAAGTCAGCCAACGCCACCGGCATCGCCAATGTAGTCGAACAGCAGTTCGCAGTGGGCAACCAGATCGCCGACGCCGGCCTCGTGCCGATCCTCGAACCGGAGTACGACATTACCGCTGCCGACCGCGGCGAAGGTGAAGAGGTGCTCCTGGCCGAGATCATGAAGGGCCTCGATGCGCTTCCCGAAGGGCGCCAGGTCATGCTCAAGCTGGCGATCCCGGTGGCTGCGGGGCTCTACAACCCGGCGATCGCGCATCCCAATGTGCTGCGGGTGGTGGCGCTATCGGGCGGCTATTCGACCGACGAGGCGTGCGCGCACCTCGCCCGGAATCCCGGCATGATCGCGAGCTTCAGCCGCGGCCTGCTGCAGGATTTGCGCAAGGATCTGTCGGACGAGGAATTCGACGGTGCGCTGGGCAGGGCGATCGACCAGATCGCGGCGGCCTCGGTCGCGGGCTGACGACTATTCTTCCGCGTAGGGTTCGAACGCCCAGTCGAGCCGGTAATCCTTGAGGTGGATCGCGCCACCCTCCCTCGGTGGGGTGGCGGTCCCGGCCAACAGCAAGACGCCGTCGTCCAGGTAGATCGGCGCGCCCAGTTCGATCGCATATTCGCGTTCGCGCCCCTGATAGCGCACGATGGCGGCGACGATCAGCCGATCGTCGTCGAAGCAGAGCCGCGGGCTGTTGCAGCGCGAATCCTCGATCACGCCAAAGGTCGTGACCACCAGCTCATCGGCCACCTCGACCCGCTCGAAGATAGCCGTATCGGCGATGTAGCTTGGCAGGGCGGCAAGCAGCAGGGTGGCGAACATGGTATTCACTCCGGTCGAGGAGCGCGATTAAGGCTCCCATTCACCTGCAATACCACGCATCGGCCCACGGCGAATTGCACGCTTTTGCACTGTCCTGTTTGGACACAGACAGCACCCGAATTAACCAGGTAAATTAGCCAGGTGGGGCCGTGGTTGGCCCGTCGGGCGTGAAGGCGAAGCCGAAACGGTAATGGCCGGGGGCAATCGGCGACCATTGGGTCGACGCATAGGGTGCCACTTCGGCCAGGCGCAAATAGCCGCCGTTGATGCGCAGCGGCTCACCGCTGTCGAGCTGGACCGTGATCGTCTCGTGACCGAGATCGAGCCGGGTCTTGAGCAGCACGCGGCCTTCCCAGATGCAGTCGGCTTCGGCCGGGCAGCGGCTGTCCTCCAGCACTTCGAGCGGTGTGGCGACGAGCAGCTCGTTGAGGGTGGCCGCCTCGCCGATCGCAACGCAGGCCATCTCGGTGCAGCCCGGGACCGCGACTTCTTCCGACTTCGTGGCACAGGCTGCGGTGCTGACCGTCACGAGGGTAGCCGCGATAATTCGAGACAACATTGCGCTCCTTTCGCTTGGCGCTATTGAGCGCAGCATGAACGACCAGATGCATGCTACGCAACTCTACCTGATTTCGCCGCTCGAGGTTGGCGGGGATTTCCCGCAACGGCTCGAGCGCGCATTGGCGGCGGGTGCGGGCATTGTCACCGCGTTCCAGTTTCGCGTGAAGGGCGTCGACCAGCACGAGGCAGCGCGATTGGCCGAGCCCCTGCAGGCGATCTGTGCCGCGCACGACGTCGCCTTTATCGTCAATGACAGCATTGCCCTGGCGAAGCGACTCAAGGCCGATGGGGTCCATCTGGGGCAGGGCGACAGTGATCCCAAGGATGCGCGGGCGGAGCTGGGCCGCGAGGCGCAGATCGGCGTCACCTGCCATGCGTCGAAGCACCTCGCGATGGAGGCGGGCGAAGCGGGGGCGGATTATGTCGCCTTTGGCGCGTTCTTCGCTTCCGAGACGAAGGCGAGCGAACATCGCCCCGCGCCGGACATCCTCGAATGGTGGAGCACGCTTTTCGAGATCCCGTGCGTAGCGATTGGTGGCATCACGCCGGAGAATTGCGATCCACTGATCGCGGCCGGAGCGGACTTCCTCGCGGTGTCGGGGGGCGTCTGGAACGGCGACGAAGTGTCGGCAATCAATGCTTTTTCGGATAAAATCGCCGCCGCGTGAGTTGAACACCCAAACGGGCCGTCCCGGCCACGAA
Organism: Altererythrobacter sp. CAU 1644; assembly: GCF_029623755.1. Taxonomy (NCBI): domain Bacteria; kingdom Pseudomonadati; phylum Pseudomonadota; class Alphaproteobacteria; order Sphingomonadales; family Erythrobacteraceae; genus Altererythrobacter; species Altererythrobacter arenosus. The sequence goes on from NZ_CP121106.1 coordinate 2,597,799, forward strand.
TTTGGGAGTTATCCATGCGTCACCTACTTGCCTCTGCAGCCTTGCTTGCCCTCGTTGCCTGCGGCTCTCCCGATTCAACCGGCGATAGCGCGGCTACCGAAGCCGACCGCATGGTAAACGCCACGACCCAGAACCTCGCGGATTCGATGGCGTCGGATGACGATGGCGAGAGGGTCGATCCCGCCCTTGATATTGCCGACAGCGAGGAACGCCCGATCATGCAGCTGCAGGTCGTGCTCGACCGGCGCGGCTTCGGGCCGGGCGTGATCGACGGCAAGATGGGCATGAGCACAGAAAACGCGCTCAAGGGCTTCCAGGAAGCCAACGGCCTTGAGGTTACTGGAAAGCATGACGAGGCGACCAAACAGGCGCTGGCCCAATGGGACGGCATCCCCGCCACCCGCGTCGTGCGCATTCCCGACGATTGGAACGAGCTGACGTTCGAGGAGATTCCCGAGGAGCCCGCCGAACAGGCCAAGATGAAGCAGCTCGGCTACATCTCGCTCGACGAAAAGCTCGCCGAGCGCTTTCACACGACGGTCGAGGTTCTCAGGCAGCTCAATCCCGATAACCAGCCCGCCGGTGCCGAGAAAGGCAAGGGGCCCAATCCCCAGCCGAGCCCGACGCCCGATATCGCCCGGCCAGACGGTGAAGAGCCAAGCTATTTTCAGGCCGGCCAGTTGATTCGCGTGCCCAATATCGGCGCTGACAAGATTGCCAAGGGAACGGTGGAGCAGGACGATTGGCGCGCCACGCTCACATCGCTGGGCGTCGGCAGCGACCAGCCCGAGGTTGACCGCATCGTCGTCAGCAAGGCGGCAAAGACGCTCAAGGCCTATCAGGGCGACAAGCTGGTGGCGCTGTTCACCGTCAGCTCGGGTTCGAGCGAATTCCCGCTACCGCTGGGCGAATGGAAGATCCTCGGCGAAGCCTATAATCCGCCTTACGCCTATGATCCCGAGGTTCTGGGCAAGGACCAGGCGGATGGCGAAACACACCAGCTGCCGCCCGGGCCGAACTCGCCTGTCGGCGTGGTGTGGATCGATCTCAGCAAGGAGCATTACGGCATCCACGGGACGCCCGACCCCGAAACGATCGGTCGCGCCCAGAGCAGCGGTTGCGTGCGACTGACGAACTGGGATGCAGCACGCCTTGCTGGAATGGTCTCGCAATCGACACAGGTGATTTTCGAAGCTTGATCGGTTAGGGACTGGGCATGGGAATTATCGACCGCATCCTCACCATCGTCATCACCGCCACGCTCACTTCCGCAGTCTGGATCGTGGCCGGTGGCAGCCTGATCGAATTGGCCAGCGACAAGAAGGGCGAGGATTCGATGCGGCCGGCCGAAGCGGCCCCGAGCCCGTCACCCACCGACGGTACCGCAGACGTGCCGCCCAACGGAGATGGCTCGGAGACCGTCCTCGCCGATGCGCTCCACACCGACGGGAGCACGACAGGGGAATCGGGTGATGCGGGGCTTAGGGTGCCCGTGCTCAACGTGCGAGCGTCCGACCTCACCGATACCTTCATGGACGAACGCGGCGGGGGAGGGCGTTTGCACGAAGCGATCGACATCATGGCGCCCGAGGGGACCAGCGTCGTCGCGGCGGCTCCCGGCACGGTCGAAAAGCTGTTCGTCTCCGAGGCCGGTGGGAACACGATCTATATTCGTTCGCAGGACCGGCGGACGATCCACTATTACGCCCATCTCGCCGAATATGCCGAAGGCCTGAAGGAAGGGCAGAGGGTTCGCCGTGGCCAGCGGCTCGGGACGGTCGGGAGCACCGGCAATGCTTCGCCGGAAGCTCCGCACCTGCACTTTGCCATCTTGCGCACGACCGCCGATGCCGAATGGTGGGAGCCCGCGAACGCGCTCAATCCCTACCTGCTGCTGACGAAATAGGAGTCGTTATCCGCCGCGCGACTGGCGCACGCAGATCATCCGGCCGAGCGAGCCGTCGGCCTCCACTATCTGCAGTTCGTTATCGCCGGTGCGACGGTAACGCGTGCCTCTCAGCGGGCCGCGGGTGAAGGTGAAATCCTTGCCCTTCATGATATAGGTCCCAATGCCCTGGTCTGAGCTGTAGCGCGAGGCGCTGCTCAGCTTGAAGCTGACTTCGGGGACCGGTAGCCAGGCGGCGCCCGTGGCGTCCCCCGGCAGCGCGCATTCGTAGCGGCCATGCGGCATCGTCTTAAGCATTCCGCCCTGAAGCGCGAGTACAGGCGTTGCAGGTATCGCAACCACAGAAGCAGCAAGGATAATTCGGCGAAACATAGCTCCACGCCCTATCACGAGCCTCCCAGATGTTCCACCCGCCTTGCCCAGAGCAGCGACGTGAGCTAAGGGCGCGGCGCAGATTTGCGGGCAGGCCGCCCGCGCTCCCCACAAGAAGGCTTTTTCCGATGAAGATCAGCGGCGTCGATATCCGCCCCGGCAACATCCTCGAATATGAAGGCGGCATCTGGAAGGTTGCCAAGATCCAGCACACCCAGCCCGGCAAGGGCGGTGCCTACATGCAGGTCGAGATGAAGAACCTGCAGGACGGCCGCAAGACCAACGTGCGTTTCCGCAGCGCCGACACGGTCGAGCGCGTGCGGCTCGACACGAAGGAGTTCCAGTTCCTTTACGAAGACGGCGATATGCTGATCTTCATGGACAACGAGACCTACGAACAGATCAGCCTGCCGGCCGACCTGCTGGGCGATGCACGCCCCTTCTTGCAGGACGGAATGCCGGTCCAGCTCGAGCTGTGGGAAGAAAAGCCGATCAGCGTTCAGCTGCCGTCCCAGGTCGAAGCCGATATCGTCGAAGCCGACGCCGTGGTTAAGGGGCAGACGGCTTCTTCCAGCTACAAGCCTGCGGTGCTCGACAATGGCGTGCGGATCATGGTGCCGCCGCACATCGAGAGCGGCACGCGCATCGTGGTCGACGTGTACGAGCAGACCTACGTCGGCAAGGCCGGCTGAGGTCAACCGACGGAGGCAGTCATGACGGGCGGTTCGCATCCCAAGCTCGAAGCGATTGACCTCGACAAGAGCTTTATCATGGGCGTCATCTACGACGATGAATCGCTCACGCTGGAGATGGATTTCCACTTGCTGGAAGGACATCCACGGTTTGAACAGCCTGACAGCGACGAGGGTTGCTATCGCAAGGGCTTCATCCGCTTCGCCGACTTCGATGACCTGCGCCTGCGCAAGACCAAAGTCGAAGACGGGCAGGAAGTCGACTACAGCGACATCTACTCGGCCACGATCGAGGGCGACTACGCCTTCATTTCGAGCGGCTGGGGCGAAATTGAACTGACCGCGCAATCGATCCAGATCGCGGTCGATTGACGAGAAAGACATTGTAATGTCCATGTATTCGGGCCTCATTCGCGTGATGGAACGCGCCGCGCGCAAGGCAGGCAGTCGCCTGCGTCGCGACTTTGGCGAGGTCGAACACCTTCAGGTCAGCCGCAAGGGTCCGGCTGACTTCGTGTCGAAAGCCGACATGCGCGCCGAGCGCACGATCTATGATGAATTGCTCAACGCCCGGCCCGACTGGGGCTTCGTCATGGAAGAAGCGGGTACGATCGAAGGCGACCCGACCAAGCCGCGCTGGATTGTCGATCCGCTCGACGGCACCAGCAACTTCCTCCACGGCATCCCGCATTTCGCGATCTCGATCGCGGTGCAGGAACCCAAGCTCGACGGGTCGGGCTGGGGCGACGTCACTGCGGCCTGCATCTATCACCCGATCAATGACGAGACCTATTGGGCCGAGAAATCGCGCGGGGCGTGGCTGCACGACGGACGCCTGCGCGTGTCCTCGCGTTCGCGGACCTCGGATGCGCTGATCGCTACCGGCATTCCCTTCCAGGGTGCGGGCAATCCCGCCGAATGGGCCAAGATTTACGCCGCGATCGGCCCAGAAGTCGCAGGAATCCGCCGCTTCGGCGCTGCCTCGCTCGACCTCGCCTGGGTGGCGCAGGGCCGCTTCGACGGCTTCTGGGAAAGCGGCTTGCAGCCGTGGGATACCGCCGCCGGGTGCCTGCTGGTGCGCGAAGCGGGCGGATTCGTCAGCGACTATCGTGGCCGCTCGCAGCCGATTCATGCCGAGCAAGTGCTGGCCGCGAATGATGCGCTGCATTCGAAGCTGCACAAGCTGCTCGCCGGTGCGTTAAAGGCTTGAAGCGAGTGAGCGGCGCGGCTATCCGCCGCGCTCCCGCATCAGTGCCCCTGTGGCGGAATTGGTAGACGCGCTCGACTCAAAATCGAGTTTCTAACGAAGTGCCGGTTCGAGTCCGGCCAGGGGTACCATCTCTTCCCGCTCTCGCTTGCTGCTGGCCACCCGGGCCTGCCGCCACCTGTCGACCGGACGCTCGATGAACTGCAGGATCGCGGCGGATAGCAGCAGCGTGATCGCGATGGCGCTCCACGAGGGGTAGGGCAGTTCGTAGATCAGCACGCCGGCAACGACCACGAGATGGGTCAGGTAGATCGGATAGCTCAATTCCCCGATCCAGCGATCGAGCTTGAAGCTGCGCGTCGCGGCAAAGGCGAAGGGTGTGCCGACCGCCATACCGAGATAGATGGTCCAGCTTTGGACGGAGGGCGACCACCCGGTCCGCGGCAGGAAGCAGATCATCGCGATCATCGCTGCGAGCACCGCGAAGTGGCTCCACCGGGGCAGCGTGGTGACTCTGGGCAATGCCCGATAGGCGAGCATGCCGAACATGAACATGAACAGCGCTGTGATGAACAGACGCCCCTGCCACAGCGCAAATTCGACCGGCAGCAGCATCCCGGCCATCCGCACCCCGATGCTGGCCAGCGCGATGAGCATGATCACCCAGGCCTTCCGCCCTGCGATCCACGGCGCCACGGCGTAGAACAGCAGCTCGATCGACAGGCTCCAGCTCTGGGGAACCAGCAGGCCCTGCCACCCCACCGCAGTCGTTTCGGTCGGCAGCCCGCCATAGGGATCGAGATAGAGCCCGCCGTTCTCGTCGACCATGAACCAGTAGAGCAGGTGCTGGCCGACCACGAAGATATTTTCGAACACCAGCACGATGGCGGAGAGCGGGTTCGCGTAGAGGTCGCGGTGGTTGTCCATCGTCGCAGTGGCGGTCATCTCGAAAGCGAGCACCACCACCAGCGCGATCAGCAGCATGGCGAAATAGGCCGGTGCGAGGCGCAGCAGCCGGTTGCTGTAGAACAGGCGCCGGTCGTCATATTTCCCGTCGAGGATCAGCGCCATATAGAACCCGGACACGACGAAGAACGCTTGTACGGCCGTGCCGCCGTGGATGAACTGCACGGTCGCGGTGGGGAGGTGGGCGAGGAGCACCGCCATGGCGAGGAGAAATCGGACGAGACCCATGGCGAGGCTTTCCCATTCTGTTGTGGTTTCGATTCTTGCCGGATGTATTCTTATTCAGATATAGAGTCAAAATTAAATAAGAAACCCGAAGCCCGGCGAATGGGTTGCCCAATGCGGGCCAAGGCGCGTACCTCAATCGCCCTCACAGGCGGGAAGGATGAAGTCAAAGGAATGGCCGACAACCACCGAGAGGCCGAAGACGAATGGATCCTGCGGGCCGACCAGCTGCGCGCGCTCGTTTCGGCGGTTCGCACCGATATCGTCGATCACCTTGCCGGGCGCGGCGAGATGTCGATCAAGGAACTGGCGGAAGCGATCGGCAAGCAGCCGTCCGCGCTCTACCATCACCTCGAGCAGTTGCTGGATGTCGGCCTGGTGGTCGAATCGGGTGCCCGGGTGGTCAATCGCAAGAAGGAAAAGCTCTACCGCACGCCTTCGCGCAGGATGCGCTTGCGGAAAGCATTGGAGAGCGGGGAGCACGCCGACCTGATGGGGCAGATAGTGGCCTCGCTCAGCCGCCAGGCCGATCGCGATTTCTCCCGGGGCCAGGCAATTCCCACGGCCAGGGCGGATGGGGAGCATCGCAATTTGGGCTTCTTCAGGCTCGTTGCCAAGCCCGATGCCGGTCGGCTGGAGGAGATCAACCGCCACCTCGAGGCGATTGCCGAACTGATGTGGGAAGAGAACGACGCCGAGGCCGAAAGCATGGTCCTCACCTGGATTATGGCGCCGGGCAACTGATCGCCGCGCGATGTCGAATTCTTGCAGACTTTCCCGAGAGATGGTCTAAGTCTGCCGCGTAGATGCTGGAGATGCCATCCTTCCACGCGATCGCAGCGATGGTGGTCACCATCGCCATGTTCGTTGGCTTCGTCCGCGGACGGATGTCGATCGAGATCATCTCGCTGCTGACGATCGCGGTCATCGCGGTCGGTCTCTATTTCTTCCCACTCGAAGGCACCAAGGAAGTCGATGGCCTGGAACTGGCCTTCGGCGGATTCGGACACCCGGCGCTGATCACGATCTGCGCGCTGATGGTGATGGGCAGGGGGCTGGTCGTGACGGGCGCGCTCGAACCGGCAGCTCATTTCCTCGAGCGTGTATTCAAGATGAATCTGCAGCTTGGCCTGTTGGTCTCGCTCCTGATCGCATTCGTCTTCTCTATGTTCGTGAACAACACGCCAGTACTTGTGTTGATGATCCCGATTTTCGTCGCACTGGCGCAGCGTGGCGCAATGCCTGTTTCCAAGACTCTCATACCGTTGAATGCCGCATCATTGCTGGGAGGTCTTGCAACGACAATCGGCACATCGACCAACATCCTGGTGGTTTCGATAGCGGTGGATCTGGGAATGCCCGAAATGGGCGTGTTCCATTTCACACCGATAGTGCTGATGGCCTCTCTCGTAGCATTGCCCTATCTCTGGTTGGTGATGCCGCGCATGCTGCCGGACAACAGCGTCGCGGATGCGTCCGAGCGGCGCCGGTTTCATACCCGGCTGAGGGTTGCCGGCGACAGCAGCATGATCGGCGAGGAAGTATCGGCGATCCTGCCGCGCCTGCCGACCGATATCAGGTTCCATGACGAACTGGCCGGTCCGATCCAGCCACAGCAGCGCATCCATATCTCGGGAACGCATGAAGCGCTCGAGGATGCAGTGCGTGTGCTCAAGGGCGAGCTTGCGCCGAGCTGGGTGCTCGACCGAATCCGGCGCGAATCCTCGGCCCGGTCGCTCGATATCCTGGTGGTCGAAATGACCGTCACGGCAGATTCGCGGCTGATCAATCGCACGCTTCCCACCTCCGGAATCGCCGATCTGCACGGCGTTGCCGTGCTCGGCATCCATCGCCCCGAACGGCTTATCGGGGAGCGCGACCAGTACAGCGAAGGCGGCGACCTGCGCATCGCGGAAGGCGACGTTTTGCTGGTGATGGGCTTGCCGGAGGATGTGCAGGTCTTCGCCCGCAGCGACAGCCTGCTGATGCTCGAAGGTGCGCGTGAGCTACCGCGCAAGTCCAAGGCCCTGCTGTCCGCTGTCATCATGGGGGTGGCGGTGTTCACCGCCTCGGTCGGCATCTTCCCGATTGCGATTTCGGCGCTGGCCGGCGCGATCCTGATGTTCCTGACCGGCTGCGTGAAATTCGACCGGGTGGGCCGGGCCCTGTCCGGCCAGGTCATCGTGCTGGTGGCTGCGAGTATCGCGATCGGGCGGATTATCGACGATAGCGGGGCGGCGGCATGGCTGGGGCAGATGATGGGCTATGGCCTGCAATTCCTGCCACCCGCAGCGGTGGTGGCGGCCGTCATGTTGTTCGTGACCGTGCTGACCAATTTCGCCTCGAATGCGACCGCCGCAACGGTCGGGACGCCAATCGCCTTCAGCATCGCCAAGCAGCTCGGCCTGCCGGCAGAACCGCTGGTTCTGGCCGTGCTGTTCGGCTGCAACCTCTGCTACGCGACCCCGATCGCCTACCAGACGAACATGCTGATCATGGGGGAGGGGGGATATCAGTTTAAGGACTATATCCGCACCGGCGTGCCCCTGGTCCTGATCATGGTGGTGAGCCTCTCGTTCCTGCTCGCCGTGAACTATGGGATGTGAGGGGGTGGGCTTTCCTACTCCACCGGCGGCTGGCAAATTCGCCCGATGAGTTTGAGGCCAAGATCGGCGGCGGGGTGCGGCGCTTTATCGCGCTTGTCGCCCGGCAGATTTTCAAGACATGGACCGTGTTCCATGTGTTCCATCCTGTAGGAATTACCGAGGAGAGATAGACGATGAGCGCAAGGCAAATCACGACATCGCTGGCAGCATTGGGATTGGCGCTGGCCGCATCCGTCCCCGCGCAAGCAGGCGATCTGCGTGAAGATCTGGCCGCAGACATGCCTGCCCTGATGGAGCTCTATCGCGATCTCCATGCCAATCCCGAACTCAGCTTCGAAGAGCACAAGACCGCGGCCAAGCTGGCCAAGATCATGCGCGAACTGGGCTTCGAGGTGACCGAAGGCGTCGGACAAACCGGGGTCGTCTCGGTCATGCGCAACGGCGATGGTCCGGTGGTCATGCTGCGCGCCGACATGGATGGCTTGCCGGTGATCGAACAGACGGGCCTGCCTTTTGCGAGCAAGGTCATGGCGACGCCCGCCAGCGGGGTCACCACCGGTGTTATGCACGCCTGCGGCCACGATACCCATATGACCGGTTTCATCGGGGCGGCACGACTGCTGGCCGAGCGCAAGGATGAATGGCAGGGGACGCTGGTGATGATCCTGCAGCCGGCCGAGGAACTGGGCCTTGGCGCCATCGCCATGCTCGAAGACGGTCTCTACACCCGTTTCCCCAAGCCCGAATACGTCCTCGCCTTCCACGATGCAGCCGCGCCCGCTCCGGCGGGAACGATCGGCTACACGCCGGGCTATGCGCTGGCCAATGTCGACAGCGTGGACATCCATGTGAAGGGGATCGGCGGGCATGGTGCTTATCCGCACACCACGGTTGACCCCGTGGTACTCGCCAGCTCGATCGTGATGAAACTGCAGACGGTGGTGAGCCGCAACTCCTCGCCGCTCGATCCGGCGGTGATCACCGTGGGCAGCTTCCATGCAGGGGCGAAGCACAACATCATCTCGGACGAGGCGAAGCTGCAGCTGACCGTACGCAGCTATTCGGACGAGAGCCGCCAGCTGTTGCTCGACGGTATCCGCCGGGTGGCGCGGGGCGAGGCGATCACGGCGGGCCTGCCAGAAGAGCTCATGCCCGAGGTGACGGTCGAGGAACCCTATACGCCCTCGACCTATAACGATCCCGGCTTCAGCGAGGAACGCGCCGCCGCCTTCAGGGCACGCTTCGGAGAGGACCGGGTCATCCAATGGCCGGCAGTGATGGGCGGCGAGGACTTCAGCCAGTTCCGGCGCGCTGCGCCCGACGACGTGAAGTCGATGATCTTCTGGATCAGCGGGACGCCCGACGAGATGCTCACTGCGCTCAAGGAGGAGGGCAAGCCGTTGCCATCGCTCCATTCGCCCTTCTGGGCGCCCGATGCGGAGAAGGTGATAGCGACCGGGGCCGAAGCGCTTGCCGGTGCAGCGCTCGAATTGATGCCGCGCAGCGGAGGCTGAACACACCAAATTTCCGGCTCGGAAAAATTGACGGCCGCCGGAGCATTGGGGGTGCTCCGACGGCCGTACTCTCCTCCCCAGGAGACCGGTAATTGGGTGGCTCAGGCGCTCAGGTGTAGGTGCCGAGCCGGTGGTGCAGCGCGTTGATCTTGGCGAGTTCGTCACGATCCTCGGTTGCCTTGGCATGGCTTTCGAGCGCGCGGCGCAGCAGTTTGAAGTCGGCGGTGGAGAGCAGGGCGCGGGCGCGGCCTGGTTCCTTGGCGTCGGTAGGCATGGCGTCTCTCTCCTTACGCTGCTTCGAACTGGTTCATGGTGTTGTCCTTGCCGCCGGCCTTCAGGGCAGCTTCCCCGGCAAAGTATTCCTTGTGATCGTCGCCGATGTCCGATCCGGCCATGTTCTGGTGCTTCACGCAGGCGATACCCTGGCGGATTTCCTGGCGCTGCACGTTCTTGACGTAACCGAGCATCGCTTGCTCGCCGAAATATTCCTTGGCGAGATTGTCGGTGCTCAGCGCGGCCGTGTGATAGGTCGGCAGCGTGATCAGGTGGTGGAAGATGCCGGCGCGCTTCGCAGCATCGCGCTGGAAGGTGCGGATCTTCTCGTCAGCTTCGGCGGCAAGCTCGGTCCCGTCATAGTCGACACTCATCAGCTTGTCGCGCTCGTAGGCGGAGACGTCCTGACCAGCTTCTGCCCATGCATCATAGACTTGCTGGCGGAAGTTGAGGGTCCAGTTGAAGCTGGGCGAGTTGTTGTAGACGAGCTTGGCGTTGGGGATCACCTCGCGGATGCGGTCAACCATGCCCGCGATCTGATCGATGTGCGGCTTCTCGGTTTCGATCCACAGCAGGTCCGCGCCGTTCTGGAGCGAAGTGATGCAATCGAGCACGCAGCGATCCTCCCCGGTGCCCGGGCGGAACTGGTAGAGGTTGGACGGCAGGCGCTTCGGTGCCAGCAACTGGCCGTCGCGGCTGATGAAGACCTGGCCGTTCGAAATGTTCGCCGGATCGACCGGATCGGCATCGAGGAAGGCGTTGTACTGGTCGCCCAGGTCGCCCGGCTCCTGCGAGAATGCGATCTGCTTGGTCAGCCCGGCCCCCAGCGAGTCGGTGCGTGCGACGATGATGCCGTCTTCGACACCCAGTTCGAGGAAGGCATGGCGGATCGCGCGGATCTTCTGCAGGAAGTCCTCGTGCGGAACAGTGACCTTGCCGTCCTGGTGGCCGCACTGCTTTTCGTCCGACACCTGGTTTTCGATCTGGATGGCACAGGCACCCGCCTCGACCATTTTCTTGGCGAGCAGGTAGGTCGCTTCGGCATTGCCGAAACCGGCGTCGATATCGGCAATGATCGGAACGACATGCGTTTCATAGTTGTCGATCGCCTGTTCGATCCGCTTGGCTTCGACTTCGTCGCCGCGTCCCCGAGCCTGGTCGAGGTCGCGGAACATCATGCCGAGTTCGCGCGCGTCGGCCTGGCGCAGGAAGGTGTAGAGCTCCTCGATCAGCGCCGGAACGCTGGTCTTCTCGTGCATCGACTGGTCCGGCAGGGGGCCGAATTCGCTCCGCAGCGCGGCAATCATCCACCCCGAGAGGTAGAGGTAACGCTGTTTGGTGCTGCCGAAATGCTTCTTGATGGAGATCATCTTCTGCTGCGCGATGAAACCATGCCAGCACCCCAGCGACTGCGTGTAGTTGGCCGGGTCGCGATCATAGGCCTCCATGTCGGCGCGCATGATCTTCGCGGTGTATTTCGCGATGTCGAGGCCAGTGGGGAAGCGGTTCTGGATCGCCATGCGAGCCGCGCTTTCCGGATCGACCGCTTTCCACGAAGCGCCATTGCCTTCGATCGTTTGGCGGAACTGGTTGATGGTGGCCTGGTACGTCACTTGAATTCTCCTACTGGGCGGGGAGGTGCCCCTTGCCCTTGGAGAATGCGGGCGCGGATCGATTCTCGATAGAGAAAATTACAAACTTTGTTGTCTATATGAGGCTCAATTCCACTTTACACGTGTGAATATGTAAATATATTTACAAACGAGCTTATCGAGGAGATGCCTGTGGTCGATGGTTCGATCTTTGCTGGACCAGCGCTGCGCCGACTTCGCAAGCGCGAGGGCATGACGCAAGCCGGCATGGCCGCAACGCTCGGAATATCGCCGAGTTACCTCAACCTGATCGAGCGTAACCAGCGGCCACTTTCGGCGCGTGTTCTCGTGCAAGTGATCGAGCAATTCGATTTCGACCCACGTAACTTGCGCGAAGAAGAGGCGATCGGCGGAGTCGAGGGGCTGGCACGGCGCCTGGCAGACGAGCGATTTTCCGACCTCGGCATCGACCGTGACGAGGTCAGCGAGTTCCTGGCGACCACACCGCAGGCCGCCGCCGCATTTGCGCGGCTTTACGACAATGCAGCCCCCGGCAGCACCGCAGCAGGCGGCGACGACGCCCTGTCGGCCTCGCGCCGGGAAATCGAGCGCTGGCGCAACCATTTTGCCGATCTGGACCATGCCGCCGAGCAGTTAGCGGACGAAATGCGCCTGTCGCGCAGCGATATCGATGCCGCTCTCACCGAGCGATTGCGGGAGAAGCACCAGCTGTCGGTGCGCATCCTGCCGCTCGACGTCATGCCCGGCGCGATCCGGCGGCTCGATCTTCATGCCCGCCAGCTCCAGCTTTCCGAGATGCTCGACCGTTCTTCGCGCAATTTCCAGATTGCCCTGCAAATCGCACAACTCGAACAGCGCGAGGCGATTGATAATCTCGTTGCGGGTGCGCAACTGACCGATGCATCAGCCCGGCAATTGTTCGAGCGGCATTTGACGGGCTACGTCGCGGCGGCCCTGCTCATGCCCTATGGCCGCTTCCTGCGCGCTTGCGACCAGACGGGGTATGACCTCACTGTCCTGCAACGTCGCTTCGGAACCAGTTTCGAGCAGGTCGCACATCGCCTCACTACGCTCCAGCGGGTCGGACAACGGGGGTTGCCCTTCTTCATGGCGAGGGTCGACCGGGCCGGACAGTTCTCGAAGCGTTTCTCGGGTGCGAGCGGGGCCACGATCCTCGAAAGCGAAGCCAGCTGCCCCTTGTGGATCGCGCATGAGGCGTTCGAACGCCGCGGGGAACTATGCGTCCAGGCGGTTATGGTCGACGGCGCCGACGCGGGGCCGGCCCACTGGTTTACGATGGCGCGCACCGTGGAGGCCTCTGGCGCCACGGGGGAGGCGCGCTTTGCGATCATCCTCGGGGTCGAGGCGAGGCTCGCGGGGGACCTTGCCGCTACCAAGGGCGAACGGCTCGACGAGGCCGGCGCGCAGCCGATCGGGATGGGCTGCGCGAGATGCCAGATCCTAGGCTGTCGGCAGCGCTCGCTGCCACCCCGGGGCCTGCCTTTGCACATCGATCGAATCGTTCGCGGGCTCACTCCGTTCGAGTTTCAGCCCCTCTGAGGTGCCCGGTAATCGGGGAACTGCGGCGAGATTGTGGCGTTTCTTCCCGCATTACGGAGGAACATCATGACCGAAGAACGTATCACCACCACCGAGAATGCCGATGGCTCGACCACGACTACTCGCACCGTGAACACTGGCGAAAGCAGCAAGGGCGGCGGCACCATGCTGTTGGTGCTCGTTCTGCTCGTATTGGTCGCGGTCGGCGTCTGGTTCTTCAGCCAGACGAGCGGGGCCGAGATTGCCAAGGATAACGCTGTTGCGGAAGCCGCCAATCAGGTCGGCGATGCCGCCCAGCAGGCCGGCGATGCGGTCGAGGACGTCGCAAGCGAAGTCACCGACGGCCAATAACCATCCGTTAAGCCTCGCGAGCCGCTGAATCCGGCGGCTCGCGAGCACGCTGTAAAATTTACCGACATTTCATTTCTCGTCCTTAGACCCAGCCGGAATAGCGATTTCGGCGAGACAAGGACGAATGATCCGTCTGTTCAAACATTATATCCCGCATGCGGTGGTACTGCTGGGCTTGCTCGACCTGGGACTGCTCGTCCTGGCGGGCGAGTTGGCGTGGCAGATTCGCGCCGACCAGATCGGGATGGATGCGGGGCAATTCACCGAGCGCTGGGTCGCGGTGACGGCATCTGCGCTGGTCGTTTGGCTGGCGATGATATCGGTCGGAGTCTACGGCCCGCATTCGCTGCGATCCTTGCGTTATGCGGGCGCGCGCCTGCTGGTGGCGATCAGCCTGGCGATCATCCTGCTCGCATTTGTCGAGTTCGTCCTTGCCCAGCAGACCTTCTGGCGCTCGACGCTGTTCTACACCATGTTCCTGACCATCGCCTTCATGGTCGCGGACCGGTTGTTCCTCACCAATTTCCTCGGATCTTCGGCATTCCGCCGCCGGGTCATGGTCCTCGGTTCGGGCGAAAGAGCCCGGCGCCTGCGCGAACTCGGGGATCGTCCTGAGAGCGGCTTTGCAATCGTCTCATTCATCTCGCTGAGCGACACCGACAAGGTGGTCGAGGAGGCAATTGCGCGCGATGCGATTCACGATCTCGGCCGTTTCGTCGAAAATCTGGGTGTAAGCGAGGTGGTTCTGGCCCTGCAGGAACGCCGCAACTCGCTGCCGCTCAAGGATCTCCTGCGGATGAAGACCAAGGGCGTCCACGTGAACGACTTTTCGAGTTTTCTCGAGCGCGAAACGGGGCGGGTCGACCTCGATACGGTCAACCCAAGCTGGCTGATCTTCTCCGACGGCTTCTCATCCAGCCGCATATTGTCGAGTGCGGCCAAGCGCGTATTCGACATCGTGGCGAGCCTATTGCTGCTTGTCCTGACACTCCCCGTGATCGTGCTGTTCGCGATCATCGTCAAACTGGACAGCAAGGGCCCGGCATTCTTCCGGCAGGAACGGATCGGGCTCTACGGTCAAACCTTCAATCTCATCAAGCTGCGCTCAATGCGCACCGATGCAGAGAAGAACGGCGCGCAGTGGGCGCAGGAGAATGATCCGCGCATCACCAGGGTCGGGCGCCTCATCCGCAAGGTCCGGATCGACGAGCTTCCGCAGACCTGGAGCGTGCTCAAGGGAGAAATGAGTTTCGTCGGGCCGCGGCCGGAGGTTCCCAGCTTCGTTGCCGATCTCGAAGACAAGCTGCCCTATTACGCCGAACGCCACATGGTGAAGCCGGGCATTACCGGTTGGGCGCAGATCAACTATCCCTACGGGGCTTCGATCGAGGATTCGCGCAAGAAGCTCGAATACGATCTCTACTACGCCAAGAACTACACGCCGTTCCTCGACCTCGTGGTGCTGCTCCAGACAGTTCGCGTGATCCTTTGGCCTGAGGGTGCGCGATGAACCTCGCTAACTGGCCTTTTCTCCCTTTCATCGGGTTTCTTGGCCATCTGGCCGGGGCCATCGCCTGTACGATCGGGGTCTGGTGGATCGCGACGCACGGCGACCGCAACCGACACGACCGCACGGCAACCATTGCGGCAGGCCTCACCACCGGAATCTGGTGCCTGCTCAGCGCTGCCTTCGGGCCTGACGCAATAATCGCCGAGGTAGCGGAAATTGCGCGCAATCTCGCCTGGATCTTCCTGCTGTTCCGCCTTTTCGGCAACGACGGGCGCGACGAGAGCGTGCGACAGGTTCGCCCCGTGGTCGTCGCTCTGCTGTTCGTCGAATGCCTGCAGCCCGTGCTGCTGCTGGTCGAACACAGGTTTGCGATCACCCCGCAGATCGATGCCCTGACCAATCAGATTTCCGCCGCGCTGCGAATGCTGGTGGCGATCGGCGGGCTGATGCTGCTCCACAACCTCTACGCGGGCGCAGCCAAGCCATCGCGCGAACTGCTGCGGTGGAGCACTATCGCGGTAGGCGGCTTCTGGGCGTTCGACCTCAACTTCTTCACCGTGGGCTATCTGGGTGGTCAGCATCCGGCCCTGCTCGAGGCGATCAGGGGGCTTGCCGCCGCAGTACTGATTCTTCCGCTGGCATTGGGCAGCAGCGCGACCGCCGCCGGCCTGCAATTCCGACCGTCGCGGGCGGTCGCTTTCCAGACGCTCTCGCTGCTGTTGATCGGCGCCTATCTCCTGCTGATGATGCTGATGACGCGCTCGATCGCCATGCTGGGCGGCGACTTTGCGCGCTTTACGCAGGTCGGGTTCGTCGTTGCCGCCACCATCGCCACCATCCTGTGGTTGCCATCGCCGCGTCTGCGCGGTTGGCTGAAAGTTACGGCTACCAAGCACCTGTTCCAGCATCGCTACGACTACCGGCAGGAATGGCTGCGGTTCAATGCCACCATCGGGCGCGGCGGAGCGAACGGCGAAAGCTTCGAGGAACGTGCGATCAGGGCGATTGCGGATATCACCGACAGCCCGGCAGGTTTGCTGCTCGCACCCAATGAAGAGGTCGAGCTTGAGCTGGTGGAACACTGGAAATGGCCCTCGCTCGAGGTGCCCGCCGTGGCTGCCTGTGCAGCCCTGTCGTCCATGCTCGAGGAACAAGAGTTCATCCTCGACCTCGACGAAGCCCGCGCACGGCTTGGCGAAGAAGACCAGATCCCGTTCGTCCCCGCCTGGATGCTGGACGAGCCGCGCGCCTGGGCAGTCGTTCCTCTGCTTCACTTCGAACGCCTCGTGGGCGCGATCGTCCTGGCGCGTCCTGCGGCCCATCGCAGCCTCGATTGGGAGGACTTTGACCTCCTGCGCGTCGTCGGTCGCCAATTGGCGAGCTATCTCGCCGAGCGCGCCGGGCAACAGGCGCTGATGGAGGCAAGCCGCTTCGACGAGTTCAATCGCCGCATCGCCTTCGTGATGCATGACATCAAGAACCTTGCCAGCCAGGTCACCTTGCTGGCGCGCAATGCCGAGAAGCACGCCGACAACCCAGAGTTCCGCGCCGACATGCTGGTCACGCTGCGCAACAGCGGTGACAAGCTCAATGCACTGCTCAAGCGGCTCGGGCGCTATGGGGCGGGGCAGGTCGATGCCCGCGAGCCGCTGGCACTCGATGCGTTCGCCCGCGACCTCGTCGCCAAATACGCCCGCCAGCATTCGGTGACGGTTGCCCAGGCCAACCCGGTCCTCGTCCTCGCCAATCGCGAAGCGCTCGACCAGTCGCTGACGCACCTGTTGCAGAATGCGATCGATGCGAGTGCCGACGGCGCGCCGATCTACGTCAACGTGGTCAGCGACGGAACGCTAGGTTGCCTTGAGATCATCGATTCCGGCGGCGGGATGTCGCCGCAGTTTATCCGTAATGGCCTGTTCAAGCCGTTCGTATCCTCGAAAGACGGAGGTTTCGGCATCGGCGCATTCGAAGCGCGCGAACTGATCAGGGCAATGGGAGGGCGGCTCAAGGTGGAGTCGCGCGAAGGCATCGGCACCCGGTTCATGGCGTGCCTGCCGCTCGAGGCAGCGGCACAGATTCAGGCGAGCGGCACAAACAATGACAGTGAGGTAGCGTGATGGCTGACAAGAAACCCGTCCTGTTGGTGGTCGAGGATGACGAGGGCCTGCAGGCGCAGCTCAAATGGGCCTATGACGATTTCGAGGTCGTACCGGCGCTGGATCGCGAAAGCGCGATCGCCGCGTTGCGCGCGCACGAGCCGGCCGTGGTCACGCTGGACCTTGGGTTGCCGCCCGACCCGGACGGAACGAGTGAGGGCTTCGCGGTGCTAGACGCGATCATGGAGCTGAAGCCCGACACCAAGGTGATCGTTGCCTCCGGTCATGGCGCGCGTGAAAGCGCGCTCGACGCCATCGCGCGAGGTGCCTACGATTTCTACCAGAAGCCGGTCGACATCGAGGCGCTGGGCCTGATCGTCCGGCGAGCGTTCAACCTCCACCAGATCGAGGAAGAAAACCGCCGGCTGACCGAAAAGGTTGGTGAAGAGAAGACCGTCCTCGGCAATCTGATCACCGCCGCTCCTGAGATGGCGAAGGTCGCGCGGACGATCGAGCGCGTTGCCAACACCAATGTTTCGGTGATGCTCCTGGGTGCAAGCGGCACCGGCAAGGAACTGCTGGCACGCGGCGTCCATGATGCAAGCGAACGCCGCGACGGCCCATTCATCGCGATCAATTGCGCCGCGATCCCGGAAAACCTGCTCGAGAGCGAGTTGTTCGGCCATGAGAAGGGCGCCTTTACTGGCGCGGTCAAGACCACAGAGGGCAAGATCGAGAGTGCGCACGGCGGCACACTGTTTCTCGACGAGGTCGGCGACATCCCGCTCCCCCTGCAGGTCAAGCTGCTGCGCTTCCTGCAGGAGCGCAAGATCGAGCGGATCGGGGGGCGCAAGGAAATTGCAGTCGACACGCGCATCGTCTGCGCCACGCACCAGGACCTCGAAGCCATGATTGGCGAAGGTACGTTCCGCGAAGACCTGTTCTATCGCCTCGCCGAAATCGTTGTCCGCATTCCGACTTTGGCGGAGCGGCCCGGCGATGCGGTCCTGCTCGCGAAGGCCTTCCTCAAGCGCTTTGCCGGTGAGTTCAACCCACAGATCAAGGGGTTTGCGCCCGACGCCCTGTCGGCGATCGATGGCTGGAACTGGCCGGGCAACGTCCGCGAACTGGAAAACCGGGTCAAGCGGGCCGTGATCATGTCGGAAGGGAAGATGGTCTCGGCTGTCGATCTCGACTTTGAGGTCGAGGAAGAAGACCAGCCCTGCGCGCTCAACCTGAAGAGCGCCCGCGAACAGTCGGACCGCCGCCTGATCCGCCATGCTCTGGCGCGCAGCGAAGGCAATATCTCGAACACGGCCAAGATGCTCGGGATCAGCAGGCCGACGCTGTACGACCTGCTCAAACAGTATGACTTGCAGGGCTGAAACCTCACTTCGGTCTGCGATCTCGATGGCTGGAGCCTTGCGGACGCTTGGCCTTGCGCTCGCCTGTCTATTGGCGGCTTGTACCGAGAACCCGGAGGTCGTTTCACCGCTCGAGAAGGCGCGCCAGGAACTGGCCGCTGGCAACGGCCTGGGGGCCGAAACCGTTCTGCTTGATGCCCTTGAGGGGGAGGCAGCTTCCCGCCTCGATCTTGCCGCCTATCTGGGCGAGGCCGATCTGTTGCAGGGCGATCTTAAGGGCGCGCGCCAGTGGCTGGGGCCGGGCGAGTTTGCCGAAGCGAGCCGCGCGCATGGCTATCACATGCTCGGACGGCTCGAGCTGGCGGAAGGAAATCTCGCCGCTGCAGGTGCTGCGTTCGACCGTGCATATCTCGTAGGCGGAGCAAGTTCGGAGTTGTGGGTTGATGTGGGCCGGTTGCGCTATCGTGGCGGCGAGCAACTGCAAGCAATCGAGGCGGCGGACAAAGCTCTCGCGCACGATCGGCGCAACCCAGCGGCGCTGAACTTCAAGGGACAATTGGTCCGCGATGCCCACGGTTTCGCTGCAGCATTGCCGTGGTTCGCTGCGGGGCTTGAAATGGCGCCCGAAGATCGCGCGCTGCTGGCAGAGCAGGCGGCGAGCCTTGGCGATGCCGGCGCCGGGAAGGACATGCTCAGGAGCATACGGCATTTCGCACGCGTTGCGCCTGACGATCGGCGCAGCGACAACCTCCAGGCCGTGCTCGCGGTTCGGGGCGGGAAATACGATGTTGCACGGACCTTGCTCCTGCGTAGCGGCGAACTTCAGCGCGAAGCGCCCTCGGCCATGCTGCTGTCTGCCATCATCGATCTTGAGAGCGGGAATTTCGCCAGTGCGGCCCAAACGCTGGAGCGGCTCGCGGACTTGCAACCGCAAAATCGGCTGGCTCAATTGCTCTTCGCGCGTGCCTTGTCGCTCGGCGGCAGTGACAAGGAACTGATCTATCGGTTCGAGGATTTGGCGCGCCGTCCTAGCGCATCACCCTATCTCGTCCTGCTCGTTGCGCGTTCGCATGAGGCGCTGGGCCAGCGTGACAAGGCCGCCTGGTACCTCGATCGCGCATCGAAGGCGCGAGACGGCAGGCTGCTTGCCCTGCAAGCGGCGGCATTGACCATGACTGACGAGAGTACCGCTCAGGAGGGCGACGCAGCTTTCTCGACGGTTCGTACTTTGGTCGTCTCGGGACAGGCCGCTGAGGCCGTGCGCAGGGCTGAAAACCTGGTCGAGCGTCACTCGGGTTCAGCCGATGTCCTGAACCTTGCAGGCGATGCGCATCTGGCCGCAGGTAACGCCGACAGGGCCCTGGAGCGATATGCAAAGGCAGCGCAAATCCGGCGCGACTGGTCACTGGCCAAGCGCATGGCGGCTGCACACAAGGCTCGCGGTAATCGGGAGGCCGCTGAGCAAATGGTGGCGGCGCAGCTACGAGGCGAACCAAGCAATGGGGAAGCAGCGGCGATGCTGGCAGTGATGCGCGCCACCAAGTCGGACTGGAAACGCGCTGCGCTCCTCATCGATCATGCCTTCGCGCACGGCGCGGCCCGCGACGTAAATTTGTTGGCATTGCGTTCCGAAGCCGCAGCAAACCTGGGAAATGATGCCGAGGCCAGACGATACTCCGCCGAGGCTCATTCGATTTCGCCCATGAATGCCCGCGCCACCCAGATCTATGCTTCGTCATTGGCTCACGACGCTAGCCGACCCGCCGCAGCCAAGGCGCTCGAGGAAAAAGCAAGGAAACTGCAGGCGCGGGCGCGCCGCTAGTCACACTCGACAATCGCGATCGCGCAGGGCAGGGCTGCCAATAATGCGCAGAACTCTGTCGATGTTTGCCGATCCGATGATCACGGTGCTGGCGATTGCCACGCTGGGCGCGATCGCCTTTCCCGCGGTCGGCGAGGCGCGCGAAGTCGCACGCGATATCTCGAACATCGGCATTTTTGCGCTGTTCCTCGTCAACGGGATACGCATCGCGCGCGGAGAGATCCTGCGCGGCTTTGCGAACTGGCGGTTCTTCCTCCCGCTGTTTCTGTTCGTGTTCCTCGTGATGCCGCTTGGCGGCCTCGCGGTATCGCGCTTGGCAGAGGGCATCTTGCCACCGCTTGTCGCACTGGGGTTCCTCTACCTCGGTACCCTGCCGTCAACGATCCAATCCGCTACCTCCTATACCAGCCTTGCAGGAGGCAATATCGCGCTTTCGGTCGTCGGCGCGGCGTTGATCAATATCGCAGGTGTGTTCGTCACCGCTCCGCTGTTCGCCGTGCTCGGCGGAGGCGAAGTTGGGGAGTTGGGCAACGAGGCAATCGTCAGGATCGGCCTGATCCTGCTGTTACCCTTCGTGCTGGGCCAACTGTTCCAGGGTTGGACGCGCGACTGGATCGTGGCGCACAAGTCGCAAGTCGTCTGGCTTGACCGGATCGTGATCGGGATCGCGGTCTATGTCGCGTTTTCCGGAGCGGTGGAGCAGGGACTTGGCGAAATGTTCGACGCGCAGGGTTGGGCTGTGCTGATCGCGCTCGTCACGGGAATGCTTCTGCTCGCCAACATCGGCGCATGGCTTGCCAGCGGAGCCATGCGCTTTGCCCGCGAGGATCGGATCGCCTTCCTCTTCGCCGGCGCACAGAAAAGCGTCGCAATTGGAGCCCCTCTGGCGGCGATCCTTTTCGCGCCCGAAGTCGGCGGCTTCGTCATCGCACCGCTATTGCTCTATCACTTGTTCCAGCTGGTGCTGGCTGCGCCTGTCGCTAATCGGCTTGCACGGGCATCGGATTGACCGGATTCTCGCGGCGGTTGTGCCGCACCGACCACCAGAAGCTCAGCCCGATCAGGATAGCCCCGATCAGCCCGGTGATCGTCTCGGGGATGTGAACCTTGGCCGATATCAGCATGATCCCGCCGAGCACGATGATCGCCCAAAAAGCGCCGTGCTCTAGGAACCGGTACTGTGCGAGCGTACCCTTTCGGACGAGGTGGATGGTCATCGAGCGCACGAACATCGCCCCGATCGAAAGGCCCAGCGCGATGATCACCATGTTGTTGGACAGGGCGAAGGCGCCGATAACTCCGTCGAAGCTGAAGCTGGCATCGAGTACGTTCAGATAGAGGAAACCGCCGAGCCCGCTGCGCACCACGGCGCCCTGCAGCTTCGCTGCCTCTTCCTTCAGCTCGAGGATAGCGTTGATGCCCTCGACAGCAATGAAGGTGACAAGGCCGAGGATTCCGGCAACGAGGAAGGTCAGCGCTTCCTCCGGCTCGAGCAGGGTGGAGATGCCCCACAGGGCCAGTAACAGCACAGCGATCTCGATGGCGGGTAACGCCGCGAAGCGCGACAGCCACTCTTCCAGGGCCCGGATCCAGTGCACATCCTTGTCGAGATCGAAAAAGAACTTCAGCCCGACCATTGCCAGGAACGCGCCGCCAAACCCGGCGATGCCGACATGCGCGGAGCTGACGATCCGTTCGTATTCCTGCGGCTGGTTGAGTGACAGGTTGATCGTCTCCACCGGCCCGAGCCCTGCGGCAATCGCCACGATGGCGAGCGGAAAGACCACCCGCATGCCGAAGACGGCAAAGGCGATACCCCAGGTGAGGAAGCGCCGCTGCCAGACCTCGTCCATCTCCTTGAGGACCGAGGCATTGACGACGGCGTTGTCGAAACTGAGCGAGATCTCGAGGATCGACAGGATCGTGACGATCCACAGCACCTCGGCCATGCCCAGGAGGGTGCCGGTAGCATACCAGCCGTACCATCCGCCAAGTCCCAGGCAGATAGCAGTGAAGACGAGCGAAAACCCGTAAAAGCGCATGATTGTGTTCATCGCGCGGCTCAATCCTTGGGTTGGTAAGTTTGTTCCTCGCCCGGAAAAGTCCGCGCCCGCACCTCGGCAGCATATGCCGCCGCCGCCTGCTGGATGGTCCCGGCGATGTTCTCGAATTTCTTAACGAAGCGGGGCACGCGTTCGAACATGCCCAGCATGTCCTCGGTAACGAGAACCTGGCCGTCGCATTGCGCCGAACCGCCGATGCCGATCGTCGGGCAGGACACGGCCCTGGTCACTTCGATCGCGATCGGTTCGACCACGCCCTCGACAACGATCGCGAAAGCGCCGGCGTCATCGAGCGCAATGGCGTCGTTGAGGATCGTCTCGGCCTCGGCGTCTGTCCGGCCGCGAGCGGCATAGCCGCCCAGCACATTCACAGCCTGTGGCGTCAGGCCGACATGGCCCATCACCGGAATACCGCGCTGGGTGATGAAGGCGATGGTTTCGGCCATGGCCTTGCCGCCTTCGAGCTTCACCGCGGCGGCGCCTGTTTCCTTGATAAGCCGCGCCGCGCTGTCGAATGCCTGCTGCGGCGAACCTTCGTAGCTGCCGAAAGGCATGTCGACGACCACCACCGAATTGTAGCTGCCGCGCACCACGGCAGCGCCATGGTTCGACATCATCTCCATTGTGACCGGGACGGTAGAGGGGAGGCCGTAGATAACTTGCCCGAGCGAATCTCCTACCAGCAGGATATCGCAATGGGCGTCGAGCAGCTGCGCCTGCCTAGCCGTGTAGGCGGTCAGCATGACGATCGGCTCTTCGACCTTCCCGTCCTGCTTGCGCGACCGAATGCGCGGGACGGTAAGCCGTTTCATCGGCGCCGGCGTCGGATTGGCGCGGCTGGTCGAGGTGTCGATCTGGAACGTCGTGGACATGGCAGGCCTTCTAGACGCTGCCGCTATGCGGGGAAAGTCCGCATATTGTGCCTTGAATTGCCCCCGGGGACCGCTAGCCTCGGTAGCAATGAAGGAGGCCCCGCACAGGGGCAGGGAAGGATAAGATAATGGCAGTTGCAGACGCGCCGCGCGATGGTTGGACTTCGCGCAGGGCCTTTTTGCTCGCTGCGATCGGTTCAGCGGTCGGCCTCGGAAACCTGTGGCGATTCTCGACGGAAGCCGGGACTAACGGCGGTAGCGCTTTCGTTCTGTTCTATATCTTCTGCGTGATCCTGATCGGCTTGCCAGTGCTGTTGGCGGAAACGTTGATCGGCCGCCATGGCCAATCCTCCGCGCCGGAAAGCGTACGCAAGCTGGCGGCAGAATCGAACGCGTCGAAGCACTGGGGCCTGATCGCCACGCTCGGGGTCATCGGGTCGCTGCTGATATTGAGCTTCTACTGCGTGGTCGGCGGCTGGGTCCTCTATTACATCTGGGTCTTTCTCGGCGACATGATCCAGACCGGCCTTGCCGGCGGCGCCTTCCAGGGCCGCCCTGCGGCCGATATCGAGGGACTGCTTCCCAATCTGTTCGGCGATGCCCGGCTGATGGTGGGCTGCGGCCTGGCGTTCCTCGCCATCACCGCTTTCTTCGTCGCGCGCGGCGTATCGAGCGGGATCGAGTGGGTGGCGTCATGGCTCATGCCAGCCTTCTTCGTCCTGCTGGTGCTCATCACCATCTATGGCTTGGCGACGGGCGCTGCTTCCGAAGCGATCAGCTTTCTCTTCACCTTCGACTTTTCCAAGCTGACGCCCGAGGTGATGCTGGCGGCGGTGGGGCAGGCATTCTTTTCGCTCTCGCTCGGCATGGCGAGCATGATCACCTACGGCGCCTACGTTGGGCGTGACGTGAACCTGGCGCAGACATCCGGCATCATCGGCGGTGCCGATACGATGGTGGCCTTGATCGGCGGTTTGTGCATCTTCCCGATCGTCTTTGCCGCCGGCCTGTCGGTGAGCGCCGGGCCCGGGCTCATGTTCCAGTCGCTCCCGGTGGCATTCCAGGCAATGCCGTTCGGCTCGCTGATCGGTTTCGCCTTCTTCATCATGGTGGCTTTCGCTGCCCTGACGAGTTCGGTGAGCCTGCTCGAGCCATCTACGGCCTGGCTCAAGCAATTGACCGGGCTGAACCGGCTCGCGACCACGCTGATTCTTTGCGGAGTCGCCGGTGTGCTGGGTACCCTCGCGGCACTTTCCTTCAACGAGTTGGCCGATTTCCGGCCGCTGGCGTTCATCCCGATCTTTGCCGAATCGAATTTCTTCGATGCGCTCGATGGGGTGACAGCGAAGATCATGATGCCGCTGGGCGCAATCCTGGTCTGCATCTTCGTCGGCTGGATCGCCGATGCGAGGCTGATCGACGAGGAGAACGGGCTCGACGGCGCCTTGCACCAGTTCTGGCGCTTCCTGGTGCGTTTCCTATGCCCCATTGTGCTTGGGGTGATCATGGTGACGGGGCTGATGTCCTAGACGCAATTATCCCGGGATTGTTGGGTCAAAACATTACCGTTTGCGAGAAAACGCGGCTAAATCGCGCGTGACCGGCGGGGCGGGAGAGGCTCGTCTCGGGTCACTGGATATCCCACGATGCTCCTAGATCGGATCAAACCGCTCGACGCAATTCTTGCTGCGGCGGAAAAGAAGTCGCTCAAGCGCTCGCTTGGCGCAATCCAGCTGATGCTGTTTGGCGTCGGCTGTATCATTGGCACCGGCATTTTCGTGCTGACCGCCGCCGGTGCGCAGAAGGCCGGGCCTGGCCTGATGCTGGCCTTCGTCATTGCCGGTGCTGTCTGCGTGGTTGCGGCGCTGTGCTATGCCGAGATCGCCTCGACGATCCCGGTGTCTGGTTCCGCCTACACCTACACCTACGCGACGATGGGCGAGTTGCTGGCCTGGACCGTGGGTTGGGCGCTGGTGCTCGAATACGCCATCGCTGCCAGCGCGGTATCGGTTGGCTGGTCCGGATATTTCGTCGGGACGATCCTGAATGAATTCATGGGGATACATTTGCCGGCCTGGCTCAGCGCCGGGCCGCTATTCCTTGGCGGCGCGGAAGGCGGGCTGATCAACCTTCCGGCACTGATTATCGCCCTGTTGATCACGGGCCTGTTGATGATCGGCACGAGCGAGAGCGCAATGGTCAATGCCGTGCTGGTGGCGATCAAGGTGACTGCGCTGACGGCGTTCATCGCGCTGACCCTGACCAGTGCCTATTTCGATCCTGACCAGTTCAATCCATTCCTGCCGGCGGGCATGTTCGGCGGCTTCGGATCTGGGGTCGGGGCGGTTGGCGCAGCGGCGACGATCTTCTTCGCCTATGTCGGTTTCGATGCGGTCTCGACCGCTGCGGAGGAGACCAAGAACCCGCAGCGCAACGTTCCGATCGGCCTGATCGGTTCGCTGCTGATCTGCACCATTTTCTATATCCTGGTCGCGGCCGGTGCGGTCGGCACGATCGGGGGCCAGCCGATCATGGGGCCGGGCGGTATTCCGTTCCCGGCAGGCTCGGAGGAGCTGGCACGCCAGTGCGCCTTGCCGGAGCATGCGGGTGCGCTCGTCTGCTCGAAGGAAGCGCTGGCACATGTCCTCCGCGAGATCGGCTTCTCGGGCATTGGCAATATGCTGGGTATTGCGGCGTTCCTGGCGCTGCCCTCGGTCATCCTGGTGCTGCTGTTCGCCCAGACGCGCATTTTCTTCGTGATGAGCCGTGACGGCCTGCTTCCCGAAGTGCTGAGCCGGGTCCACCCCAAGTGGCACACGCCGCATATTGTCACCGCCGCAACCGGTGCGGTGGTCGCGGTCGCCGCGGCTTTGCTGCCGGTCGGCCAGTTGGCCGATATCGCTAACGCAGGGACGCTTTACGCCTTCCTCATGGTGGCGGTCGCGGTGCTGGTGCTTCGCAAGACACGGCCGGATGTGCCGCGCAGCTTCAAGGTTGCAGGGGTGTGGTTCGTCGCACCGGCAACGGTGCTGGGAACCGCCTTCCTGTTCCTCAATCTGCCGGCCGATGCAATGATGGTGCTGCCGATCTGGAGTGCCATCGGGCTAGTGGTCTATTTTGCCTACAGCCGCAGCCGTAGCCATCTCGGCAAGGGTATCGTCGAGGTGGTCGACGATGTCGCGGGCGAGGAGACCATGATTCCGATCCACCCGCCTCAACACTGATCCGGGCGTAACAAACCAGAAAGGGCCGCCCCCTAAGTGGGAGCGGCCCTTTTCTTTGATCTGTGTTCGCGCTTCGGCGGTTACAAGGTGGTTTCGACGTGCTTGTCCTGGACATCGTCGTGGACGGTCTTGCCCAGCGCCATCTTGGCGGTTGTGAGCAGGCTGTAGTCGCCGCTCCAGATTTCTGCGTCGCCCAGGTCCATACGCAGGAACAGCAGGTCGGGATCGTCCTTGCCCTGATCGTACCAGGCCTTCACGAAGTTGTTCCAGAACTGCTCGAAACGCCCCTGGTCTTCCTCGACCTGCAGGCGGCCGTGGAAGCGGACGAACACTTCGTGGTCCTTGCCTTCGTAGGTCGCGGTGACATCGCCAAGCTTGGCAAAAGTGCTGTTCTTCTGGGTGAAGAACCAGATCGCGCTGTTGGCATCCTTGTCGATCTGGGCGGTCATCGGCGCGGCGCTCTTGGGGTCGTCGTCGCGCTGCAGCATGAGGAAGGGGGAATCGGCCAGCGATTTCCAGAATTGCTTCTTCAGTTCGTCGGCCTTGCCTTCAGAGTATTTCATTGGGGGTGATCTCCTTTGCTTTCGGTTTTTCAACGGCTTGGAGGGGGTATTCGTTCCGGCTCCATCGCTCGGTTGAGGCTGGGGAAGGATGAATCGCAGCGAATGATTGCGAATCGCTCTTTCTTGGAACACAATAAGAACATATGAGTCGTTCGTCTCTCTCCACTACCGCCCTGCAACAGGGTGACGATCTCGCCGTGTCCAGGACACTGGCCACCTTGCAGAAACGCGAGATGCGCTGGCGCCCGGGACTGGCTGCTCCTTCGCACAGCGAGGTCTTTGCCAGTTCGAGCGAGGGGAGCGGGGCTGCCTTGGCGCTGCTGCTGGCGCGTGATGGGTTGGCAGCGCTCGATCGAGGGCCGCTGGCGGAGGGTGAGGATCGCCGCATGGTGCTGTGGGTGCAGGACCGGGCGGCCATGCAGCGCAGCGGGAGGCCTTACTGGCACGGGCTCCCCGGCGAATTGCGCCACCGGTTAATCCATGTCGAGGCGCGGACGCCCGAGGATGCGCTCTTCGCCCTGGAAGAGGGGCTCAGGTGCCGCGAATTGGCCTTCGTGGTGGGCGAGATCGCAGGCAATCCGCGGGCGCTCGACTTTACCGCCTCGCGTCGGCTCAGCCTTACCGCCGAGAAGCACGGCGTGCCCTTGTGGCTGGTACGGCTCGATGCCAGGCCCGACCTTTCCTCGGCCCGGATGCGCTGGACCGTAAAGTCCGAAGTTTCGCCGCCTGGACGCTGGGATGCCAGTGCACCGGGCATTCCCTCGTGGCGAGCGGAGCTGTTCCGCGCCCGTCGCCATGCCCCCGGAGAATGGATCTTAAGCGATGACGGCGGACGCCTCACCGCCACCCGCTCGTCAGCCAACGAAGGGCGCACCGCCACGCCGCATTATGGCGGTCTGGTTCGCCCGGCTGTCGGTCGATCGATGGCGGCTCTCTAACGATCTCGCGCGGGGCGAGGGGGCCGATGCCGAACCGCTCGCCCTGATCACCGAGACCGCGCATGGCCCGCGGATCGATGCCACCAACGATGCCGGACGCGAGGCCGGTGCACGGGCCGGGATGATGCTGGCCGATGCGCGGACGCTGTGCCCCGAACTCAAGGTCGCCCCTTCCGATCCGGCGGGTGATCTCGCCTTCCTCGAGAAGCTGGCGCTGTGGGCGCAGCGCTGGGGGCCGTGGAGCGCGCTCGACCCGCCCGACGGGGTGATCGTCGACGTCAGCGCGGTCGCCCATCTGTTCGGGGGAGAGCGGCGTCTGCTCGAGGATGCCAGTGCGGCCATCGGTGCCCGAAAACTGGCTGCGCGGCTTGCCATTGCGCCCACCGCCGGAGCGGCGTGGGCCTTGGCGCATTATGGGCCGCGCCACGCCATCCTTGGCGCAGCGGAAGATGCCGCAGCGCATCTCTCGCAGCTTCCCGTCGCTGCCCTGCGGCTCGACGAGGATGTGATTGCAGTGTTGCGGAGGCTGGGACTCAAACGGCTCGAGGATTTGCACGGTGTCGGGCGCGATGCGCTGCAACGCCGCTTCCGCAACCGCAAGTCGCCCGCGTCCAATCCGTTGCTCCGGCTCGACCAGATCCTGGGGCGCTTGCCCGAACCGCTGCTGCCGGTGGTGCCGCAGCAGGTGCCGTTGGTCCAGCGCCGCTTGATGGAGCCGATCCGCCACCGCGACCTGCTCGACCAGGTGCTGGCGGATCTTGCGCAGGACATGGCGCGCGAGCTCGAAGGGCAGGGGAAGGGCGCACGGCGACTCGAACTGGGGCTGTGGCGGGTCGATGGCGAAGTGGTGGTGCGCGCACTCGAACTTTCGGCGGCAACGCGCGATGCATCGCATATCACGCGGCTGTTTGGCGCGAAGCTCGACGATGTCGATGCCGGCTTCGGGATCGAGACGGTTCGCCTGCGCGCCAGCTGGGCCGAACCGCTGGCCCTGGAACAGGGCGATATCGAAGCCGCCGCCGAGGAGCATGGTACCTCGCTCAGCGGTTTCGTCGATCGCATCACGGTAAGGCTTGGCAAGCAGGCGGTGCGGCATCCGGTTCCCTTTGCCAGCCATATCCCCGAAAGGGCGCAGCGCTGGCAGGCCCCGCTCGATCCCGATCCAGCCACACAAGGTGAATTGGCCTTTAACTTTCGGCCGCTGAAACTGCTCGACCGACCAGAGGCGATCGCGGTGCTCTATGCGTCGCCCGACGGCTATCCCAAGTCCTTCCGCTGGCGCGGACAGGTGCACGAAGTCGCGCGGGTGGAGGGGCCGGAGCGGATCGCGCCCGAGTGGTGGCGGGAGAAATCCTCGGTGCGTTTGCGTGACTATTACCGCATCGAAGACAGGCAGGGGCGCCGCTATTGGCTCTACCGCAGCGGTATTATCGGCGATGGTCGTGGGGGGCTACCGGCGTGGTTCCTACAGGGCTTCTTTGGTTAACGGACCCGACATTAATTGTTTCTAAGGGCTGCGAAATCACGCAAATTTTACACCTTGCTGGCAAACGAAGATTATGAACGCACCGGAAATCAATCGCGCTGCCGACCGCAAGCCGCTCGACATCCTTGTCGAAGGGCGGATGCGTTCGCGCCCCGTCTGCGTCGAGTTGATCGACCTTTCCGAAGGTGGCTGCAAGATCAAGGGCAAGTTCGGCTTCACCCAGGAAGGCGAAGTGATCTCGCTCAAGGTCGATGGAATCCGCGCTCCGCTTGGCAAGGTCGTGTGGGTAGACGGCCAATTTGCCGGAGTCGCCTTCGACGGAAAATTGCACGAGGCGATTATCGATCACCTGTGCCGCCAGCGGCTCGAGAAACGCCTCGAAAGGGCCCAGCGCCGCACGGACTAAAAAAAGGGCGGCTCGCAAGCCGCCCTCTTCAAATCGAATGTCGAACCCGGTTATTCGACCGGTGCCACCAACAGGCGGTTGCCGAGGGGCTGCAGCGAACGCGCCGTCGGACCGAGCGATCCGGCCATGGCAGCGATCTGCTCCGCGCTTGCTTCCATCACCTCTTCAGCGACATGCCAGTTGACGCCTTCGCTGCAGGGCGGCGTCGTGAGCGAGCCCATGTAGCGGTATACCGACAGGTCATCGGGGATCATCTCGGACGCATCGAGATTGAGCGCAGAACCGTTGCCGCTCGACAGCGCATTGCCGATCGCACCCAGGGCAGGGTTTGCGTCGCCTTCCTCGAACATCACGCCGAGCACGCCCAGTTCACCCTTGTCCGTTGCGTGGACGAAGTGCGCCACGAGCGGATAGCGCTTGCCGTTGATGGCGTGTTCCGACGGGGTGTGGAAGTGAACCTGGATCAGGTTGAAGTGCTTGTCGCCCGAATGCATGTGCATCCCGGCAGGGAAATCGACCTGCAGCTTCTGGTCGCTGACCGCGAGCGTGCCGCCGGTTTCGCCATAATTGGTCGAGACGGTGATCTCACCACGTGCCTTGGCCTGACCGAGGTCGACCGGCGACTGCATGAGCCCCGCATCGCAGATGGCATAATCGCTGTTCACCGTTGACCAGCGCTCCGGCATTTGTCCATCGCCGAATTTCCAGTCCTTGTCTGCGGCGAGTGCCGGGGCTGCGGCGAGCGAAGCCGTGGCGAGAATTGCAAGATATTTCATTATCCACTCCAAACCGTGCAAATGCCGGAGGAGTTGGCACAGGCCATACCCGCTCGCGACAGTCGCGAAAATCGTCTGGCCGGCCAATTTGGGAATTTCGGTGCCAGCCTCCTCGAGTACGTCCGACATCACGAGTGCAGTGCGCTCGCCAGAGGGGCCCGGTCCGTGGCCTTATTACGTGCCTGTAGCGGTTAGGTTCCCGCGGATACGTCATTTGATATTGGCGGAAGGCTGAAAAGAACATATAAAGAACATATGTCGTCGCAGACCATTCTCCAGAAGCTCGAAATCCTCGCTGATGCGGCGAAATACGATGCTTCCTGCGCATCCTCTGGAACGGCGAAGAAGAACTCACTGGGGGGGAAGGGGATCGGCTCGACCGAGGGGATGGGGATCTGCCATGCCTATGCACCGGACGGACGGTGTATCTCGCTCTTGAAGATCCTGCTGACCAATCACTGTGTGTTCGACTGCCACTACTGCGTCAATCGCAAGAGCTCGAACGTGCGTCGCGCGCGCTTCACGCCGCAGGAGGTCGCCGACCTCACACTCGCTTTCTACAAGCGCAATTATATCGAGGGGCTGTTCCTCTCATCGGGCATCGTCAAAAGCTCGAACCACACGATGGAGCAATTGGTAGAAGCCGCCCGTATCCTGCGGGAAGAACACGATTTTCGTGGCTATATCCATCTCAAGACCATTCCCGAAGCGGATGCTGAACTGGTCCACCAGGCGGGGCTCTATGCCGATCGTGTTTCGATCAATGTCGAATTGCCGACTGCCAGCGGGCTGACCCGCCTCGCGCCCGACAAGAGCGCGGCGCAGATCGAAGGCGCGATGGACAAGGTCAAGACGGATATCGTCGCGGCGAAGGATGCCAGGAAGCGCTTTCGCCACGCTCCGCGCTTCGCCCCGGCGGGCCAGTCTACCCAGATGATCGTCGGTGCCGATGGCGCGACCGATTCCGATATCGTCGGCAAGGCGAGCGGGCTTTACCGGAGCTTTGGCTTGCGGCGGGTCTATTACAGCGCCTTCAGCCCCATCCCGGATGCCAGTGCGGTGCTGCCCTTGAAACGCCCGCCGCTGATCCGCGAGCACCGGCTCTACCAGTCCGACTGGCTGATACGTTTCTACGGCTTCAAGCCGGGCGAGATCGTGCAGGCGGCAGAGGCCGATGGAAACCTGCCGCTCGACATCGATCCCAAGCTCGCCTGGGCGCTCAAGTTTCGCGACAGTTTTCCGGTCGACGTCAACCGCGCGGCGAAGGAGCAATTGCTGCGCGTGCCGGGTCTGGGAACGACGGCGGTAAAGCGTATCCTGATCGCGCGGCGACACCGTGTCCTGCGGCTCGACGATGTGGCCAAGCTGACGCTGTCGATCGCCAAGGTGCGCCCCTTCATCGTCACCTGCGACTGGCGCCCGACATTCCTCACCGATCGTACCGACCTCAGAAGCCTGCTCGCGCCCAAGGCAGAGCAGCTGGAACTGTTCGCGGCATGACCGCGCTGCAGCACGTCAAGCTTGGCGCCTATTACGTGGTGAGCATGCCCGAGCCGGACGATTTCGATTTCTGGCGCGAGCGGGCGCGCAGCCTCGTCCAGTGCGATGTCCCGCCCGACCGGATCGCCTGGGTCGAGCCGGGCGGCAATGGCGATCTCTTTGCGCACGGCGAGCGGCGCATGCCGGTGCCCGAGCCGGATGCGCGCGCGGTGCGGGCGAGCAAGCGCTTTGTCAGCCTGGCGAAAAGCGCCTTGCTCCATTCCGAACCGGAGCGATTTACGCTGCTTTACCGCCTGCTGTGGCGGCTCCAGTCCAAGCCCAGGGTGATGGAGGACAGCGCCGATCCCGATGTGCGACGGGTCGAGGATTTGGCCAAGGCGGTGCGGCGCGACAGCCACAAGATGCACGCCTTCGTCCGTTTTCGTCTGGTCGAGAGCGAGGACGCGGAGGTGGGCGAACATTACGTCGCCTGGTTCGAACCCGAACATCACATCCTGCGTGCCAATGCCGGCTTCTTCGTCCGCCGCTTCGCCAACATGCGCTGGTCGATCCTGACGCCGCGCGGCAGCCTGCACTGGGATGGCGAGGTGCTGGAAGAAGGTCTGCCTGCGCAGCGCGGTGATGCGCCCGGCGGCGATCCGATGGAGGATCTCTGGCGCAAATATTACTCTTCGATCTTCAATCCGGCGCGACTCAAGGTTGGCGCGATGCTGAAGGAGATGCCGAAGAAATACTGGAAGAACATGCCCGAGGCGGCGCTCATCCCTGAGCTTATCGCGGGCGCGCAATCGCGCGAAGCACAGATGGTCGCACGAGGTGCGCTGGAATTCGAGGAGCGACCGGAAACGCTCGCTGCAATCGAGGAAGCGATCCATCGTTGTGGCAAGTGCCCGATTGGCGGCCTCGATAATCACGCGGTGATGGGCGAGGGACCCGACCGCGCTGCGCTGATGATCGTCGGCGAGCAGCCGGGCGACCAGGAAGATCTTGCCGGGCGACCCTTCGTTGGCCCGGCCGGGCAATTGCTCGACATCCATCTCGGACGCGCGGGGATCGACCGCCGCTCGGCCTATGTCACTAATGCGGTGAAGCATTTCAAATATGTCATGCGCGGTAAGCGACGGCTGCACCAGAATCCCGCCGCGAAGGAGATCGACACCTGCCGTTGGTGGCTTGAGGCGGAGCGGAAAATCGTCGAACCGCGGGTGATCCTCGCGCTGGGTGCGTCGGCGGCGCGCGGATTGCTCGGCAGGACGGTGAGTATCTCGAAAGTGCGCGGCGCTCCGATCCCGCTCGGCGATGCTGGTTCGGGGGCGAGCGAGCTGTGGATCACCGCGCATCCCTCCTACCTGCTGCGGCTCGATGGTGCGGCGCGCGAAGAGCAGGAACGCCTGTTCGCCGCCGACCTTGCGGCGGTGAGGGCGCGGCTGGCGGAGGTGGCGGGGTGAAATGCCCGAGAACGACCTTCACATTCCGCGCCGAACGGTGGAACTCGATCCCGAGCTGATCGACACGCCTGAGCGCGCGCCCTTCGTCGAACTGGGGCTGGTGAGCTGTTTCAGCTTCCTGCGCGGCGCCTCCGACGCGGTCGACCTGGTGATGACAGCGCGTGCCCAGGGCTATGACGCGATCGGGATTGCCGATGCGAACTCGATGGCTGGCGTCGTGCGGGTACATACCGAGGCGAAGACGCTCAAGCTGAGGCCGGTGATCGGCACGCGGATCGAAACGGTCGAGGGGCTCGCCTTTCTCGCTTACCCGCGCGACCGCGCCGCCTATGGGCGCCTGTGTCGCCTGATCAGCACGGGCCGGATGAGCACGCTCGACGGCGAATGGCAGGAGAAAGGCGAGTGCCACATCTCGCTCGCCATGCTCGCGCGCCACGCCGAGGATGTGCAGCTGATCCTGCTGCCGCCGGATGATCTGGAGGCGCGTTTCACCGTGCCTGCTTGGGCAAGCAATGTGGTTACGCTGGATGGGAGAGGGCATCCAGAACATGCGACGGGCACCTTCGGGGAAGTCCTTCCTCAGCTGAGTGCGGGGTTGCCCACCTTCCGCTATCTCGCTGCAAGCTATCTCTACCGCGGTGACGATATTGCGCGGATCACCCGGCTCGATGCGCTGGCCAGCGCGAACGGTCTTGCGCTGCTCGCCACCAATGATGTCCACTACCATGCGCCCGAGCGGCGCCCGCTGCAGGACGTGATGACCGCGATTCGGCACAAGACCACGGTCGCGCGGGCGGGGCACCTGCTCCACGTCAATGCCGAGCGTCACCTCAAACCGCCGCAGGAGATGGTGCACCTGTTTGCGCGCTGGCCGCATGCGATCCAGGCGGCGCGCGAGGTGGCGGACAATTGCGATTTCAGCCTCGATGAGCTGCGCTACGAATATCCCGAAGAGATTTACCCTGACGGCATGACGCCGCAGCAATATCTCGACAGCGAAACCTGGAAGGGCGCTACAAGGCGCTATCCGGAAGGCTTGCCTGACAGCGTGCGGCAGACGCTCAAGCGCGAGCTGGCGCTGATCGAGAAGCTCGACCTCGCGCGTTACTTCCTCACCATCAAGGATATCGTCGACTACGCGCGCAGCGTCGACCCGCCGATCCTGTGCCAGGGGCGCGGCAGTGCGGCCAATTCGGCGGTCTGCTACTGCCTCGAGATCACCAGCGTCGACCCGGCCAAGCATGCGCTGCTGTTCGACCGCTTCATTTCCGAAGAGCGCAAGGAACCGCCCGATATCGACGTCGATTTCGAGCACGAGCGGCGCGAGGAGGTGATCCAGTACATCTATCGCCGCTACGGCCGACAACGCGCGGGCCTGTGCGCGACGGTGATCCATTACCGTCCGCGCATGGCAATCCGCGAAGTGGGTAAGGCTATGGGCCTGTCGGAGGACGTCACCAGCGCGCTCGCGCGCACCGTCTGGGGCGGATGGGGGCGCGAGATCGGAGAAAAGCATGTCGGTGAGACCGGGATGGACGTCACCGACCCGCATCTCAGGCGCGTCCTCGCGCTAACCAGACAGATGATCGGCATGCCGCGCCACCTCAGCCAGCATGTCGGCGGGTTCATCCTCACCGAGAGCGCGCTGACCGAGACGGTCCCGATCGGCAATGGCGCCATGCCCGAACGCAGTTTCATCGAGTGGGACAAGGACGACATCGACGCGCTCGGCATCCTCAAGGTCGATGTGCTGGCGCTCGGCATGCTCACCTGCATCAAGAAATGCCTCGACCTGCTGGAGGAGCATCACGATCGCAGGCTGACGCTGGCGAGTGTCCCGCGCGAGGATCCGGAAACCTATGCCATGTTGCGCAAGGGCGACTCGCTCGGCGTGTTCCAGGTCGAAAGCCGCGCGCAGATGAACATGCTGCCGCGCCTGCGCCCGCGCGAGTTCTACGACCTGGTGATCCAGGTCGCGATCGTGCGCCCTGGCCCAATCCAGGGCGATATGGTGCATCCCTATCTCAAACGCCGCCGCGGTGCGGAGAAGGTCGTGATCCCGGCGCCTTCTCCGGAATATGGCCCACCCGACGAGCTCTCCAGCATCCTCGAACGCACGCTGGGCGTCCCGATCTTCCAGGAGCAAGCGATGAAGATCGCGCTCGACGCGGCCAAGTTCAATTCGGCCGAGGCCAACCGGCTGCGCAAGGCGATGGCGACCTTCCGCAGCCGCGGCATGGTCGACGAATTGCAGGACATGATGGTCGGACGGATGGTGACGCGCGGCTACGACCCCGATTTTGCCGAACGGTGCTTCAACCAGATTCGCGGTTTCGGTGAATACGGCTTTCCGGAAAGTCACGCGGCAAGCTTTGCGCACCTCGTCTACGTCTCAAGCTGGCTCAAGTGCCACTTCCCCGCCGCCTTCGGCTGCGCGCTGCTCAATTCGCAACCGATGGGCTTCTACGCCCCGGCGCAGATTGTGCGCGATGCGCGCGAGCACGGGGTCGAAGTGCTGCCGGCTGATGTGAACCACTCCCTGTGGGATTGTACGCTGGAGGAAACGGGAGAGGCGCAGGAAACCCGCCAGGGCCGGATGGACCGCCATATTGCGCTGCGCCTTGGCCTTCGGCAGGTCGATGGCCTGCCCGAGCATGTTGCGGCGGCACTGGTCGCGGAGAGGGCCGAGAACGGCCCCTATCACGATGTCGGCGAACTCAAGGACCGTGCCGGACTCTCTCCTGCACATATCGAGCGGCTCGCCAGTGCGGACTGCTTTGCTTCGCTCGACCTGCCGCGCAGGCAGGCCTTGTGGGATGCGCGCAGCCTGATCTCCGCCCCCGATCTGCCGCTGTTCAAGGCGGCGGCGGAACGCGACGAGGGGGCCGAGAAGATGCGCACCGCGCTCCCGCAGATGCCGCTTTCCGAAGAGGTCGTGGCCGATTACCAGACCACGCGTCTCAGCCTGAAAGCGCATCCGCTGGCCTTCCTGCGGGCAAGTCTTGCCGAGCGCGGATTCGTTCGCGCCAGCGATCTCAGAAATCGCAAATTCCGCAGCATGGTCAATGTCGCCGGAGTTGTATTAATTCGACAGCGGCCCGGTTCTGCCAAGGGTGTCTGTTTTAT
Organism: Altererythrobacter sp. CAU 1644; assembly: GCF_029623755.1. Lineage (NCBI taxonomy): Bacteria > Pseudomonadati > Pseudomonadota > Alphaproteobacteria > Sphingomonadales > Erythrobacteraceae > Altererythrobacter > Altererythrobacter arenosus. The sequence goes on from NZ_CP121106.1 coordinate 2,634,278, forward strand.
TACACTTGAAGACGAGACCGGAGTGGTTAATCTTGTTGTCTGGCCGGACTTAAAAGAAAAGCAGCGCCGGGTCGTCATGGGAGCGCGTCTGATGGAGGTGCGCGGCCGGGTGGAATATGACGACGAGGTGATACACGTGATCGCGCATCACATGACCGACGCTACGGCGTCCTTGCACATGCTTTCAGATGATTTGCTCAACGCGCCGATTGCGCGCGCCGATCACGTCAACAGTCCGCTGCCCTCGACCCAGAGGGAGCATGGCGGGCGAGAAGCGATCAGGCCGCGCGACCTGATCGACGAATTGCCGAACACCCGCACACATCCGCGCAACGTCCGCGTCATCCCGCGCATGCTTCCACCCTCACGCGATTTTCATTGAGAGCGCAGATGGCACAGTTCCCCTTTGACCTCTCGAAACGCGCCGGACGCCTTGCCACAGATCGCAAGGTGATTGGCTGGTTCATCGTCCTGACCCTGCTTTTCGCCGGTTACACCTGGCTGCAGAAGCATCCAGAACACAATCCGCTGGCCCCGCTCGACCTGCGCGACCCGCCGGGAGTGGCAACCAACTTCAAGATCATGGGATTGGTGCGCGACCGGGCCGAATGCCGCGCCACCCTCGAGCGCAGCGAAGTCGCCTTCCGGCAGCTCACCCCTACAGGCGAGGGATCATGCGCCTTGATCGACCGTACGGTGATGAGCGCAGCGCCACTCTCTCCGGGCGGTGCTGCAATGACGTGCCCGGTCGGCGCAGGGCTGAAGTTCTGGCTCGACCACGGAGTGCAGGAAGCCGCTGTCACCCACCTGGGCTCGCATGTGGTGCAGATCGATCATCTCGGCACCAACAGCTGCAGGCGGGTCAACGGCAGCAACACCGGTCCGTGGAGCGAACATGCCACGGGCAATGCGATCGACATCGCGGGATTCGTCCTGGCGGATGGCCGGCGCATCACCGTGAAGGGTGACTGGGGCAATGACGCGCGCGGGGAATTCCTCAAGGCGGCGCGCGACACCGCCTGCAACAGCTTCACCACTGTGCTCTCGCCCGAATACAACGCCCAGCACGCCGACCATTTTCATCTCGACCAGGGAACCCGCTGGGCCCAGGTGTGCCGCTGAAGTTGCCAGCTGGCTAGGCGGCGTCGAGCGCGTAACCGGCTGATCGCACGGTACGCACCGGGTCATCGGCGCCCTCGATCTCGATCGCCTTGCGCAGCCGCCGGATATGAACATCGACCGTGCGCAGTTCGATGTCGCTCTCGGTGCCCCACACCCCGTCGAGCAACTGGCCGCGACTGAAGACACGTCCGGGGCTCTCCATGAAGAACTTGAGCAGGCGGTACTCGGTCGGGCCCAGTTGGAGGACCTGTCCCTGGCGCTCCACCTTGTGCGCGACGGGATCGAGCGTGATATCACCGACCTGGATCGTCTCGCCGGCAAGGGCGGGGCGAATGCGGCGCATGACCGCTGCCACTCGGGCCAGCAACTCGCGCGGACTGAACGGCTTGGTCAGATAATCGTCGGCACCGGTCTCCAGTCCGCGGATGCGGTCATCTTCCGCTTCGCGTGCGGTCAGCATGATGATGGGGACGTGCGCAGTGTCCTTGTCGCGGCGCAAACGGCGGCACACCTCGATGCCGCTGGTTCCTTCGATCATCCAGTCGAGAATGACGAGATCGGGGCGTTGCTCGCGCGCCATGACCATCGCTTCGTCGCCATCAGGGGTGACGCGGACGTCGTAACCTTCTTTCTGGAACCGAAATTCGAGCAGTTCTGACAGCGCCGGGTCGTCTTCGACCAGCAGCAAGCGGGCGGTAGGCATTGCGTCGGATCCCTTTTTGTCCATCAGGTGACGCCTTTGCGATATGACCGTCCCGCTACAGTTTTGTGTCAGCGGTCCTCATCAGGAGGATAAACTCCGGTTGCGGCGAAGTGCACCATTTCCGCAACATTGGTTGCGTGGTCCCCGATCCGCTCGATATTGCGCGCCACGAAGAGCAGCTGGGCTGCACTCGAAATGGTGGAAGGATTCTCCACCATGTGGCTGACCAGATTGCGAAAAATGCTGTTATAGAAAGCATCTACCTTGGCGTCAGCAGCGATGACTTCGCGCGCCAGATTGGCGTCACGCGCGGCATAGGCGGTGAGGACGTCATGCACCATGTCGCTGGCCAACTCGGCCATGGCCGGGAGCAGGGTCAGCGGCTCGAACCGCTCGCGCCCCTCGATGCTTCCCACGCGCTTGGCGATGTTCTTGGAATAATCGCCGATCCGTTCGACGACGCCGGCGATCTTGAGCGCGGCAATGACTTCCCGCAGATCGTCCGCCATCGGCGCACGCAAGGCAATCACCCGCACGGCCAGCTTGTCGACCTGCATTTCCAGCGCGTCGAGCTTCTTGTCGCCATCGACGACCTTCTGCGCCAGTTCCTCGTCGCCCCGAACCAGGGCATCGAGCGATTCCTGGATCGCCACTTCCGCCAGGCCGCCCATCTCGGTGATGAGGCCGCGCAGGTGGGTGATGTCTTCGTCGAAGGCTTTTACCGTATGCTCTGCCATTAACCGTACCGCCCTGTGATATAATCCTTGGTCCGCTCCTCGATCGGATTGGTGAAGATGTCGGAGGTCCGACCGTATTCTACCATTTTTCCGAGGTGGAAGAAGGCGGTTCGCTGCGACACACGGGCCGCCTGCTGCATCGAGTGGGTCACGATGATGATGGCATAGCGACCGTTCAACTCGTCGATCAGCTCTTCGATCTTCGCGGTGGCGATCGGATCCAACGCCGAGCAAGGCTCGTCCATCAAGATGACTTCGGGGTCGACCGCGATCGCGCGCGCAATGCACAATCGCTGCTGCTGGCCGCCCGACAGCGCGGTGCCGGAATCGGTCAGTCGATCCTTGACCTCGTTCCAGAGGCCTGCTCGCTTGAGCGAACGTTCGACGATTTCGTCGAGATCGGTCTTGCCCTCGGCGAGTCCGTGGATCTTGGGGCCGTAGGCGATGTTCTCGTAGATCGATTTCGGGAAGGGATTGGGCTTCTGGAAAACCATGCCTACCCGGGCGCGCAGTTGCACCACGTCCATCCCCGAACTGTAGATATCCTCACCGTCGAGTTCGATAGAACCTTCGACGCGAGCGCTTGGGATCGTGTCGTTCATGCGGTTGAGGGTGCGCAGGAACGTCGACTTGCCGCAGCCGGAGGGGCCGATGAAGGCCGTCACGAATTCGGAAGGGATATCGATCGACACATCGTCGATCGCTTTCTTGTCACCATAATAGACCGATACGCCTTTGGTGCGCATCTTTGCTTCGGTAACTTCAAGATTGGGATGGACTACGGTCACCAGGTTTTCTCGAACTTGTTGCGCAGGTAGATGGCGAGACCGTTCATCACGAGGAGGAACAGCAAGAGGACGATGATCGCCGCGCTGGTGCGCTCGACGAAGCCGCTGTCGATTTCATCCGACCAGAGGAAGATTTGTACCGGCAACACGGTCGCGGGAGAAGTGAATCCATCCGGAGGCGTCGCCACGAAGGCGCGCATCCCGATCATCAGCAGCGGGGCGGTCTCGCCCAGGGCGCGGGCCATTCCGATGATCGTCCCAGTAAGAATCCCCGGCAATGCCAGCGGCAGCACATGGTGGAACACCACCTGGACCGGCGACGCGCCCACCGCCAAGGCACCGTCACGGATCGACGGAGGGACCGCCTTGATCGCGTTACGCCCGGAAATCACGATCACCGGCATCGTCATCAGCGCCAGCGTCATCCCGCCGATCAGCGGGGCGGAGCGGTAATTCGGGAAGATCCACAGGAATACGGCCAGGCCAAGCAGGCCGAAGATGATGGAGGGCACCGCGGCGAGATTGTTGATCGACACCTCGATGAGGTCGGTCCAGCGATTCTTGGGTGCATATTCTTCCAGGTAGAGCGCGGCCAGGACGCCGATCGGAAACGCCAGCAACAGGGTCACGATCATCGTATAGATCGACCCCTTCAGCGCGCCCCAGATGCCCACCTGCTGAGGATTGGTCGCGTCCGAGCGCGACAGGAATCCGGGATCGAAATTCTTCGAAAGCACGCCCTGGTTCTCGAGCTTCTCGACCAGCAGCCGCTCTTCCGCGCTACCTTCGCCGGAATATGCCGACGCCAGCCCGGCACTTGCCGGCAGGTTGAAGGTCACTTGCTGCCGAAGGATCGCGGGATCGTCGACGATTGCCTGCGCTACCTCTCGCCACGCCTGGCTGCCGAGCTCGCTGGCGCCCTCTTCGCCGAGTGCTTCACTGGCAAAGAAGTCCACGACCGCGGGTAGACCCTGCGCCTCGAGATTCTGGATCGCATCGCTGCCAGAAAGCGTCGACGCATCGCCGGAAATGCCGGATTCGGCGAAGTCGATCGGCACCGTCAGCTCGGCGCGCTGGAAGCCGCCAACTCCCTGGATGGTCATGCTCACGAGCAGGAAGGCGAGGACAAGGACGGAGAAAAGGATCGCGCCAAGGCCCAGTGCCTTGAAGCGACGCTCAGCGGCGTAGCGCTGGTTCAGCCGCTTCTCGAATGCCTCGGTGCGGGTCGGGGCGATGTGCTCACTCATAGGCTTCGCGGAACCTCTTGACTACGCGCAGGGCGATGAAGTTCAGCCCAAGCGTAACCAGGAAAAGCACGAACCCGAGAGCGAAGGCGCTGAGCGTGGCGGGATGGTCGAAACTGCCTTCCCCGGTGAGCATGGCGACAATCTGCACCGTGACGGTTGTCATCGCCTCGAGCGGGTTGGCGCTAAGATTGGCGGCGGTCGAGGCCGCCATGACAACGATCATCGTTTCGCCGATCGCGCGGCTGATGGCCAGCATGATCCCGGCGACGATGCCGGGCAGGGCGGCGGGCACCAGCACGCGCCGGATTGTCTCCGAAGTGGTTGCTCCCATCGCCAGGCTGCCGTCCTTCATGGCCATCGGAACTGCCGCGATACTGTCGTCCGCCATCGACGAGACGAAGGGGATGATCATCACGCCCATGACAAGGCCGGCGGCCAAGGCGCTTTCGCTCGACGGGTTGGAAATCCCCACCGACAGCGCCAGATCGCGAATGAACGGTGCCACCGTCAGCGCGGCGAAATATCCGTAGACCACCGTGGGAACGCCCGCGAGAATTTCGAGCGCGGGCTTGAGCCATGCGCGCCAGCGCGGGCTGGCGTACTGGGTCAGGTAGATGGCGCTCATCAGGCCCAACGGAATGGCGACGATCATGGCGATGATCGCACCGATGAATATGGTGCCCCAGAAAAGCGGAATGGCGCCATATCGGCTCGCGTCCGGATTGTCGGGGTTGGCCATCGGGTCGGGCGCCCAATGCGTACCGAACAGGAAATCGATCGGATTGACCATTCCAAAGAACCGCAGCGTCTCGAACACGAGGCTGACGAAAATCCCGAGCGTCGTCAGGATGGCAACCAGCGATGCCAGGAGCAGGATGCCCATGACGGCGCGCTCCACCCGGGTTCGGGCGGTGAAGTCGGGCTTGAGCCTCAGGAACGACCAGGCGCCGAACAGGAGCGCGATGGATAGCGTCGCCGCAATTCCGATCAGGCGATATCGAGCGATTGCTTCGCGGAACGGTTCGATCAACGCGTCCGCTTCCTGGTTGAACACCGCGGGCGCCGCGCCGGTCGCTACTGCGCGTGCTTCGTTGAGGATTGTCTGACGCTGGAAATCGAACGCCGGCAGGTCTGCCGCTGCGGGATCGGCGAGCACCGATTGCGTCACCAGGCCCGGAGCGATGAGGGTCCAGACAGTGATGAACAGCAGCACCGGGATGACGATCCAGAGCGCGACATACCAGGCATGATAACTGGGGAGGGCGGCGAGGCGCCCATCAGGCGCGCTGGCACGGAAGCTCCATGCGCGCGCACGAGCCGCCAACCAACCGGCAAGCCCGAGGCCCAGGGCCAGGAGAAGCAGGATGGTTGGCGACATATCCGTGCAATAACCCTTACTTCAGCTCGGCGCTGGTGAGGGTGGTGTATTCGGTGGCGGCCTTCATGTTCTTGGCCATCACGTCATCGGGCGAGGCGACCAGGCCGATCTTGGCCAGCGGTCCGTCCTTGGCCCAGTTCTTGGTCCATTCGGCGATGTATTCCTTGAGGCCAGGGATGGCATCGAGGTGCGCCTTCTTGACGTAGACGAACAGCGGACGCGCGCCCGGATAGGCGAAGGTCGAGATGTTTTCGTAGGTCGGGTTGACGCCGTTCATGGGCAGCCCCTGCACCTTGTTGGCGTTTTCCTCAAGATAGGAATAGCCGAAAACCCCAACCGCATCGGCATTGCCCTCGATCTTCTGGACGATCAGGTTGTCCTGCTCGCCCTGGTCGACATAGGCGCCGTCCGAACGCACCTCGGTGCACAGCTGGTCGTAGCGGTCCTCATCGCTTTCCTTGAGGTCCTTCATCTCCGGGTTCGACTTGCAGCCGGCCTCGAGAACCAGTTCCTTGAGCGCGTCGCGGGTGCCCGAGGTCGAGGGCGGGCCGTAGACCAGGATCGGCTTGTTGGGCAGCGAGGGATCGACGTCCGACCAGTTCTTGGCGGTCTGTTCCTTGCCATAGGGGGCAGCGGCCAGCGCTTCGTAGACGATCTTGGGCGTGAGGTTCATCATGATGCCGCCTTGCGAGGAGGCAAAGGCGATCCCGTCGAGGCCGACCTGCAGTTCGATGACGTCGGTGACGCCGTTCTTCTGGCAGTCCTCGAACTCCGAAGCCTTCATCCGGCGCGAGGCATTGGCCATGTCCGGAGTGTCGGCGCCGACGCCCGAGCAGAACAGCTTCATGCCGCCGCCGGTGCCGGTCGATTCGATGATCGGCGACTTGAGGTTCGGGTTCGAGCGGGCGAGCGATTCGGCCACCGCCTTGGCGAAGGGGAACACGGTCGAGGAACCGACGGCGCGCACCGAATCGCGCGTCCCGCCGCCGCTGCCGCCAGTGTCGCCGCAAGCAGCCAGTGCCAGTGCCGAAGCAGCAAGAAATGCGAATTTCGTAGGATTGAACATCTTGGTACCCTCTAATGAATGGGTGAGCGCGCCTAAGCGCGGAAATATGACAGTTTTGCGACAGTCTTCGAATTTGAGTGGACCGCGGCCCGTTGTCGCGACCGGCCGCGGTCCGAATTTGGCATCAAATCAGAAGTCGACCTGGGCGCGGACACCGAAGGCATCGACGTCGTAAGACCTGTCGCCTCCGGCGGCAGCATAGACCGCGTCGTCATAGCTCATCTTGCCGTAATTGAGCGCGAAGAGCGTGTAATCGGTCGGCTTCCACACCAGCGAGGCCTGGTAGCCGTTCTGGGTCCCACCGACGATGCCAGCATCGGTCAGATCGAGATAGTCGTAGCGCAGGTTGAACTGCACCGAACCAATACCGCCCTTCCCGACAGGATTGGCCGGCTTGTTGCGATCGAACTTGCCGCTCTTGTATCCCCGCGTATCACCCTTGGTGAGGTAATAGCCGACTTCGGCATATCCGCCGAAGAAGGTCGGGTCGCTGAGAGCGCCGGGGCGATTCACCTTCTGCCAATAACCCTCGCTCGCGAAATGGAGTGGTCCGGCGATGGCTGCCGCCTCGAGGCCGTAACCGAGCTCGCTGCTTGCGTTGAGGTTGCCGGTGTTGATGAACCGCTCCGAGGTGAAGTGCACCAACGGGCGTTGACGATAGCGCACGGTCGCAGCCGGATCGTCGATGTCATTGTAATGGATCGAACCGCCCAGGTGGAGCTGGGCATTGCCCATCTTCGGCATGATCACGAGACGGCCATCTGCCCCGCGGTTCTTGGTGGCGGTGTCGTCGAAATTGTCGGTGAACAGGCCGGCCTGGGCCAGCACGATGCCCTGCTTGTAGGTCGCAGAGGCGCCGATGCGCCGTTCGAAACCGAATGCGTCGGTAAAGGCAGCGCGTTCGATGAAGGTCGTGTGGAGGCTGCTGGTCAGTTCTTCCAGAGACTGGAAGTTGTTTTGGTGACCGACGATGAATTCGACCGGGCCATCCGAGTAGGAGAGGTAGGCATCTGCCGCCTCGACCTCGTTGCCGGCGAAATCGACTTCGAACTTGTAGCCGAACCCGCCCGGGATATCGCCTTCGACGCCGAGGCGCGCGCGGCGGGTTTCATTGCCGAAGCCGTCCTCGCGGCCGGTCGAATCCGGCGCATTGGTTGAACCGACGTCGTACATCAGGCGCCCGCGCGGCTTGAAGCTCCAGCCACCTTCGGCCTCGATCACCGGCGCGCCCTTGAACTTGACGCTGGGTGCCTTGTCGACCTTGGCTTGCACGGCAACAACGCTTTCGCTGGCGGCTGCCGCAGCGCTCGTCGCAGCGTCGGCCTTGGCTTCGGCCTGTTCCAGCTCGCCCTCTAGCTGGTCGACCCGCGCAGCAAGGCGTGCGAGTTCCGCGCGCAGAGCTGCCAAATCGTCGGAGGTGACTCCCGTTTCCTGCGCGGCAAGCGGTGTCGCCATGGTGCAGGAAAGCGCCGCTGCGAGCAGCGTAGCGCGTCGTTTGCTAAACATTGAACCGGTATCCTTTTGCGGTTGCGTGACGATCCCTGTGATCGAGGCCGCGTCTATGACCGGTCTGTTACCGCTGTGTGACAGGCTGGGAGGAGAGGGAAGCTGCCTGTGGAAACCCTGTGGATAGGCCGTAATTAACGCCTATTTCCCCGGAGCAGCCGCTCTGTCACCGCTGGCAGCAAGCGGAAACCTGACGATGACCGAAGTCCCTTCGCCCAGCTTGCTGTCGATCTCCATTCGTCCGCGATGACGCTCAACGATATGCTTGACGATCGCGAGGCCCAGTCCTGTGCCACCCGATGCTCGGCTGCGTCCCGGATCAGTGCGGTAGAAGCGGCGGGTGAGGTGGGGAAGGTGCTCCGGTGCGATCCCTTCGCCTCGGTCCTGAACCGTCAGTCGCACCTGGTCATTCGGTGTTCGCTCCAACGATACGGTGACTTTCTCCGTCGGATCGCCGTATTTCAGCGCATTATCGACGAGGTTACGCACCAATTGCTCGATCTGGCGCTCTTCGCCGCGGATCCGCAGGTCACCGTCCGAAAGCAACTCGACCCGCCCGAATCTTTCCTCACCTGCAGAATCGCGCGCCGCGCGGGCGACCGTAGGTGAGAGATCGAAAGTATCCGCCGGCAAATCATGCTTTTCGGCTTCGACCCGCGAAAGCGACATCAGGTCGCTCACCAGGTGCTGCATTCGCGCAGCCTCCTGCTTGATGCGGTCGAGGAAGCGGTTTCGGGTCGCTTCGTCCACCGAACCGGGATCGTCGCTAAGTGTTTCGGCATAGCCGATGATCGAGGCGAGGGGGGTGCGCAGCTCGTGGCTGGCATTGGCGACGAAATCGGTATGCGCGCGGCTGATGTCCGATTCCGCTGTCTGGTTGATCAGTTCGATCACGCCCAGTTCGTCACTCACGGCCTGGCGACTGATCCGCCACAAGTCGCGACGACGAACCAGTCCGCGGATCATTGCGGTGCCGTTTCGCTCCTCGCTCAGCAGCTTGATCGCTTCGGGATGGCGGAAGGCGACACGCAAGTCCTGGCCCACGATATGCTTGCCGAGAATCTTTCGGGCGGTGCGGTTGGCGATCGCGACCTTGTTGCGGTCGGTAACGAGCAGTGGGGTGAACGAATTCTCGATCAGTTCGCCAATGTTGTCGCGGGTCAAAGGCTTCGATCGATTGCCCGCCGGCACTTCGGGCGGCTTGGCGGTCGCCAGGAAGAGGCTTCCGGCCCAAACAAGAACAACTGCTGCCGTGAGGAACGGATCGACGCCGAATGCAAGCATTGCCGCACCGGCGGCAAAAGCAATCAGGATTCCGGCAACCGGCTTGTCCGGCGATCTCTGTTGGCGCGAGTCCATCGACCGCGCCCATACCAGATGATGAGGGTGAGGGAAGCGCTAAGCCTGCGCGTATCGCTCGGGCCCGGAGCAAGACCGGGATTGAAAAGCAAATTTTCGGGGAGGCGCAAGGTGGTGACCCCTACGGGAATCGAACCCGTGTTTCAGCCGTGAAAGGGCCGCGTCCTAACCGCTAGACGAAGGGGCCACGCGCTTGCGAGGTCGCGCCTCTACGCGCGAGATTTGATGCGGTCAACCCCTGCTTGCATCAATTCGCGAAAGCGGCGTCTTCCAAATGCATTTCGGCCTGCGGCCGCGTTCCCCAATCGTCGATTTTGACGCGTCCTGCGAGGTGGAACAGTCGCCCGGCAGAGCGATGAAGGAGCGTCTGTGCCATCTCCGTTTCCCCGGCGCGAAATGCGATAGCCTTGAACGACCGGCCATCCTGCCCCGCGGCGATGATTCGCAAATGGTCTTTGCCGACGATGTCGGCCTTGACGATTCGAACGGGGCCAATGGCGACCCGCGGTCCCGGCCATCCGACCCCGAAGGGACCTGCCCGTTCGAGGGTCTCGACTAGGTCCGGCGTCAGCCCGCCGGGGGCGAGCGCAAGATCGAGTTGCATCTGTTGGCCGTCGCGGGCCTGGGTGACCTGGCGAGCGAGCCGCTCGTCGAGAAATTCGCCAAGCGCTTCGAGCTTGCTTGCTTCGATGGTCAATCCAGCCGCCATTGCATGGCCACCCCCAGCTACCAGCAATTCGGCCTCGCGCGCAGCGATGATTGCAGCGCCCAGGTCGACGCCCGAAATGGAGCGGCCCGATCCCTTGCCGATCCCGTCGGCCTCGTCGACCGCGATGACGATCGCCGGCTTGCCGGTCTTCTCCTTGATCCTGCCCGCAACGATTCCGATTACACCCGGGTGCCAGCCGCGGCCCGATAGGAGCTGGACGGCGCGGTTGTGCTGGCTCGAAAGCTGTTCTTCCGCCGCCTGCTGGACCTCGGCCTCAATCGCGCGACGCTCTTCATTGAGGGATGAAAGCTGCTCGGCAATCTCGCGCGCTTCATCGGGGTCCTCGGTCGTGAGCAGCCTTACGCCGAGCGTCGATTCCCCGACCCGCCCGCCCGCGTTGATCCTCGGGCCCAGCGCGAAACCGAGGTCGCTCGACTTCGGCGCGCGGTTGAGACGACTGGCGTCGATCAGCGCCGCCATGCCGATCCGCTCGCGGCGCGCCATGACCTTCAACCCTTGCGCGACAAAGGCTCGATTGAGTCCATGAAGGGCGGCGACGTCTGCGACGGTGCCCAAGGCCACGAGATCGAGCAGGCTCATTAGGTCGGGCTCAGACCGCTCGGCGAAGTAGCCGCGGTCGCGCAACGTGCGAACGAGCGCGATGGCGAGCAGAAATGCGACACCGACCGCTGCCAGATGTCCGTGCGCGCTCGCAATGTCGTTCTCGTCGAGCCGGTTGGGATTGACCAATGCCGCCGCGAGGGGAAGTTCGGCGGCGCACTTGTGGTGATCGACCACGATCACATCGACCCCGGCGTCGCGCGCCTGCTTGAGCGCATCGAACGCCATTGCGCCGCAGTCGACCGTGACGATCAGGCTCGACCCTTCTTCGCCCAGTCGGACCAGCGCCTCGCCGCTGGGGCCATAGCCCTCGAGCAGGCGATCAGGAATGTAATAGCCGGCCTCGACACCGAGGTCGCGCAGCAGGCTGACGAGCAGCGCGGCACTCGTCGCGCCATCGACGTCGTAATCGCCGTAGATCGTGATCGTCTCGCCGCCGAGAATGGCCTGAGTAATACGCTCAGCGGCAGCATCCATGTCGCGGAATTCGGACGGGTCCGGAAGAAAGTCGCGCAAGGTCGGCTTCGCGTGCCGCGCAATATCGTCTCTCGCAACCCCGCGCGTCAGCAACAGCTGGGTGAGGATATCGTCCTCAAGGCCAGCGATTCCGCCTGAGATCCCGAAGCTGGCCCCGCGCCAGTGCCAGGCCTGTCCGTTTAGCGAGGAGGATACGTCGAATACGGGAGATAGCGCGCGCGATGCCATGGGCGATTTCTAGCCCAAGGAACGCCCAGCGAACAGGGCATGCAATTGACAATCGACAGGGCAGGGCGCTTTGATCGCCCTTAGTGACCAGTCCCAACCTCCTGATAGCGTGGCATAGCCGCACCGGCGCCAGCGAGGCCATGGCGCGGGCCGCGGCCAGCGGGGCGGAAGGTCGGGCTAGGCTAATGAGGGCTTCAGAGGTCCAGCCGCAGGACATTCTTGATGCATCGGCTTTTCTATTCGTCTGTCCTGAAAATCTTGCCTCGATGAGCGGCGAGATGAAGGAGATGTTCGATCGCTGCTATTATCCAGTATTGGGGCGCATCGAGGGGCGGGCTTACGCAACCCTGATCGCGGCCGGGTCCGACGGAGAGAATGCGCAGCGCCAGATCGATCGGATAGCCACCGGTTGGCGCCTGAAGCGCGTCGCCGATCCCATCATCGTCAACCTGGATGCGCAAACCCCGGAAGTGATCCTGGCCGCGAAAACCGTTCCGGAAGAAAGGCTTGCCGATTGCCGGGCGCTAGGAAGCGCGCTTGGCGAAGGGATCGCGCTCGGGATTTTCTGACATTCCCGTGACATGCGCCGTTTCGGACATACTGAGACTCGACCTGCGGTTCGAATTGAGCAAGAAGATCGCGGGGAAGAGACTTGCTCGGGGGCTGGGACATCGCAGCGAAATATGACCGTCATGGCGATCGCGTGATTCAGGATAAGGGGATCTACCTGCTGTTCGAGCGGGGGAAGCGTCCTGATCGGGCGGCAGTCAGGGAATTCACGGCAGCCAATGCCAACGTCTCGCTCAGTTTCGATCCGGCAGACGTGCACCTGCGTCTGGTCGGGGGAAGCGATGCGGTTATCGATCGAAACAACGTCGCTAGTGCTTCGGGTCGGGAGGCGTCGGGCGGGTGGCTGGAATTGCTGTTCAACGGCCTCACGTTCGATCTTGATGGTCTGGCGCCAGAAGCGACGTCTCCGCCGCCTCACTTCGAGCATGCGTTTGACTTTTCTGCTCCAGAACGCGCCGAGTCATTCGAGGCGTTGCATCTTGCTCCCGGCGAGCATCTGGCCGGGGGCGAGAGAGCCCTTCCTGTCGTGCGCGGCATGATCGCGTTAGCGCGTGACCTGGCGCACCATTTCGAAAACCTGAGAGCTATTGTCTGGCCGCCTGCGCATTCGATCGTCGGGCGGCGGTTTTTCGAATCGACTGTCACTGCCTGGCTCGATGGGGGCGCATTCCCCGCGCTCGGACTTACGGCGTTCGATCAGGCTGAAGATGGAGCAATCCAGAGCGTTGGGCTGGCGCATTTCATCGGTCAGGAAATCCGGATCGAGCCGCCACTTTCCGATGATGCAGTAGCTGCGACGAGGTTGGGCGTCAGGCTGGTGAACCAGCTCGTTCTCGCGGGGGCAATAGAAGGCGTCGAACAGGTCATTGCGCCCGACGGCACCCGATTGGCGATGGAGCCGATAGAGAACGGGAGAATCGTCAGGGTCAGGATCGAATAAGAAACCTCGCGGGAGGGAACGTTTGGGTCGCACAGAATGTCGCCGCAAGGCGATACCGTTTCGCATGGTCAATCGGCGTGGTGCGCCAGGTTATCTTCCCGGGGTGCAGCGGCATCATCTCCTGCCGCAGCAACTGGTAACCCAGCGCTGTTTTGGCAGTTTCTTTGATCGCATCGGCTGTGAGCGGGTCGGGTTCGACGATTTCCGCGCGAACGGCCTGCTGCTCCCGGCCAACGAGAACGGGGCGCAGCGCATGGGATTGCCGCTGCACCGGGGTCCGCATAGGGACTACAACGCGCTGGTGATCGAACGCGTCGGCAGTATCGAAGCGGGCTGGGCGTCCCATCGCAGCGACGACCCGGAGGCGGCCCTGGTCGAGGCCCTGTTCCGGTTGCGTCTCCTCCAGTCCGCGCTTCGCCGCCGCCTGCTGGCCGAGCGCGACCGGATGGTGCTGAATCGCATGGATCCGCTTGGTCAGGGGTTCGATTTTACCGAGCTAGACGCGATGGCCGATACGCTGTGGGTGGCGACTAGTCCTGCCAGGCCGTGAAGTTGGACTTGGCCGCGAGTTCGGCCTTGGCCTGATGGTACTCGCGCTCGAATCGCGCCACCATGTCCTCGACCGTGCCAACCGACTTGATCGAACCGACTCCCTGGCCAGAACCCCAAATGTCCTTCCACGCCTTGGCCTTGGTGTTGCCGCCGCTGCCGAAGTTCATCTTGGACGGATCGCTTTCGGGAAGGTTCTCGGGATCCATGCCGGCCGCCTCGATCGAGCGGCGCAGGTAGTTACCGTGAACACCGGTGAAGAGATTCGAATAGACGATCTCGTCGGCGCTGCTGGCGACGATGCAGTCCTTGTAGGCTTGCGCAGCATTGGCTTCCTCGGTCGCGATGAAGGCGCTGCCGGCGTAACCGAAGTCGGCCCCCATCGCCTGCGCGGCGAGAATCGAATAGCCATTGGCGATCGAGCCAGACAGCGCGACCAGGCCATCGAACCACTCGCGAATTTCTTGCATCAGCGCAAAGGGCGAGAGCGTGCCGGCGTGACCACCGGCCCCCGCAGCAACAGGAATCAGCCCGTCGGCGCCTTTCTCGATGGCCTTGTTGGCAAAGCGGTTGTTGATCACGTCATGCATGGTGATCCCGCCCCAGTTGCGCACGGCGTCGAAGATCTCGGATCGCGCGCCCAGCGAGGTGATGATCATCGGAACCTGCCACTTCTCGCAGGTCGCCATATCGGCTTCGACCCGGTCGTTGGACTTGTGGATGATCTGGTTGACTGCGAAGGGCGCGGCCGGGCGTTCAGGGTGTTCGCGATTGTGCTTGGCCAGTTCTTCGGTGATCTGGTGCAGCCATTCGTCGAGCAGTGGCTGCGGACGCGCATTGAGGGCAGGAAAGCTGCCGATGATCCCGGCCTTGCACTGCGCAATGACCAGTTCCGGCCCAGACACGATGAACAGCGGCGAGCCGATCAGCGGCAGGCGCAGTCGGTCGAAGGGTGCGGGAAGGGCCATGGAACTCTCCAATTCTGTCACTTGTCGCGATGCCGATTAGGCAGCCCGCCGGGCGGTGTCGAGAGGGCGAAATTGCTAGGATCGAAGGGAGTGCGATGCCGTAGCGTCAACCGGGCAGAATATGTTCGATCTTGTAGAATTTGGCGGCGGTGGCGGCATAGAGCGCCCGCTTTTCGTTGCCGCTGGCGCCGGTCGTCAGCCGCTTAAACGCGTTCCACAGGACCGGGTAATCCGCGCCCCAGTAATCGACCGGGTAGTTGCTTTCGAACATCGCGCGATTGGCGCCGAAGGCATCGATGCAGGTTTCGATATAGGGGCGCCACATGGCGGCGAGATCCTCGGAAGTGGTCCCTGCTGCTGGCCCCTTGTCGGGCAGACCACAGAACGACATGGCCAGCCCGCCGAGCTTCACTACCACATTCTCGCACTTCGCCAGCTCACGAATATTGTGCCGCCAGGCGTCGAAACGTTCGTGCAGCTTGCCGTGGTAGCTGCCCATTCCCAGCGGTGTACCGCAATGGTCGAGGCAGATAGGTTGGTCGGGGAATGCCCGGGCAAGATCGATCAGGTCGGGCAGTTGCGGCTCCAGCAGCCAGGCATCGAAGGTAAGGCCATGCTTGCCTAGCTGCGCAAATCCCCGCCGGAACTCGCCGTCGAGATAGAGACCTTCTGGCGCATGGAAGGGTGCTCCCAGTACCTCCGGATCGGCGTCCCATGCTCCCTGATGCCTTATGCCCCTGAAGCGTTCCGGGGCGGCGCCTTGCAGCGCTCCCAGCACCTGCGACACGCTGTCGCCCGAGCGCAAATCCGCATGCCCGACAATCGCTGCGCAAGGGCGGATATTCCCATAGAGGCCGCTCGCGCCCTGCGCGGCTACGCCGTTCACATATTCGACTTCGCCGACCACCTTCATCGCTTCGTCGGCATTGGCCCGATAAAATGCGCCGCATTCCATGAACACGGTGCCGATGATGTTGTGGCCGCTGGTGAGATCGGCGTGGAGTTCGTTGAAGGTGTAATAGGGATGCTCTGCGATGGCAGCGATGAAGGGGTGCCGTGGCTCGGGAAACGCGCCCACAAGGGGTCGCAAGTCCCACAGGTGGTGGTGCGGATCGATGATCGGCAGATCGGGCTCTAGGATTTCTTCGGTCATCGCTCGTTTCCCCCGGGCTGTTCCTACAGGATGGAACACATGGAACACAGTCCATGGCGATGAAAGCGGATTGGATGGGGCGCGGCAAGCCTTGAACGTCTTTCTGGCGGCAAGTCGAGCATGCCGATCGTCATAGTTGCCCGACGCAAGGTAGGAAATTGCATGGCGCATGGAACAAGCTCGATTGCAAATCCCTGTTCTTTGCCGGATTAAACCGAGCGTTTTGCTGGAGGGTATGCATGCGGGTTCTCAACACGGCCTTGGCGGTAGCGGTTCTGGTGTCATCGTCATTGGTGTTGGCACGTCCTCCGGAGCCAGGAGATCTGCTGCGCCTCAAGACGGTCAGTTCACCCGATATCTCTCCAGATGGTACAACGATTGCCTTTGTCGTGGACACGCCCGATGTCGAGCGCGACGAGAACGTTTCGCATATCTGGGCGGTAAACTGGGATGGTAGCGGGGACAGGCAGCTCACGTCGCGTGAAGGCGAGAGCGAGAGCTCGCCGCGTTTCAGTCCTGATGGTACTTGGCTCGCCTTCCTGTCATCGCGTGGAGGCGATGAAGACGACGGACCGACAAGGCTGTGGCTGCTGCCACAGGCGAGTGGGGAGGCGCGGCCACTCGAGGGGCTGGACGGTTCCGTTTCCGACTTCGACTGGTCGCCGGATGGGCGCAAGCTTGCTCTGGTGGTCAAGGACCCGGAACCTGATGCGAGAGAGTCCGCTGATGGCGAGGAGATACCATCGCCGATCGTCATCGACCGCTTTGCGTTCAAGCGCGACGGGGAGGGGTACCTCGACAATCGCCGCGAACGCATCTGGATCTACGACTTGGCGCGTCGCACCGCTGAGCGGCTGACCGAGGGAGATCATGATGAATCTTCACCGGCGTTTTCCCCCGTTGGCACAGCGGTCGCCTTCGTATCCAAGCGGGTCGACGATCCCGACCGGACTGTCGACAGCAATATCTTTGTCGGCGAGCTGGCCGCCATGGATAGGGTGCCCAGGCAACTCACCACGCATCCGGGCGAAGACTCTATGCCCGAGTGGAGTCCGGACGGCAGGACCATCGCCTATTTGCGGGGAGGGGATCCGGCGGTCTCGTTTCCCTGGTACGCGATCACGCATCTCGCCGCGGTACCCTCCGTTGGCGGCGAGGAACGGGTGCTGACCGGGCAGCACGATCGCAACATCTTCGAATTTGCCTGGTCGCCGGACGGCCGCAGCATCCTGATGGTGGTCGAGGATAATGGGAGCCAGATACTTTCCAGCGTTCCTTCGGGAGGGGGCGCGGTGAGGACATTGATCGGTGGCGATATCGACATTGCGGAGCTGGCGGTCTCGCCCGCGGGCCGTGTCGCGGTGATGTCATCCACGATGGAGCGACCGCGGGAAGTGCATGCGGTCGAGGGTGGCAAGATCCGCAGCCTGACCGAGCAGAACGATGCTCTGATGGCGGAACTCGATTTCGGGCGGACCGAACGGTATTCGGCCACCAGTGCAGACGGCATCGAGGTCAGGGGCTTTGTGACCTATCCGGCGGATTCCTCGAAGGGACAAAGGCTTCCGGCAATCCTGCACCTTCACGGCGGGCCGGATTCGCAGCACGACTACAGCTTCGACATGCTCAAGCAGGTCTTTGCAGGGGCGGGCTATGCCGTCATCGCGCCAAACCCAAGGGGTAGCACCGGCCGTGGCAGCGAATTTTCCGCCGCACTCACCGCGGCCTGGGGCTCGGTCGATGTGCAGGACGTGCTGGCATCGGTCGATCACGCGGTCGCCGCCGGGATCGCCGACCCCGATCGGCTCGGAGTGGGCGGGTGGAGCTATGGCGGCATGCTGACCAACTACACCATCGCCAGCGATACCCGTTTCAAGGCGGCGGTCAGCGGAGCTTCGATCTCCAACATTCTATCTGGCTACGGCACCGACCACTACGTGCTCGCCTACGAGCAGGAAATCGGCAAGCCTTGGGAGAACCTCGAAGGCTGGATGCGGATCAGCTATCCCTTCTTTCGCAACCAGACGATCATCACGCCCACGCTGTTCATGGTCGGCGGTTCCGATGTGAACGTACCGACGTTGGCGAGCGAGCAGATGTACCAGGCGCTCAAGAGTCGCGGCGTCGACACCCGCCTGGTCGTCTATCCCGACGAATCGCATACGATCAGCCGACCGAGCTTCGTGAAGGATCACGTAGAACGCTGGGTCGAATGGTTCGATGCCCGCCTGAAGCCTGCAAGCCAGTAGCGGCGAGCCGTCACAGGATCGTAAATTCCCGAACTTTTGCCCTGATTTGCTGCCGGTTCGGCTTTCGCGCGCGAGGTGATCTGGTAGCCTTGCGTGATGCAATGGGGAGGACGACAGGTATTGATCCGCGCGGTATCGCGTCTAGTGCTGGCGGGCGCTTGCGCTGCCAGCCCACTGTTGCCGGCCGTAGCTAAGGAAGCCGAGCTCGCGATCGTCGCGACCGATCCCGCTGAAGTGGAAGGGGCAGCGGAGATTTCCGATTTCCGCGCCATCATCGCCCACAGCCCTTTCGTGCCGCTCCCCGATAACCTCTCGCTCGAGGGGCTGCTCGCGGATTATTCGCTCGCGCTCCCGGCGCCTGCCGATTGCGATGCGGCGCTGTGCATCGGCGCGGAAGCGATGCCCGCCGATCTGACCATGCGGCCGGGGGATGATATCTTCGTCGGCCTCTCTTTCGCCCAGCAAGCAATGCCTGACGCGCTGCCTGAACAGTCAGTCAGCCTGGTGGTGGTGATCGACCGCTCGGGTTCCATGAAAGGCTGGAAGCTGGAGGAGGTGACGGCCTCCCTGGCCCGTGTGCTGGGCGGATTGCGCGACGGCGACCGGGTCGGGATGGTCAGCTTCGGCGCCAGCGCGAAGGTGGAACTGCCAGAATCTCCTGTGGCGGAGGTGCGCGAGCAGATCGCCGATATCCTCGATGCGCTCGAGGCGGGCGAAGAAACCGACATGGAAGCAGGGCTAAGGCTAGGGCTTGATCTCGCCCGCGCCCATGGCGCCGAACGCGTTGTCCTGTTTACCGACGACCTCCCGAACATCTACGGCGAGCGGCCCGCGGGATTCATGGCGCTGGCCGAGGGAGCAGCGGCCGACGGGATCGGGCTGAGCCTTGTCGGCGTCGATCATCGCTATGACAATGCGACCGCGCTTCAGCTCTCGGCGCTCAACGGCGGACGGTTCTACGAGATGACGCCGCATTTCGACGTGGCGGGCCTGTTCGAGCAGGCCTGGCCGCAATTGCTGGGGGCGGGCCCGGAGAGCGCGAGCGTCATTCTCAAGCCGGGCGCGGGGCGCAGGATCTCGGCCGTGTTAGGAGTGCCCGAAGAGCTGGTGGAGCGACATGAGGATGGCTCCGTCGCGCTCGACTTGGGGCCGGCATTCGTCGCCCAGCGCGGCAACGGGGTGTATGTCACTCTGGCGCCCGACGGCCAAATCGGAGGATCGGTTGGGACGCTCCTCGAAACGAGATTGTCTGTCACCGAAGCCGGGGAAACGCGCGAACACTCGGCCGAAGTAACGCTCGGCTCGACCTCGGGCGGGCTTGCCGCCGCGCAGCAGCTCGTCGAGGAATACCTTGTGCTGCAGGCCTCGCTGAAAGCGTGGCATGCGCAAGGCGATCCAGAGCGCGCTGCGGAACTGGCGGCATTTCTCAACGCCCGCATGGCAGCCAGCGATCTCGCCTTTCTTGACCGCGAGCGAGCCATGGTTGCCAGCTTGGCCGCACGTATGGCCATGGCATTGGGTTCCCCACCTGCATCCGACCTGCTCGGTCGCTGGATGGTGGAATCCGAGCGCGGCCTGTCAGGCACCTCGCAAGGGGATATCGTCGAGTTCACCGCCGATCGCGGGTTCATCATCTATCGCCAAAGCGGAGAGGAGAGCGGCACGGCCACTCGGCAAACCTACCAGCAGGGCGATGGCAAGCTGCTAATCGACAACACCGACCTGGTGTTTGCCTATGAACTCAAGAGCAGGGGCCGCAGGCTCGACCTCAAGGCCGTCGTGGGTGACGAACGCCTCAAGCTGCGCAAGGCGGACTAGGCAGCCGCGCTGTTCGCAGCGCTGAGCACCGCGCGCACCGATGCGGTGGCTATGTCCTCGTCGATGCCGCAACCCCAGATGACCCGGTCGCCCGTCTCGCACATCAGATAGGCTGCCGCCCGTGCATCACGACCAGAGCCGAGCGCGTGTTCGGTGTAGTCGAGCACCTTGAGGTCGAGGTCGAAGGCGTCCTCCAGCGTCGAGACGACCGATGAGATCAGGCCATTGCCACGTCCGCTGACGCTCTGTTCCTGCCCATCGACGGCGATCTTGCCCGAGAACACGCGGGTGCCATCGACCGCCTTGGTCTCCTCGTAATCGACCAGCTGGAAATGCTTGGGATAGGTCTGCACTTGGTAGGCCTGCTTGAATGCCTCCCAGATATCCGCCGCATTGAGTTCGCGGCCAAGCTCGTCGGCCATGCGCTGCACATGCTTGGAGAAATCGGCCTGCATTTGCTTGGGCAGCTTGAGGCCCTGGTCCTGCTCGAGCACCCAGGCAAAGCCGCCTTTGCCGCTCTGGGAATTTACGCGGATCACCGCCTCGTAATTCCGGCCCAGGTCGGCCGGATCGATCGGCAGGTAAGGGACGCGCCATTGCTCGTCGTTCTGCCGTTCGTGCGCCTCGAACCCTTTCTTGATCGCATCCTGGTGCGATCCCGAGAAGGCGGTGAATACCAGTTCGCCGCCATAGGGGTGGCGCTGGTGCACTGGCAGTTCGTTGCAGAACTCGACGGTTTCGATCACGCGGTCGATGTCCGAGAAATCGAGGCCTGGATCGACGCCCTGCGTGTACATGTTGAGGGCGACCGTCACGAGACAGCAATTGCCAGTGCGCTCGCCATTGCCGAACAGGCAGCCTTCGACGCGGTCTGCGCCTGCCATCAGGCCAAGTTCGGCCGCCGCGACCCCGGTGCCGCGGTCATTATGCGTGTGCAGGCTGATGACCGCGCTTTCGCGATTGGGCAGGTTGCGGCAGAAATATTCGATCTGGTCGGCGTAGATATTGGGTGTCGCCGCCTCGACTGTCGCAGGCAGGTTGAGGATGATCGGCCGTTCGGGCGTGGGCTGGAGCACCTCCATCACCGCCTCGCAGACCGAGATCGAAAAATCGAGCTCGGCGGTCGAGAAGGTTTCGGGCGAATATTCGAAATGCCAATCGGTATCTGGTCGCTTCGCGGCCTCGTCGCGCAGCACCTTCGCACCCGCCACCGCGATCTCGCGCACTTCGTCCTGCGACATGCGGAACACGATATCGCGCCACGCGGGCGAGACCGCGTTGTAAAGATGGATGATCGCCTGCTTCGCCCCGCTCAGGCTGTCGAAACTGGTCCGGATCAGGTCTTCGCGGCTTTGCGTCAGCACCTGCACGATGACGTCGTCGGGTATCCGGCACGACCGCACGAGTCCGGAGATGAAATCGAACTCGGTCTGGCCCGCGCTGGGGAAGCCGACCTCGATCTCCTTGATCCCGATCTCGACCAGCAGGTCGAAGAAGCGGTTCTTCTTCACCGCGTCCATCGGGTCTACGATCGCCTGGTTGCCGTCGCGCAGATCGGTCGAGAGCCAGCGCGGCGGCGCAGTGATCGTGCGGCTCGGCCACTGGCGATTTTCCAGCGGGACCTGCGGGAACGGACGGTACTTGGCGGACGGATCGCGCAACATGTTGCGGGGAGTGTGCATTGGTTTGAACTTCTTCGAAATTGGAAAGTGGAGTTTGCTATCTTCCCTTGAGCGCCCGGCGCGCTCTCAAAGGCACGCCGCAGGTCACGCCCAAGGGCGTGTAAGTCGAAGCAGCAGTCCAATCTCGATAGTCATGGCCCTTCTATGATGGGTGGCGACAGGCTTGTAAAGACAAAGCACAAGCGGCATCGCGTGCAATTATCTTTCGCAAGGTGAGGAATTTTCATGCCCGACGATACGCCGCCCGATCACCCGCTGTACCGTATCATGGGGCTGAGGCGCATCGTCGATATGAACCCTGAAGGGCGCTCGACCCTCGAATATGAGGCGCGGGAGGAAATGTGCCATTCGGGCGGTGTGGTGCAGGGCGGATTTATTTCTGGTTGGATCGATGCCGCCATGGCCCATGCGGCTATCGCCAAGAACGGCCAAGACATCACACCCATGACGCTGGAGCTCAAGGTCAGCTTCTTCGCGCCGGCGCGGCCCGGGTTGGTGATCGCCGAAGGCTGGGTCGAGCGGCACGGCAGAAGAACCAGCTTCTACGAGGGGCATCTGAAGACACCCAATGGCACCGTACTGGCCAAGGGGACCTGTACCGTGCTCCTTGCCGATCGCGCACGGGTTGAAAGGGCATCGCAGGAGGCACGCAAATGAGCGAGATCAGACCATTCACGCTGGCAACCGAACAGGAGCAGCTGGACGACCTCTACCGCCGCCTCGACATGGCGCGCTGGCCCGAGAAGGAGCCGGTCGGTGACTGGACCCAGGGCACGCCGTTAGCCGCGCTGCAGGAGCTTTGCCGCTATTGGCGCAACGGGTACGACTGGCGGCGCTGCGAGGCCCGGCTCAATTCGCTCGGCCAATATGTGACCGAGATCGATGGGCTGGATATTCACTTCCTGCATGTTCGTTCGTCGCGGGCAGACGCTGTGCCGTTGGTGCTTACGCACGGATGGCCGGGATCGGTGATCGAATTCCTGGAGGTCATCCCACGCCTGACCGAGCCCGATGAGGGGTTGGCCTTTCACGTCGTCGCACCCTCGCTTCCGGGTTTCGGCTTCTCCGGCAAGCCGAGCGAAACGGGCTGGGGTGTCGAGAAGATCGGCCAGGCATGGGCCGAGTTGATGGCGCGCCTTGGCTATGATCGCTGGGTGGCGCAAGGCGGCGATTGGGGCGCGGTCGTGACCACCGCGATCGGCGAGCAAGCGCCGAACGGTTGCCTTGGCATCCATGTGAACATGCCGGTCGCAAGGCCGGGGCCGGACGATCTGAACCAGCCGTCTCCCCCAGAGCTGAAAGCTCTGGGCGCTTTGCAGTACTATCAGGAATGGGACTCTGGCTATTCCAAGCAGCAAAGCACCCGTCCGCAGACCATAGGCTATTCGCTGGTTGATTCTCCGATAGGGCTGGCAGGCTGGATCTATGAGAAGATGTGGGCCTGGACCGACAACGATGGTTCGCCACTCGATGCGCTGTCGATGGACGCCATCCTCGACAATATCATGCTCTACTGGCTCCCCGCGACAGGCGCTTCAGCCGCGCGGCTCTACTGGGAGAGCTTTGCCAAGGTCGGCGACGGCAAGGTCGCGATTCCTTCAGGCGGAAGCATATTTCCCAAGGAAGTGCTCCCCACGCCGCGCAAATGGGCCGAGCGCCGCTACACCAATCTCGTCTGTTGGAATGAACTAGAGCGGGGCGGACATTTCGCCGCGTGGGAGCAGCCCGAGGCGTTTGTGAACGAGCTAAAAAGCTGTTTCGGAAAGATGGTCTAGCGCCAGCGCAATCGTTCAGGCGTGAGTTGATCGACTGACGTCACGCCCATCAGCCGCATGCCGCGCTCGATCTCGTCCTTGAGGATGCCGATCGCGCGCTCGACGCCCGGCTGACCTGCCGCCGCGAGCGCGTAAAGATAGAGCCTGCCGCCCGATGCCGCAGTAGCGCCGGCGGCGAGGCTCTTCAGCACATGCGTGCCTCGGCGGACTCCACCATCGACGATGATCTCGATCTCTCCACCGACGCAATCGACGATCTCGCGGAGCTGGTCGAAAGGCGCACGGCTCCCATCGAGCTGCCTGCCGCCGTGGTTGGAGATCATGATCGCATCGGCGCCGATTTCGACCGCGCGGCGCGCGTCGTTGAGGCTCATTACGCCCTTGAGCGCGAACTTGCCGCCCCAGTCCTGCCGGATCCGCGCGGCGGTGTCCCAGTCCATCGAGGTGTCGAGCATGGTGTTGAAATACTCGGCGATGCTGACCGCCTTGCCGGTCCCCTCGGCGACATGGCTGTCGAGATTGGGCAGGCGAAACTTCTCGCGGAACACATAGTCGAGCGTCCACCGCGGGCGCGTGGCATATGACCAGACTGCCGACGGCGTGAAGCGGGGCGGGGTGGTGAAGCCGCTGCGCAGGCACCGCTCGCGCTTGCCCGAGACGATCGTGTCCACGGTCAGCGCCATGGCGTCGAACTTTGCCGCCTGGCAGCGCTCGATCATCGACTGGTTCAACCCCTTGTCCTTGTGGACATAGAGCTGGAACAGCTTGGGGCCGCTGGTGAGCGCGGCGATCTCCTCGATGCTGCGCGTCGCGAGGCTGGAGATGCCGAACCACAGGCCGAATTTCTCGGCGGCTTTGGCAACCGCTGTTTCGCCCTTGTGGTGAAACGCGCGCTGAACCGCAGTGGGGCTGAGCATCAGGGGCAGGGCGCTCTTGCGACCCAGGATCGTGCAGCTGGTGTCGATCTCTGCCACGCCCGCCAGCACATCGGGTACGAGATCGGCATCGTCGAAGGCGGTGGTGTTGCGCGCCTTGGTCAGTTCGTCGTCCGCCGCGCCGTCGATATAGTCGAACACCGGCCAGGGCAGGCGAGCTTTCGCCAGTTTCCGGAAATCGTCGATGTTGTGGCAGTCAGACAGGCGCATTTCCCGGACTTAGGCGGGGAAGCGCGGATTTGTCGACGTCTTTAGCCGCAGCCGACCGATTCGATCTTGTCGTCGGCGTCGATCATGACGTTGAGCCGATCGGGGCGCAGATCTTCGGTGGTCGCGGTGCCAGGACCGATCCAGCGGATATCCGATACCGGGGCAACAGCCATGGCCAGCTCTTGCCGGGTCTCCTGCGACAGCTCTTCGCCGATGAACTTCGTCGCCCTTCCGGCCTGGCAGGGGTCGATTGTGCGGTCAATCGGCGCCCTGGCGGCAGATGCCATGCTCGCTGCAGGAGCTTCGCCGGCGGTCGCATTGGCTGCTTCCGCATCCTCGCGTCCCACGAATTCACCGCAGGCGGTGATGCCGATGGGCAATGTGACAGCAAGGGCGAGGGCATGTCTGATCATGCCCTCAAAACCCCTCTTATCCGGGCTGGTTCCTCAGGAAATCAGTTCTTTTCCTTGTCGACCAGCTTGTTGGCGCTGATCCACGGCATCATCGCGCGCAGTTCTGCACCGGTCTTTTCGATCGGATGCGCAGCCGCAGCCTTGCGGCTTGCCTTGAGTTCGGGCTGCCCGGCGCGGTTGTCGAGCACGAAGTCCTTCACGAACCGCCCACTGGTGATGTCTGCCAGCACGCGCTTCATCTCGGCCTTGGTCTCATCGGTGATGATGCGCGGACCGGTCTTGATGTCGCCATACTCAGCCGTGTTGGAGATCGAATAGCGCATGTTGGCGATGCCGCCTTCGTACAGCAGGTCAACGATCAGCTTGGTTTCGTGGAGGCATTCGAAATAGGCCATTTCGGGAGCGTACCCGGCCTCGACCAGCGTTTCGAAACCGGCCTGGATGAGGTGCGTGATGCCGCCGCACAGCACCGCCTGCTCGCCGAACAGGTCGGTCTCGCACTCTTCCTTGAAGTTGGTTTCGATAATGCCGCTGCGGCCGCCGCCCACGCCCGAAGCATAGGCGAGGGCGATGTCATGCGCCGCGCCGCTGGCGTCCTGGTGGATCGCGATGAGGCAGGGCACGCCGCCGCCGCGCTGGTATTCGCTGCGCACGGTATGGCCGGGACCCTTCGGCGCGATCATGATCACGTCGATATCTTCGGGCGCTTCGATCAGGCCGAAGTGGATGTTGAGGCCGTGGGCAAAGGCGAGCGCGCTGCCCGGCTTCATGTTGCCCTTGAGGTCGTTTTCCCAGATCGCCGCCTGGTGCTCGTCGGGCGCGAGGATCATCAGGATATCGGCCCATTTGGCCGCTTCGCTGTTCGACAGCACCTTGAAGCCCGCGTTCTCGGCCTTCTTGGCGGTCGCCGATCCCTCGCGCAGCGCGATTGCGACTTCGCCCACTCCGCTGTCACGCAGGTTCTGCGCATGGGCGTGGCCCTGGCTGCCATAACCGAGCACGGCGATCTTCTTGTCCTTGATCAGGCCCAGATCGGCATCGGCGTCGTAATAAACCTTCATCGATTTCCCTTTTTTTTCTCAGGCGCCTTCCGCGCCGCGCATCATGCCAACCACGCCGCTGCGCCCGACCTCGACGAGGCCGAGTTCGCGCATGAGCGTGATGAAACTGTCGATCTTGTCCGGCGCGCCGGTCAATTCGAACACGAAACTCTCGGTGGTGGTGTCGACCACGTTGGCGCGGAACAGCTCCGCGATCCGCAATGCCTCGACCCGGTTGTCGCCCTTGCCGGCAACCTTCACCAGCGCCAGCTCGCGCTCGACATGCGGGCCGGCCTGGGTGAGATCGACCACCTTGTGCACCGGCACCAGGCGCTCGAGCTGGGCCTCGATCTGGTCGATCACCTGCGGCGGGCCGTTGGTGACGATGGTGATCCGGCTGACCGCGTGGTTCTCGGTAATGTCGGCCACGGTGAGGCTATCGATGTTGTAGCCGCGTGCGGTGAACAGCCCCGCGATCTTGGCGAGAATCCCGGACTCGTTATCGACGGTGACATTGAGGACGTGCCGCTCGGCGGCTTCGGTTGCGATTTTCATTGTGCAGTCCTCAAACCAGCGCTTTCGCTTCGTCGTCCATCGTGCCTTCGACATGGTCGCCGTAGAGCAGCATTTCGGTGTGCGCCGCGCCCGATGGGATCATCGGGAAGCAGTTTGCGCTCTGCGAAACGAGGCAATCGACCATCACCGGACCATCATGCGCCAGCATGGCTTCGATCCCGGCGTCGAGTTCGCTTTCGTCGTGGACGCGAATGCCCTTCCAGCCATAAGCTTCGCACAGCTTCACGAAGTCGGGCAGGCTGTCCGAATAGCTGTTCGAATAGCGGCTTTCATAGGTCAGTTCCTGCCACTGGCGGACCATGCCCATATATTCGTTGTTGAGGATGAAGACCTTGATCGGCAGGCGATACTGGCTCGCGGTGCCGAGTTCCTGGATATTCATCTGGATCGAGGCTTCGCCTGCGATATCGATCACGAGATCGTCCGGATTGCCGAGCTGCGCGCCGATCGCGGCCGGCATGCCGTAACCCATGGTCCCAAGCCCGCCCGAGGTGAGCCACTTGTTCGGCTGCTTGAAGCCGAAATACTGCGCTGCCCACATCTGGTGCTGGCCGACCTCAGTCGAGATGATCGGATCACGATCCTTGGTCAGCGCGAAGAGCCGCTCGATAGCCTTCTGCGGCATGATCAGTTCGGACTTTTCGGGATAGGCGAGGCACTCGCGCGCCCTCCAGCCAGTGATCCGTGCCTTCCATTCGCCCAGATCGCGCGGCTTGCGATCACCCCAGGCAGAGACAAGCTGTTCGAGGACCGCTGCGCAGTCACCGACGATCGGCAGATCCACGCGAACCGTCTTGTTGATCGAGCTGCGATCGATATCGATGTGGATCTTGGTCGAGCCGGGTGAAAAGGCGTCGAGCCGGCCGGTCACCCGATCATCGAACCGCGCGCCGACGCACAGCATCAGGTCGCACTTGTTCATCGCCATATTGGCTTCATAGGTGCCGTGCATGCCGAGCATGCCGAGCCAGTCGGGATGGTCGTGCGGAAACGCGCCAAGCCCCATCAGGGTCGAAGTGAGCGGGGCGCCAGTAAGATCCTGTAGGCGTCGCAGCAATTCACTCGCCTGCGGGCCCGAGTTGATGACGCCGCCGCCGGTGTAGAAGATCGGTCGTTCGGCCTTGGCCAAAAGCTCAACCGCCCGAGCGATATCGGCATCGGCACCGCGCAATTGCGGCTCGTAGCGATGCGAGCCCGGCGGGACGGCGGTTTCGTGCTCGGATGGGACCGCGATCTGCACATCTTTGGGAATGTCGATCACGACCGGGCCCGGGCGCCCGGTGGTGGCGATGCGGAATGCCTCCTCGATCGTCGCCTTGAGGTCGGCAGGCTCCTTCACGAGGTAATTGTGCTTGGTGCAGTGGCGGGTGATGCCAACTGTATCTGCTTCCTGGAATGCGTCGGTGCCGATCAGCGGGGTGGGGACCTGTCCGGTGATCACGACCAACGGGATCGAATCCAGGAAAGCATCGGCGATGCCGGTGACAGCATTGGTCGCGCCGGGCCCAGAAGTCACCAGCACGACGCCGGGCTTACCGGTCGAGCGGGCATAGCCTTCCGCGGCATGTGCCGCGCCAGCCTCATGGCGGACGAGGACGTGGCGGATGCGGTTGTTGTCGAAGAGTTCGTCGTAAATCGGGAGCACAGCACCGCCCGGGTAGCCGAATACGAATTCGACACCCTGCTCAACCAGACATTCGACCAGGATGGCTGCGCCGCTGCGCTCCTGTCCCACTTTTCGATCCCTTCCTTGCTCGTGCGCGAACCACGCACCCCTTCCTAACAATAAATGCGGCCCGGTGCAGGGTATGTTGCACCGGGCCATCGAACTCGTCGCTATGCGTTCGAATCTATCGTGTCAACCGTTAAAGACGTAATAATGATGCAAATACGGTATCAATATCGTAATTCTGTGACTCCAATAGGGGCCAATCCTCAGGGGGCTGCCGCCTGAACCATGTGTATTGCCGCTTGGCATAATTCCGCGTCGCCTGCTGGCCAGCTTCAATCGCTTGAGCGCGCGAAAGATCGCCTTTCAGCATGGCCGCAATCTCGGGTACGCCGATTGCACGCATGACGGGAAGTTCAGGTGAAAGACCCCGGTCGAGGAGCTTTTCCACCTCCTCGACCGCACCGCTGTCGAGCATAAGTCCGAAGCGACGGTCGCACCGCTCGTAAAGCCAGTCGCGATCGGGCAACAGGATCAGGGGATGCAGATCGATGTCGTTCTCGATCCCTCCCTCCTTGTCCGCCTGCCAATCCCTCAGCGGTCTGCCGGTCGCGCGCACCACCTCGAGCGCACGCGCGATGCGTTGACTATCGTTTGGATCAAGAACTGCGGCGCGCTCTGGATCTTCCGACTGGAGCGCGGCATAGGCCGCCTCGACGGGGAGCGCGCGGACCGCATCGCGCACCTCCAGATCGATTTCTGGGATGGGCGCTATGCCTTCGAGCAGGGTTCGCAAGTACAAGCCGGTTCCACCCACCAGGATCGGGACGACCCTCTGCGCATGCGCTCGGGCGATTTCCTGCCTGGCGGCGGCGGCCCAATCGGCGGCCGAGCACGGTGTCGCGCCATCCCAGGCGCCGAACAGCCGGTGCTCGATCCCACGCATCTCGTCCGCGGTTGGCCGTGCGCTGAGCACCTGCAGGTCGGCATAGACCTGCGCGCTATCGGCATTGACAACGACCGCGTCCAGGCATCGCTTCCCCAGCGCGAGAGCCAGCTCCACGGCGAGATCGCTCTTGCCGCTGGCGGTCGGCCCTGCGATGAGCGCGACCGATTGTTTCGCTGGAGATTCCCGCTTGCTCATTGCCCGCCTGATAGCAGACTCGGCCACCTTGGAAACGCGCCTTGAGGCTGCGCGCGCTGCTTTGGCCGAGAAGGGCATGCCGGTCGCGCTCGCGCAAATGCTCGATCACGGCGGCGAGGTGCTGCATCTGCAGTTGGCCGATGGCGATATGGCGACCCTGCGCGAAGTGCTGGACGCGCATTTCGAGCGTTCGGATGCGCTCATCTCCAGCCGCGACATCGCGATCCCGCATCTGTTCGTGTCGGACATGGATTCAACCATGATCGGGCAGGAATGCATTGACGAACTCGCCGACTATGCCGGGATCAAGCCGCAGATCGCCGAGATTACCGAACGCGCCATGCAGGGTGAGCTCGATTTCGAGGCCGCATTGCGCGAGCGCGTGGGTTTGCTCGCAGGACTTGCGGAAAGCGCGATCGATCAATGCCTCGATGAACGGATCTCACCCATGCCGGGCGCCAGGACCCTGGTTCGAACGCTCCGTTCAAAAGGCTGCCGCCCGGTGCTGGTAACCGGTGGATTCCATCACTTTGCCGATCCGGTTGCGGAGATGCTCGGTTTCGAGCGGGTCGTCGGCAATCGCCTCGAGGTCGAGAATGGCGAACTGACCGGCGGCTTGGTCGGCGGGATCACCGACAGCGGAGTGAAACGAGAGACGCTCGAACAGGAGCTTGGCCAGCTTGGCGAAAACGCCGTGTCGCTCGCGACGGGGGATGGGGCCAACGATATCCCGATGATCGAGGCGGCGGATTACGGTGTTGCCTATCGCGCCAAGCCCAAGGCGCGCCTCGCGGCGAATGGCTGGATCGATCGCGGCGACCTGACGGCTTTGCTCAAGTTGCTGGGAATTCCCGAAAGCGAGTGGGTCGCCGGCTAGGCGACCGCGGTTGCCGCGGCCTGGCGTTGACGCTTCTTCCTCCAGGCAGCGAAACGGATTGCGGCGGCGGCGAGCACTACCAGCGAGCCGGCGAGCCCTTCCTCCATCGTGCCTCCCTCCGGAATCCGCTTGAAATAGCTCTGCGCGTAAATGAGCCAGAGATAATGAATGCCAAACCGGTGCAGTGTCTTCCACTTGGCCCCGAGCGCCTTCATCGCGCTTCGATTGGAAGTAAGCGCCATCGCGCAGAGCATGACATAGGCGAATCCGCCGAAGATCAGTTGCGCCGCGGTTGGCGCCTCGCCCAGCGTGCGAAACAGCATCACGATCGCGACGAGGTGGACCGTGTGGCTCATCGCAAAGCCGAGTCCGATCCACTTGCGCTTGGCGAGCAGTGCCCTGGCCCAATCGGCGCGGGTCAGGTCGACCAGCGGGCGCGCAACATAGGCCAGCATGAACAGGGGGAAGCCGACTCGCGCCGTGTAGCGAGTCGCGGCCGACCATTGTTCGAGTTCGCCTTCTTGGCCGGAAAGCCCGAAGTAGAGCGCGCCAAGGCCTAGCGCCAATCCAAGCCACATCGGCCAGCGTTGCATCGATCCCTCCCTCTTTGAATCCAGCCTAAAGCCAGCTGGCGATCTGCTCCAGCGGCTTCTTGCGTATTGCGTGCTTCGGGACCGTAGCGTCCTTGGCGGGCTTGCCGACGACCACGATCATCAGCGGCTTCTCGTGCTCGGGCCGCTCGCAGATCTTCCGCAGAAAGCCCATCGGCGAGGGCGTGTGCGTCAAGGTCGCGCAGCCGGCTTCGTGCAAGGTTGTGATCAGCATGCCGCAGGCGATACCGACACTCTCATTGACGTAGTAGTTTTGCGTCTTGCCGTCTTCCTCGATCCCGCCCTTGCGCTGGGCAAACACAACGATCAGCCAAGGTGCGGTTTCAAGAAACGGCTTCTCGGCATCGGTGCCGAATGGCTCCAGCGCCTCGAGCCACTGGTCGCTCGCCTTGCCGGAATAGAAGGCGCGCTCTTCGGCTTCTGCTGCCTCGCGGATCGCGACCTTCCGTTCGGGCGAAGAGACGACGGCGAAATGCCAGGGCTGGTGGTTCGCACCGTTCGGTGCGCCACCTGCCGCCTCGATGGCCGCCTCGATAACCTCGCGCGGTACCGGCTCGTCGGAGAAGAAACGACAGGTCCTCCGGGTACTCAGCCTGTCTCGCGCAGCCCGCGCGCGGTCGGTACTTTCCTGTGCGGTATATTCCGGCAGCGAGTAGGGTATGGATTCGTGATCTTGCATGGCCGCTCCTATCCCTGTTTCGCCACTCAAAGCCAAGCCGTTACATGGACAGGCAATTTACAATGTTGTAAGTTGTCATTCGCTACGCAGGCCCGAGTGAGGAATATGCCATGGCCGTGATCGATCGCCCGCTTGTCGCTCCCGGACGCAAGACGTCCGGTTTCCGGCCGCTCAAGGTCTGGAAGCATTTCCGCAAGCTCGTCGCCGACAAGGAAGATACCGAGCAGGTTTTTCATATCATCGAGGCGCTCAAGGGCCGCAAGGGACACCGGCAGGGATGGGATTTCATCCGTTCGGACGAAGGCCAGCGAATGATGCGCGAGGAAGTCGATATTCCCGCCATTCTCGACGATCACGCGCGTTGGGCTGACTGCGGCCCCAACACTGTCGCCCAGCATTACATGCGCTTCATGAAGCGCGAAGGGCTGAGCGCCGCAGGACTGGTCGCGGAAAGCCACAAGTGGTCACCGCCCGAGCAACGCCACCAGGACCAGACCGAATGGTATTTCGAGCGGCTCCGCGACACGCATGACCTTTTCCATGTTCTGACCAGTTATGGCCGCGATGGACTGGGTGAAGCGTGCCTGCTCGGCTTCAGCTACGAACAGAACCACAATCTCGGCATTCTCTTCATTGCCTACGCGGGGACGCGGCAGCGGATGAAAGAGGTGCAGACCAAGGCGCCCTTGTTCGACGCGATCCGCGAAGGTCGCCGCCTGGGCAAGGCCGCTGCGAAGATTGCGCATGAGGATATCGAACAGCTGATGCGCGAGGATATCGATGCCGCGCGCAAGCGGCTCAATATCGGCGAGCCGGTGCTATATCGCCAGTGCATCAGGCAACTGATGGACGAGGGCCTCGCCGACGAAGACATGCGCTTGCCTGAGGAAGCGCTTGCGGCCTGAGTGCCCTCAGCGCAATTCCTTGCGGATGACGAGTTTGAGGCCGGACCAGGTCTCATCCACCGCGCAGACCTTGGTATCGACCAGCCCCATGGGCAGGCAGACCTCGCGGATGGTGTCCTCGGTGATGTCGGTCGGAACCTTCGACGCCTTTTTCGGCCAGCTCACCCAGACATGGCCATCGCGCGCCATGTGTTCGCGGAGTGAGGCGAGCTTGGCCTCGAGGTCGGACCGCTCGGTCACAAAGATGTGCGCTGCATCGGGACCATCGTCAGGTCCGCCGACGAAGATGAGCTCGAGGGCGTATTCGTCGATCTCGTCCTGAACGTTCTCGGGCATGCCGTCGAACCACACGCGCTGCCCGTCGCGCAGGTTGAGCTTCTTGGCGAGCGGGGTTCCTGAATAGCCGGCGGTCATGAGCGCCAATCATCGTCTGCGCCAAGGATCGCCCGCGAAGTGTAGAGCAGCCGGTCCGAGAGTGTCTCAGGCGTCGTCGCGAGCTTGCCTGTCATCCATGCACCAAGCGCGGCCATCACGGTGCCTGAGATCAGGATCGCATGCAGACGTGCATCGGGTCGCATGCCAAGCTCCTCGTGGAGCAAGCGGGAGAGCACATTGCCGATGCGTTCCGCGTCCGGGCCAGAAAGGAGCTTTCGACCGCGCTCGCGATTCTCCAGGATATGCGCCATCAGCCACACCATCTCTTCGCGCTCGCCGGCACCGACAAGACAGTGCGCAATGCGGCGGAACAGGCCCGACAGGCTCTCATCGAAGAGCGCCTCAACCCCATCGAAGTGATCGTAGAAGGTGGAACGCGCGACCCCGGCCTCGGTGACGATTTCCGAGACGGCGGGACGCTTCTTCTCACCTGCAAGCAGCAACCGGTTGAAGGTCGACAGGATTTGCGCACGGGTTGCCGCTCGGCTCGAACCGGACTTTTGCGACAGATCGTCCATTGTGCGCTGTGCCTCCCTCGCGGCATCACGTTGTCGAACGGGAGAGATACTCATGGATGACGACAAACTGCAATCCCTACGCTTGCCCGGAATGCTGCTCGCAGGAGCCGCTCTGGTGGCGGTGGTGTTGATGCATCACCACCCGCACGGCGGTGATGGTGCCGGGTTGATCCGGTCCGTGCACGGGGCGCTGTCGGCGATGATCGTCATTCAAGCGGCGGTGATGATTCTGGTCGCCCGCGCGCTGGGCTGGTCATTTCACGTCGCATTGGGGCTGGCATTCTTCGTTCTGGGGATCTGTGGCGCGCTCGTAGCCGGATCCATCAATGGCTTCGTTGTTCCCGCGCTATTGGACTATCCAGCAAGTGATATCGGAAGCGGAACCTTTGAGCTTGCCTGGGAACTCAATCAGCAATTCGCCCGCAACGGCGCGGTCGCCGTGGGGACTGGAATTGCGTTCTTCGGCCTGTCGCTGTGGCGCGCTGGCTGGCGTTTGACCGGCGCGGTGGGCCTCATCGCGGGTCTGGTTCCTGCGGCGCTGCTCATCGCGGGCGCGATCGACATGCGGTTTTATGGAGCTATGTTCACCTATATCAGCCAACTTTCGTGGCTGATCCTGCTTGGCCTCATGCTGGCAAGGGGTGCGCGCCGAACTGGCTAACCAGTGGCGTGCTGCATCATGCAATCGCCGTAGTCGACCGCCAGATGCCACAGCGCGCCGACACCCAAGGCGCGGACCCACCAGCGCGGTACCGCGAGCAGGAGTAGCGATGCTAGCGCTGCCTCCCAGCCGTGCAGCAGGTGGAAGCCGATGCTGCACCGCTCGGGATCGAAGATCGGGTCGGCGAACAGATGGTCGAGATCGATCAGGTTCGCCGCGACCATCACCGCGCTAGCGCGCTTCCAATCTCCGCGCCAGATTAGCCAGGCGATCAGGAATGGAGCGAGCCAGTGTCCGCCGTAGTGGAGGAAAGGCTGGACGAACGCCACTGGCGCCGGACCTTAACCCTCCATCCAGTCGGCGAAGAAGCTGCGGTGGGCGGCCCGCATGTCGTCGATAGTGTTGCCGAACAGCGTGTTGCCGCCGGTCTTGCCGATCCGGCGGAAGCCGATCGATGCGGTCTCGTCGTTCTCCGTGCCCTTGGCGAGCGCTTCGTTGAGCGCGTGCGTGTCGGGAACGGTGATGACATAGCGGCCCTGGTCCTCGCCGAACCACCATGCGGCCTGCGAATATTCCTCGTTCCACTCGACATCGGCGCCGATGCTGCCTGCCATCGCCATTTCGGCCAGTGCAACGGCGAGGCCGCCGTCGGACACGTCATGCACGGCGCTGACGAGACCATCGGCAATCAGCTGGAGCACGATCTTGCCCGCGTTTTTCTCGACCGTGAGATCAGTCGGCGGAGTGCGGCCTTCGTCGCGGCCATGGATTTCCGACAGCCACAGCGATTTGCCCAAGTGCGAGCGCTCAGGATCAGCCGTCGCCCATGCCTCGGCGTGGATGAGGTAGATCGCCTCTCCCTCGGCCTTGAACGGCATGGTCATCATGCGATCGTAATCGTCGATCAGGCCGACACCGCCGATGGCCGGGGTGGGCAGGATGGCGGAGCCACCGCCGGTCGCCTTGCTCTCGTTGTAGAGGCTGACATTGCCGCTCACGATCGGGAAGTCGAGTACGCGGCAGGCGCGGCCCATGCCTTCCAATGCATGGACGAACTGGCTCATGATCTCGGGACGCTGCGGGTTGCCGAAATTGAGGCAATTGGTCACCGCCAGCGGACGTGCGCCGACCGCGCAGAGGTTGCGGTATGCCTCGGCGATCGCCTGCTTGCCACCTTCATAGGGGTCGGCGAAAACGTAGCGCGGGGTGCAATCGGTGCTGATCGCCAGCGCCTTCTTGGTGCCGTGCACGCGGACGACACCGGCATCGCCGCCGGTCTGCAGCGTATCGCCCATCACCTGGCTGTCGTATTGCTCGGAAATCCATTTGCGCGAGGACAGGTTGGGCGAGGCCAGCAGCTTCAGGAGATCGCCGCCGACATCGTCCGTGTCCGGGCGCTCGCTGATCGGCTTGATGCCTGCCCAGCGGGTATACTCGTCCTTCGAAATATAGGGACGGTCGTATTCGGGCGCATCGGCAGCGAGGGGCCCAAGCGGAATATCGCAGACGACCTCCCCATCGAACTCGAGGACCATGTGGCGCGTGTCGGTGACTTCGCCGATGACCGCGAAGTCCAATTCCCACTTCTTGAAGATTGCCTCGGCCATGGCTTCCTTGCCGGGCTTGAGCACCATGAGCATGCGCTCCTGGCTCTCCGAGAGCATCATCTCGTAGGGCGTCATGCCCTCTTCGCGGCAAGGCACCTTGTTCATGTCGAGGCGGATACCCGCCTTGCCATTGGTGGCCATCTCGACGCTGGAAGAGGTAAGGCCAGCAGCGCCCATGTCCTGGATCGCCACGATCGCATCGGTCGCCATCAGTTCGAGGCATGCCTCGATAAGGAGTTTTTCGGTGAAGGGATCACCGACCTGCACCGTGGGGCGCTTGGCCTCGGCGTCTTCCTCGAAATCGGCGCTGGCCATGGTCGCGCCATGGATACCGTCGCGCCCGGTTTTGGAGCCGACATAGACGATTGGGTTTCCGACGCCTGTCGCCGCGCTGTAGAAAATCTTGTCGGCATTGGCGACGCCTACCGTCATCGCGTTGACGAGGATGTTGCCGTCGTAGGCCGGATGGAAATTGGTCTCACCCGCGACGGTCGGCACGCCGACGCAATTGCCGTAGCCGCCGATGCCCGCGACCACGCCCTTGACGAGGTGCTGCATCTTGGGGTGGTCGGGACGACCGAAACGCAGCGCGTTGGCATTCGCCACCGGGCGCGCGCCCATGGTGAAGACGTCGCGCAGGATGCCGCCCACGCCGGTTGCCGCACCCTGATAGGGTTCGATGTAGCTCGGGTGGTTGTGGCTCTCCATCTTGAAGATCGCCGCTTGCCCGTCACCGATATCGATGACGCCGGCATTTTCGCCCGGGCCGCAGATGACCCAGGGTGCTTCGGTCGGCAGCTTCTTCAGGTGCAGGCGCGAGCTCTTGTAGGAGCAATGCTCGCTCCACATGACCGAAAAAATGCCGAGCTCGACCAGGTTGGGCTCGCGACCCAACGCATGCAGGACGCGCTCGTATTCTTCCGGCGAAAGGCCGTGCTGTTCGACGATTTCGGGCGTGATTCGGGACTCGCCAGGGGACTCGATGGTAGCCATGCCGCCGCCCTTAGCGGCGCATGGTCGGCACTGCCAGTCCTACCTCACGTTTATGCCAACGAGTCTTGGCCACCCACAAGGCCAGCACCGTGGCCACGGCATAGCCCGTCAATGCGGTCAGATAGAGCATAGGGCCGGCCGCTTCGGGTGGAGGTCCGAACCAATCGATCGCCTGGAAGATCAGCAATACTGTCAGCAGGATTAGCGGCGGACCGATCGGTCCCTTGGTCCGCCGGATGAACCAGACGAAAGCCCCGATAGTGATCAGCAATTCGAGCGGCATCGCGATCAGCGGGAAGTTCCACAGGCCCATGCCCAGATGCTCGTTCCCACCGGCAAGGGTCAGGTCGGGCCGATGGACCAGCAGGTCGAGCACCCAGTGCGATAGCACGACCCCGGCACCCAGGATCGCAGCGACGAGCTGGCGATAGGCCACCAGCATGAGCAGGCCGAAGATCACTGCCCAGACTGCGCTGCCAAGCAGGCTGTGGGTATAGGGCATGTGGTAGAGGTCCATCGGGTTCATCTTGGTGATGCCCGGAGTCACCCGCATGTGCTCGATTCCCACCAGCGCAAAGGTGAAGAATGCCCAGTCGACCAGTTGCGCCGCGATGAACAGTGTCGAAAGCCTCGGCGCGCGTGAACTGGCGGCCGCCGCGGCAAAGGCTGGGGCGAAGTGTCCGATGAACATGGTTCTATCCGGTTATTCGCAGCGTGATTGCAGTCGCAGCAGCCGCGGTCACCCCGGTAGCGACGGCCCCCCACGCGATATCCATTACGCTGATGTGCGTGCTCCAGACCTTGAACACCGCCTGGCTGGTGAGATCGAAGGTCGCATAGCAGAGTGCCCCGAGCATGGCGCCGTTGAGCAGCGCCGTCACGACATTGCCTTCCGCCAGCCCGGGTCTGATTGCGAAATAGACCATCCCCAGCAGGTAGACGGCATAGAATACGAGCGCCGGCACAACCCGGAAATTGTCGGCCATGATCTCGCCGATCACGGGCCGGTAGAGGTTCGGTCCGGCCCAGCGCAGCCAAATTGAATCGAGAACGCCGAAGACCACGGCGGCGATCACGTAAGCGATCACGTATTGCATGCGATTCTCCCCCTTGTTTTTCCGACAGCCTTGACCGTGTGAGCCGCGCCGGTCAATGCTCGGTCGCATGAGTGATACACAGGCCGCTGGGGCAGCCCCCGACATTCCTCAAATGAGTTTCGAGCAGGCTCTCGGCGCGCTCGAGGAGATCGTGCAGAAGCTGGAAAGCGGGGAGGTTCCGCTCGACAAGTCGATCGCACTGTACGAGCGAGGGGAAGAACTTCGCCGACACTGTCAGGCACGCCTCGATGCAGCGCAGCAACGGATCGAGCGAATCGTCAGCGATTCGTCGGGCAAGGCGACCGGCACCGAACCGTTCGACAGCGATGGCTGAGATTGTGACTGCCGACCCCGGGGAAGAGCTGCTGTCCAACGGGTTCACCCGTATCCAGCAAGAGGTCGACTCGCTGTTCGATGCGCTCATGCCCATTCCCCAGGATTCGCGCGCGCGCCTGTTCGAGGCGATGCGCTACGCGGCGATTGGCGGGGGCAAGCGGGTACGTCCGCTGCTGCTCGCCAGCACTGCGGAAATGTACGGCGTGAGCCGCGAGGCCGCGGTGAGGGCAGGGTGCGCGGTCGAGGCGATCCATGTCTATTCGCTGATCCATGACGACCTGCCATGCATGGACGATGACGATCTGCGGCACGGCAAGCCGACCTTGCACAAGGCGTTCGACGAGGCGACGGCAGTGTTGGCAGGGGATTCGCTGCATGCGCTCGCTTTCGAGATTCTCGCCAGCACAGAGACGAGCAGCGATCCGTTTACCCGCTCCGAACTGATCGCCACGCTTGGGCGCGCGAGCGGAATGCACGGCATGGCTGGCGGGCAGATGATGGACATGGCCGCCGACAGCGAGGATTACGACCTCCATTCGATCACCCGGCTGCAGCAACTGAAGACGGGCGCCTTGCTGGCGGCATCGGTCGAGATGGGCGCAATACTGGGGCATGTCCCGCCAGAGGGCCGCGGGCACCTGCGGAATTATGCTCGTGACATCGGCCTGGCCTTCCAAATTGCCGACGATCTGCTCGATGTCGAAGGCGATGAATCCAAGACCGGCAAGGCGCTGCGCAAGGACGAGGTTCAGGGCAAGCAGACCTTCGTGACACTGATGGGCGTCGAGCAGGCGCGCGAGCAGGCGCGGGCGCTGGTCGATCAGGCGATCGGCCACCTTGCCAACCACGGCGAGGATGCCCGCATGCTGCGCGCCCTGGCCCGCTTTATCGTGGAGAGAGACAGGTGAGCAGCGAACGCATCGGCATCTACCCCGGCACTTTCGATCCGATCACGCTCGGCCATGCCGACATC
This sequence comes from Altererythrobacter sp. CAU 1644, assembly GCF_029623755.1. NCBI lineage: Bacteria > Pseudomonadati > Pseudomonadota > Alphaproteobacteria > Sphingomonadales > Erythrobacteraceae > Altererythrobacter > Altererythrobacter arenosus. The sequence goes on from NZ_CP121106.1 coordinate 2,673,602, forward strand.
ATCCGGCGCGGCAGCAAACTGGTCGACAAGCTGATAATCGGGGTGACGACCAACCCGTCGAAGAACCCGATGTTTTCGACCGAAGAGCGGCTTTCGATGGTCGGTCGCGAGGTCGCGGCGCTCGGGATCGACAATGTCGAGGTCGTCGGTTTCAATGCCCTGCTGGTCAAGTTCGCGCAAAAGCAGGGAGCCAATGTGCTGATCCGTGGTCTGCGTGCCGTCGCCGACTTCGAGTACGAATACCAGATGGCCGGCATGAACCAGCAGCTCGATGACGAGATCGAGACGGTGTTCCTGATGGCGGACGTTTCGCTTCAGCCGATCGCCAGCAAGCTGGTGAAGGAAATTGCGCTGTTCGGCGGGGACATTACCCCATTCGTCAGCAAGCAGGTGTGCGAGGATGTTATCGCGCGCGTAAATGAAAGAGGCCAGCTTGGGGATTACTGAACGCCCCTGTTGACCCGCAACAGATCATTCATTGCAGTGCAAGTCTCGCGCCGCTAGACCGCACCGCAACCTGAGATACACCCGATTTTCGTGAAGGCACCCATGCTGAAGACTTTCCTTGCCGCGGCCGCATCGCTCGCCGTTGTCGCCGCTCCATATGCCGCACTGGCCCAGGACGAGGGCGCTTCCGAAGACGTAGTGGATGATGCGGTTGCACAAGCGCCCGTGCAGGCACGCAACTTCGCGCCCATCAACTACAACGCCGCCGAGGATCCGGAGAGCATTTGGCTGCTCGATCTCTCAAATGGCGAACGGGTTGCGATCCGTCTGATGGCGGAGTGGGCACCCAACCATGTCGAGCGCATCAAGACGCTGACACGGCAGGGTTTCTACGACGGGGTCATCTTCCACCGCGTGATCGATGGTTTCATGGCGCAGGGCGGAGATCCGACGGGCACGGGGCAGGGCGGTTCGCAGCTTCCCGACCTCGAAGAGGAATTCAACCCGATGCCGCATGTTCGCGGTACCGTATCGATGGCACGCGCGGCCAGCGAAGACAGCGCGAACAGCCAGTTTTTCATCGTTTTCTATCCGCGCTTCAGCCTGGACAAGCGCTACACCAATCTCGGTCGCGTGATTGCCAATATGAGCGCCGTCGACGCGATCAATCGCGGCGAGCCGCCGGCCAATCCGACCCGCATCCTGCAGGCCTCGATCGCGGCCGATGGCAAGCCGGTTCCGGCCCGTGTCGCTCCGACGCCGGAGCCGACCATCACCGCCGACGATTTGAACGCACCGATTTCCAACTGATAGCGCCTTTCCTTTCGCTTCTGCCGCGCGTAGGCGGCCCGCGATGAAGGTAGACCTGTTCGATTTCGATCTCCCACAGGAGCGGATCGCGTTGCGCCCTGCGCGTCCGCGCGACAGCGCGCGCATGCTCGTCGTGCGGGGTGAAGGTGATTTCGAAGATCGCGTCGTTCGCGAACTGCCTGACCTAGTGCGGGCGGGCGATGTCATGGTCTTCAACGACACGCGCGTCATTCCAGCCCAGCTCGAAGGGCGGCGCGGCGAGGCCAAGATCGGCGCCACCCTCCACAAGCGCATCGATTTGCGTCGCTGGCAGGCATTCATCCGCAATGCCAAGCGCGTCCGGGAGGGAGACGAGCTGACATTCGGCGGTGGCGTGACCGCGATTGCCGAGGAGCGCCATGAGGACGGTAGCCTCACGCTCGCCTTTGCCGGGGACGAACCGGTCGAGATCCTGCTCGAGCGGGCGGGGCGGATGCCGTTGCCGCCCTATATTGCGGGCAAGCGCGAGACCGACGAGCAGGACAAGCTCGATTACCAGACCATGTTCGCGCGGGAGGATGGTGCAGTCGCCGCCCCAACCGCAGCGCTGCATTTCACGCCGGAGCTGATCGCGGCGCTCGATGCAGCAGGCGTGCAGCGCGAGACGCTCACCCTGCATGTCGGGGCAGGGACATTTCTCCCGGTCAAGGCCGACGATACCGAGGATCACCGCATGCACGCCGAGTGGGGCCGAATCGAGCCCGAGGTAGCGGCCCGCCTCAATGCTGCACGCGCTGCCGGAGGCCGGATCATTTCGGTTGGGACGACCTCGCTCCGCCTGCTCGAGAGCGCCGCGCGCGACGATGGCACGATCGAACCTTTCGAGGGCGATACCGCGATCTTCATCACACCCGGATACCGCTTCAAGGCGATCGACGGGCTGATGACCAATTTTCACCTGCCCAAGTCGACCCTGTTCATGCTGGTCAGCGCGTTGATGGGTCTGGATAGAATGCAGGCCGCCTATGCCCATGCGATCGAAAACGGGTATCGCTTCTATTCCTATGGTGACTCCTCGCTGCTGCTTCCCTAACTCGGTTTCATGAGCGAACCGATCCTCGAAATTTCCGGACTAACCAAGGTCTACCGCGGCGGACTGAAGGCGCTCGACAATGTCGATCTGACGATCCGCAAAGGCGAGATATTCGCGCTGCTGGGACCGAACGGGGCAGGCAAGACCACGCTGATCGGGTCGGTCTGCGGACTGGTCCGGCCGACTTCGGGCCGGATTGCTGCCTTCGGGCACGACATGGCCAGGGACTGGCGCCATGCACGCGCGCGGATCGGGCTGGTACCGCAGGAACTGTCAACCGACATGTTCGAACCGGTCATTCGCGCCGTCAGCTATTCGCGCGGACTGTTTGGCCTGCCCCCCGACAAGGCGCGGATCGAGGAGATCCTCAAGAGCCTTTCGCTGTGGGAAAAGCGCGACGAGCGTATCATGGCGCTGTCGGGCGGGATGAAACGCAGGGTGCTTATCGCCAAGGCACTGTCGCACGAGCCCGACCTGCTGTTCCTCGACGAGCCGACCGCCGGCGTCGACGTCGAACTGCGCAAAGGCATGTGGGCGATCATCGACGAGATGCGGGCGCGGGGCGTCACAATCATCCTCACCACGCATTACATCGAAGAAGCTGAGGAGATGGCCGACCGGGTGGGCATCATCAACAACGGCCGAATCATCAAGGTCGACGAGAAGGCGGCCATGATGGCACAACTGGGGCGCACCGAGGCGCATATCGCCCTGGCCCAACCGATCGCAGCACTGCCAGCAGCGATTGCGCACTTCCCGGTCGAGATCGAGGATGGTGGCAGCTCGCTCTGTTATCGAGGAGGTGACGGGACCGGTAAGGGCAAGGCCGAAGTGGCCGAACTGACCAAGGCGTTGACGCGGGCGGGGATCGACTACTCCGGGATCGAGACGCGCGAGAGCAGCCTGGAAGATATCTTCGTATCGCTGCTGGGTGAAAAGGAGGCGGCGGCATGATCGCCTGGCGCTCGACCTGGTCGATCTACACGCGCGAGCTGGTGCGCTTCCTGCGCACGGCGTTCCAGTCGGTTCTGGCGCCGGTGCTCACGACCTCGCTCTATTTCATCGTTTTCGGTGCCGCCATCGGCGAGCGCATGCCCGATCTGGGAGGAGTCGATTATGGCGCCTTCATCATCCCCGGCCTGCTGATGCTGACCCTGCTCGGCGAAACCACCAGCAATTCGAGTTTCGGCATCTACATGCCGCGCTTCACCGGCACGATCTACGAGCTGCTCAGCGCTCCCGTAGGCGTTGCCGAAACGCTGATTGGCTTCGTCGGGGCGGCAGCGACCAAGAGCCTGATCCTAGCCGCGATCATCTTGCTGACCGCGCGGCTATTCGTCGACTACTCGATCGCCCACCCGCTGCTTGCAGTGGTCTACATCGTGCTGGTCGCTTCTGCCTTCAGCCTGTTCGGTTTCATTCTCGGCGTTTGGGCGGACAATTTCGAGAAGCTCGGGATTATCCCGATGCTGATCCTTACGCCGCTGACCTTTCTCGGCGGGACATTCTACTCGATCGACATGCTGCCCGACCCGTGGGACAAGATCGCGCTGGCGAACCCGATCGTCTATCTCGTCAGCGGCCTGCGCTGGACCTTCTATGGCAGCGCCGACGTCAGCTTCGGGGTGTCGCTGGGAATTACGCTGGCTTTCCTGTGTGTCTGCGTTGCAACAATTTCATACATATTCTCAACCGGGTGGCGGCTGCGCGAATAATTCGCCTTTTCTGAATTCGATGTTCACCCGCGTGACAGCCACGCGGCGCAAACGTCGACCTGCTTCCCGGTCTCGGGAGGCAGGAAAAACAGAAAAAGGAATCCCCCCAAATGAAGAAGTTTTCACTGCTCGTGGCCGTTGCAGCAGGTGCTGTGGCGCTTCCTACCGCCGCCAGTGCGCAAGAGGCAGCAGCTGAGACCTATGTTGGCATTTCTGCCGGTATCCACGACCTTGGCGTTGATGAGGACGACCTCGGCGTGGAGCTTGAGGATTCGAGCCCGATCATCGGTGTGGTCGCAGGCGTCGATTTCCCGCTGGGCCAGTCGACCTTCGCCGGCGTTGAAGGCAACTATCACTTCGGCACCGATGCGATCGATTCCGAATACGGTGCCTCGGTCCGTGTCGGTTTCCAGGCCAATGGCGGCGCCAAGTACTACGTGCGCGGCGGCTACCAGTGGGTCGACCTCGACGTGGAAGAGATTGCCGGAATCGATCTCGGCCCCCTCGCTGACGACATTGACGACACCGATGGCGATTACCTCGTCGGCGTAGGTGCCGATTTCCCGATCGGCAACTCGGCCTTCCGGGTGAACCTCGACACCATCAGCTTCGACACCATTCGCGGTACCGTCGGCTATGTGCTGAAGTTCTGATCGGATCAGAAACACAATCGCGGGCCGGCTCTCATCCCCCGAGAGCCGGCCCGTTCTCATTTCGCGGGTGACATCGCGCCACAGGGGCTCTAGCGGGCTGCGCATGACCAGCAGGTTCCAGTTCACCATCGAGGCGACCGACGGCAAGGCGCGAACGGGGCGCATCGACATGCTGCGCGGGGATATCCGCACACCCGCCTTCATGCCGGTTGGAACCGCCGCCACCGTCAAGGCTATGAAGCCCGAGAGCGTGCGCGAAACCGGCGCCGACATCATCCTCGGCAACACCTACCACCTCATGCTGCGTCCGGGAGCCGAGCGGGTCGCCCGGCTTGGCGGTCTCCATCAGTTCATGAACTGGCAGCGCCCGATCCTGACCGACAGCGGCGGCTACCAGGTGATGAGCCTGTCGGAGTTGCGCAAACTGACCGAGGAAGGCGTCGAGTTCCGCAGCCATATCGACGGGTCGAAGCACATGCTCACGCCCGAACGGTCGATGGAGATCCAGCGCCTGCTCGGCAGCGATATCGTGATGGCATTCGACGAGTGCCCGCGCGCCGACCAGCCGCGCGACGTGATCGCCCAGAGTATGGAGCTTTCGATGCGCTGGGCCAGGCGCAGCCGCGACGGCTTTGATGCAGGTGGTCAACACGCCGAACGCGCGGCGCTGTTCGGCATTCAGCAAGGCGCGCTCGACGAGGAACTGCGCCGGATCAGCGCCGAAAAGCTGATCGAGATCGGTTTCGATGGCTATGCGGTTGGCGGGCTGGCCGTGGGCGAGGGGCAGGAGGCGATGTTCGCCACGCTCGATTTTGCGCCGGACATGCTGCCGCAGGACAGGCCTCGCTACCTGATGGGGGTGGGCAAGCCCGATGACCTCGTCGGCGCGGTCGAACGCGGGATCGACATGTTCGATTGCGTGCTGCCGACACGCTCAGGCCGCAACGGCCAGGCCTTCACCCGGAGCGGCCCGCTCAACCTGCGCAATGCGCGGCATGCCGAAGACACCGGCCCGCTCGACGAGCGCTGCATTTGCCCAACCTGCGCCACTTACTCGCGCGCGTACCTGCATCACCTGCAGAAATCGGGCGAGATCCTCGGCGCGATGCTGGTGACGGAGCATAACCTAAGTTTCTACCAGCAGTTGATGCAGGCGATGCGCGATGCCATTGGCTCTGGCACGTTCTCTCAATTTGCCGCCACCTTCAGGCGCGACTATCTCGGATCGCAAGATTGATGCCCAAACTCCCCGAAGACTGTGAAACCATGACCGAAGTGCGCGCGGGCGTCGATGCGACCGACCGCGAGCTGATGGCGCTGCTCGACCGGCGCTTTGGCTATATGCGCGCCGCTGCCCGTATCAAGGAAACGCGCGACACCGTGCGCGACGAAGTGCGCAAGGCCGCCGTCATTTCATCCGCGCGCGAAGACGCCGAGAATCGCGGTCTGCCGGGCGACGTGATCGAGCACATCTGGGAGCAACTCGTCGAAGGCTCGATCGCCTATGAACTGGTCGAGTGGGACCGCCTTCGCGCCTGACACTAGCCGCGGTTGAGAAAGCTCGGCAGCCGGGCCTGCTTCTCCTCGGGAGACTTCGGCGCAACCGTTCGCGCCATGCGCTCGATCTCGCTCCGCCATTTGGCGAGGCCCTTCTCAACCCCGCCGTGCTTGATCGGGCCGCAGGGTAGAATGCGTACAGGCTTGAAGCCGCAGAATTCGAGCACCTGCTTCTTCCAGCGCTTTACGATGGAATTGCCGTAGGCGAAGCGGAGGAACAGCTTCGGCGTGTCCATCGTCACGATTACATCCGCCGAACGTCCTGCCATCAGGCGATCCCACCAGGAATCGTCGTCATGATAGGCGAACGCAAAGCCGGGCAGGAGCAGTCGATCCAGCAGACCCTTCAACTCGGCCGGTTCGGCGCCCCACCACATCGGGAAGGAAATCGCCAGGTGATCGCAGGCGTCGAGCTTCTCGGCCAGATCGCGCAGGTCCGGCTCCCATTCGGTGCGTTTGGCATAGCCATGGCGAAGCACGGGCGTGAAACTGAGGTCGCGGACAGCGACGCGGTCGACCTGCGCCTCGTCAGGAAGGGCCGCCTGGTAGAGGTCGAGCAGGTGCGACGAGAGGCGGTCATGGTCGGGATGTCCGTCGAGCAGCAATATCCGCATGGCTTCCTCCGTATCTTGGTTTCGCACCCCTCCTAGTTGCGGCAGGCCGAAACGAAAAGGGCGGCCCCGCAGGACCGCCCTCTTGCTTGGCAAATTTGCCAGAAATCAGCGCGAATAGAATTCGACGACCAGGTTCGGTTCCATCGTGACCGGGTAGGGCACTTCGTCGAGCTTCGGCACGCGGGTGAAGGTCACCTTGTCGTTGCCGTCGGTTGCGACATAGTCGGGGATGTCACGCTCGGGCAGGCTCTGCGCTTCGATAACGAGCGCCATTTCCTTGGCCTTGCTGCCGAGGCTGACGACGTCACCGACAATGACGCGACGCGAAGCGATGTTGCACTTCACGCCGTTCACATAAATGTGGCCATGCGACACGATCTGGCGGGCGGCGAAGATGGTCGGCGCGAACTTGGCGCGATAGACGACCATGTCGAGGCGCTGCTCGAGCAGGCCGATCAGGTTCTGGCCGGTGTCGCCCTTCATGCGCGACGCTTCGATGTAGGTGCGCTTGAACTGCTTCTCGGTAACGTCGCCGTAATAGCCCTTGAGCTTCTGCTTGGCGCGCAGCTGCAGGCCGAAGTCGCTCATCTTGCCCTTGCGGCGCTGGCCGTGTTGGCCGGGGCCGTAGGAACGCTTGTTGACCGGGGAATTCGGACGACCCCAGATGTTTTCACCCATCCGGCGGTCGAGTTTGTACTTGGCGCTCTTGCGCTTCGACATATGTCGTATCCTTCAATTTGCTGAGCTGCCCCTGTGGCAGCCATTCAACCCGGCTTCGCACCGCTGGATACCTGTTCCAACGCGGCCACCGCTTCACCGGGGTGCGGGGCCAATTCGCGAAGGCGCGCACATGGCGACCTCGCATCAAAATGTCAAGCGATCGGACGAATATTCCGGCGACCGGCGACAGCGCCGTCAGTTCGAGCCAGCAGCGCCGTAGATTGTGCCGTATTCGGCCAAACTGCCACCGTTGCGCCGGTTGTTCTCGTTTGCCTCCCGCTGCTCCCTGGCAATCCGTGCCCACTCGCCCTTGGTACGGCAGATCTTGGACGGGATGCGCGAATTGACTTCGCGGATATAGCGACACTTCACTTCCTGAAGTTCCTGAACCTGTTCAGTGGTGCCACCTGTTCCGTCGGCAGCGGTCGTTGTTTCAGGCGCGACTTCCGCAGCAGCCAGCAGCAGAGCGGACGAAATCAACAATTCGATCATTTCCTATTATCCTGATGTCGAGACTGTCACGGCACAGCCTTGGCCATGCGGCAGTTCATTGCAATGCTGCAAGACTCTACGGAAATCGCTTTCGAGTCAAATTCTTCTTGCCAAGCGAGGCGACGCTACTGGTTTTTCGCCGCCGCCGCTTGAGAATGGTTTTGTTGCGTCGAGAGATCCCGGGCGAATGCCTTGGCAGCCTCGGCCTCCAACCGCACTTCTCGAGCCGTTCGACAGACCTTCTTCTTGATATTGGTACCGATCTTTTTTTCGGTCCGGCAAATCAGCTTGTCGTCGTCATCCGGCTCCCCTGTGACCACAATATCCTTGGCCTCCGTCGGCTCACCTGGAGTGGGTTGCTCAGCGCTCGTTTCGGTTGGCGAAGAGGTCTCCGCTTCGCTCACAATTGTTGGTTGGTCGGTCAGCGCGCCAGCCTGCATCATGAACACGAGGAAGAAAGTAGACTTCAACATGCAGGCCTCCCGTCGTCGGCGCAGGTGCAGCGCGCCAGCGAGAAGACAACTACTTTGGAGCTAGAGAATTGTCTCGCTCATTCTCGACGGTCTCTCTCGAGGCTCGACAGCACGCCTCTCAGCGTCCGCACCTCGAGGTGGTTCCAGGCCGGTTTGGTGAGTACGGTGCGTAGCGTCTTGCGGGTCGCGTCGGCGCGCGCTTCGGGCAGGAAATAGCCCTTGGGCTCAAGCATCCCCTCGAGATGCGTGATCAATCCGTCGAGTTCGTCCTGCGTTGCGGCGGGAAGCAGTTCCTCCTGCGTGGGCTGGACGAGGCTGACCTGCTTGGACCACTCGTAGGCGCACAGAATCACCGCCTGCGCGAGATTGAGCGAGCCGAATTCAGGGTTGATCGGCACGGTCAGGATTGTGCGGGCGAGGGCCACGTCCTCGGTTTCGAGCCCTGCGGCCTCGCGCCCGAACAGGATGGCGCTCTTGCCCGGCTCGGCATGGATCGCGCGGCCGGCTTCGTCCGGTCCCACGACCGGCTTGGTCACCCCGCGCTTGCGCACGGTCGTGGCGTAGACGTGGGTACAGTCCGCCACCGCTTCGGCCGTGGTTTCGAAGACCTTGGCATTGTCGAGCACGACATCGGCCCCGGCGGCAGCAGGACCGGCCGAAGGATTGGGCCAGCCGTCGCGCGGCGCGACCAGCCGCATCTCGGTCAGCCCGAAGTTGAGCATTGCGCGGGCGGCCTTGCCGATATTCTCGCCCAACTGCGGCCGGACGAGGACAATCGCGGGTTGTTCAGCCATCCGCGACTTCGCGGACATTGCTGGCAAATTCCTCGAAATCCTTGGCTTCGCTAAAGTCGCGGTAGACGCTGGCGAAGCGGATATAGGCCACACTGTCGATCTGGCGCAGGCCGTCCATCACCATCTCGCCGATGCGCGAGGAGGCGATCTCGCCGTCGCCGGCGGTTTCGACCTGGCGCTGAATCCCCGAGACGAGCTGGTCGATACGCTCCTGGTCGACCCCGCGCTTACGGCAAGCGAGCGTCACCGATTGCTCGAGTTTCCGGCGGTCGAATGCCTCGCGCCGGTCGCCCGATTTCACGACGATAACTTCGCGCAACTGGACGCGCTCGAAAGTGGTGAAACGCGCACCGCAGCTCGAACATTGGCGACGCCGCCGGATCGAGGTGTTGTCCTCGGTCGGGCGGCTGTCTTTTACCTGGCTGTCGTCATGCGCACAGAAGGGGCAGCGCATTCAGGGGCGGATCCGTTTGTAGAGCATGAAACCGGCACCGGCGACGAGGCCGATCGGCCAGGTCACGACCGGCAACAGGCCGCCGGCAAGTGCGCCAACCGCCGCACCGGTCAGCACCGGCTTGGTCGAAGGATGCTTCATTCCTTCCTTGGCAATGCCTTTGAGTTCGGCGGTCGCGTTGGGGATCAGGCTGTGATCCTGGTGCTTGGGTTCGTTGGGGTCTTGCGAGGTCATCTGACGGGTTCCTTACATGCCCGGATAGACCGGGAAGTCCGCGCAGAGTTCGCTCACCCGGCGGCGGACGCTTTCTTCTACCTGCGCGTCGCCCTCGGCACCGTTCTTCGACAGGCCATCGACCACTTCGGCGATCAATCTGCCGACCTGGCGGAATTCCTCGGTACCGAAACCGCGGGTCGTACCCGCAGGGGTTCCTAGGCGTATGCCGCTCGTCACGAAGGGGCTGCGCGTGTCGAAGGGGATACCATTCTTGTTGCAGGTGAGCCAAGCGCGATCGAGACCCTTCTCGGCGTCTTTGCCGGTCACGTCCTTGGCGGTCAGGTCGACGAGCATCGAATGGTTGTCGGTCCCGCCCGAAACGATCCGCAGGCCATTCTCCTCTAGGCTCGCCGCGAGCGCGCGGGCATTGGCGACGACATTGGCCGCGTAGTCCTTGAACTCGGGGCGCAGCGCCTCGCCGAATGCAACCGCCTTGGCCGCGATGATGTGCATCAGCGGGCCGCCCTGCAGACCAGGAAATACCGCCATGTTGAGCGGCTTGGTCAATTCCTCGTCATTCCACAGGATCACGCCCGAGCGCGGACCGCGCAGGCTCTTGTGCGTGGTGGTGGTGACAACGTGGGCGTGCGGGAAGGGCGAGGGGTGCGCGCCGCCCGCAACGAGGCCCGAGATGTGGCTCATGTCTACCATCAGATAAGCGCCGACCTCGTCTGCGACCTTGCGGAAGCCTTCCCAGTCCCAGACGCGCGAATAGGCGGTGCCGCCGGCGATGATGAGCTTGGGCTTGTACTCTTTCGCGATCGCCATGACATCGTCCATGTCGATCCGCTCGTCATCCTTGCGCACCCCATAGGGGACGGGCTTGAACCACTTGCCGCTTATGTTCACGGGTGAGCCGTGCGTCAGGTGCCCGCCCGAATTCAGGTCGAGCCCCATGAAGGTGTCGCCGGGGTTGAGCAGCGCCAGGAATACCGCCTGGTTCATCTGCGAGCCCGAATTGGGCTGGACGTTGGCAAAATCGCATCCAAACAGCTGCTTGGCGCGCTCAATTGCGAGCGTTTCGACCACGTCGGCATAGTCGCAGCCGCCGTAATAGCGCTTGCCCGGATAGCCCTCGGCGTATTTGTTGGTGAAGACGCTACCGGCCGCTTCGAGCACGGCACGCGAGGCAATGTTCTCGCTCGCGATCAGTTCGATCTTGTCCTGCTGGCGCTTCAATTCCTTGCGCACGGCGGCGAAGACTTCGGCGTCGGCCTGCTCGAGATTGTCGTTCCAGAAGCGCGTCATCGGGCGGTCAAGCGTATCGCCAAGTGCATTTATGGTCATTGGAGCGGTTCGATCCTGTCACTATCGGAAGGCGGGTTTGAAAGCTTGTCGACGCGGCGCTGATGGCGGCCGCCGGCGAAATCGGTCTCAAGGAAGGCTCTGACGCAGGCCTTGGCCATATCGAGCCCGGTCAGGCGGGCGCCAATGGCAATGCAATTCGCGTCGTTATGTTCGCGCGCGAGGCTGGCCGAAAGCGGTTCGGAAACCAGTGCACAGCGGACCAGCGGATTGCGATTGACGCTGATCGAGATACCAATCCCGCTGCCGCACAGGGCGATACCGCGCTCGGCGGTACCGTCGGCCACGACCGAAGCGAGCTTGTAGCCGAAGTCCGGATAATCGACGCTATCGGCTGTGTCCGGCCCGAGGTCGGCGACCTCGTAGCCTTCCTCGATCAGCCACTCGCGCAGCTGGGACTTGAGTTCGATGGCGGCATGGTCGGAAGCTAGGGCGATACGCATGGGAGGCACATAGAGAGAAGGCCCGCCAATTGCCAGCGAGCCTTCCCGAAAATCACCAAGCTAATGGCTAGAATTACTGATCGAGGAACGAGCGCATCTTGCGTGACCGTGACGGGTGCTTGAGCTTGCGCAGGGCCTTGGCCTCGATCTGACGGATACGTTCGCGGGTGACGGAGAACTGCTGGCCAACCTCCTCCAGCGTGTGATCGGTGTTCATCCCGATGCCGAAGCGCATGCGCAGCACGCGTTCCTCGCGCGGCGTGAGCGAGGCGAGCACGCGGGTGACGGTTTCCTTGAGGTTCGCCTGGATCGCGGCGTCGACCGGGATCACGGCGTTCTTGTCCTCGATGAAATCGCCGAGGTGCGAATCTTCCTCATCGCCGATCGGCGTTTCGAGGCTGATCGGCTCCTTGGCGATCTTCATCACCTTGCGGACCTTTTCGAGCGGCATCGACAGACGCGCGGCCATTTCTTCCGGCGTCGGCTCACGGCCTTCCTCGTGAAGGAACTGGCGCGATGTCCGGACCAGCTTGTTGATCGTCTCGATCATGTGAACCGGGATGCGGATCGTGCGCGCCTGGTCGGCGATCGAGCGGGTGATCGCCTGCCTGATCCACCAGGTGGCGTAGGTCGAGAACTTGTAGCCGCGGCGGTATTCGAACTTGTCGACCGCCTTCATCAGGCCGATGTTGCCTTCCTGAATAAGATCAAGGAATTGCAGGCCGCGGTTGGTGTATTTCTTGGCGATCGAAATCACCAGGCGCAGGTTGGCCTCGACCATTTCCTTCTTGGCGATGCGCGCCTCGCGCTCACCCTTCTGCACCATGTTGACGATGCGGCGGAATTCGGGGAGCGACATGCCGGTCTGGCTGGCAATATCCGCGATTTCGGCGCGGATGCGTTCGATCGCGTCGGCTTCCTTCTCGGCGAAGGCGGCCCACTTCTTGTCCTTCTTGACGTTGTCGGTCAGCCAGCTGTCTTCCAGCTCGTTGCCGACATAGGCCTTGAGGAAGTCCATCCGCTTGACCTTGTGACGTTCGGCAAGGCGCAGCATCTGTCCGCCCAGCGCGGTCAGGCGGCGGTTGAAGGCGTAAAGATTGTCGACCAGGAATTCGATCTTGGTCGCGTGGAACTGCACGCTCTCGACCTCGGCGGTGAGTTCCTCACGCAGCGATTCGTACTTCTTTTCCTTCGCAGCGGGGAATTCGTCGCCCGCGCCAAGCACGTCCACGCGTTCCGCCTGGAGCTTCTCGAAGGTCTTGAAGAGCTTGGTGATGCGGGCAAAACGTTCGATGGCATCGGGCTTCAGCGCCGCTTCCATCTGTGCAAGGGACATGGTGTTGTCTTCCTCGTCCTCTTCTTCGCGGCGGCGCGAGGAGCTGCCTTCTTCGCCGTCCTCGTCGTCGTCCGAATCCTCTTCTTCCTCGATGTCGTCGTCTTCGCGGATGGTCGGACCGGCGGTCTCTTCGGAGATCTCGCCGTCGTCGTCATCATCCTCGGCGCCTTCGGCCAGCTTGTCGGCAGGCGGTTCCTTCGACAGCATGGCATCGAGATCGAGGATCTCGCGCAGCTGCATGTCCTCGCTGTTGAGCGCTTCGGACCATTGGATGATGGCGTGGAAGGTGATCGGGCTTTCGCACAGGCCCATGATCATCATGTCGCGGCCGGCCTCGATCCGCTTGGCGATGGCGATTTCGCCTTCGCGGCTGAGCAGTTCGACCGCGCCCATTTCGCGCAGGTACATGCGCACCGGGTCGTCGGTCCGTTCGCCCGTCGCGGCCTTCTTCGCAGCGGCAGGGGTTTTCTTGGCGGCTTTCTTGGTACCGTCATCGTCGTCATCATCCACGCTGATTTCATCAACTTCGGATTCCTGCTCGGCCTCGGCCTCGGCATCCTCGTCGCTTTCGACGATCTGCACGCCCATCTCGCTCAGCGCGGTCTGGATATCCTCGATCTGATCGGGGCTCATCTCCCCCGAAGGCAGCGCTTCGTTGAGTTCGTCATAGGTGACGTAACCCTTCTTCTTCGCCTTGGAGATAAGCTTCTTGATCTGCGCTTCGTTGAGATCGATCAGCGGCGCGTCGTCTTTGTCAGCGCCTTTTGCTTTCGAGGCCATGTGCTCTGTCAGTCCATTTCCAAATCGGGAACCGGCTCGTCAGCCGCTTCCTGAGAGAATTCCAAATCAGCCGCATTCGCGGCCTTCTTGCGTCCGAAAGTCTTCAAACGCTCATTCAGTTCGGCGAGCCGTTGCCGCAATCTATTCTGCTCGGCGATGGATCCCTCCGGATCCTCGTCGAAACGCGAAGTGGCCGCTGCAATAGCGACCTTGAGTGCTGGTCGTTCAACCAGCAGCGACACAGCTTCAGCCAGTTCCTCGCGCGCATCTACCGGGTCGGTGCCTTCTCGGAGGAAGGCGTAGCGGTTTAAGTCCGGTGGGGCAGGAAGGCCTTGCGCAACCGATATGGCTACATTGTCGCGCGAATCAAGCGTTTCCGACACTTCGAATAGCGATTCCACCAGCACGGTGGTTTTCGGGTCAAGGCGGGCGAGCCGACCGAGCGCTTCGGTATGCCGCGCAATCTCGCCCGGATGGCGCAGCAGGCCGTGGATAACCGCGCTTGCCAGGGCGTCGCGCGCACCGCCCGACAGCGCCTTTTGCAGACGTGCGGCGGCATCGCCGGAAAGCCGCGAGGTGACGGGCCGGGCGGGCGCACCGCCGCTCTTCCATTCGCGCTGCGGGCGGGGCGGAAAGGCAAAGGCTGAGTAGCGTTCGAGCAGTTCGCGGCGATAGAGCGCCTTGATATCGCCGTGCTCGATCGCATCGACGTGATTGAGCAGGCGCGCCTTGAGACCCGCCTTGTCCTCGGGCGTGCGCAGCTCCTCGGCTTCGCGTTCGAACTGCCACAGCGTTTCGAGCAGCGAGCCAGGCTCGGCAAGCAGCTTCTCCATGGTCGCAGCGCCGCGCTGGCGGATAAGATCATCGGGATCGAGCCCGGCGGGGAGGCGCACGATGCCCAGGCTCTTGCCCGGCCGCAGCATCGGCAGCGCCCGGGAAATGGCGCGCATCGCCGCGCGCTGACCGGCGTTGTCGCCGTCGAAACACAGCACCGGCACATCGACCATGCGCCACAGCAATTCGAGCTGGTGTTCGGTCAGCGCAGTACCGAGCGGTGCGACGGCATCCTCGATCCCCGCATTTGCGAGCGCGATGACGTCCATATACCCCTCGACCACCACCACCCGGTCGGTCTGGCGCGAGGCGGGCCCGGCGCGGTGGAGGTTGTAAAGCGTCCGCCCCTTGTCGAAGAGCGGCGTATCGGGCGAGTTGAGATATTTCGCGACGCCATCCCGGCTTTCCAGAATGCGTCCGCCGAATGCGATCACGCGGCCGCGCGCGTCCTGGATCGGCAGCATCAAGCGGTCGCGGAAGCGGTCATATGGGGGCTTGTCGTCAACCGAGATCAACAGGCCGCCTTCTACCAGCATCGGCTCTTCGAATTGTGAGAGCGCGCCCTTCATCGCGACCTTGCTGTCGGGCGCGTAGCCGAAACCGAATTGCTGGACGATCCGCCGGGTGAAGCCGCGCGAGCGCAGGTATTCGCGCGCAGTTTCACCGCCTGCGCCATGCAGGCTGTCGACGAACCACTGCTGCGCTGCCTCCATCACGTCGACCAGGCTGGCGCGCTTCTCGGCCCGCTGCGCCTCGCGCGGATCGGGGCGAGGGACCTCCATCCCGGCCTGTTCGGCCAGTTCCTTGACCGCATCCATGAACGGCAGGCCGCGCTGGTCGGTCATCCAGCGGATCACATCGCCATGCGCGCCGCAGCCGAAGCAGTGGTAGAAACCCTTCTCGTCGCTGACGGTGAAGCTCGGCGTCTTCTCGTTATGGAAGGGGCAGCAGGCCTTCCATTCGCGTCCCGCGCGCTGGAGCTTGGTCGTGCGCATGATGACGCTCGAAAGCGTCACGCGCGCGCGCAATTCATCCAGCCATTGCGGGGATAGGGCCATGACACTTCAATGCGCGCCACAGCCCCCCGATTCAAGCGCCTCGCTCACCCCTCTGTGGAAGAGCCTGTGCAAGCATTGGCCACGCCAGCCTTCTCGGCCGGATAGGGGCCATTGCCCGATGCGGTCACGTAGTTGGCCTTGATGGCATAGGCGTCCGCGGGTCCGGCGGGGGGCAGTGTGCTCTGCCAATAGAAGGTGATCGGCTCGGCCTGCTCCCACTGGTTGCCGCCATCGCCGGTGTCGATGGTCCAGGCCAGTCCGCCATCGAGGCAGGTGATAATCGCATCGACCCTGGGGCCGGCCGCGGCGATGACTTCAGCCTTGGAATAGCCGGCGGTGCCGGTGAAGCCGTGCGCGGGGCGCGTCATCACGAAGTTGGTGGCGATCTCGATGTCGGACGAGTCCGCTCCGGTCCCGCTCCCGGTTTCCTGCTGGTTATCCTCCCCGGGATAAACCTTGTGGATGTAGGTGTAGATCGTGCCCGCGGGCGCGGTCTTGGGATCGCACGGGTCCATCCCCGCCGGGCAGGCGACATAGGACGTGATGTCGGCAAAGGCACCGGCGGAGTTGGTCAGCCGGGCCTTGACCTCCGGACCCTGCGGCCCGACGATTTTCGCCCCCAGTTGGAGATCGGCGAAGTCGCCGGCCGGCAGGCTCTCGGCCAGGGCCTTGGCCTCGCCATCGGTGGTGGCCACTTCGAGGTCGGTCGATTCCTCGCCTTGCGAACCGCAGGCAGCAATGATCGCCCCCAGGGCAAGGGGGAGCGCGTAACGGACATGTTTCATTGTCAGCTCTCTTTCAGAAGCTTTCCTTGACCAGTCTGCTGGCCAGGCTCATGTCCAATACAGCGCCGTGGCGGGCCTTCAGTTCCCCCATCACGCGGCCCATATCCTTAATGGAATCAGCGCCAATGCTTGCCTTGACGTCGGCAATCGCGGCCTTCGTATCTTCCTCGCTCATCATCTGCGGCAAGAATTCCTCGATCACCGCCAGTTCACGGCGTTCCTGATCGGCCAGTTCCTCGCGCCCACCGTCAACATACATGGTTATCGACTCGCGCCGCTGCTTCGCCATTTTTTGCAGAACTTCGGTGACGAGATCGTCGTCATTGTCGGGTGCCTTGCCGGTCCGCGCCTCGATATCGCGATCCTTGATCTTCGCCCCGATCAGCCGGAGCGCAGCGGTGCGTTCCTTGTCGCCGGCCTTCATGGCGGTGATGGTGGCGGTCTTGATATCGTCGCGAAGCATGAATCTGTTGTCCTTCAAGTGGGATGTGCCAGCCAGATAGGGCCAAAACGGAAAAATGGAACATTTGCCCGGATTAGTCGACATTTTGTCCGATGGCCTGTTGACGCGGGCGACCGGCGGCCCTAGCGGCTGAGACTTAGCGACATTGCTGGAAAACCCCTGACTCGGAGCGCCAAATGGCTTCTGCCGCCTCTTCGCCTGCGCAACCTAAAGGAGCGACGGGAGTCCTCGTTCTGGCCGATGGAACCGTGATCTGGGGCAAGGGCTTCGGCGCTACCGGCGAGGCGGTGGGCGAGGTCTGCTTCAACACCGCCATGACCGGGTATCAGGAGGTGATGACCGATCCCTCCTACGACAGCCAGATCGTCACCTTCACCTTCCCCCATATCGGCAATGTCGGCGCGAACGAGGAGGACGTGGAGAGCCGCGGCCTCGGCGCGGTCGGCTGCGTCGTGCGTCAGGAAGTGACCCCGCACAGCAATTTCCGCGCGCAGCAGGAATTCGTCCAGTGGTGCGTTGCGCATGGCAAGATCGGCCTGTCGGGCGTCGATACCCGCGCGCTGACCCGCCGCATCCGGCTGAACGGTGCACCCAATGCGGTGATCGCGCACCAGCCCGGCGGCAAGTTCAACCTCAAGGCGCTGCTGGCCAAGGCACAGGAGTGGAGCGGGCTGGAGGGTCTCGACCTCGCTCCGCGCGTCACCCGCGACGACCGCGAGGACTGGCGCGGCGGCCACTGGCAGCTCGGCTTCGGCTATTCTGAAGGGAAGGCCGAACGCCCGCATGTCGTGGCGATGGATTTCGGCGCGAAGGACAATATCTTCCGTAACCTCGTGCGGGCGGGGGCCAAGGTCACCGTGGTTCCCGCGCAGACCAGCCTCGAGGATATCCTTACGCTGCAACCCGATGGCGTGTTCCTCTCGAACGGCCCGGGCGATCCGGCGGCGACCGGCGAGTATGCGGTGCCGGTCATCAAGGAGCTGCTCGAGCGCGACGTGCCGATCTTCGGCATCTGTCTCGGCCACCAGATGCTGGCATTGGCAGCGGGGGCCAAGACCGCCAAGATGCACCAGGGGCACCGCGGCGCCAATCACCCGGTCCAGCGGGTCGGGGCAGGGTGGGGCGAAAGCGAGGGCCTCGTCGAGATCACCAGCATGAACCACGGCTTCGCAGTCGATGCCGATACGCTGCCTGAGCATGTCGAGCAGACGCATGTCTCGCTGTTCGATGGCTCCAATTGCGGCATTTCGATCAAGGGCAAGAAAGCGTTCGGGGTGCAGTACCACCCCGAGGCGAGCCCGGGGCCGCAGGACAGCTTCTACCTGTTCGAGAAATTCGTGGGGATGTTGGGGTGAGTGTGGATCTCGCAGCTGTTCAAGGATGGGGCGTGATCTTTCTGCTCGTTCTAGTCTTTGTCGCAATGCCACTCGGCGTCGTTCTCAGCCTTCGACGCAATGCGCGGGATATTGAGAGCTTCGAACATCCAGATTTGAATGAGTTGAAACTTTGCGTTCCAAATCATCAAACTGAACGGCTGAGTAGGAAGCTAGATAAAATGGGCTGGCAACTCGTTTCCGAGACTGCCGATGAGAAAATCAGAAGCAATTCGCATGTCCGATTCGAGAAAAGCGGTGACGAGGCGAGGCCGCTCAAAGAGGTGCTGCATTCGCTGAATAAATCGCTAGCTCTTTCAATCGGACCGCTGAATCTGCGTCGCGAGGAAGTAGACCAATAAATGCCCAAACGCACTGACATCTCCTCGATCCTCGTCATCGGCGCCGGCCCGATCATCATCGGCCAGGCCTGCGAGTTCGATTACTCCGGCACACAGGCGATTAAGGCGCTCAAGGAAGAGGGCTATCGCGTTATCCTGGTCAATTCGAACCCGGCGACGATCATGACCGATCCCGAGTTCGCCGACGCGACCTATATCGAGCCGATCACGCCTGAGATCGTTGAGAAGATCATCGCCAAGGAACGGCCCGATGCGGTGCTGCCGACGATGGGCGGGCAGACCGCGCTTAACTGCGCGCTGAGCCTCAACAAGATGGGCGTGCTCGAGAAATACGGCGTCAAGATGATCGGCGCCGATGCCAAGGCGATCGACAAGGCGGAAGATCGCCAGCAGTTCCGCGACGCGATGGACAAGATCGGGCTCGAAAGTGCGCGCAGCGGTATCGCCCACACGGTCGAGCAGGCCTTCGCGGTGCTCGAGACCACCGGACTGCCCTCGATCATCCGCCCCAGCTTCACGCTCGGCGGGACCGGCGGCGGCATCGCCTACAACAAGGCCGAGTTCGAGCGCATCGTGCGCGAGGGGCTCGATGCCTCGCCCACCAACGAGGTGCTGATCGAGGAATCGCTGCTCGGGTGGAAAGAATACGAGATGGAGGTCGTCCGCGACCGGAACGACAACTGCATCATCATCTGCTCGATCGAGAACGTCGATCCCATGGGCGTCCACACCGGTGATTCGATCACAGTCGCGCCCGCGCTGACGCTGACCGACAAGGAATACCAGATCATGCGGACTGCCTCGATCGAGGTGTTGCGAGAGATCGGCGTCGAAACCGGCGGGTCGAACGTTCAGTTCGCGGTCAATCCGGCGGATGGCCGCCTGATCGTGATCGAGATGAACCCGCGCGTCTCGCGCTCGTCAGCCCTGGCTTCAAAAGCGACCGGATTCCCGATTGCGCGTGTCGCGGCCAAGCTGGCGGTAGGCTACACGCTCGACGAAATTACCAATGAGATCACCGGAGCTACACCAGCATCATTTGAGCCTACCATCGATTACGTGGTTACGAAGATTCCGCGCTTCGCCTTCGAGAAGTTCAAGGGCGCCAAGGCAGAGCTCGCCACCGCGATGAAATCGGTCGGCGAGGTGATGGCGATCGGCCGCAACTTCCAGGAAAGCGTGCAGAAGGCGCTCCGTGGGCTGGAGACCGGGCTCGACGGCTTCAACCGCGTGCCCGAGCTGGAAGGCGTTTCGAAGGACGTCATCACCGCAGCGCTTTCGCAGCGTACGCCCGACCGGCTGCTCAAGGTCGCGCAGGCGTTCCGCGAGGGGCTGACGGTCGAGGAAATCCAGCCGATCACCGGCTACGATCCGTGGTTCCTGCGCCAGATCGAAGCGATCATCTACGAAGAAAAGATGATTGGTCACAATGGCTTGCCTCGGGATGCTCAGGAAATGCGGCGCTTGAAGGCGATGGGTTTTTCGGACAAGCGTCTGGCGACCCTGGCGGTGCGTTCGGTGGGTGTCGCGGGCGGTCTGGCCGAGACACAGGCGCGGCGCTCGGGCCTGTTGCACGATGCCTTGCGCGCCATGGCGGGTGCCACCAGCGAGCAGGAAGTGCGCGACCTGCGCGAAAAGCTCGGCGTCCATCCGGTGTTCAAGCGGATCGACAGCTGCGCCGCCGAGTTCGAGGCGATCACGCCCTACATGTATTCGACCTACGAGGCACCGAGCTTCGGTGAACCCGAGTGCGAGGCCGACCCAAGCGACCGGCGCAAGATCGTGATCCTCGGCGGCGGCCCGAACCGGATCGGGCAGGGGATCGAGTTCGACTATTGCTGCGTCCATGCCTGCTTCGCGCTCGACGAAGCGGGTTTCGAGACGATCATGATCAACTGCAATCCGGAAACGGTTTCGACCGATTACGACACATCGGATCGCCTCTATTTCGAACCGCTGACCGCCGAGGACGTGCTTGAGATCCTGCGGGTCGAGCAGTCGAAGGGAGAGCTGGTCGGCGTGATCGTCCAGTTCGGCGGGCAAACACCGCTCAAGCTGGCGCAGGCGCTGGAGGATAATGGCATCCCGATCCTGGGCACTTCGCCCGATGCGATCGACCTCGCCGAAGATCGCGAGCGGTTTGCCAAGCTGGTCAACAAGCTCAAGCTCAAGCAGCCCGAAAACGGCATCGCCTACAGCCGCGACGAGGCAGCGGCGGTCGCTGCGCGGATCGGCTATCCGGTGCTGCTGCGGCCGAGCTACGTGCTTGGCGGGCGGGCGATGGAAATCGTCGACAGCGTCGCCCAGCTCGACGACTACATCAAGACGGCGGTCAACGTCTCGGGCGACAGCCCGGTGCTGGTCGACCAGTATCTGCGCGACGCGATCGAATGCGACGTCGATGCGCTGTGCGACGGGCAGGAAGTGCGCATTGCTGGTGTGATGCAGCATATCGAGGAAGCCGGCGTGCACTCGGGCGACAGTGCCTGCACCTTGCCGCCGTACTCGTTGCCGCAGGACATCATCGAGGAAATGGAGCGCCAGGCAGAGGCGCTGGCCAAGGCGCTCAACGTCGTCGGGCTGATGAACGTGCAGTTCGCGGTCAAGGATGGCGAGGTCTACCTGATTGAGGTCAATCCGCGCGCGAGCCGGACCGTGCCGTTCGTGGCCAAAGCCATCGGCCAGCCGGTGGCCAAGATTGCCGCGCGCGTGATGGCGGGCGAGCCGCTGTCGAGCTTCGAGCCGTTCAAGCGTGACCTGCCCTATATGGCGGTCAAGGAAGCCGTCTTCCCCTTCAGTCGCTTCCCCGGGAGCGACCCGATCCTCAGCCCAGAGATGAAATCGACGGGCGAAGTGATGGGGATCGACCGGTCCTTCGAGGCTGCCTTCCTCAAGTCGCAGCTTGCCGCGGGGATGAAATTGCCCACCGAGGGGACAGTGTTTGTGTCGGTCAAGAACACCGACAAGGGCTATATCGTCCCGGCGGTGCGAACACTGATCGAGCAGGGCTTCACCATCGTCGCTACGGGCGGCACGCAGTCCTTCCTCAGCGAGCAGGGTCTTGAGGTGGAGCGGGTCAACAAGGTGGCCGAGGGCCAGCCCCACATCGTGGACCGGATCATCGACGGCGAGATCGCGCTGATCTTCAACACGACGGAGGGCTGGCAGTCGCTGCTCGACTCCAAATCGATCCGTGCATCGGCGCTTGAGGCCAAGGTTCCCTACTACACGACAGCTGCCGCATCTGTGGCTGCGGCCAACGCAATTCGTGCAGTAAATGCAAGCCAGCTTGAAGTCCGGTCGATGCAGGACTATTATAGCTGAACCAAACCTAGCGTTCTTTCCCACATTTCGACGCACTAAGGCCGCCTCGGCAGAAGCGGCTTCGGTCGAAATGACCCTGATTGGAGGGGGAGGGCGCGCTGAAGGAATGAAGACGGGATGGCTACGATGGAAAAGGTTCCGATGCTCGCCGAGGGCTATGAGCGGCTGACTGCCGATCTCAAGGTGCTGCGTGCGGAACGTCCGAAGATTGTCGACGCGATCGAGGAAGCTCGGGCGCATGGCGACCTTTCGGAGAATGCCGAATATCACGCTGCCAAGGAACGCCAGGGCCAGGTCGAGGCGCAGATCGCCGAGATCGAGGACAAGGTGAGCCGGGCTCAGATTATCGACCCGACCACGCTGTCGGGCGACAAGGTGATCTTTGGCGCGACCGTCACGCTGCTCGACGAGGACGACAAGCCGGTGAAGTACCAGATTGTCGGCCAAACCGAAGCGGACGCCGGCAAGGGCCGCATCTCCTACAACTCGCCGATTGCGCGGGCGTTGATCGGCAAGGAAGTCGGTGACGAGATCGAGGTGACCGTCCCCTCGGGCGACAAGTTCTATCTCGTCGACAAGATCGAGTTCATCTGATCGAGGCTGGGAGGGCGCTCAATCGAGCGCCTTCTCCATCGCGTAATTGTGAATGGCCACAGGACTGCCGTCGTGCGCGATCTCGAAATCGCGGCGGTGGGTCACCGCGTACCCCGCTCGTTCAAAGGCAGCGCGGGCCAGTTCGCTTGCCTCGGTGTAGATCAGCGTCGCACCGCTCGCCCGGGCGTGTTCCTCCGCAGTAGCCAGCAGCTCGACTGCCAATCCTCTCCGTGTATGATCTGGATGGCAGTAAAGATGGTCGAGGTGGGCCCTGCCATCTTTATCCAGTTCGATCAGCGCATAGGCGACGGGACGATCGTCCGGGCCTGCCGCTACGAATATTACATCGCCTGACCCAACCCGCTCGCGATAGCGCTCGGGCCCTGGATGTCGGGCAGCCCACGCTGCCACCTGCTCGGCGGAATATTTGTGCGCGCCTACGACCTCGATGGCGGCATGGATCACTTCTGCCAGGTCTTCGGCATCGACGTCCTTGTATGGCCGAATGCTGTAAGCCACGACGCGTCTCAAGCGTCGGGCGTCAGCAGCCGATGGATGTGAACCACCACGTAGCGCATTTCTGCGTCGTCGACCGTCCGCTGCGCATTGGCGCGCCAAGCTTCAACCGCGGCCTCGTAGTCGCTGAATACGCCGACGACATGAATGCTCTCGGGATCGGCGAACTCCATCGAGCGCGGATCCTTGATCCGGCCGCCCATGACGAGATGGAGCTTCTGCTTGGTTTCTGTTTCTTCCATGATCGTTGCTTTCTATCCGGGGAGGAGTTTTCGCCGCGCCCCATAAACGAAGCGGCGCGACAGGCAAACCCGTCACGCCGCAATGGTGCCATGTTAGACAAGCTTTAGGGGGAAACGCGACCCTTGAGGTCGCGGACGGCCCGGCTCGCTTTGCGCGACGCACCACGTGCCAGCGAGCGCGTGCGGTCAGAGGCCGAACCGGCGAGATAATTGGCGTCGCGCCGTGCGCTGCGTGCCTTGTCTGACAACACATCGCCCAAATCCTCGAGCCGATCCTGCCCGTCACGGGCGACGTCTCCGGCCTTGTCGATCATGCTGATGCCGTAGGCGATTGCAGCGTCGGCAATCAGGCCCGCCAACACTCCGCCACGCTTGGTCAACCTGCGTCCGGGCTTCGTCATCGCCCCGATCGCGAGGCCTACTACGACTGCCCCACCGAGCGTTGCCAGGGGATGCTGCTTGACGAAGTTCGTCGCGGAGTCGGCAGCTTCCCTCGCCGCATCGGCCAGGCTGCGCTCCTCGTTGCGGCGCTCGCCCGCTTCGATCTTCTCGCGCAATTGCTCTCTTTTCGCGTCACTGGTCATTGGAAACTCCGGAAATCTTGGTGGGGGCGTATCTTACGAACGGGCTTGGTCCTGCTCTCGTTCCCTTGGCCGCGCTTGGTCGTCCTCCTCGTCATCGAAGAAGAGCGACATGATGGGGTTGCGGGCAAACCAGAGTACGATGGCACCGATGAGCGCGGCCAAGGCCCCCTTGTGGTTGTCAGCGGCGTCGGCGGCGCTTTCGAACACGTCCTTGGCGCCTTCGCCGATATTATCAAGGACCCGTTCACCGATGCTCTTGCTGGCCAGGCCGTTGCGCAGATGCGCAACATCCGCGTCGAGCAGGGCCCGCGCTGCATCACGCAGTGCCCGATCTTCCTGCATCTGGCGCTTAAGGTCTGCCATCACCGATCATCCGCAAAGGCATCGCCGATCGCCCGTGTGTGCTTGCGCATCATCATCAGCAGGATCGCCGCCGCGATCAGCAGCACCACTACGACCAGGGCTGTGGCACCCCACGCCGTCAGGCTGGGTGCCAGCGCGATGACCATACCGACCACCAGCGCGACCAGTGCAAGGTGAACAAAGGAGAACGCAAAGAAGACGAGGACCGCTGCTGACTTGCCACGTTCGGCAGCAAAGGCGGCGCGAGACTTCTGGAAGGCATATTCCGCCTCGGCATAGGTCTTGCCGTCGTCGATGAGCGCGACAATGTCCTCGGTCAGCGAACTGCCGGACACATCGGGCTCATCTCCGCCCCTGATCGCAACGTCGAGTTCATCCTCGACGTTGTCCTGCCGGCTGTCCGGCAGGTCATCGTCCCGCATTACGCGCCCCTTTCAGGCTTTGCTCAGTCGCGGCTGCCCCGAAACAGGCGAGCCAGAAGGAACCCTGCCACAGCCGCAATACCCACGGCAACACCCGGGCTCTTGCGAACGAACTCGCGAGCGTCCTCGCCCAGCTCCTCGACGCTTTTGTTGTCGAGTTTTGCCGAAGCTTCCTGCAGGCTGCGCGATGCCTTGCGCGCGTAATCGCCATACTGCTCGCCGAACCGTCCATCGATGTCGGTTGCGGTGTCGGCCACAACCTTGCCGAGCGACGATAGGCCATCGCTGACGCGCGCCTTGCCTTCGGTCGCGAGTTCGCCAGCGCGAAGCTTGGCATCCGCGCCATAGGTCTTGGCGTCGGCGACAAGATCGGTGCCGCGAGTCTTGGCCTGCTCGCGATAGGCGCCCGCGCGCTCGCCGGCTTCAGCCTTCAGCGCTGCGGCGCCGGCCTTGGCTTCCTCGAGTGCGGCATTGAAACGGCTCTTGGCCTCAGTCTTGTTGTCGACCACTGTAGGTTCCGATTTCTTGGGGGTGGATTTCTTCGCGGCGGTCTTCTTGGTGGTCGCCGTTTTCGTGGTGGTGGTGGCGTCTGCCATGATGTCTCTTTCGCCCTCCGTGGCTACGTATTCCAATGGCGCGATGGGGGTATCGCGCCTTCTATGTTGCAACGCAACTTGCGCCCGAATGTTCCGACGCATACAGGGCGCCGGATACCTGATATGGTGGTGTCTTACCACATTACAACACCGCATTGAAGCCGGAGCAGACGAATGACCGCGATTATCGATATCCATGGCCGCGAAATCCTCGATAGCCGGGGCAACCCGACGGTCGAAGTCGACGTCTTGCTAGAAGATGGCAGCTTCGGCCGCGCGGCGGTTCCCTCGGGTGCATCGACCGGGGCACACGAGGCGGTGGAACTGCGCGACGGCGACAAGACCCGTTATCTGGGCAAGGGCGTGCTCAAGGCGGTGGATGCGGTGAATACCGAGATTGCAGACCGCATTCTCGGCCTCGATGCGGAGGACCAGCGCGACATCGACCTCGCCATGATCGAGCTCGACGGGACGCCCAACAAGGGGCGGATCGGCGCCAATGCGATCCTCGGCACCAGCCTCGCGGTCGCCAAGGCAGCTGCCAATGCGCGCGGGCTGCCGCTCTACTCCTATCTCGGCGGCGTTGCAGCGCACCGACTGCCCGTGCCGATGATGAACATTATCAATGGCGGCGAGCATGCCGACAATCCGATCGACATCCAGGAATTCATGATCATGCCGGTTGGTGCCGAAAGCCTGGCCGAAGCCGTGCGCTGGGGCGCGGAGATCTTCCACACGCTGAAGAAGGGCCTGTCGGCGAAAGGCTTGTCGACAGCGGTTGGCGACGAAGGTGGGTTCGCACCCGATCTCGCGTCGACCCGCGCTGCGCTCGACTTCATCATGGCATCGATCGAACAGGCCGGTTTCCAGCCCGGCGGCGATGTTGCCCTGGCGCTCGATTGCGCTTCGACGGAATTCTACGCTGATGGCCGCTATGATATGGCGGGCGAAGGCACCTCTCTCAGCCCGGCAGAGATGGCAGACTATCTCGCCGATCTGTGCGCTTCCTACCCGATCCGCTCGATCGAAGACGGGATGGCCGAAGACGATTTCGAGGGCTGGAAGGCGCTGACCGACAAGGTCGGCGGCAAGGTGCAACTGGTAGGTGATGACCTGTTCGTGACCAACCCTGATCGGCTTGCAATGGGCATAGGCAAGGGTCTGGCTAACTCGCTGCTGGTCAAGGTCAACCAGATCGGGACGCTCACGGAAACACTCGCAGCAGTCGAAATGGCACACCGCGCCGGATACACTTCGGTGATGAGCCACCGCTCGGGTGAAACCGAGGATGCGACCATTGCCGATCTCGCGGTTGCTACCAACTGCGGCCAGATCAAGACCGGCTCGTTGGCGCGCTCTGACAGGCTGGCGAAATACAACCAGCTGATCCGGATCGAGGAAGAACTTGGCAGCAGTGCAGTCTACGCGGGCGACAACGCCTTCGGCCGACTTTCCTGAGCGGGGCAGTCAGGCGCGCAGGTCGCGCAGGTAGGTCTCCATCCGTGCAATTCCCTCGTCCGACAGGCGGACGTTGACGCGGCGATGATCGCGCGGATCAGCTTCGCGCAGCACCAGCCCCTCGTCCTGCAGGATGCCCAGCCACCGCAACCCTGTCGTGGGCGGGGCTGCGGAGCCGATGCAGGCGCTCGAAACCGATACATTCTTGCCTCGCGCATGGGCGATGTAGAGATCGAGCAAGATGTCCCAGGCTGGCTCGCCGAAAAGCTCCGGCCCCCGATCACAGCGCAGCGCCGCCGCCGCTGGTCGTAAATGAAGACAGCAAGATTCAGGAGGTTGTCGTTCGACCGTAGGGTGGCTGGCGCGAGCCATTCTCGCCGTTCACCCTCTCCTGCCGCCGATCGCATCTCGCCCGCGAGGTCGGTCAGCTGGTCGGCAATCGTGGCAAGGCGCGTGTTCAGGGCATTGGATGCGACCTGCATTCCGCCCATTCACATCGCGTCGTCGCCGCCCAAGCGTACCCCCTGCTGCCCAAATTGCCTCTGCAAACCTAGGCATGGATATAGGGAAGGAACGTTCGGGTGGCTTTACGCAGGACTACGTAATCCGGCCTGTATTGACCGCACATGCTGGTCAGACATCGGTGACTCGCAGGTGCTGGATTGCGGCATCGAGATAGGCCGCAGCGATATGCGCGCCCAGTTCGTCCAGCTGTGCTAGATGGCTTTCAAGTGCAGCGATGATGGGCGCAACGATGGCGCCACCTTCCCCTGTCCCAAACGTCATTTTCTTTTCTTTCCTGTTTCGCCGCCGCGGGGTCTTCCCGGTCCACGACCGACGCCTAGGGGTATTACCGTATGGAGGCGCAACCAAACAGGTGAGATTGATCGATTCTGGAGCGATCCGGGACTACAAGTCCGCGGCGCAGCCGGCGGTTATCCCTCGAACCGCTCCTGCAGGGCCAGCAGTGCCATAGCGGCCTTGGCGGCTTCTCCGCCCTTGTCCTTTTGCGCAGGGTCGGCGCGCACCAGCGCCTGTTCTTCGTTCTCGACCGTCAGGATACCATTGCCGATTGCCATGCCGTCGATCGTCAGCGCCATGATGGCGCGAGCACTTTCTCCGGCGACGATCTCGAAGTGATAGGTCTCACCACGGATGACCACGCCGATCGCGACGAAGCCGTCGTACTGTCCGCTTTCGGCCGCGAGCGCGATGGCGCCCGGCACCTCGAGCGCGCCTGGAACCGTTAGCACCTCGACATCATGTCCGGCCTGTTCGAGTGCCTGGCGTGCCCCGGCAACGAGCATGTCGTTCAGATGCGCATAGAATCGCGCTTCGACGATAAGAAAACGGGCCATCAGGTCACTCCGGAATTGGGTGGTGGTCGACGATGTTGAGGCCATAGGCCTCGATCGCCACAACATTGGGTTGCGAGTTGCTGAGCAGGATCATGTCGTGAATCTTGAGATCGGCGAGGATCTGCGACCCGATCCCGACGTTGCGGATCTCGTCCTCCTCGCTGTAGCCGCTGCCCGAGGCACGACGGTTGGTGATGATGACGATGACGCCAGCGCCGTGATCGCCGATCGCCTCCATCGCCCGCTGCAGCGTGCGCTTGCGCGGACCTGGCTTCCCCAGCACATCGTCGAACAGCGAGATCGGGTGGACCCGGGTGAGGGTGGGCTCGCCGGGAACTACATGCCCCTTCTGCAACACGAACGCCTCGCTGCTGTCGATCTTGTTGCGATAGGTCAGCAGACGCCACTGCCCACCGTAGTCGGAATCGAAGGTGCGTTCATCGATCCGCTCGACCAGATGGTCGTTGCGGCGGCGATACTCGATGAGATCGCGGATGGTCCCGATCTTCAGGTCGTGCTTGCGGGCGAATGCCACCAGATCGTCGAGCCGGGCCATCGTCCCGTCATCGTTCATGATCTCGCAGATCACGCCCGAAGCGTTGAGCCCGGCCAGCCGCGAAATATCGACCGCGGCCTCGGTATGGCCAGCGCGAACCAGTACCCCGCCGTCACGCGCGGCAAGGGGAAAGACATGCCCCGGAGTAACAATGTCATCAGGGCCCTTGGTGGCATCGATCGCCACTGAAACGGTGCGAGCTCGGTCGGCAGCAGAAATCCCGGTGGTGACACCTTCCTTTGCCTCGATCGAGATGGTGAAGGCGGTCTGCATCGCCTCGGTGTGGTTTCGGCTCATGGGCTCGAGACCCAGCTTCTCGACACGCTGGCGGCTGAGGGCGAGGCAGATCAGGCCGCGGCCATACGTCGCCATGAAGTTGATCGCGTTGGGGGTCGCCATCTGGGCCGGGATGATAAGGTCGCCTTCGTTCTCGCGATCCTCGTCATCGACCAGGATGTACATGCGCCCATTGCGCGCCTCGTCGATGATCTCCTCGATCCCGACGAGCACAGGGCGATCGTCATTGTGCAGGAGGAAGTTCTCGAGCTTGGCGAGGGTGTCTGCCGTCGGGTTCCAGCCCGGTTCGCCGCATTCGCGCAAGGTGTTGGCGTGGAGCCCGGCTGCTCGCGCAAGACCGGCGCGCGTGATCTCGCCCGATGTGACGAGTTCGCGGACTTTATCGATGGTGGATGTGCTCATGTGAGCGCGATATCACATTGGGATGTGATATCCAAGATCATTATGGAACATCAGGATGTGATGGTGGACGCACTAGGGCTCGAACCTAGGACCCGCTGATTAAGAGTCAGCTGCTCTACCAACTGAGCTATGCGTCCACTCGCCGAAGATCACATCGGCCCGATTTCGTTCCGCAAAAGGAGCGTCCGAATCGGCGGAGGCGCTGCATATAGCGAGCCTCGCGGCGATGAAAAGCCCCATTCGCGGAGCTCGCCCAAAAACCTAACCGGTAAAGCCTCTCCGCGGCGCTTCGCGGTTCCAGCGGTTCACCATCATCAATACACCGATACAGATCATGTTGGTCATCATCGACGAGCCACCATGGCTCATGAAGGGCAGCGGAATACCGACCACCGGGGCCATGCCCATCACCATCAGCAGGTTGATCGAGACGTAGAAGAAGATCGTCGCCGTCATGCCTGCGGCGAGCAGGCGGGCGAACCGATCGTGCGATTGGCGCGCGACCTTCATTCCCCAACTGAGGATCATGGCGAAGATTACCAGCACGACGATCCCCCCCAAGAGGCCCCATTCCTCCGCCATCGTCGCGAAAACGAAGTCGGTGTGCGGCTCGGGGAGATATTGCAGATGGCTCTGCGAACCCTCGTTGAAGCCCTTGCCGGTAATACCGCCCGAACCGATCGCGATCTTCGATTGGGTTATGTGATAACCAGCGCCCAGCGGGTCGCTCTCGGGATCCATGAAGGTCGTCACTCTTCGCTGCTGGTACTCCTTCAGCCCGAAGAAGAAGGCGAGCGGGGCGATCACGACGCCCGCCGCGCCGCCGATGGCAAACCACTTCAGTGGCAGCCCGGCGAGCAGCATCACTACTGCACCGCCAAAGCCGATCGCCAGGGCTGTACCGAGATCCGGCTGCAGCAGCACCAGCGCCATCGGAACTCCGATGAGGAGGCCGGCCGGTACGAGCGCGCGCCAGGTCGCGATGAGGCCGACCGGAAGCTGGTGGTAGAACCGCGCCAAGACCAGCACGACTACCGGCTTCATCAGCTCGGACGGCTGCAGGACGATCGGGCCTAGGTTAAGCCAGCGCTGGCTGCCGCCGCCCATTGCGCCGATCGCCTCCACCGCTATCAGCAGCAGCAGGACCACGACATAGGCGGGGTAGGTCAGGAATGTGACCAGTTCGCGCGGCAACGAAGTGATGATGGCCGCCATGAGGAGAAACACGCCGAACCTTATCAGGTGCGAGGCTGCGAAGGGCTGCCAAGAACCTCCTGCGGCGGAATAGAGCACCAGCGCGCCGAACCCGACGAGGATGAACAGCGGGATCAGCATCTGCCACGGTTGGCGAGCGATGGGGGCCGGGACGATTGTGTTCATCGCGGGCTCGCGCTGCTGGTCGGAGAGGGGATGGGGCTAGGCGGATCGACCGGTGGTGCCTCGACCACTGGAGTTGACCCAGTTGGCGCCGCGCCGGGGGAACCCGATGGAACGGCCTCCGGACGCGGAGCGATGACGTCGCCGGCAATCTTTTCCGATTGCGCAGCCGCGATCCGCGCCTCTGCCTCGACCTGGTCGAATATCTCCTCGTCGCGGCGAGGGGGTGCGCTGACGATTTCCCCGGCTGCATGGGCATAGGCACGATATTTGGCGTCGAGCCGCTGTTGCGCAGTCCCGCCCCATTGCTTCTCGAGCGCGTGAAGGGCTTCCATGCCCTTCAGCGGATCGAACAGGAAGGTCATCACGTCGCGGGCGATCGGGTAGGCGGCGCCTGATCCGCCCCCGTGCTCGATCACCACCGCGCCTGCGTATTTGGGTTTGTCGAAGGGGGCGAAGAAGATGAACAGACCGTGGTCGCGGTATTTCCAGGGGCCGCTCTTGCCGTCCGACAGGTTCAGGCCGACAACCTGCGCTGTTCCGGTCTTGCCCGCCATCAGCACATCCTCGAAGGGGAGACGGCCTCTCCCGGCGGTGCCCGGACCATTGACGACATCGCTCATCGCCTGGCGGACATATTCCACATGCTCGGCCGGGAAGTCGATCTCGTTGAAACCCTTGGGCTGAGTATCGAGCGTGAGGCGCGGCATGACGTGCGCGCCGGTAGCCAGACGCGATGCCATCACGGCAAGCTGCAGCGGACTCGCCAGCATGTAGCCCTGGCCGATCGTGGCATTGACCGTGTCGAAGGCCTGCCATTCGCGGTCGTATTTCTTGAGCTTCCACGCGGGATCGGGAACCGTGCCGTAAAACTGGCTGGTAACGGGCAGGGGAAATTCCTGCCCCATGCCGCAGCGCCGGGCCATTGCCGCGATCGGGTCCATCCCGATCCGCTGGGCGAAATGGTAGTAATAGACGTCGCAGCTCTGGTAGATGCCCTTGGCCATATTGACCGTGCCATGGCCGCCGCGTTTCCAGCAGCGGAAGACGCGATTGCCGACGCGGAGACCGCCACCGCAAAACACCGTTTCGTCAGGGTCGAGCCCTTCCTTGAGAAACGCCATCGACACCATCGGCTTGACAGTCGAGCCGGGCGGATAGAGCCCCTTGAGCACTTTATTGCGCAGCGGCACCCGCTCGTCCTCGCGCAGCATGGCATATTCGACGCTGCCGATGCCGTCGGAAAAGCTGTTGGGATCGAAGCTGGGCATTGACGCCATGCAGAGCAGGTCGCCGCTCGCGCAGTCCATCACGACCACGGAGCCGGATTCGAGGCCCAGTCGCCTTGCGGCATAGTCCTGGAGCGGGCCGTCGATGGTCAGGCGGATCGGGTTGCCCTGAACGTCCTCGCGCGTTTCCAGATCGCGGACGATCCGTCCCGACGCAGTTACCTCCACCCGCCGCGCCCCCGGCACCCCGCGCAAAGTCTGTTCGAACTGCTTTTCGAGCCCATCTTTGCCGATCTTGTAGCCCGGCGTGATGAGCAGCGGATTGCGATCCGCTTCGTACTCCTCGGCCGAGGCAGGTCCGACGAAGCCGATCAAATGGCCGACCGCAGGCCCTGTGGGATAGAAGCGAGAGAATCCGCGCTGGGGAACCACGCCCTGCATGTCGGGCAGGCGTACGCTGATGGCGGCAAACTGCTCATAGGCGAGGCCGCTGGCGATCTCGACCGGCTGAAATCCGCGCGCGTCCTTCACCTCGCGCTTGATGTCTGCCACGCGGTTGGGATTGAGCTCGAGCAATTGTCCCAGTTGCTCGATCGTCTCGTCGGAATTCTTCAGCCGTTCCGGAATCACGTCGACGCGGAAGTCGGCCCGGTTCGAGGCAAGCGGCGCGCCGTTGCGGTCGAGGATCCAGCCGCGACGCGGCGGAATAAGTGTCAGGTTGACACGATTACTCTCTGATTCGGTTCGATATTTCTCGCTCTCGATAATCGCGAGATAGCCCATGCGAACGGCCAGCAGGGCCCCGATGGTGCCCATTCCCGCGCCGATCAGGAAACTGCGGCGGTCGAAGGCATGCTTCAATGTCGAAGCGGTGACCAGGGGCCGCCTCTGGCTGAGCGCCATTATCCGACCCTTCGCAATCTCAGCAGCCGCAACCTGTCGAGCCAAGCAACCATGCGCGCGATAATGGGGTAAAGCAGCAGCGACAGCAAGAATTGCGGGCCCGCGGCGACGAGGTGGTGCGTGCTGGGAGAAGTACCGGAGAAAACGAGCATCAGCATCAGATAGACCGCAGCCACCAAACTGGCGGTGAACCAGTCCTGCCAAAATCCGCGCCAGGGATAGCGCGCTTCGAACAGCTCGATCGCGATCATGGCGATCGACCACAGCAAGATACCGCTTCCGAACGGCTGCCCGCTGAAGAGGTCGTCGAAGGCACCGAAAGGAAGTCCGGCCCACAGGGGTAACAGGCCGGGGCGAACGAGGCGCCAGCCGAGGAAGACCATGAAGCCGAGCGGCGGGAGGATGGGCATCAGTCCTGCAATCGGAAGTGTCGGCAGGATCGAGCCGAGCATGATCGACAGGGTGGGGATGGTGTAGACGAGCAGGGGGACCTGCTCACGGTTGATGCGCCGACCGTACTGATCGGACCGCGATCTCGGATTCATCCGCTGGATCACTCGGCCTCTTCCTCTTCGCCGAGTTCCTGCTCGATCGGAGTGTTCGAGCCGACCACCGCTTCGGGCTGCCAGATCGGCTCGACCGAAACGAAATCGGCCGAGGCGGGGTCCGCCACGAGGCGGGCAACGCCGCCGTCGGCCGTCACCTCATGGACGATCGCTACCGCGACCCCTGGGCGGTAATATCCCCCGGCGCCCGAGGTGACGAACAGGTCACCCTTCTCGATCGGGTTGAGGCCGAGATTGATCAGCCTGATGCGGAGCAGCCCGTCGCCTCGTCCTTCGGCAAAGGCGACCGTGTCATCCTTGGCCCTGCGAACGGGGAGCACGCTCTCGCTATCGGTAAGCAGCAGCACCCGCGAACTGCTTTGCCCGACCTCGAGGATCCGCCCGACCACGCCCTTGGGGCTGCGCACCGGCATGCCGACCCGAACCCCGCTCGAGCGACCGGCGCCGAGATAGGCAAATCGGCGCGCGCTCGACGAGGTCGAGCCGACCAGCCGTGTCGTGACGATGGGCTCAACTTCGCTGTCGCGCAGAGCCAGAAGGCGCTTCAACCGCAGATTTTCCTGCTCGACTGCGTCGGCTTCGGCGAGGCGAATGCGGGCCAGCTCCAGCTCCTGCTTGAGCGCCGCGTTCTTGCTGCCTGCCCGGTAATAGGCCGCGATATTCTCGAAGAAACCACCCGCTCCATCGCGCGCGACTGCGGTGGCCTGTCCTGCCGGTTCGATTGTATCGCCAGCAGTTCCGCGCAAGCCGCGAAACGCGCCGGGGTTCCACAGCGAAATCGCGAGCAGAACGCCGCCAATCACCGCGCCGATGGCAGCGATGACATATCCGGTGAAGACGGTGTACTGCGCTCTACGTGAATGGCCTGAGCGCCTCGATGAAGGGGGCGCCACCTTGCGAACTCCCTCAGGCCGTCATCAGGACGCCGCGATAGATCGGATCTTCCATCGCGCGGCCCGTGCCGATCGCGACGCAGGACAACGGATCTTCGGCAATGCTGACCGGCAGGCCGGTCTCTTCACGCAGATGCTCGTCGAGGCGCTGAATCAGCGCGCCGCCGCCGGTAAGGACGATACCCTGATCGACGATGTCGGCAGCCAGTTCGGGCGCCGTGTTCTCGAGTGCAATCCGGACGCCCTCGACGATTGCGCCGATGGGTTCGTTCAAGGCCTCGGCGATGTGCGCCTGGTTGATCGTGATCTCTTTCGGAACGCCGTTGACGAGGTCACGACCCTTGAGCGTGATCTGCTCGCCGATCCCGTCTTCGGGAGCAACCGCAACGCCGTAATCCTTCTTGATCCGCTCGGCCGTAGCTTCACCGATCAGCAGGTTGTGGTGTCGTCGGACGTAGGAGACGATCGCTTCGTCCATCTTGTCCCCGCCTGTTCGAACCGAAGTGGTGTAGGCGAGGCCACGCAGCGAAAGCACGGCGACCTCGGTGGTGCCGCCACCAATGTCGACCACCATGCTGCCGACCGGTTCGGTCACCGGCATATCGGCGCCGATCGCTGCTGCCATCGGCTCGAGAATGAGATGGACTTCCGAAGCCCCGGCATTCGACGCCGCGTCACGGATCGCGCGTCGTTCGACCGAGGTTGAACCAGAAGGCACACAGATCACAATCTCGGGAAACCGCAGCAGGCTGCGTCGGCCATGCACCTTGCGGATGAAGTGCTTGATCATTTCTTCCGCAATTTCGATGTCGGCGATCACACCGTCGCGCAGTGGACGGATGGCTTCGATGCTGTCCGGGGTCTTGCCCATCATCATCTTGGCATCGTCGCCAACGGCCTTGACCCGCTTGATACCATTGATGGTTTCAATCGCGACCACCGACGGCTCGTTGAGGATGATGCCCTGGTCCTGCACATAGACCAGCGTGTTGGCCGTCCCCAGGTCGATGGCCATATTCTGTGAACCGAATTTCAGAAGATTGGAAAAGAAGCCCATTGTATGTGCACGCCCGTGAATTTTCAGGTGGCCGGGTGCGTACCCGGCGATCGGAATCCCTTTTCAGGA
Organism: Altererythrobacter sp. CAU 1644; assembly: GCF_029623755.1. Lineage (NCBI taxonomy): Bacteria > Pseudomonadati > Pseudomonadota > Alphaproteobacteria > Sphingomonadales > Erythrobacteraceae > Altererythrobacter > Altererythrobacter arenosus. The sequence continues at coordinate 2,709,224 of NZ_CP121106.1, forward strand.
AGAGCCGTCTCTCTAACCAAAGGTGCGTCAAAACGCCAAAATAATTGTTGACGGCCCCAGGGATTTTCCACCGCTGGCCTCGAATTTGCTGCGCCCCATCGCTAGGATGGCGCGAATGCCGCAAATTCGCCGCCTTCCCGACAGTCTCGTCAACCGTATCGCCGCTGGCGAGGTGGTCGAACGACCCGCAGCGGCGCTTAAGGAGCTCATCGAAAACGCAATCGATGCAGGTGCCCGGCGAATCGCGGTCAAGCTGCTCGATGGGGGCCTCGGACGGATCGAGGTGACCGATGATGGCTGCGGCATGACGCCCGAGGAAATGGGCCTGGCGCTCGAACGCCATGCCACCTCGAAACTTCCTGATGAAGCCATCGAACAGGTTGCCACGCTCGGTTTTCGCGGTGAAGCCTTGCCATCGATAGCGAGTGTCGCGCGCTTCACGATCGAGAGCCGAGTGCGCGAGGCCGACAGCGGGTGGAGAAGGGTGGTCGATCATGGCGAACTGGTCGAGGAAGGGCCCGTCGCTCTCCCGCCGGGAACGCGGGTCAGGGTCGAGAACCTGTTTGCCAAGCTGCCCGCGCGGCGCAAGTTCCTGCGCACGGCGCGCAGCGAGTACGCCGCCTGCCTCGATGTGGTGCGCAGGCTGGCGATGGCCCGGCCGGAGATCGCCTTCACTCTCGAACACGGCGACCGGCGAATAATCGCGACGCGACCGGAGGAACCACTGGCCGATCGGGTCGCGGGGATCGTTGCGCGCGAGCTCAAGGATAATGCCGTCGCGATCGAGTGCGAACGTCCAGGCGTAAGCGGTGCCATGCGGCTGACCGGAATTGCCGGCCTGCCGACGTACAATCGCGGCGTCGCCGATCACCAGTATCTGTTCGTCAATGGCCGCCCGGTGAAGGACCGGCTGCTCGTCGGTGCGGTTCGCGGGGCCTATGCCGATATGCTGGCGCGCGACCGTCACGCCGTGCTGGCGCTGTTTCTCGAGGTAGCCCCGGAAGACGTCGATGTGAACGTCCATCCGGCGAAGACGGAAGTACGCTTTCGTGACGCCAGCGGCGTCCGCGGCTTCATCGTCTCTGGCTTGCGACAGGCGCTGGCGACTGGGGACCGGCGCAGCGCCCAAGGCCCCGATCGCGGGGCGATGGCGCGCTGGCAGCAAGAGCCGATGCGTAACGAGCCCTCACCGGTATTGCGCTCCATCTTCGAAGGGCGCGATTGGGGCGGGCCTCGCGACCAAGTTGCCGAAGCGCGGGCGGTGTGGCGTGGCGTCGAAGCCGACGTCCTGACAGCGCCGGATGCCGCTCCGATGGGCCGCGCCGAAGAGGCGTCTCCAATCGAGGCCGAGGCCGCGGACTACCCGCTGGGTGTCGCGCGCGGACAGGTCGCCAACACCTATATCGTCGCCGAAGCAGCCGACGGATTGGTGCTCGTCGACCAACATGCGGCGCATGAACGGCTTGTGCTCGAACGGCTCCGGGCGGCAGGGGCGGGCGAGGCCGCGGCGAGGTCGCAAGCCCTGCTCGTTCCCGACGTAGTCGAAATGGACGAGGTCGATTGCGATCGTCTCGAAGATGCGGCGAAAGGCCTCGCGCAATTCGGGCTGGCAATCGAACGGTTCGGTCCATCGGCAATGCTGGTGCGCGCTGTGCCGCATGCGCTGGGCAAGGCCAATCCGGCATCGCTGTTGCGCGATCTGGCCGACGATATCGCCAAGCATGGCGAGGCACTGCTGCTCGGCGAGAAACTCGAACACGTGCTTGCGACCATGGCCTGCCACGGTTCTGTGAGGGCAGGGCGGGTGCTGCGGGTCGAGGAAATGAACGCACTGCTACGCGAAATGGAGCGCACGCCCCGGTCGGGACAGTGCAATCATGGGCGACCGACGTGGGTCAAACTCTCGATGGAAGACGTCGAGAAACTGTTCGGGAGACATTGATGCGTCCTGCTGCCGTTGCCGCGCTGGTGGCGATTGTCACCGCCTGTTCCGAGCCGGCGGAGGAGCCGGAAATCGATATCGAGCAGATGAACGAAGATGCGCGCGGCCCCGCGGTGCCGATCGAACTTCAGGTCATCGGCTATCCCGATATCGAGAAATACGAGCTGTTCGGAGCGAGTTGTGCATTTTCGCCCGAGGGTGGCGGGCTCGGCGCCGTTGTGCTTGCGATGCAGGAAGGCGGCTACCTCAAGATCGATGGCCGGATCGAGAAGTTTGCGCCCGATGCAGGAAGTGCCGAACAACCCTATGGCACACGCTCAAAACACGATGGGCTCGAGCGCAGCTTCGAACTCGAAATCGACCAGGAAGCGGGCAAGCAGTCGGGCTATGAGACCATCAATTACCCGGCGACCTTGACCGTTCGCGATGCCTCCGACCGCGAAGTCTATCTGTCGGAGGGCATGGCGCAGTGCGGAGCGTGATCCGGAGTTTCGGCCGAACCCTAGCCTAGCGGGGCCACTTCCTCCGCAGTTGCCCCACTTGGGCCAAATTTGCGCTGCACAATGCCGCGAAGCCATCCGGGAGGCGCAGATGCGTTGGACGATAGCATTGGTAACCTTGGCGCTCGCCGGGTGCGGCGGCACCGAGGAGACTGTCATCGAACCGGAAGAGGTCGAGATCGCGCCTGAGCGGATCCTCTACCAAGACATCGAGGCGAACGACCTGTTCGGGGCCAGCTGCGCATTCGCGCCTGCTGGTGGCGGCAGCGGCGCGATCGCCATTGCCATGTTGGACGCGGGGTTCATCAAGATCGGCGGCGAGATCGTCAGGCTTGCGGCGATCAACGAAGAGCAGCAGCTCGACCCGCCCGAATTGAAGTTTGCCGGGGAGGACTATGCTTTCAGCTTGAACCTCGATCCGGAAACCGAACGCCCTCGCGAGGGCAATGGGCGCGAATTCGATGCCCAGCTTTCGGTCAGGGCAAGGGACGGCTCAACGATCTACGATTCCGCAGGACTGGTCCAATGCGGCTCTGCGCCGAGCTGATCAGGCCCTGAAGGCAGGAATTTTTCCTTCGGCGCCCATGTCCGGAATGATCCGGTAACGAGCGAGGATCAGGCTGAACAATCCGAACGTCAGCAGCCCGGCGGCCACGAGCTGGAATACCACACCTTCGCCGGCGAGC